>JBILPS010000058.1:0-17525 GCA_044373655.1 Rhodoferax sp.
CACCGTGCCGGTGGTGTAGACCGGCGTGCCGGTCACGATGACCGGAATCGCTGGTCACGATCCCGGAATCAGCGGTCACGTTCGACCGGAATCACTGGTCACGTTGCTCCGGAATACCCATTTGCCGGGTTTTCACTCGGCTCGGATTGAAAAGTCAAGGCGGAGAGGCGATTTCACTCGGTTCGCCAGCACCAACGATCAAAGCACCTAATTAAATCCTTCTGCGCTGAAACCGGCTCGGCGCGCCACCACAAAGCCAAGTCTTTCGAGCGCCCGCACAATCTGCGCTCCCGACAACCCAGGGAATTTAGGCATGTGCCACTTCAAAGGTCGTCACTAAGGGATGCGCGTGAATGTTCAACGGAAATTCTTCCAAATAAAGGCTCGTAGCCTCTTTGAGATTTAGTACCGCTTCAGCAATGGTTTCGCCTTGTGTCGTTGTGCCAGTTTCATTGCAAAATTGCTGCTTTGCGTGCTTTGGGGGGCTTTGTTATTGCTAAATCTACGATCCGCATTAACGCTCCCCAAGAACAAAACAGCAAACGCTTTACCAGTCGTTTTACTTGGGCATGATCACGCTGTCGATGACATGGATAACGCCGTTGTCAGCCACGATGTCGGTAGCTGTAACTTTAGCTTTGTCGACCATGACGCCACCCGTGGTGGAGATGGTGATTTCAGAGCCTTGCACGGTTTTGACTTTGCCCGCTTTTACGTCAGCGGCCAGCACTTTACCGGCGACCACATGATACGTAAGTACAGCAGTGAGCTTGGCCTTGTCTTTGAGCAAAGCATCCAGGTCGGCTTTAGGAATCTTGGCGAAGGCTGCATCGGTGGGTGCAAACACCGTGAATGGGCCTTTTCCTTTGAGGGTATCAATCAAGCCTGCGGCGGTGAGTGCCGTCGCCAAGGTAGTGAAGTTGCCAGCGCCTACGGCTGTGTCAACGATGTCTTTGGCTTGCACAGTCAATGCAGCGCCAAGGGCTAAAACTGCAGCGATTAAAGTCTTTTTCATAAAAAGCTCCGAAATATCAGGATTTCCTGAAACGCCAAAAATGTGGCCACTGCAATATACATACTGCTCGGTATCCTTATGAACGCGACGGTCTATAAATGAGCTTGACAGTCACAAGGTTGAATTTTTTTCCAGTCAATGGATTGCTTGGAGATTTGCTGCCAGGAAGATAGTGCCCGATGAGAGCAATCTCCGGGTGTTAGCCATTGCCAGGTGTTTGGCAGCAGACGTGCTCGCCGATGTTGACGGCGCCGTCTTTGCCCACCGTAGCCAGCACAGGTGTTCGCCAAGCATGGTGCCGGTCTTGGCTCGCCCGCCCGAGTTCCTTCCATATTTGCTGGCGAATTTCCTGGGGAGTTTGAAAGTCTTTTTTCATTTTTCGAGCGGTGGCTCGCCAAGTTCACAAGTTTGCCGGTCAGCGCAAAGCTATCGGGTGTGAAGTATTCCAACAAGTCGTCTATGCGTCGTGACTGGTCGCTTGAGGGTGTTAGTCCCAGCGCGCGGCCCAGCGTTGAAGCATCGGCCGCCACCTTAGAAACAACCGGTACATTCGCTCCATCACCCAGCCAGCGCCCGGCAGGCGCCCTGCCAAGGCCAGCCAGCGCCAGCCGGGCAGGGCGGTCCACAAGGCCAAAAATGCCTGGGCGCCGCTGAGCAGTTGACCATCACGGCCTTGCACATGAAACCGCGCCAGCAACTGTTCGCGCGAGGTGCCGGCTGGCAGCGGCACTGCCGTGTTGCTGATATCGGCAAAGCACACCGGCGAGCCTGGTTGCAGCGGTTGCAGGTCACGGTAGACGGCAATTTCGCGCCGACACAGTGGACAGGCGCCGTCGTAGAGCACGGTCAGTGCCGCAGGGCGCTGGCTAGTGGTGGTCTGTTTCGTATCGTTCATATTTCGGTCCCAATAGGTTCACCACGCTGGCGCTTGTCGGGCGGCCAGCAAGTCAGAGGCTGTTGCAAAGCCGCGTGAAGCACGAGTCCACCACTGGCTAAAAGAGTCGCAGCGCCTGGCGACCGCCGGAAAAAGTCCAACCGCCGCCTCGCAAACTGCCAAGCGCGTCAACCAGGGTGCAAGATGCGGCTCGTCCACACTGCGCACTTGGGCGGCGCCTTGCAGTGCAGCGCCGAGTGCGGCCGCATCACCTTGCCAACGCAGCGCAGCAAGTTCCGCCATTCGGCTGGCAACAAAACGCCAGCGCCGCTCGCTCCAAGGCCAGGTGCGGTGAAAGTCGGTGATAAATACACCTACCACTACCGTATTTGCAGGCAAGGAAGTGGGCAGATCGCCCAGGTTCCAAGGGTGCACCAGCCACACCTCGCGGCCTGCTATAGCTGCCGCGTCAGGCTGTGTCCAGCCCAGATCGAGGGGTGGTTCTGAAAGAAGGGAGGGCTCGATCAGCGCGCCTTGGGTGGGCGCGTCGTGCTCGGTGTGAGCGTAGCGCGTGGGTTGTCGGGCGAGCCGATCCAATGCCTCATAGGACTGGTCGATCACACTGCCCGGGCTGTGCCAGGGGGCAGGCGCGTAGCGGGCAACATTGTCTGCATTGAAAAGATAAGGCTTGCTGCTGCCGGTGCCAGCCACCCACTGCCAGCTGAGGTGGTTGCTGGCGAGATCACCGTCCAGCAGGTAGCCGTAAAGCCAGTCTGCCGCAACCCGCCAGTCCACCTTGCGCACGTGCACAACATAGCTGGCCAGCCACATGCGGGCATGGTTGTGCAAATAGCCCGTGGCGTACAAGGTGCGCACCGCCATATCGATAACGGGCACACCGGTCGCAGCTTGGCGAATATCGAAAGGCAGCAGCGATGAATAGCTTGTCTGTGGCAGGAGGCCCTCGCGCAGAGATTCAAAAATTTCTTCGCCACGAAACGTCCAGACATGGCGAAAGTATTCGCGCCAACCCAGCTCGAACACGAACTTGTGTTGCACATCGAGCGAGTGCTTGGCGGTCACACCGGCCAGTACCTCGGGCAGGCTGAGCAGTCCGTGGGTGATGTAGGGCGACAGGCCAGTGACTGCGCCGGCGATAGCATTACGGCTGCGCGCATAGTCGCCAGGACGCACGGCACTGATGCGCGATAAAGCAGCTTGGCGTGTGGGCGGGAAATCTTCGAGCATCGTCATGGTGCTACGCCAACTTCACTGCGGCGGATGGCTTGGGCACGCAGCGTGACGGCTTGTTTTTGGCTATCCGTCATGCGGGCCACGTTCTTGACCGGCAAAGCCATGCAAGCGTGTCAGCTATTACATGGTGCATGGTGGCCTTCAAGGGTGGCGCTTGTGCTGGGCACTGTGCGTGAAGGTGGCGATGTAGTTAACCTGCGTGTCCTTGCACCACGAGGCTTTGTGCACAAGCGGTACATAGCGCATACCGCGCAGATCCCCTATTTGCAAGTCTGCGGGAGCCAAAGCAGAACTCAACTCTTGGGGACGTACAAACATCGACCACTGGTGGGTGCCGCGCGGTAGAACCCGCAGCAGGTATTCGGCTCCGATGATGGCAACTACAAAGCTCTTGAAGGTGCGGTCGATGGTGGAGACAAACAGCATGCCACCTGGCGCCAGGCAGGCAGCGGCAGTGGCCAAAAATGCGGGCACGTCACTCACGTGCTCGACCACCTCAAGCGCCAGCACCACATCAAAACATTCTTCTGGCGACAGCACCTCGGCGGGCTCGCCCAGCCGGTAGTCAACCGTGACGCTCTGCGATTGAGCGTGCAGGCGAGCAGCGGCGACGTTACCCGGTGAAGCGTCCACGCCCACAACCTGCGCGCCTAGGCGGGCCAGCGCTTCTGACAGCAAGCCGCCGCCGCATCCCACATCCAAAATGCGCAGTCCGCTGAGCGCGTTGGCGGTGTCTCGCCCCAAGTGCGAGGCGATTTGTGCTACCGCATAGTCAAGACGCAAGGCGTTGACAACGTGCAGCGGCCGCATCGGTCCTCGGCTGTCCCACCAAGTTGCACTCAGGCGGTCAAAGCGTTCAATTTCGGCTGCGATGGCGGTCATGCATACGTCATTCAAATATGGCGAATTAAGGCTACCGCAGCTTTTGAGCCTGCGCCCACCATGGCGCACCAGGTGCGCAGCAACCAAGTTGATTGACCAGAGCCCCGAGCGGCAGCCGCCTCGTTGCGGTGAGCCACTTCGTCGGCTTGGCAATCGAGCAAAGTCTGGCGCAAATCGCTCAGTGCAGGCTGAGAGGCCAGCGCGCGCACCTGCACTTCGTAGTGGTGGTCAACGAAGGTCTCTACGGCCTCGATCGTTGCGTAAACCGCCCTGGGTCCAAACAGCGCAGGCAAGGCTCCAGTGAGAAACCCGGCCAGTCGCCAGAGAGGCAGCAGGCGACTGTGTTCCGCTGAAGGTAGCCAGGCAGCAATGAGGCGCAGGTGCTTTTGCTCGGTGGCCAAGTGGTGCTCAGCGAAGACCCTTAAAGCGGGATCACGCGCAAATCGCCCTGGTAAATGCAGACCGCGCCGACCTCGCCTGCGTGGTCGGTGCGCAGATCAGCAAGCACCCACTTAGGAAGGGTATCTCCTGCAAGGAGCGGCGCGGTACCGGGGCTAAGGCTTTGCATTCGGCCTGTACCCGCTAAAGGTATCGCGGCCGAGTCAGCCACCATCAGCCTTTTTTGGCCCATGCACTGCACCAACCTTTGCCGGCCACTTGCTGACCGGCAAACAACGGGCAACCACCCCAGGCATCGCTGGCTTTGCCCTGGTACAAGGCGCAGTTGGTGCAAACCTGGCCGGCGGCGTATTTGGGGAACTTTTTGGTGTCGGTCTTGGTGGCGTCCGCCACATAGCCCAAGGCCACGGCTTGCGGGTTCTTTTCGTCCAGTTTTGCCTGAGCACGGGCGGATGTGGCCAAAAGCGATGTGCCAGCGGCCAGGGTCATGAAAAAGGTGCGTCGATTGTTGTTCATGGAAATTCCGATTTAAAACAAGCCAGGTTAATTTCAAAGTAGCGCCAAGGGCCTGCTTTCTTGGTGCTTGAAGACTTCAACAAAATTGGCGCGTTCCATCTGAGGCTTTGCTGAAGCAAAAGAGTGAATTGAGCCGTTTCAAAAACGACTAAACTAAAAAATGAGTCGTAAATGAGTTTGTATATTAACGCAATAACGCCTTTTGACAGCTATCTAACGTGAAAAATAAGCGCATAATCCAACTCATAAATAACTCAAACACTGATCAATGGTCTCCACCAAGATTAATTTTCAACCGGCCGCACCGCTGGCAACCAAGCTGAGGCCAACTTTTAGAAGCGGTGCGGTTGCGCGCATGGCGGGCATGCCCGTGGCGACTTTGCGCATTTGGGAGCAGCGCTACCAAGCTGTACGGCCCAGCACGGCAGCATCTGGACACCGGTTGTATTCGTCAGCAGACGTAGAGCGAGCGACCTTGCTGCGCCGACTTACTGCGCAGGGCCATGCAATCGGCCTGCTGGCGGCACTTGAAACTGAACAAATGCGCGAGATGACGCAGACGCCTGAAGCGGCCAAAACAACAAACCGACCCAGTGCAATGAGTCAGGCACCCAGGAGGGCTGTCGTGGTGGGACAGGCCTTGGCGAGCCGTCTGCAGCGCTTGATTGATCGCCAGCCCTTGAAGCCAGCGCTGCAGATGGTGGCTGTCTTTGATACATTGGCCGATGCAGCCCAGGCCGCGCAACATTCTGCCAAGCCCGCCGTCGACCTGCTGCTGTGGCAGGCATCAAGTTTGCAGCCTGGTGCACGGCAAGAATTGCGCGTTGCCCAAGACGCCTGGCGAGCCCCTGCGGCGGCAGTGGTGTACCGCTTTTCCAGTGCCGCAGGACGAGCAGAGGTAATTGGCGCCGGTGCCGCAGTCTTGTATGAACCCGTAGATGACGATTCATTGGTTCAGTGGCTGGCATCCTTGCCGCGTGCCGAGACGCCGTCAGACACCACCGTCACAGCCCCCAATCTGACGATTCCAAGTACAAAATGCCTTACACAACAAACCATATCACCCCCTCGGTTTGGCGATGCTCAATTGACACAATTTGCCGGGCTGTCATCAGCAATGGCTTGTGAGTGCCCCAGCCACTTGGCGGAGCTGCTGCTGCAAGTCTCCTGCTTTGAAACATACAGCGGCGAGTGCGCCAACCGGAGCGAAGCCGACGCGCAATTGCACGCTTACTTGCAGCAGGTTGCCGGTACCGCGCGCATGCTGTTCGAAAAAGCGCTCGAGCAAGTAGCCATCGCCGAAGGCCTGCCCCTGCCGCTGGTGCCCACTGCCTCTTTACCTCAAGGTACTTTGGTATGACACAGCACCACATCAACAAAAAAATCCTCGGGAATTTACATGTCTTCAGTTTTTAATTTATTTAGCTTGATGCTCCAAAAATTACGCAGTCTGTTGGACCCAAACCTCAATCCACTCAGGCATGCACCACTTCTAGTGAGGTACTTTGCGACCGTACTTCTGGCTAGTTTTTGGTGTTTAGCTTTTGGAATGTACTTTGGAGATATCCAGACGGTCGGCTACAACATGGTGGGGCACACAGCTGTCATCAGTATGGCGTTCGTTACATGGGCTGTATTCAAACAATTTGATCGAATTTATGGGCCAAGGGCAGGCACACAGGAATGGCTGCGTATGCCAGATCGAAGCAGTCGCTGTGATGAAATGACTGAAGAGCAAATACGGGAAAAAATTAAAGAATTTAAAAATTAGATTTTCAAAATGAGCGAGCAGAGCATATTCGAATGGCCACTAATTATGGTTAGACAGGGGGATTGGATTTTTCCAGGTCAAATTCAGCACTTCGACGCACGGCTGGGGCGTCCTTTCTGCTGGCATCCGGTCAATCTTGGAAAGGCGTGCCGGTTGGTAGGTAATAATAGTTATTAATAGTTATGATAATGTCATGCCCACCAGCGTTGCCCTGAGCCCCCATTTTGAGACCTTCATCCGCGAGCAAGTCGAAAGCGGCCGCTATAACAACGTCAGTGAAGTCGTCCGTGCTGGACTGCGTTTGCTAGAGGACGCCGAGCGCCAGCAGGCCATCCAACGCCAAGCGCTGAGAAATGATATCGCCACAGGCAAGGCCAGTAGCGCGGCACTTGCTGCGGCCCCAGCGGTCAGATGACTTGCGCTCCTGCGCGTATGGCAACTCCGTGATCTTTTTTGAGTCCACGACAGCGCGTGAACAGAGCTTGAAAGGAATTACCCTGACTCCTTGCAAGGCGCATTGCGCTGACAGAACGCGTACGCATTGCTGGTCACTGGTAACATCCATCTCATGGTGAAGCAATTGGTCACAGTGGCTCTAATGTTTTGCATGGGCTGGCAGTCGCTGGCCTTTGCAGGCTTTGGTGCGCTTATGGCGCATGAAGAGCATGCACAGCATGAACTGCTTCACTTCCAGGGAGTTGCCCATCACCATGATGACCATGCGGATGACTTTCATGAGGACAACTCCACCGCATCAACCGTGCACGGCCTGTCCGAAGCCAGCCAGTTTTCTTCGGCCTTGCCTAGCCCGCAGTGTTCTTTACCTTTGCTGCCTGGCACTTATCACCTCGCTGCAGAGCGTTACTTTTCCAGGGGCCAGTTGCTGCCCGACGGACTCGATCGACCCCCGAAACCAAGAGCCTGACTTTCGGCCGTGACTGCGCTTGAACTTGCGCAGCGCGTTTTTTGGTTCTGCCCCTTTCGCTGCATCTGTCTTTGGCGCGTGTGACTGGGCGCAAATGAGCGATCAACACTATGAAAATATTGACATGGCATGGGCCATGGCAGTCGGCGTACGCTTTGATGTCTTGCGCGCTGCTGTCCATGGCTCTTTCTGCTCCAAGGTTCGGGCAGGCGCAAGAAAGTACGCGCGCTGCATCCCATGCGGCGGCGGGTACGCATACGCTTAAGCAAGCGCTTGAAGCTGCTTGGCAGCGCTCATTAGAGCTATCCGAATCACGCGGTCGCTCTGCCCGCGCTCAGGCGGGCCAGGCAGTTACTCAAAGCTGGTTATCTGCAGCACCTGCCTTGAGCTTGGGCCAACGCGAGGGGAGCGCAGGTGCGCCTGCTGGAAGCCGTGAGACCGAGCTGGGGTTGGCGCTTCCCCTTTGGTGGCCTGGACAGCGTAAAACTGAGGGGCAGGCAGCGCAATCTCAGTCGGCTTGGGATCAGGCCACTGAACAGGCCGAGCGCCTGCGCTTGACGGGGCGGCTGCGCGAAGCGATGGGCGCCCTGCAGCTGGCCGATGCCGACCT
This sequence comes from Rhodoferax sp., assembly GCA_044373655.1. Lineage (GTDB taxonomy): Bacteria > Pseudomonadota > Gammaproteobacteria > Burkholderiales > Burkholderiaceae_C > Allorhodoferax. The sequence goes on from JBILPS010000058.1 coordinate 8,247, forward strand.
GCACCAGCTGGAACAACAGGTCCAAGACCTCGCCCAATTGGCGCAGGATGTCGAAAGGCGCGTGCGCGCGGGTGATCTTGCCCCCGCCGATGCGCTTGCCGCTCGGGCTGAGTGGCTCGCAGCCCAAGCGCAATCGAGTGCAGCGCGTCAAGCCTTGGGTACCCAGCAGTCTCATTGGCACCTGCTCACTGGCCTTGCACCCCTGAAATTGCAGACAAGCCTTGCCCCAACCTTGGCGCAATTGCCGGACACCCACCCCGAACTCGTTCTTGCCAGCGCCATGGTGGACTTGGGCCAGCGCCGGGTGGAATTGGCAAGGGTTCAACGCTCGGATTCGCCGGAACTGACCCTGGGTTTGCGGCAAGAGAACCCGGGGCAAGGGGCCGCTTCGCAAAGCAGTGTGGTGGTGGCGCTGCGTGTGCCTGTGGGTGGGCAGGTCTACCAGCAGCCGCGCCTTACTGCTGCGCTCGGTGAACTGGACATGGCACAAACCCAGGCGCAGCGAACGCGCGAGCGCTTAAGGGCTGAAGTGGCGCTGGCGCAGAGCCAGTTGGGCTGGAGTCAGGCGCAACTGCAAGCGGAGCAAGAGCGGGCGCAATTGCTGGCCGAACGCGCCCGCTTGATTGACAAGTCCTTCCGTGCCGGTGAAACGGCGCTGCCCGACATGCTGCGCGCCATGGCCGCAGCCCTTAGCGCCAAGAGTGCCTTGGCGCGTCATCAGATCAACCATCAAACGGCGATGGCTCGCCTTGAACAAGCTTTGGGATTACTGCCATGATTCATCTCTTTATTTCCAGATGCGTATGGGCCGGCTTGACGGCCAGCCTGCTGGCGCTGATACCTTTGCCCACCTGGGCTGGCCCTGGCGCGCACGGCCCCAACGGCGAGCACTTGGATGCGCCAACCACGGGTAACGCCAACGCCATGCAGGCCAGTCTTCAAATTGAAGCCACGTCTGATCTCTTTGAGCTGGTCGCAACATTGACCGATGGCACATTGTCTATTTTCATTGACCGCTTTGCGAGCAATGAACCCGTGCTCCAGGCGCAGGTTGAGGTGGAGTCCGGCGGTCTGAAAGCGCAGGCTAAATTTCAGGCCGCTGTAGGCCATTACTTAATCGATGACGCGGCCATGCTCAAAAAGCTCTCTGCGCCGGGCGAACACCCGCTGGTGATCACCGTGCTTGCCGGCAAGGACAGCGACTTGCTTGATGCGGTGTGGCGGGTGCCAGCTGCTTTGGCTGTTGATGATCACCACTTCCACTGGGAGTGGTGGGCGCTTGGGGCCCTGGCCACTTTGGTATTGGTCGGCATCTCAGTCGCGCGCCTGCGCAAGCAGCGTCAGCGTCGGTTCTCTCTCGGAGGTCAAGCATGAAACGACTGTCTTATTTCAGAATACAAGTGGCCACGCTTGCATTGGCCAGTGTCCTTTCTGCTTGGGCCGGACCGGGTGCGCACGGCCCGAATGGCGAATATTTGGATCCAGCGTCTTCATCGACGGCAGGTGGGCTCGCCCGCTTGCCGGATGGCAGTGTGAATGTGCCCAAGCTCGCGCAAAGGCGCATGGGGCTGCGTACCCAATTGGCCCCCGAGTCCGAGGCCGCCGCGACGATCCAGTTGCCCGGCCGGGTCGTGGCAGACCCCAATGCCAGCGGCCAGGTGCAGGCCACGCATGGCGGACGTGTTGAGCCTGGGCCGCGCGGATTGCCCATGGCGGGCCAAGCCGTCAAGCAAGGCGAGGTGCTGGTTTGGGTGCGCCATCATGCGGAGCCGTTTGCCTTGGCGGCCCAACAGTCACAGCGTGCCGAGTTGAAAGCTGCGCGGGACTTGGCTGAGCAGCGCCTGCGCCGTTTGGAGTCGCTTGAAGGCACGGTGCCACGCAAGGACATCGACGCTGCACGCATCGATGTCCAGTCACTGACCGAGCGCGAACAGCGCATCGCCGCGAGTTTTCAAGACGGGCGCCGAGCGCTTCATGCCGCAGCCGGTTCAGGTCCAGCCGCTAGACGCTGTCACGGTCTTGGTCACCCAGGGGCTGGCTGCTGACAACCGTGTGTTGGTTCAAGGCGCGGCGCTGGTCGCGCAGATCCGCTGAACGGAGACGGCACATCATGTTCAATTGGATCGTTCAATACAGCCTGCGCAACCGGCTGTTCGTCCTGGCCTTTGCGGCTTTGCTCATGGTCTATGGGGCATTGACCGCCTGGCGCACACCGGTCGACGTGTTTCCCGACCTCAACAAGCCGCTGGTGACGGTGCTAACTGAGGCCGGTGGCATGGCGCCGGAGGAGGTCGAGCAACTGGTCAGCTTTCCCATCGAGACGGCCCTCAACGGCATGCCCGGTGTCACCCGGGTGCGCTCCACCTCGGGCATTGGCTTGTCGGTGGTGTATGCCGAATTCGACTGGGGCACCGACATCTACCGCAACCGCCAGTTGGTCGCCGAGCGCTTGGCGCAACTGCGCAGCCAACTGCCTGCCGAGATCACGCCCATGATGGGGCCCGTCTCGTCCATCATGGGCGAGATCATGCTGATCGCATTGCCGCTGCAAGGCGGCGAGGGCGCTGCCACGCCCATGCAGGCCCGTGAATACGCTGACTTTGTGCTGCGCCCGCGCCTGCTTGGTATCGCTGGCGTCTCCCAGGTTATTCCCATCGGCGGTGAAGTGCGCCAACTGCGTGTGGAGCCCGATCCGGCACGCATGGCCCAGCTGGGCATAACACTCAGCCAAGTCGAGCAGGCCCTGCGCGGGTATGCCGGCAACGCCGGGGGCGGCTTCATTGATCTGAACAGCCGTGAATACCTGATTCGCCATATGGGCCGTACCCAGCGGCTGGAGGATTTGCAAGGCATGGCGGTGGCTTGGAAGGACGGGCGGCCCGTACTGCTGCAGCAGGTGGCGCAAGTGCGCTTTGCCGCTGGCCTCAAGCGTGGCGATGCGGGTTACCAAGGGCAGCCTGCCGTGATCCTGAGTGTGCAAAAGCAGCCGGCGGCTGATACCGTCAAGCTCAGCCGGCAGATTGAGCAAGCCTTGGAGGATCTTGAGGCAGGCCTACCAAAAGGGCTTGCCAAACTCCAAGTGCTGTTTCGGCAGGCCGATTTCATCAAGGCCTCCGTCGGCAATGTGACGCAGGCGCTGCGCGACGGCGCGGTGATTGTGGCCATCGTGCTGTTTGCATTCTTGCTGTCCGTGCGCACTACGCTGATCTCCTTGGTCGCCATTCCACTGTCCTTAGCGGTCACGGCTTTGGTGTTTCGTTGGCTGGACCAGTCGATCAACGTTATGACGCTGGGGGGTTTGGCGATTGCGATTGGTGAGTTGGTGGACGATGCGGTGGTTGACGTTGAAAACATTTTGCGTCGACTCAAGGAGAACCGCGCCCTGGCCCAGCCGCGCTCGGTGATGGCGGTCGTGCAGCAGGCCAGCGTCGAGGTGCGCTCGGGCATTGTGTACGCCACGGTGATCGTGGTGCTGGTGTTCGTGCCCTTGTTCGCCTTGCCGGGCATCGAAGGCCGTTTGTTTGCGCCGCTGGGTATTGCTTACATCGTCTCCATCTTGGCGTCGATGGCGGTGTCCATGACAGTGACCCCGGTCTTGTGCAGTTACCTGCTTCCCAGGATGAAATAACTGGGACACGGAGACAGCCCCCTTGTGACGCGCCTGAAGGCTTGGGACCGAAGGCTGCTCAACTGGTCCTTTCCGCGAGCACGGGTCCTGATCAGTGCTGCGGTCGTGGCGGTTGTTTTGGCCGCCGCCAGCGTGCCCTTTTTCCCGCGTGCCTTTTTGCCGGCTTTCAACGAGGGCTCGCTGGTGCTGTCTCTGTTGTTCAACCCGGGCACCTCGCTGGCCGAGGCCAACCGCATGGGGGCGGTGGCCGAGCAACTGATCGGCCAGGTGCCTGGCGTCAGTCAGGTAGGTCGGCGCACAGGCCGCGCTGAACTCGACGAGCATGCCGAAGGCGTGCACTCCACCGAGATCGACGTGGACTTGCATCGCAATGGCAAGCCGGTCGATCGCGAGCAGGTGATGGCCCGCATCCGCACCCAACTGGCCGTTTTGCCTGCCCAAGTGGCCATCGGCCAGCCGATCTCGCACCGGCTGGACCACCTGCTCTCGGGCGTGCGGGCGCAAATTGCGGTCAAGATTTACGGCGACGACACCGACACCCTGCGTGGGCTGGCTGAGCAGATGCGCGGCCAGTTAGCCACCATCCCTGGCTTGGTCGATCTGACCGTGGAGAAGCAGGTGCTGATTCCGCAGATCATGGTTCGGCTTGACCCGCAGCGGCTGGCGCAGACAGGCCTGGCGCCGGGTGAGGCGCTGCGCATCCTGAAGGCCCTGACAGACGGTGCCCACGGTTCGCAAATTGTGGACGGGGCCAGGCGCTACGACTTGGTGCTGCGACTGCCCGACGACAAGCGCAGCCCGCAGGATCTGGCACGCACGCTGGTGGACACGCCTGCTGGACGCCTGCCGGTGTCGAGCTTTGCCACGGTGACCGAAGCCGATGGCCCCAATCAAATTGGGCGCGAGAACGGCCGTCGGCGTATCGTCGTCTATGCCAACAGCGACGGCTCCGACATGGGCCGTATCGTGGCCGACATCCGCAAAGCCATTGCAGCCACAGCGCTGCCCAGCGGCAGCTTCATTAACCTGGAGGGTCAATTCCAGGCGCAGGAGCAGGCGACCGGCCAGATCGTGGGTTTGTCGCTGGTGTCGCTGGCGCTTATGTTCTTGGTGCTGTACTCGCGCTACCGTTCGGCGGTGCTGGCGGGCATCATCATGGCCAACATTCCGCTGGCACTGATCGGCAGCGTGGTCGCGATGTGGCTGGCGGGTGTGACGCTGTCGGTGGCCACGATGGTGGGCTTCATCACCTTGGCGGGCATTGCCACGCGCAACGGCATCTTGAAGATCAGTCATTACATTAACCTGTGCCGTTTTGAGGGCGAAACCTTCAGTCAGGCCATGATCGTGCGCGGCTCGATTGAGCGGCTGACACCGGTGCTGATGACCGCGCTGGTGGCGGCCTTCGCATTGACGCCGCTGCTGATGGCCGCTGATGCGCCGGGCAAGGAGATCCTGCATCCGGTGGCGGTGGTTATCTTTGGCGGTTTGATCAGTTCCACGCTGCTGGACACCTTGCTCACGCCGCTGCTTTTTTGGCATTTTGGCGCTGCGGCGACAGACCGGCTGTTGCAGCAAAGCAGCAGCGACGAGCAAGTACAACAAGCGGTACAAGAAGCATTTTGACGATTGGATCGACAGGTTTGGTGGTGCCGCCTTCAAGTGCACCACGCCCTACAAGGAGTTAAGAAACATGCACATCAAGCATTTAATTTCAGTGACCGCTTTGGCCCTGTCCTGCCTGAGCATGCATCCGGCCCTGGCCCATGGCGATGCCAAACCGCAGCATGGCGGCATCGTGCAGAAGGCCAATGATCTGAGCTTTGAGCTGGTCGCCCAGGCCGATGGCGCCACGATCTACCTTTTGGACCATGGCAAGCCCATGGCCTCTAAAGGCATCACCGGCAAGCTCACCGTTTTGCAAGGCGGCAACAAGGCCGAAGCAGACATCAAAGAAGCAGGCGACAACACCCTGCGCGTCATGGGCGTCAAGCTGGGCAAAGGTGACAAGCTCGTCGCTGCCCTGAGCAATGTCGGTGGCAAGAGCATGACGGTGCGATTTACGATTAAATAAGCGCGCCAGTCTGGAGTAACAGCCAGAGAGTTGTCATCTCGAACGACTGCTGCCTGGCCTCCAGCGTCAGGTCCGATGCAATAACCGCAGGGGATAGCTCCAGATGCTGCTCCATGAGTTTTCGGATTTTGGCTAAACGGCCTTTGAACCAAGCCCAACGAAGGCTAGCCTCATAGGTTTATTTGGGCTTTTCAACCTGCGTCAGCCGGTGCAGCACTTGTTGCCCCGATTGCGCAATGTTCTGCATATTGGCTTCCAGCAAGGCCATTTCTCGCAGCGTCTGCGCGAGCGCTCGGTATTGGGCCGATGGCCCCTGGCTTGGCCCATCTGCAATGGGGTAGGTCGATTCGCGCAAGCCATCAACCGTTTGTTCCAGATCGCGGTTCAAGTTACCCAGTCGGCCCCCGGCCTCCACCACTTTGCTCAAAATCTGATCCAAATCGGTCACCACCACGTTGATGCGGTCCAGGAAATGGTTGAGGTCTTGCGCCAACTCGCCAAACTCGTCCGCACCGTTGACCTTGGCCCTGGGCGACAAGTCCATCAGGCCACGCGCTAAGCGCGACACCGTACTGCGCAACGATAGGAGCGGCGCCATGCGAACCTTGAGCAGAAAGAAAAGCAAGATGGTGTGCACCAAAATCTTCAGGCTTAAGGCGCCGGCCGTAAGCCTCACCTCGGTCCACCAGGCGGCTTCTTTTCGGTCTAGGTAACTGCCGACCTTCACAGTACCCAGCACATCGCCTACTTTAGCCTTGACATGGCAATTCAAACAAAAATGCTCTGCGGTGAGGTTGACGGCCGATTCCAGATGCGGCCCGACTTTCCAAGTGGGCTGTAAGCCTTTGACGTCTAACTTGAATGACTCCTTCATGGACTCCACCGTCACGTCCGATGGAATAACGGCAATCGAGAGCCCCAAATCATCGTAGTTGCGATTGAGTATGGGGTAAACCGTTTGCGCTGCCAAAGGCCCGCCTGAATTGAGCATGATGGACTTCACATCGTTAGCCAATTGTTGTGCCGCCTGGTCAACACGGGCCTGCTCCTTGCTAGCAAAGTCATAACGCACCAGCGCATAACGAATGCCCATTTCCACCGTTGCCACCAGCAAAAGTAGGAGAAAGAAGTCTCGGATCATGTGGAACATGAAGGACTGCTCAAAAGGACTGCTGATACTTTTCACTTTTGTCATGTTGGCCTTTCAATGAAAGTTATCCGGTGCGAGTTGATATTGTCTCATTGCGGAAATCCGAGCATATAGGCAAGATTCTGGGCTAGGTCTGGCGCACCGCAGGTGTCCAGGCGGATTTGGGTTAGCACTTATGCAGGGCCAGTTGCCCGAGATTTTCCGAGCATTCCCATGCTTGGGCGGTGGCATGCGCGACCTGCCGCTCACTGACCCGCAAGTTTCCGAGGGATTTCTGCTGCGCAAAGCGAAGGTCGGGCGGTGTCGTTTAGGACGACATAGCAGGTTCTCGGGCGGCAAGAACTTGTCCTCTAGTTGTCCGTTTGCCGCCATATTTATTGCTCGGCGGCAACCAGTCTGACATTTACTCTGAAAACTGAATAGATTCGCCTTTTCAAGTTCGTGGCATATTTTTTGCTCCTGGGATTGGAGATTTCCACCAAATAGTGATGCGGCGAACTAGTTTAAGAGTTTTTTTGACTCGGTTAATCACCCGCAAGCGATTGATTGCGAACGTTAAACAGAGGTTATCCATGTCCCTTGTTGTTACCACAAATACATCCGCGCTGTATTCGCAAAATGCCTTACAGACCAACGCCCGTTCAACGGCGACTGCAATGGAACGCCTGTCTACCGGCGTAAGAGTCAATAGCGCAAAGGATGACGCTGCAGGCTTGGCAATTGGGCAGAACATGACTTCCCAAATTCGGGGACTAAATCAGGCAGTTCGCAATATCAACGATGGAATTAATTTGGTTCAAACCGCAGAAGGTGGATTGAACTCGGTGTCCAACATGCTTCAACGCATGAGGGAGTTGGCAGTTCAAGCAGCCAACGGAACTTATAGTGATGTTCAGCGTGGATACCTCAATAAAGAATGTCTGCAATTGCAAACGGCCATCGGGCAAGTTGTTGACACGACCATGTGGAACGACCAAAAGTTGCTGGATGGGAGTTTTTCTAAACCGATACAAATCGGCGGGGGTAATGAGACAAATATGAATGTCTCAATTCCTGGTTTGAAATTTGACTCAGTGGCGGGTGTGGCGTCTGACGGCTCAATTTATATAGCAGGCTATTCCGCTGGAGACTATGACGGTCATACTAATGCGGGAAGCAATGACGGGTACCTGACAAAGTATTCCGCAGACGGAACCAAACATTGGTCCAAATTAATTGGCACATCAACCAGCGATGAAATTGGTGGTGTTACGGTATCTGAGGATGGGATGGTTCTCGTAACTGGTCGAACGACAGGCAATCTTGATGGAAATACTGTTTCAGGCTCGTGCGACATTTTTCTCGCCCAGTTCACTCAAGAAGGCGAGAAAGTCTATTCGCAACTGATGGGTGGTTCGGATCAGGACGTCGGCAGCGCTATAACAACCGATGCTGATGGCGCAATTGTCCTAGTCGGCCAGACAGACACCGCCTTCGATGGACAAACATTGTCCGCGCCAGAGGACGGGGTGGTCATCAAACTTAATGCAGACGGCACAAAGCAATGGACACGCATACTAGGCAGTGCAAGTTCCGGCGCAAGTTATAGCGTTTCCGTTGGCCAGGATGGCGCCTATTACGTAGCGGGCCGCGCCAACAACCAAGGCGCACTGACCAAGTACGCTCCTGATGGAACCAAAGTTTGGGAGAAGGCAATCGACGCATATCATGTGCTGAACAGCCCAGGAAATGCGGTTTATAGCGTCACTACCAGCGTCGATGGATCGATTTATATTACTGGCCCTAAATCAGGCGACATGGATGGCCAAACCTCTAACGGAGGTAATGATGCTTTTGTCGTGAAGTATTCTTCAGATGGTACAAAACAATGGACGAAGTTGTTGGGTACAGCGGGAACTGACGCGGGTTACTACATAAAGGCTGGACCCGATGGTTCGGTGTATGTCGCAGGAGAAACCGGCAGCCAGGCAGGCGCTGACAACGCATTCTTGACAAAATTGGATCCTTCGGGAAATCAACTTTGGACGCAAAATTTACAAGGGGCTGCGGGAACTTCAACTGGTGCTAGGGGCCTAACTATCACCAGTGATGGATCAGCATACATGACTGGATATACAAATACAACTTTAGATGGTCAAACCGCCATTGGTGGCCGGGATATTTACCTTGCCAAATTCTCGGGTTCGGGTGAAAAACTTTGGACTCGTATAAGCGGATCAACTGGCACCGATGAACCGTCACAGGCAATTGCTTCATCGAACGTGAGCATTGACATTTCAAATAGAGACAACGCAATGCGTTCGCTGACAATACTTGATCATACGATTGACTCTATAAACAGCACCCGCGCCACACTTGGAAGTTACATCAACCGCCTGGCATACGCCGCCGACAACGTAACCAATATCTCGTCCAACGCTACACAGT
>JBILPS010000012.1:0-52649 GCA_044373655.1 Rhodoferax sp.
CTCTATCCCGAGGATGTGCGCGGTGTTGCTCACCATGGCCTGCAAGCGGCGCGCAGCAAAGGTGGCCATGGACACATGGTCTTCCTGGTTGGCGCTGGTGGGCAGGCTGTCCACGCTGGCCGGGTGAGCCAGCGACTTGTTTTCCGAGGCTAGCGAAGCCGCCGTGACATGCGCAATCATGAAGCCGCTATTGAGGCCGGCGTCCTCCGTTAAAAAAGGCGGCAGGCGCGATACACCGCTGTCAATCAGCATGGCAATGCGCCGCTCGGCAATCGCCCCCACTTCGGCAATTGCCAGGGCCATGCCGTCTGCGGCCAGGGCCACCGGCTCGGCGTGGAAGTTGCCGCCCGAGAGCATGGCGCCATCCTCGGTAAAAACCAGCGGGTTATCGGTCACGGCATTGGCCTCGCGCAGCAAAACAGTGGCAGCGTGGCGCAATTGGTCCAGGCATGCGCCTACTACCTGAGGCTGGCAGCGCAGGCAATACGGGTCTTGCACACGGTCGTCGCCGTCCAGGTGGGACAGGCGGATCGCGCTGCCTGCCAGCAATTGGCGGTAATAGCGGGCCACGTCGATTTGGCCGGGCTGGCCGCGTACTGCGTGGATGCGTGGATCAAACGGACCGTCGCTGCCGCGTGCCGCGTCGATCGTCAGCGCCCCAATGACCAGTGCAGCTTCTAGCACGGGCTCAAAGCTGAGCAGGGCGTGCAAGGCCAACGCGGTAGAGGTTTGCGTGCCATTAATCAGCGCCAGCCCTTCTTTGGCACCGAGGGTCAGGGGCGCGATGCCCGCCGCTTGCAGCAAAGGCAAGGCAGGAGCGGCTTGGCCATCGACCAGCATAAAACCTTCGCCCATGAGCGCCAGTGTCATGTGCGCCAGTGGCGCCAAATCGCCCGAAGCCCCCACCGAACCTTGCGAGGGCACCCAGGGGAGTAAGCCCGCATTGAAGACAGCGACCAAGGTATCGACCACGTTTTCGCGCACACCCGAGTAGCCGCGCGCCAGGCTGGCGGCTTTGAGGGCCAGCATGAGACGCATCACCGGCGGCGAAAGCGGCTCGCCGACGCCCACGCAATGCGAGCGGATGAGGTTGCATTGCAAGGTGGCCAGTTGTTCTTTGCTGATGCGCTTGTTGGCCAGTTTGCCAAAGCCGGTGTTGACCCCATAGACCGGTGCATCGCCATCGGCTGCGTTTTGAACGATCTGCTGGCTGGCACGAATGCCGGGCCGGCAGGCACCGTCGAGTTGCAGTTGCACACCACCTTGGTGGATTGCCAAGAGCGTGTCCAGCGTCAGTGCGCCAGGAACCAGGTGCAAGGGTGTCGCCATGTCAGCGCGCCTGCATCGGTAAATTCAGACCGTGTTCCTGCGCGCATTCCTGCGCGATGGCGTAGCCGGCATCGGCATGGCGCATGACGCCGGTGGCCGGGTCGTTCCAGAGCACGCGCTCTAAGCGGCGTGCGGCGCTGTCGCTGCCGTCGCAGACGATCACCACGCCCGAGTGCTGCGAATAACCCATACCCACGCCACCACCGTGGTGGATGCTGACCCAGGTCGCGCCGCTGGCAGTGTTGAGCAAGGCATTGAGAAGCGGCCAGTCGCTGACGGCATCACTGCCATCTTGCATGGCTTCGGTTTCGCGGTTGGGTGAGGCCACCGAGCCGCTGTCCAGGTGGTCGCGGCCAATGACGATAGGGCCTTTAAGTTCGCCACTTTTCACCATGGCGTTAAAAGCCAGACCAGCGCGGTGGCGCTCGCCCAGCCCGATCCAGCAAATGCGCGCCGGCAGGCCCTGAAAGGCGATGCGTTCGCCGGCCATGTCCAGCCAGCGGTGCAAATGCGCGTTGTCGGGGAAAAGCTCTTTCATTTTGGCATCGGTTTTACGGATGTCCTCGGGGTCGCCGCTCAAGGCCACCCAGCGGAACGGTCCGATGCCTTTGCAAAACAAGGGCCGCACATAGGCCGGTACAAAGCCGGGGTAGTCAAAGGCATTGGCCACGCCGAAGTCTTTGGCTACCTGACGCAGGTTGTTGCCATAGTCCACCGTGGGGATGCCCATGGCGTGAAACTCCAGCAGCGCACGCACATGGATGGCGCAGGATTCACCGGCGGCTTGCTTCAGTGCCGTGTGCTGCGTCGGGTCTTGTTGCGCCGCTTTCCATTGGGCCACGCTCCACCCCGTGGGCAGGTAACCGTTGATGATGTCGTGCGCCGAGGTCTGGTCGGTCACGATGTCCGGGCGCGGCCCTCCGGCTTTGGCGCGGCGCACCAGTTCAGGGATGATTTCTGCCGCATTGCCGCACAGGCCGATAGATACCGCCTCTTTGCGCCCAGTGTGCAGGGCGATGAGTTGCAGGGCATCGTCTAGCGTGGCCGCCTGCTTGTCCAGGTAGCGGGTGCGCAGGCGAAAGTCGATACTGCTTTGTTGGCATTCGATGTTGAGTGAGCAAGCACCGGCAAAGGTAGCAGCTAGCGGCTGCGCGCCGCCCATGCCGCCCAGGCCGGCAGTGAGTACCCAGCGCCCGCCTAGAGAGCCGCCAAAGTGCTGGCGCCCGACTTCGACAAAGGTTTCGTAGGTGCCTTGGACAATGCCTTGCGAGCCGATGTATATCCAGCTGCCAGCGGTCATTTGCCCGTACATCATGAGACCTGCGCGGTCTAACTGGTTGAAGTGTTCCCAATTGGCCCATTGCGGCACCAAGTTGGAGTTGGCCAGCAGTACGCGTGGCGCCTCGCTGTGGGTGCGAAACACGCCCACCGGTTTACCGCTTTGCACCAGCAGGGTTTCGTCTTCTTTAAGCTTGCGCAGGCTGTCCAGAATGCCTTCAAAACAGGCCCAGTTGCGTGCCGCTTTGCCAATGCCGCCATAGACCACCAGTTGGTCTGGGTTTTCGGCAACTTCGGGGTCTAAGTTGTTTTGGATCATGCGGTAGGCCGCTTCAATCTGCCAGTTGGCGCAGCTGATGGCGGGCCCGCGCGGGGCACGCACCGGACGGGCTCGGGCGTTGGCGAACGGGGTCAGGGCGGCCTGGGGGAGCGATGCGTTCATGGTGCTTGGGTTTCCTGCAATGCGCACTTAAGGGTTTGTCAGGATAGTGTAGTTGTCTATACAACTTGCACAATAGGGGGGAAACCCTGAGCCTTCCATAATCCAGCCATGCCCCAGCCCCCCATGCCAGCTTTCGAGCAGGTCAAAGCCTTTATCAAAGCGCAAATCAACCGTGGGCATTTGCGCCCCGGCGACGCCGTGCCTAGCGAATCCGTGTTGCAGCAGCAGTTTGGCTTGAGCCGTATGACAGTCAATCGCGCTATGACTGAGTTGGCCGCTGAAGGTTTGCTCACGCGCATACGCGGCTCGGGTACGGTGGTGGCGCAATGGCATCGCATCAGCAGCACGCTAGCGGTGCGCGATATTCAGGAAGAGGTATTGGAGCGGGGCCACCGCCATAGCTGCGTGGTGCTGACCCTGGAAATCGTCAGTGCGCATGCGTCGCTGGCCCAAGCCCTGGGCTTGCGTAGTGGCGCCAAGGTGTTTCATTCGGTGATGGTGCATTACGAGGACGGCGTGCCGATTCAGCTGGAAGACCGTCATGTCAATCCAGCGGCCGCGCCGGACTATTTGCAAGTGGATTTTCAAAGCACCACGCCCACGCAGTACCTGTTTCGATGCGCGCCTTTGAGCGAGGCACGCTACTCGATAGAAGCTGCACTGCCTAGTAAGCTGGAGGCCAAGGCCTTGGGTATCAAGCCCAGCGAGCCTTGTTTGGTCATCACCCGCTGCACCATCAGCGGCGCGCATGTGGCTAGCCAGGGGCGTCTGGTGTATCCGGGCATGCGCTACAACTTGCAAGGAAATTTTCAGTTGTGATCTGGCAATACGTCGCCCTCAAGGACGCCAGGCCCGTGCCATGGAAAAACGGGGGTGGCATCACGCACGAGTTGCTCGCCTGGCCGCCAGGACTGGCAGATTGGCATTGGCGCATCTCGGTGGCGCAGGTGGATGCCGACGGGCCGTTTTCAGTTTTTGAAGGCGTGCAGCGCTGGTTTGCGGTGCTGGACGGCCCGGGTGTGGAACTGGCCCTGGGACAGGACGAGGCGGTGCAGACGCAATGCCTGACCCAGCAAAGCGAAGCCTTTTGTTTTGACGGTGGCCTGCCGGTCGATTGCAAGTTGATCAACGGGCCGACGCAGGACTTCAATTTGATGGTGCATCGCACGCAAGTGCGTGCGCACCTGCAGCGAGTGCGTGGCGCGCTCATTGTGCCGGTGCAGAGCGACGCAGTTTGTGCGTTGTGGACTGGGGCAACAGGTGCGCAGCTGGGCGATGCAAACCGTTTCTGGCCGGTGCCTGCGCATACCTTGGCCTGGATGCGATCGATGCATGCGCAGACCCTGCGCATCGACAGCGCGGATGGACTTTATATGGAGATAGTTCCATGTCGTTAAGCCTCTGGACGCATTGCGACATCGCCACGATGCAGGCGGGCGCAGCGCAGCCTTATGGTTTGGTGTCGGACGCGGCATTGGTGATCGAGAACGAGAAGATTCGTTGGCTTGGGCCGCGTGGTGATTTGCCGCGCGATCTTCAGGTGCTGTGCAGTTCCGAGCATGACTGCGAGGGCGCGTTAATCACACCCGGCCTGATCGACTGCCATACGCACCTGGTCTACGGCGGCGACCGCGCTGCTGAGTTTGAACAACGATTGCAGGGCGCCAGCTATGAGGACATTGCACGTCGGGGCGGGGGCATCGCGTCCACGGTGCGCGCCACGCGCGAGGCCAGCAGCGCAGACTTAGCGCAACGCAGCGCCACCCGCTTGCGTGCCCTCATGGCCGAGGGCGTGACCACGATTGAAATCAAATCCGGCTACGGCCTGGCTTTGGAGCACGAGCGCAAATGCCTGCAAGTGGCGCGCAGCCTGGCCCACAGCCACGCTGTCGATGTGCGCACTACTTTTTTAGGCGCGCATGCGGTGCCCCCCGAGTTTGCCGGTCAGAGCGATGCCTATGTGGACAGCCTGCTTCCCATGTTGCAAAGCTTGCACGACGAAGGCCTGGTCGACGCCGTAGACGCGTTTTGTGAGGGCATTGGTTTTAGCCTAGCGCAAACGGCGCGGGTGTTTGCTGCGGCGCGTGCGCTAGGCCTGCCGGTGAAGCTGCATGCCGAGCAATTGAGCGATAGCGGCGGCGCCCAACTGGCAGCCGGGTATGACGCGCTTAGTTGCGACCATTTGGAATGGTTGTCTGAACAGGGCGCGGCCGCCATGGCGCAAGCGGGCACGGTGGCGGTGTTGCTGCCTGGCGCTTTTTATTTTTTGCGTGAAACCAGGTTGCCGCCCATCGGGCTGCTGCGCCAATACCAAGTGCCTATGGCGCTGTCCACCGACTGCAACCCTGGTAGTTCTCCCTGTACCTCGCTGCTATTGATGCTCAACATGGCCTGCACGCTGTTTCGCTTCACGCCAGAGGAAGCGCTAAACGGCGTGACGCGCCATGCAGCCCAGGCCTTGGGTCTGGCTGACCGGGGCGTTCTGGCGCCGGGCATGCGGGCCGATTTTGTGGTGTGGCAAGTGCAACACCCAGCCGCACTGGCCTATGCCATGGGCGCTAATCCGCTGCGTGCCACCGTCTTCAAAGGTCAGTTGCGATGAGCCAGGCAAACGCGAGCGAGACGGTTTTTACGCTGACCCAGGGCAGCGTGCCGCTGCTGGTGAGCATGCCGCACATCGGTACGTATATCCCGCCCCATTTGCATTCGGGCTATACCGCGCGCGCCTTGCAAGTGGAAGATACCGATTGGCATCTGGGGCAGCTCTATGATTTTTTGCCCGCCATGGGTGCCAGCGTTTTGCAGCCCCGCTACAGCCGCTATGTCATTGACCTGAACCGCCCGCCCGATGATGCGCCCATGTACCCCGGCGCCTCCAATACCGAGCTGTGCCCCACGCGCTTTTTCACCGGTGATGCTTTGTATGTGGAAGGCTGTGCGCCTGATGTTGCGGCGCGTGCCCAAAGGCGCAGCGACTACTGGCAGCCCTACCATGATGCGCTGCAAGCCGAGTTGCGCCGTCTAGTACAAGCGCACGGTTACGCGCTTTTGTGGGACGCGCACAGCATACGCTCAGCCATTCCATGGTTGTTTGAGGGCACGCTGCCCGCCCTCAATATAGGTACTGCCAATGGAGACAGCGCGCACGAAGTGATCGCGCAAGCGGTGATGGAAGTCTGTCGCACTGCAGGGCCATTGAGCCATGTGCTCAATGGCCGCTTCAAGGGGGGCTATATCACCCGGCGCTATGGGCGGCCTGCAGACCATGTGCATGCGCTGCAATTGGAAATGTGCCAAAACCTGTATATGCAGGAGGCGCCGCCTTTTGCCTATGATGTAGCCCTGGCTGCGCAGGTGCAGCCCCAATTATTTGCCATGTTGCAAGCGGCGCTGAACGCTGGCTCTGCTTTGTATATAGGTGGCTGACATGAGCACTCAAGCTATCCGCTATGCCGCAAGCCAAGCCTGGGTGCAGGGCCGCTGGGCGAAAAATGTGGTGCTGGAAGTGGACGCCAGCGGCCATTGGTCGCGCATCACCACTCACGCCGCACCGGACACGGTGCGCGATGCGGTGCGCCTGGCCGGGCCGGTGCTGCCCGGCGTGGTCAACGCGCACAGCCACGCGTTTCAGCGCGCCATTGCCGGTCTGACCGAGTACGGCGCTGCTAGCGGGCAGGACAATTTTTGGAGCTGGCGAGAGCGCATGTACGCCGTGGCCCAGCGCATCACACCCGAACAACTAGAAGCTATTGCCACCATGCTCTATACCGAGCTGCTGGCTGGTGGATATACACAAGTGTGTGAATTTCACTACTTGCACAACGCTTGTGCCCATGCGCCGCAGGCCAGCGCGCTAGACATGTCCATGGCCTTGGTGCGCGCAGCCCAGCGCAGCGGCATCGGCCTGACACTTTTGCCGACCTTGTATATGCGCTCGGGTTTTGCTGCTGACGGACTGCGCCCGGACCAGCAGCGCTTTGCCTCCACACCCGATAGCATCGCCCGCTTGGTGCAGGATTTGCAGGCCCACACGCGCGATATGGCGCATGTGAATCTGGGCGTGGCTTTGCATTCTTTACGCGCTGTTACTCCGCACGCATTGTCAGCGTTGACGGGCTTTGCGGATGCACAGGGTCTACCGATTCACATCCACATCGCTGAACAGCCGCAAGAGGTGCGGGACTGTATTGCGCAGACGGGTCAACGGCCTATCGATTGGCTGCTCAGTCACGCACAGCTGCACGACCGCTGGAACCTGGTGCATGCCACCCATGCGACGCAGGCTGAGCTAGACGGCGTACGCGCCAGCGGGGCCAGCGTCGTCATCTGCCCGAGCACGGAGGCTAATTTGGGGGATGGTGTATTTGACTACGGCGGCTATTGCGCGCAGGGCGGCAACTGGTCGGTGGGCTCGGACAGCCACGTCAGCCGGGCCTGGAACGAAGAGCTGCGCCTGCTGGAATACGGCCAGCGCCTGACCCGCGGCCAGCGCAATGTGGCGGCACAAAGCGGCCTCTCTGCCAGTAGCGCCGCCAATATGTTGCAAGCCTTGTTGCACAGTGCGTATTGCGCTAGCGCCTGCCCCTTAGGTGGTTTGCAAGTGGGCCAGCGCGCAGATTGTGTGGTGCTGGACGCCGCAAGCCCTGCACTGTGCGGCCTGCCCGCAGCCCATGTGCTGGACGCGCAGGTGTTCTCCAGCCCGAATAGCGCGCCGCTGGCAGTGTGCGTCGCCGGCCAATGGCATTGCCCCTCGCCACAAGCCGCGGTGCTACAGGACTATGTGCGGACCTTGGCGCAAATTTTCAACTGAAACAATGGCCAAGCAGGAAGCTAGTGACTGACTACCCCACGGTACGCGTGCGTGCCA
Organism: Rhodoferax sp.; assembly: GCA_044373655.1. GTDB lineage: Bacteria > Pseudomonadota > Gammaproteobacteria > Burkholderiales > Burkholderiaceae_C > Allorhodoferax. The sequence goes on from JBILPS010000012.1 coordinate 7,917, forward strand.
GTGGCGGGTTTTTGCCAAAGTAGGCGCTGATGCCGCGCATCAAGGCATCGGCGACTTGGTTTTGGTAGTCCTCGGTAATGAGCTTTTTTTCTTCTTCGGGGTTGCTGATAAAAGCCGCTTCAACCAGTACGCTGGGAATATCCGGCGCTTTAAGCACCGCGAAAGAGGCCTGTTCCACACTGCCTTTGTGCAACTTCCCGACGCGGCCCATTTCGCCCAGCAGGGTGCCGCCTAGTTTCAAGCTGTCGCTGATTTGCGCTGTAGTGCTCATGTCTAGCAGCGCGCTTTGCACTACCGCATCTTTGGCTTTGACGTTGAGACCGCCTATCAGGTCGGCCTTGTTTTCTTTGGCCGCCATCCAACGCGCCGCGCTGCTGGAGGCGCCGCCCTGGCTGAGTGCAAACACGCTGGCCCCTTTCGGCGCCGGGGTGTAAAACGCGTCGGCATGCAGGCTGACAAACAGATCAGCCTGCACCCGACGGGCCTTTTGTACGCGCACATGCAGGGGGACAAAATAATCGCCATCGCGCGTGAGGTAGGCGCGCATGGGGTTGCCTTTGACGCTGGCGGCGTTGATGCGGTCACGCAGTAAAAAAGCGATTTGCAGCACCACGTTTTTTTCCTGGGTGCCGCCCGGCCCGATGGCACCCGGGTCTTCGCCACCGTGGCCGGGGTCTAGCGCGATGATGATCAAGCGGTCGGTGCCGGTGACGGGTGGGCTGGGTCCAATGAAAGCGCCTGGGCTTGCGCTCTCTAGGACTTTGCTTTGCGATGCTGGCTTGGCAGGAGGGCTAAGCGCTGTGGTGGTGTTGCCCGCCACAGCGGGCGGCAAATCATTTTTGCTTCCTCGCCGCGCCAATAAATCGGCCAGCGGGTCGGCCGCCTTGCTGACCGCAGGCGCTGGTACATGCTGGGCGATGAAGGCCTCTAAGGGGTCGATCGGCTGCAGCGGGTAGAGGTCCAAAACCAGGCGGTGTTGGTAAGCGGCGATGGGCGTCAGGCTAAAGACCTGCGGGCGCACGCCTTGCTTGAGGTCGATCACCAGGCGCACCACGTCGGCGGTGTATTGGCCGACGCGGATGCCTGCGATGTTAGGGTCGTCCTGCCGCACTTTGGCCACCAGCTCTTTGAGCGCCGGGTTCAGGGTGATACCGGCAATGTCCACGGCCAGGCGCGGCGGGTTGTTCACCATACTTTGCGTGGCTTGCAGCGGGCTGTCTGACTCGATGGTGACGCGCGAATAGTCGGGTGCCGGCCAGACGCGCACATTCACAATACTGGCGCCGCGCACCATACCCGCGCCCAGGCACAGGACTACCGCCCCACTTTGCACAAAAGCGCGCCGCTTCATGCGGCCTCTCCGACGTCACGAGCGGGCGCGTCTTTCAGCGCTTGCAATAGCGCAAGACCGGTAGCGCTGGACGCTGTCAGCAAAGCCTTGCGGCTTTGGTCCGGGTTGACTTCCAGGCGGATTTCCAGGTCCGGTAGTGGCAGCACGCCAAAGGCTCGGTCCGGCCATTCGGCGAGTTTGAGACCGGGGCTGGCAAAAATATCCCGAAAGCCCGCGTCTTCCCACTCGCGCGGGTCGCTAAAGCGGTAGAAGTCGAAATGCCAGATGTCCAGGCCTTGCAGACTGTAGGGCTCGACCACGGCGTAGGTAGGGCTTTTGACGCGCCCTTGCACCCCTAGCGCACGCAGCAGATGGCGTACCAGCGTGGTTTTGCCAGCGCCCAAATTGCCCTGCAGGCTGACAAATGCATTGCGCAAACCCGCCTGGCCGGCCAGGTGCGCAGCAAAGGCTTGCGTGGCGTTTTCGTCAGGCCAGTGCAGCAGCAAGGGCGGGGTTTTTACAATCACAGGGTGAACAATCCAAAGGCCCAGACTAGCACCCCCGATGCCGCCGCGCTGGACATGGCGCAGTTGCAAAGCTGGGGGCAGGAACTGGGATTCTCCCAAATCGGCGTGGCGGGTATCGATTTGCACAGTGCCGAGCCCGGTTTAGGGGCTTGGCTGGAGGCCGGTTTTCACGGCAGCATGGACTATATGCAGCGCCATGGCACCAAGCGCGCACGGCCCGCCGAACTGGTTCCCGGCACCTTGAGCGTCATCACCGCGCGTATGGACTACCTGCCGCGTGGTACGCCACCGGCTTGGCAAAGCATAGAGATGGACCGCCTGCAAAGCCCGGCCACCGGCACCGTGGCTTTGTACGCGCGGGGGCGGGACTACCACAAGGTGTTACGCAGTCGATTGCAAACCTTGGTAGAGCGTTTGGCCGCCCATCTGGGGCCCCTGGGCCACCGGGTGTTTACCGATTCTGCGCCGGTGCTGGAGGCCGAATTGGCCACGCGCAGCGGCCTGGGCTGGCGTGGAAAGCACACGCTGGTCTTGCACCGGGAAGCGGGCTCGATGTTTTTTCTGGGCGAAATATTTGTCGATGTGGCGCTGACACCCACCCCGCCGGTGGAGCCGCATTGCGGCAGTTGTAGCGCCTGCATCGATGTATGCCCCACGCAGGCCATCATCGCGCCCTATCAACTCGATGCGCGGCGCTGCATCTCTTATTTAACGATTGAGCATGCGGGCAGTATTGATGTGCAGCTACGCCCCCTGATGGGCAACCGTATTTACGGCTGCGATGACTGCCAAAGCGCATGCCCCTGGAATAAATATGCCCGTACCAGCCGCTTGCCCGACTTTGACGAGCGCACGGGGCTCAACGGGCAGGGGCTAGCGGTGTTGCTTGGTTGGAGCGAAGCCGAGTTTTTGCAGCGTACCGAAGGCAGCGCTATCCGCCGCATAGGCCATGTGCGCTGGCTGCGCAATCTGGCAGTGGCAGCAGGCAATGCTTTGCGTGCAGTCGATACTGCCGCGCCCTCTTTGCGCAGTGCTCTGCAAGCGCACTTGGACCATGAAAGTGAGATCGTGCGCGAGCATGTGCAATGGGCTTTGGCGCAAGTGCCACCTAAGCCAAGCCAAGTGACCTACGCGCCCTAAGCGCCGTAAAGCGGCAGCAAAATACCCAGCGAAAGCCCCAGGCTGCCCATTCCCAGCAGGGTGGAGGCGGTGACCAGGGCACCGACGTAGCCGCCGTCGTAGCCCATTTTGGCGGCCAGTACATAGCCGCTGGCGGCCGTTGGCAAGGCGGAGAAGGTGAGCAAGATGGCGGCATGCGCTGGAGATAGCTTCAGTGCAAAGGCGAGGCCGAGCGCGGCCAGGGGCAAGAGCAGGTGCCTGATGCTCAGTAGCCCAATGCCCAAGGCTTTGGCCCGGGCCAGCGACTGCAATTGCATGCCAGCGCCCGCAGCCATCAGGCCTAGCGCCAAGGAGGCCGCACCAATGCGCGCCACGGTGGGTTCCACCCAGTGGGGTAGCGAAAAGCCCAGCAAGTTTGCCGCCAAGCCGGTGGTGGTGGCGATGATCAAGGGGTTGCGCAATAACTCGCGCCCAAAGCCGCGCTCACTGCCGCGCGCCATGGGCCAGACCGCTGCCACATTGGCTAGGGGCACGCAAAAGCCTATCAAGACGGCGATGGACAGCAAGCCTGCGGGGCCGCCCAGCCTTTCGGCCAGGGCCAGGCCGATAAAAGAATTAAACCGAAAGCCCACTTGCGCGGCCGCTGCGTGCTCGCGCCGGTCAATATGTCTTGCGAGGCCCGGAAGAAAGGGCAGGCTGTAGGCCAGGGCCACGCCACTTGCCAATACGCCCAAGCCACCGGCCAGCAGGCGCGAGGCGTCGCCCAGGTCCAGCGGGCTTTTGATGATGGAGTGAAACAAAAGGGTTGGAAACAACAAGTAGTACACCAGCGTGTCCACCTGGCTCCAGACGCTGCGGTTCAGGGCGGTATGCCGGCAGATGAGGTAGCCCAGCAAGATCAGGGAAAACTCGGGCAGCAGAAGTAGGGCGTAGCTCACGCTTACGAGGATACCAGCGCAAGCCCCCGGGGCCGGCTAAGGGCTTTGCGGCCACGGCAGCGGGCTTCGTTGTAGTATTGCCACTCCTAACCTAGGCCCTTGCGCTTGCAAGCGGCCATCGATCCACCGGAGTACTCTATGCAACGTCGCCCCCTAGTCGTTTCCACTTTCGCCCTCAGTGCCCTGGTCGCGGCCAGCGGCGTATGGGCCCAGGCCTATCCCAATAAACCGGTGAAATTGCAAGTGCCTTTTGCGCCCGGCGGCACTACCGACATCGTGGCCCGGGTGATTTCCGATGCCATGGGCAAGGCGCTGGGGCAGAGCGTGGTAGTGGAAAACAAGGCCGGTGGTGGCGGTGTGATTGGCGCCAACGAAACCGCCAAGGCTGCGCCCGATGGCTATTCGCTAGGCATGGCCACCGTGTCCACGGTAGCGGCCAACCCGGCCATCAACGCCAAGATTCCATATAACTCGCTCACCGATTTCACGCCCATCATCAACGTGGCGGCCACGCCCAATGTGATTGCGGTGCATCCGAGTTTCCCCGCCAAGGACTACAAGGGTTTTGTCGCTGAACTGAAAAAAAGTCCCGGCCGGCATTCCTACGCCTCCTCGGGCACGGGCGGCATCGGGCATCTGCAGATGGAGTTGTACAAAAACCTAGCCGGTGTGTTTGTGACCCATATTCCTTACCGGGGCGCCGGCCCGGCGCTCAACGACACCGTGGCTGGCCAGGTGCCGATTATTTTTGACAATATGCCATCGGCCTTGCCTTTCATCCAGTCCAACAAACTGGTCGCCATCGCAGTTGCCGCGCCACAGCGCCTGGCGCAATTGCCGCAAGTGCCGACCTTCAAAGAAGTGGGCTTAGAGCCGGTGAACCGCATGGCGTTTTACGGTATTTACGGCCCCAAAGGTTTGCCCAAAGACGTTGTGGATAAAGTCAATGCCGCAGTACGCAAAGCCTTGGAAGACCCCGCAGTGCGCAAGCGCATCGAGGACACCGGCTCCATCATCATTGGCAACACCCCTGAGCAATTTGCAGAGCAAATGAAGGCCGAATACGCGGTCTATAAGCAAGTGGTGGATACAGCCAAACTCAAGCTTGATTGAGTTTGCCCAGCCTGCCATTGCACACCGTGTCTGCATCGGCGGGTGATGCGTCTATCGACGCATTTGTCGATGCGCTCTGGTTGGAGGATGGCCTGGCCCTCAACAGCTTGCAGGCCTATCGGCGCGACCTGGTCAAGCTGCAAGTCCATCTGCAAGGCGCGCCGTTGACCCACTGTGCGCAATGGCAATTGCAGCAGTACTTTGCCGCGCAGCACGCCGGTAGCAAAGCTAGCACCGCCAACCGCCGCCTAACGGTCTTTAAGCGCTACTTCCGTTGGGCGCTGCGCCATGGCCTGGTGCAGCAAGACCCTACGCTACAACTCCAATCGGCCAAGCAGGCCTTGCGCGTGCCCAAGACCTTGAGTGAAGCCCAGGTCGAAGCCTTGTTGGCCGCGCCCGATGTGGCCAGCGCCATTGGCGTACGTGACCGCACCATGCTAGAGCTGATGTATGCCAGCGGCTTGCGGGTGAGTGAACTGGTCGGACTCAAAGTGTTTCAACTCGGGCTCAATGACAACGTCTTGCGGGTGATGGGAAAGGGCTCTAAAGAGCGCCTGGTGCCCTATGGCGAAGTGGCAAGCCAGTGGCTGGGGGATTACCTGGGCGGCGCCCGTGATGTCTTGCTTGCGGGTAAGCAGACCGAAGCGCTATTTGTGACCACCCGCGGAACCGTTGCGGGCAGCGCCATGACGCGGGTGATGTTTTGGATGCTGGTGAAAAAATATGCGCTGCTCGCTGGCATCCATGCGCCCTTGTCGCCGCACACTTTGCGCCACGCATTTGCCACCCATTTACTCAACCATGGCGCCGATTTGCGCACGGTGCAACTGCTGCTGGGCCATGCCGATATTTCCACCACCACGATTTATACCCATGTCGCCCGCGAGCGCCTGGCCAAGCTGCATGCGGAGCACCACCCCAGGGGCTAAGCAAAAGTGGCCAAGCGCTGGGCGCAGTGTTTAGTCCGCAGTGTGCCGCTTCAAAAACGGCAGGCTCCACAAACCGCTGGACAAGCTGGTACCCAAGACGATGACCAAAGCGCAGCCCAGCATCCAGGGCGTCACGCCTTCACCCAGCAAGACCACGCCATAGGCAATGGCAAAAACCGGGATGGCAAAGGTCACCGTCAATGCGCGGCCTGGGCCGGCGTTGGCAATCAGCCGGAAATACAGGATGTAGGCGGTGCCTGTACATAGCACGCCTAGCGCGCTCACGGCCAGCCACGCTTGCGTGCTGGGTGCCTGCGCTGGCCAGCACCACAGGCAAAAAGGCAGCAAAAAAATCGAGGCACCTAGCTGACTGCCGGTGGCCGATACCAAAGAGGGCACGCCGCCCAAAAAGCGCCGCGTGTAGCTGGCGGCAATGCCGTAGCACAGGCAGGCCAGTAGGGCGGCTGCAATGCCCCAGGCGCTGGCGCTGCCCAGGGCGTTGGCGTCAAAGCTTGCGTTCTCACTGGCCAATAGGGCAATGCCGGCAAAGCCAATGAGCAAGCCCACTACCCGCGAGCCTGAAGGCCGCTCGCCTAGCCAGGCCCAGGCGACCAGCGCGCCAAACAAGGGCACGGTGGCATTGAGCACCGAGGACTGGCCGATAGAAATACTTTGCAGCGCAAAAGCGATGCAGACAAAGGGGATAGCTGAATTGATCACCCCGACCAGCAGCACTTTTTTCCAGTGCAGCACAAATTCCGCCCGGTGCCCGCGCAGCAACATCAAGGGCAGCAGCACGGCGCTGGCGATGATGACCCGTAGCGCGGCGGTGGCCACCGGTCCAAATCCGACCATGCTCAGGCGCGTGAATAAAAAAGAAGCGCCCCAGATGGCCGCCAAGGCGATGAAATCAGGCACCCAGCGCGGTGGGCGCGCGTCAACAGCAGGGGAATTCAAATCGCGCTTTCGAGTTGCAAAAGAGCGATTTTGCGTTCTAGACCACCGGCGTAGCCTGTCAGGGCACCCCTGGCACCGAGCACACGGTGGCAGGGTATAAAAATGCTAAGCGGATTACGGCCTATTGCAGCACCTACGGCGCGCACCGCTGCCGGGTTGCCGATGGCCTGCGCAATCGCGCCATAGGTGCTGGTCGTGCCGGTGGGAATTGCGCGCAAGGCTTGCCACACCGATTCCTGAAAGGTGGTGCCACCCGCGCAATCCAAGGGCAGCGAGAACGCAGTGCGCTTTTTCGAAAAATAGTCGTTTAACTGGCTACAGGCTTGTTCCAGCACCCCATGCCTCGGGCGCTTTTGAAAAGTATCCAGCACCGGGAAGTGTTGCTGGCCTTCAAACCATGCGCCCAAAAGGGCCGCATCAGCTGCCAGCAGCGCCATGCGTCCGAATGGACTGGGGTAGCTGCAGGTGACTGCCTGGGGCGGGAAGCGGTACATGGGGCGTAAGGGCGGGTTTTTGCTTGTTGCAGTGTATCGGGCTTGCCCACAAGCCCAGCGCACGTTCGGTAAGGCGCTTTTTGCGCACTCTGTTGTGCGCCTACCCAAGGCGCAGGCAGTGGGCAACGGCTGGCAGGTGCCCCTTCTACAATGCGCCGCACTGAGCCTGCCATCCGAGCGTACACAAAAAAAACTCAAGCAACTTCACCGCATGCAACTTTCCCCCACCATTTTCAAAGCCTACGACATTCGGGGCATCGTGCCTTCCACCGTGCATGCCGATATGGCGCGCGCGCTAGGGCGCGCTTTTGGCACCCTGGCCATGCGCCAGGGCGAGCACACGGTAGCCGTAGGGCGTGACGGACGCCTGAGCGGGCCGCTGCTGGCTGGCGCATTAATGCAGGGCTTGCAGGATGTGGGCGTACAAGTCATCGATATCGGCCCCGCCACCACGCCCATGCTGTACTTTGCCGCCTGCACCTTGTGCAACAGCGGCATCCAGGTTACCGGGAGCCACAACCCTCGTGATTACAACGGGTTCAAAATGGTCCTGGGCAGCAAGGCGATTTACGGCGAGGAAATCCAGTCCCTGCGCCGCATCATGGAAGACGAGAGCTGGGATTTGCAAGCCGGTGGCGGCTGTACCCAGGCCGAGGTTTTACCCACGTATCGCGAATGTATCGTAGCTGACATCAAGTTGGCGCGTCCCCTCAAAATCGTGGTGGATTCGGGCAATGGCATCGCCGGGGCCAGCGCGCCAGGCATTTTGCGCGCCATCGGCTGTGAGGTGACCGAGTTGTACAGCGAGGTGGATGGCAATTTTCCTAACCACCACCCGGACCCGAGCAAGCCCGAAAATCTGCGTGACCTGATCGCCGCCTTGCAGGCCAGTGACGCCGAGTTGGGCCTGGCCTTTGATGGCGACGGCGACCGCCTAGGCATTGTGACGCGCGATGGCAGCAATATTTTCCCAGACCGGCAAATGATGTTGTTTGCGCAGGACGTGCTGGTCCGCGTGCCGGGCGCTACGATTTTGTTTGACGTGAAATGCTCGCAGCGCCTAGCACCCGCCATCGCTGCAGCAGGTGGCGTGCCGCTGATGTTCAAAACCGGCCACTCTTTGATCAAGGCCAAAATGCGCGAGATCGATTCGCCCCTGGGTGGCGAGATGAGCGGGCATATCTTTTTCAAAGAGCGCTGGTTTGGCTTTGACGACGGCACCTATGCGGGATGCCGTTTGCTGGAAATCGTCAGCCGCGTCGCCGACTCCAATGCCTTGTTGCACGCCTTGCCCACCAGCTTTTCCACGCCCGAACTCAACGTGCCTTGCCAAGAAGGCGAAGCGCACGCCGTAGTGGAGCGCTTGGTAGCGGCGGCAAACTTTGTCGCCCCAGCGGTATGCACCACGATCGATGGTTTGCGGGTGGATTGGCCCGATGGTTTTGGCCTGGTACGTGCCTCCAACACCACACCGGTGCTGGTGCTGCGCTTTGAGGGCCATGATGCGCAAGCGCTGGCGCGTATTCAAGAGGCCATGATGGTTTTGTTGCGCAGTGTCAAGCCCGATGCACGGGTGGAAGCGGCTGCGCATTAAATCCTTCCGCCTGGCCCCATGCGCATCTTGATCGTCAAGCTTTCTTCCTTGGGTGATGTGATTCAGACCATGGCGGTGGTGCCTGACCTGTTGGCGGTGCTTCCAGACGCACAGATCGATTGGCTTGTAGAAGAAGCATTTGCGCCCCTGGTGTCTTTGGTAAGTGGCGTGCGCGCCGTCATACCGATGGGACAAAGGCGTTGGCGCAAGTCTTTTTTTAGCGCGCCAACCCGTGCAGAACGCCGCGCATTTCACGTCCGATTGCGCCAGGATGCCTATGACGCTGTGCTTGACTTCCAAGGATTGGTCAAATCAGCCTGGGTGGCGCGTGCAGCCCGTCTGCAGCCCAGCGGTTTTAGCGCGACCTATGCCAATGGAAGTGACGCTTGTTCCTACGAGTGGCCAGTGCGCTGCCTTCTGCAGCGCAGTGTGCCTATGCCCCAGCGCATCCATGCGGTAGCGCGTTACCGCCTGCTGGCGGCGCAGGCATTGGCTTACAGCGCTGAGCCGCTACTGCACATGCCGGCACGCTGGGGCTGGAATTTGGATACGCGTGCGGTCGCACACGAGGGTCCGCCTGAGGTGGTGTTGGCGCACGGCACCACGCGTTCGGACAACGAGTGGCCTGACGACCATTGGCTCGCTGTAGCGCAAAAATTGATCGCGGCCGGGTTTTCTGTGGGCTTGCCGCACGCCGGGGCGCGGGAGTTGGCGCGGGTAAAGGCGCTTGCGGGCCAGTTGGGCCCGATGGCGTGCGTTTGGCCGGCGCAAAGCCTGGACGCGCTGGCCCGTCGAATGGCTGCCAGCGCGGGCGTGATTGGCGTTGATTCAGGCCTTAGCCATTTGGCCGTGGCGCTTGATTTGCCGCATGTACAGATCTTTAGCCAGGACCGCGCCTGGCGTGCCGGGCCGGTGGGGCGAGACTACCAACGCGTTGTCGGCGGCGCACAGGCGCCCGACGTGGCCCAGGTTTGGGATGCCTGGCAAGCAGCCGTAGCCGCATCCCCTGGGGGCCGGGTGCGCCCATGAACAATTCGGAATCAAAGCTGCCGGCGCCGCGTCCCGTCTCTGCGCTGCAAAGTCTGGTGCATCTGCTGTACAGCGGCCTGATGGTCTTGTTGCAGCCCGCGCTGCGCTGGAAGTTGCGCCGCCGGGCGCGTAGCGAGCCGGCATATGCGCAGCATGTGGAACAGCGTTTCGGGCACTACGGTACAGCGGCCTTGCAAGCGGGTCCGGTGTTGTGGGTGCATTCGGTGTCCCTGGGCGAAACCCGTGCTATCGGGGCATTGATTGCTTTATTGCGCGCGCAATGGCCCGGCATGCGCTTATTGCTCACCCATGGCACGGCCACCGGGCTGGATGCCGGCGCTGACTTGCTGCAAGCAGGCGATTTGCAGGTTTGGCAGCCCTGGGACACGCCGGCTGCCACGCGTAGTTTTGTGCAGCACTTCAGGCCACGCCTGGGTTTGCTGGTGGATACGGAAATCTGGCCCAATCTGGTGCGCGCTTGCGTCCAGGCCTCGGTGCCGCTGTGCCTGGTCAATGCGCGCTTAAGCGCGCATTCCTTGCAGCGCGCCCAGCGCTTGCATTGGTTGGCCGAACCGGCTTATCAGAGCCTGGCTGGCGTCTGGCCGCAGGACGAGGACCAGGCCATGCGTTTTCGCGCGTTGGGGGTCAAGCCCCATGCGCCGACCGGCAATATCAAGTTTGACATGGAGCCCGACTTGGCTTTGTGGAGCCAAGGCCAAGCGGTCCGCCAGGCGCAGCTGCGCCCGGTACTGATGCTGGCCGTAAGCCGTGAAGGCGAAGAGCAGATGTGGCTCGATGCCATGCGCCATGCGCAGGCAAACGGGCTGGGTATGGACCGGGTGCAGTGCTTAATCGTGCCGCGCCATCCGCAGCGTTTTGACGCGGTAGCCGACTTGCTGCAGTCGGCGGGCTTGTCGGTGGCACGCCGATCGGTCGATGGCGCCCAGTTTTCGGCCGCTGATATTTGGTTGGGCGATACGCTGGGCGAGATGGCTTTTTATTACGGGCTGGCCGATGTAGCCTTGCTGGGCGGCAGCTTTGCGCCGCTAGGCGGGCAAAACCTGATTGAGGCTGCTGCCTGCCGTTGCCCGGTGGTCATGGGCCCGCATACCTTTAACTTTGCGCAAGCCGCCGAAATGGCCCAGGAGACCGGGGCCGCCCTGGTGCGGCCTGACATGGCATCGGCCTTGCATGCGGCTATGCAATTACTGGAAGACCCGGTGGCCTTGGAAGCGGCCAGCAGCGCTGCCTGGGCTTTTGCGCAGACCCACAGGGGTGCGGCACTGCGTTTAAGCCGGGCCTTGGATGTGCTGTGGCGTCAGGGCTGAGGCACCCTGCCGTTTAGCGCTTAGCGCAGCAGTGCGTTGATCGCTTGTAGATCAGCGGCCTTAAGGATGCCGCTGGCCTGGCGCAGTTTGAGGTTGCCCACCAAGACATCGTAGCGCGCTTTAGACAGCTTAGCTTTGGTGTCGTACAGCTGGCTTTGGGAATTGAGCACGTCGATGTTGATGCGCACGCCCACCTGGTAGCCGAGCTTGTTGGCATCGAGCGCGCTTTGGCTGGAGATGGCCGCTGCCTGGTAGGCCCGCACTTGTCCGAGTGCTGAATCCACGCCCATAAACGCTGCACGGGTGCTCTGCGCCACATTGCGTTGCACTGCTTCCAGATCCGCGCGCGCCTTGTCTTCTAGAGACAAGGTTTCTTTGACGCGGTTTTGAATCGAGTAGCCGGAAAACAATGGCAGGTTGATGTTGAAACCCACTGTGTAAGCATTGGAGCCCGCAAACAGTGACGAGGCCACGCTGCCATTGTTGGTGGTGGCCTGGTAGCGGGCCACCAGATCCACCGTAGGCATATGGGCTGCATTGGCCTTCTGGGTTTCCAGGCGGGCCACTTCCAACGCCAGATTGAGCTGACGGATGGCGGGGTGATCGGTTTGACCAATGGTCAGCCACTCATTCATGTCGGCGGGCGAGAACTGGGAAAGATTGAAATCCGGCGCAACCGCCAGCGGCTTGACATCGGACTTGCCCACTAACTGCGCCAGCGCCAATGTCTTGACGCGCAAATCATTTTCGGCAGCGATTTCTTGGGCCAGCACCAAATCAAAACGGGCTTGCGCTTCGCGCGCGTCGGTAATCGTGGAAGTGCCGACTTCAAAGTTGCGTTTGGCGGCAGCCAGTTGTTCTTGAACTGCTACTTTCTGGGCTTTTACAAACTCCAGGCTGTCGGCCGATGCCAGCACATCAAAGTAGGCCTGACTCAGGCGCAATATCAGTTCCTGTTCGGCAGTTTGCAAGGCGCTGGCGGCTTGTTGTACCGCTTTGCGGCTTTGCGCATAGCTGGCGTCGTCCGCTGGCCGGTACAAGGCCTGGCTGGCGTCCAGCGTCATGGAGTTATTGTTAAAGCCGCGGTCCGCTTGCGCCAGGCCGGCGCTCCAGGTGGCATTGATGCCGACCTTGGGCAAGACCAGGGCCATGGCCTGATCCGCTTTGTACAGGTTGGCGTCGTTTTGCGCTTTGGCTGATTGGTAGCTGGCATCAAAGTCGCGCGCGGCGGCATACAAGTCCACCAGGCTTTGGGCCTGCGCGGCCGGTGCCATGCCGATCGCCATCAGTAGTACTACATGGCGTAAACGCGAGGGGTGGATGGGTTTTTTCATGGGCAGTTTCTCGGTCGTTAAATAGATGTTGTTGGGGCCGGATAGTGTTCGTCAACGAAGAATGTTTTTGCGTCAATAACGTGCAATAGTGCTATCGACCTGCGCCGACCAGGCGTCGATACCGCCTTCGATGTTGACCACATGGCCAAAACCGTTGCTGACCAGAAAGCGAGCCACCTGCATGCTGCGCATGCCATGGTGGCACAGGCAGGCAATGGCTTGGTCGGGGTCGAGTTCGGCCAAGCGCGCGGGTATATGCGCCATGGGGATAGCGAGGACGCGAAAGTCAGGGCCATGTACCAGCTGTGCCCAGTCCAACTCATAAGGTTCGCGCACATCGAGCAAGACCGGCGCGTCCATGGGGTGCGATTGCGCGACAGCCGCCAACCAAGCGGCGAAATCGGCGGGACGAACCTGTGCAATCATCGTTGGATAGCCAATGCTTTAAAAGTGAAACTGTGAATGTTCGGCAAATCCGTGCAGACGCGGTGCGTTGGCGTCCCAGGGTGTGGTGCTGCGCAGGGCGGTCTCGCTCACGCGGGTAATCAGCTGCGCCGACATGATGGGCTCATCGCCCACAATGGCGATCAGGCGGCCGCCCACCGCCAGCAGGTCCAGCACATGTTGGGGCACTTGGGGCACCGAGCCGCTGAGCACGATGGCGTCAAATTTCCCTAAGTCGCCCAAGGCTTGGGAGCCATCCGCAACCCGTACTTCGACCTTGTGCAAGCCGGCTTTTTGTAGATGGGCGCGGGCACTGACAGCCAGTTCTGGGATGCGCTCCAGGCTCAGCACGCTGTGCGCGCGGCGCCCCAGCAGCGCTGCCATATAGCCCGAGCCGGTGCCGATCTCGAGGGCTTTTTCATGGGGCTGAATGTGCAAGTCTTGCAGCATGCGCGCTTCCAGGCGCGGTGCCAGCATGTACTGGCCGTGGCCCAGGGGCACTTCCAGATCCGCAAAGGCCAGGGCTTGGTGCGCCAAGGGCACAAACTCTTCGCGCCGCACATCGGCCAGCAAGGTCAGGACCTCGGCATCCAGCACATTCCAGGGTCTGATTTGCTGCTCAATCATATTGAAGCGGGCTTGGGCGATGTTGACAAGGTTCATGGCAATACTTTCGAGAGCGCAGCTCAGACGGGCTCAATTTTACCGGCGACTTGTGACGGCGCCTCTGAGCCAGGGGCTGGCAGCCCGAAGAGTCTGCGCATCCATTGACCTAGATCGTCCAAATAGCAATACACCACCGGTACCACGACCAGCGTCAGCAGGGACGAGGTAATCACGCCACCGATCACCGCTTGGCCCATGGGCGCGCGCATTTCTGAGCCTTCAGAAAGCGCAAAGGCCAGCGGCACCATGCCAAAAATCATGGCCAGGGTAGTCATCAAAATCGGGCGCAGGCGCACTTTGGCGGCCATCAGCAAGGCCGCATTACGCTCCAAGCCCGGTACGGCACGTCCCTGGGCGTCCGTAGAGCCTGCGCGCGCCCGGATGGCAAAGTCCACCAGCAAAATTGCATTTTTGGTGACCAGGCCCATCAGCATTAGCACGCCGATGACCGAGAACATGGACAGGGTGGAGCGAAAGGCCATCAGCGCCAGCACCACGCCGATCAGGGTCAGCGGCAAGGCTGTCATCAGCGCCAGCGGTTGCAAAAAGCTTTTGAACTGGCTGGCGAGAATCATGTAAATGAACACAATGCCTAGTGCCAGCGCCGACACGGCATAGCCAAAGGAGTCGGCCATGTCTTTGGTCGATCCGCTGAACTGGGTGCTGTAGCCCGGCGGCATGCTGATGCTGTCCATCACTTTCTTGATGTCTTTGGATACCTCGCCGGCCGAGCGGCCGCTGACATTGGCATTGATCGACACCTCGCGTAACAAGTCGCGCCGATTGATTTGGTTGGATGTTCGGGTCTCTACCAGTTTGGCGACCTGGTTCAGGCGCACGATGCGCCCTGATCCATCGGCATTGCTGCCCATCGCCAAGGGCATGCGTTCTAGGTCCGTGGCGCTGTCGCGCGCGGCTGGGTTGAGTCGCACATTGACGTCGTAGGTCTGGTCGTCGCTGGCGCGCCAATTGCCCACGGTTTGACCGGCCACCAAGGTGCGCAGGCTGTTGCCGATCTGGGCCAGGGAGAGGCCCAAGTCGGAGGCCGCGTCGCGGTTGACCTCTAATTCCAGCGTGGGCTTGTTGGGCTTCATGCTGGAGTCCAGATCTACCAGGCCGGGGATTTCGCGCAGTTGGGGCAAGGCGCTTTGGGCAATGCGTTCCAAAGTCTGGATATCGCTGCCTAGCAGCGAAAATGTGATTTGTTTGCTGCCGCCCACCGAGTCGAATAAGCCGATATGGGTGACGGTAATGCCTGGCACATGGGCCAAGCGCTCGCGCAAAATAGTAGATATTTCTTCAATCCCGCGTTTGCGCGCTTTGCGGTCCACCAAGCGGATGTAAATGCTTGCGTACATCTTGCCTTGCGCGGTGCCGGTATTGATGGTGGTCAGCGTGTAGCGCACTTCCGGAAATTCACGCACGATGGCTTCGACCTGCTTGGCGCGCGCCTCGGTCACTTCCAAGGAAGAACCTACCGGCGTATGAAAGTTGACCGTGGTTTCCGAAAAATCTGACTTCGGCACAAACTCGGTACCTAGCAGTGGCACCATGAATACGCTGGCGATAAAAATGCCCATGGCCAGCAACACAGTAGCCAGTTTGTGGCCTAGCGCCCAGCGCAAAATGCGTTGGTACACATCAACCAGGTAATTCGTACCCCGGTCAAACCAGCCGGTGACGCGGCCTATGGTTTTGTCGTACCAGTTAGCCGGCCCGCTGTGCTTCCCATGGCTTTGGACACTCGGGTCGTGCCAAACGCTGGAGAGCATAGGGTCTAGCGTGAAGCTCACAAACATGGAGATCAGCACGGCCACCACAATCGTCAGGCCAAATTCGTGGAAAAACTTGCCAATGATGCCGGCCATAAAACCGATGGGTAAAAACACGGCCACGATAGACAAGGTAGTCGCCAGCACCGCCAGCCCGATTTCTTGCGTGCCGTCCATAGCAGCTTGAAACGGCGTCTTGCCCATTTGAATATGGCGCACGATGTTTTCGCGTACCACGATGGCATCGTCAATCAGCAAACCTACGCACAGGCTAAGCGCCATCATGCTGATCATATTGATGGTGAAACCCAGCATGTACATGAACAAAAACGTACCTATCAAGGCAATCGGCAGCGTGAGGCCGGTGATGATGGTCGAGCGCCAGGAGTTGAGAAACAAAAACACAATCAATACGGTGAGCACCGCGCCTTCGATCAGCGTGCGGTTGACGTTGTCCACGGACACGCGGATCTGACGCGAGCCATCGGTAATCGTTTCCAGCCGGATGCCCGGCGGCAATTGTTTACGCACTTCGACCAGGGTTTTTTCCAGCCCGTCAACGACGCCAATGGTGTTCTCGTCTTGCGATTTTTGCACCGACAACAGCAAGGTACGCTGCCCGTTGTACAGGGCCAGGTTTTCCACTTCCTGCGCGCCATCTTTGAGTTGTGCAATTTGGCTGACCCGCACCGGCGCCCCGTTTTTGCGGGCGACGATGATGTTGCCAAAGTCCGCAGGCCTTTGCATGCGGCCTGAGACCTGAATCACCCGCTCTTGCTCCAAGGATCGGATGCTGCCCAGGGGCAAGTCTTGGTTCTCATTGCGCACGGCCGAGACCACCTGGTCAGGCGTAATGCCCAGCGACTCCATGGCTTGCGGGTTGAGGTAAATATTGATCTCGCGTTTGGTGCCACCCACCACGCTGGCCGATCCCACGCCGGGCACATTTTCCAGGCGCTTTTTAAACACCTGCTCGGCCCAGTTGGTCAGCTCCACGGCGCTGAGCGTGGGGCCTTTGCCATCGGGTAGGACCGCTACCGACCAGACCGCCTTGGCCGACGGGTCAAAGCGCAGAACCCGCGGCTCTTTCACCTCAGTTCGTAACGAGGGTTTGACGGCTGCAACTTTCTCGCGCACATCGTCGGCCGCTTTGCGACCATTCATGGTCAGGTCAAAGCTGATGATGACCACCGACTGGCCTTCGTAGCTGCGCGAGGTAAGGGAGCTGATGCCGGCAATCGTGTTGACCGCCTCTTCCAGCTTTTTAGAAACTTCGCTCTCCACAATCTCGGGTGCAGCGCCTGGGTAATCGGTAATCACCACGACCGTGGGGAAGTCAATGTTCGGAAACTGATCGACCTTGAGCCTGTTCATAGAAAACAGGCCCAACACCACCAGCGCGACCATCATCATGGTGGCCAACACCGGATTGTTCAGGCTGACGCGGGTAAACCACATAAATTACTTGCCCGCTTCGTTGACGGTGACGGGCGTGCCCGCCAGTAAGGCGCCCACGCTGCCCAGCAGCGCGCGCGTGCCCGGCGCTAAGCCGATCACTTCGACCATGGTTTGCCCCTGGTAGTCGCCGATAAAGCCGGTTACCACCGTTTGATGCGCCACTTTGCCGTCCACGATGGTTTGCGCATAGGTCACCGGCTTGTCTGTGCGTACCGCGCTCAAGGGAAGCGCCGGGCCGGTGCGGCTGCCGGTGGATAAATGGCCTTGCACAAATAGCCCTTGTCGCAGTTGGGCATGGGGTGAAAGCGCCAGGTACACCACCACCGCGCGGCTAGCTGCGGTGGCAATCGGGTTGACCCGAACCACCTTGGCGGCCACGGTGTCAATGCTGCCGTCGATGCTGACCTGCGCTACTTGGCCAAGCCGCACCCGGGCCGCATCTTCGGCGCTCAAGCTGGCTTCCATTTCTAATTGCGCCAGGTCCACAATCTCCACCACACGCGCATCAACGGCAACCCGCTCCCCGTTTTGCGCCAGGCGTTGGGATACCTGGCCGGTAATGGGCGCGCGCATGACCGCGTCGTCCAAAGATTTTTGCAGCACATCCACGCCCGATTGCGCCGCTTGGTAACTGGCCTGACTGGCCGCCAGGTTGGAGGCGGACATTTCCAGTGCGGTTTTGGAAATAAAGCCCTGGTCCACCAGCGAGCGGTTGTTGTCATAGGTGCGCTGCGCAATATCAACCTGCGCCTTGGCCGATTGGGCTTGTTGCTGTGCCTGGCGCAGGCGCGCTTGGTATTCGGTGCTGTCCACGCGTGCAATCACCTGCCCGGCTTTGACATAGTCGCCCTCACGTACCAGCAAGTCTTGCATTTCACCGGACACGCGGGCCTTCACAAAAGCCGAATTCACCGCTTTGACCGGCCCGGAGATTTGCAGCACCTGGACCAGCGCGATGGTTTGCACACTGACCAAGTCGCTGGCAGCCAGCGCCACCACGGGCAAGGACTTGGCAGCCGCACTGGCAGCCGATGCGGGGCTGGCCGCTGCGCCAACGGCGGTGCTCGCAGTCGCGCTGCTCTTCACACGTTGCCATTGGAACGCGCCGCCGCCCGCAATAAGCGCCAGCACCAAAAATATCCAGGGTAATTTCGATTTCATAAGGCTTTTTTATCAAGTACAGGGTGCGTCGGCTCACGCAGCAAAACCCCGCTAAGGTAGGTATCAATCAAGGCGTCCAAGTAAGCCAAGGGTTGCAAAGGGCTTATTTGAGAGGGGCTCAAAGCCGGCGCGTGGCGCCACAGGGCCAAAAATAGTATCGATGACAGCAGCGTCAAGGGGCCATAAGTAGGGTCAATGGGCCGAAATTCGCCCCGCTTTACGCCGCGCCCGTGCACGCGCGCAATCAACTCGCGCGCCGGGTCGATAACCTCTTCGCGGTAAAAAGCGGCTAGCTCAGGAAATTGCTGCCCCTCGCTGAGCATCAGCTTGGCAATACCGCTGCTTTGGCTGGCGTCTGCCTGCTGCCACCAGGCGTGCAAAAAAGTGCGCATCAGTCGGTCGGTTGGGCCCTCAAAGGCGTCAATGGCGGCATGGAACTGCGACAACTGGCCCACGATCTTGTCCCGAACCACGGCTTTGAACAATTCTTCTTTGCTGCTGAAATAAAGGAACAAAGTGCCTTTGGATACCCCAGCCATGCGGGCCACGTCTTCCACCTTGGTAGCGGCAAAGCCTTTCTCCACGAACAAGGTCAGTGCGGCCTGCAACAGTTCGCCGGGACGCGCCTCCTTGCGACGCTCGCGCTTGACCGGCATGGGGCAGCTAGGTTGGAAGAAGTTTTTGATTAACTGCATTTTTACTGACCAGTTGGTTAGTAGTGTAACGCTTGGCTGCGAATGTGCGCCTGAACGCCTTTGTGCAGGCTTCCTAAGCAAAGCAGGGCAAGGCCGTTTTGCCCCCGCGCACCCTGGGCTACGCCGTGCGGACACGCGAGCGCCTTATGCTCGGGGTTTTGACCATTCGGTCTTGACCTAGGAGATATTGCGCATGGGCTCAGCTACACAAACCCTGATTCTGGGGGGAGGATGTTTTTGGTGCACCGAATCGGTGTTTTTGCAGGTGCGTGGGCTCACGCAGGTGGAGTCCGGTTACAGCAACGGGCAGGCGCCCCAGCCCACTTACGAGATGGTCTGCACCGGCACCAGCGGCCACAACGAGGTGGTGCGACTGGAGTTTGACCCCCAGCAAATCAGTTTGACCGAGTTGCTGGAAATCTTTTTCCTGATCCACGATCCGACGACGCTTAACCGCCAGGGTAATGACGTAGGCACCCAGTACCGCAGCGCTATTTACTGCACCACGTCCGAGCAACTGCAAGCGGCTCAGGCCATGGTGCAGGCCTTAGATGCCGCCGGCGACTTTGGCAAACCCCTAGTCACCGAGGTACAGATGCTGTCCAACTATGCCCGCGCCGAGGAATACCACCAAAACTTTTTTGCCAAGAACCCCGGCCAGGGCTACTGCATGGCAGTGGCGGCACCTAAAGTGGCCAAGTTCAAAAAGACGTTCGCGCGCCTGGCCAAGCCCTGATAGCGCATGTCCCGGATGGCCTGATTCGTATGATTAAAACGCAGCAATTGCAATTTGCCTACGGTGCGGGTCAGCCTTTGGTATTCCCCGATGTGGCGGTGCCGCAGGGCGCCCTTGTCTTGCTCAGTGGTCTGTCTGGCAGCGGCAAATCAACCTGGCTGGCATTGCTGGCAGCGCTGGTCAAACCGCAGCAAGGTGCGCTGGTAGTGGCGGGGCAGGACTTGCGGGCTTTGTCCGGCCGCAGCGCCGATGCCTGGCGCGCGCGCAGCATCGGATTTTTGCCACA
Source organism: Rhodoferax sp. (assembly GCA_044373655.1). Classification (GTDB taxonomy): domain Bacteria; phylum Pseudomonadota; class Gammaproteobacteria; order Burkholderiales; family Burkholderiaceae_C; genus Allorhodoferax. The sequence goes on from JBILPS010000012.1 coordinate 27,827, forward strand.
AAAGCTGTATTTAAGCGCCGCTTTGACGGTACAGCACAACCTGGAATTGGCTTTTTGGGCGGCAGGCTTGCCGGTCGATAGGCCGCGGGTGCGGCAGGCTTTGCTGCAGTTAGGCGTGGCTGAATTGGCCCAGCGACTTCCCTCGCAATTGTCCGGAGGTCAGGCGCAGCGGGTTGCCTTGGCGCGCGCGGTCTTGATGCAGCCCGCGCTGATCCTGGCCGACGAACCCACCGCCAGCCTGGACGATGCGGCAGCGCAGGGCGCTGTGCAAATGCTGGTACACGCTGCAAAGGAGCACAACGCCACCTTAGTCATCGCCACGCATGATGCGCGCATCGCGCCGGCTGTATCGGCCTGCACGGCTGTAGCGCCGATCTTGCTGCACCTGTCTCCAGCAGGGTCCACCAGCGCACTTGTCACGGCAGCCGGGTACTTGCAGGCATGAGCACGCTGGCCTATGCCTGGCGCTATGTGTGGGCGCGCCCGATGGCGGCACTGCTCAATGTACTGCTCTTGAGTCTGGGCCTGGGCTCTATAACGTTTTTATTGCTGGTGTCGCACCATATAGAGCGTGTTTTTGACCGCGATCTGGCCGGTATCGACGTGGTAGTGGGCGCCAAAGGCAGCCCTATGCAATTGATTTTGTCCGGCGTGCTGCACCTGGATGTACCGCCAGGCAATGTGCCCATGGCAGCGGTCAATGCGCTCAAGAAAAATCCCTTGGTCGCCGAGATTATTCCCATCAGCCTGGGTGACAACTTGCAGGGTTATCGCATTGTGGGCACCTCGCCGTCTTACCTGAAGCATTACCAAACCACGCTGGCGCAAGGGCGCGTGTGGGATGCGCCCATGCAGGTGGTGCTGGGCGCCACCGTCGCGCGCACTTTAGGCTTGGGCTTGGGTCAAAAGTTTGCAGGCTCCCATGGCCTGGGCGCAGGCGGCCATGCCCACGGCGATCAGGCTTATACCGTGGTCGGTGTGCTCGCTCCCCATGGCGGCGTCATCGACCGACTGGTCATCACCGACAGCGCTTCGGTCTGGAACGTGCATGAAGACGCCCATGCCCTGGACGAAGAAGACCGCCAGGCGCTGGAAGAGGAGCGCGAAGTAACCATGGCCTTGGTCCGCTACACCAGCCCGCTGGCGGCCGTCACCTTCCCGCGCTGGGTGAACACCACTACCGAAATGCAAGCAGCGGCACCGGCGCTTGAAGTGACGCGCCTATTGCATATGCTGGGGCTAGGTACCGATGTGTTGCGTGCTTTTGCTGGCCTGCTGCTATTCACCGCGGGCCTGAGCGTCTTCATTGCTTTATGGAATGCAGTGCGCGAGCGCCGCGGCGATTTGGCTTTGCTGCGTATGTTGGGCGCACCGGCCAGCCGCATTGGCCTGTTGTTGATGGCAGAGGCGCTCTGGCTGGCGATTATGTCTGCGCTGTGCGGCTTGGCCTTGGGCCAGACTTTTGTTCTGGGTTTGGCCTGGGTACTGGGTTTGGAAAGCCAGCTGATGGCCACCGGCTTGCTCTGGTCGCACACTCTGTGGGTGGTGCCTGCGCTGGCGGCGCTGGTGGCGCTTGGCGCTGCCTTGCTACCGGTGTGGCAGGCCTACCAAAGCGATGTTTTGCAACTACTTCAAACTAAGGAATAGATCATGAGAAAAGTATTATTTTGTACCCTGGCTTTCTGCTGCATGCTGGCTTTTGCTGCTGATAAACACGGCGATAAAGAACGCCAGGAGGATGTTGCCCGCCACCGTGCAATGGCATCGGCCCACGAAGGCGCGGCCAAATGTTTGGAGGCCGGCAAAAAGGAAAGCGCTTGCGAGGCGGAGCTGCAAGCCGCATGCAAAGGGCTGGCGATAGGCAAAATGTGCGGTATGAAGCACCAGCATTGAAGTTTTGATATTTTTCGGTAGGTGCCTTGTTCAAGGAGTTGGTATGCATATTTCTGTTTCGAAGCGCTATGTAGTTGGGGCTTTGGCCCTTGGGGCGGCGATGCTGTCTATGAGTCCGGCATATGCGCAATCGACGCCTGCAGCGGGCGCATCGGCCCCGAGCGTGCCCACCCCGGCCTTAGCGGTACCCATGAGAACGGGTGCGGGAGAGCATGGCGCCAACAGCCCGTTCGCACCCTTGCAGCCGCGTGCGGATGTGGTGCCTTGGTCGGTGCTGACCGACGTCAAAACCAAAACGGTGAAGAGCCGTATCCTGCCGGTCTTTGGGGTTGCGCAACAGGGCTTGAACCAGAAAACCCAGCGCATTCAAGGCTTCATGATGCCCCTGGATCCGGGCGAGAAGCAACGCCATTTCCTCATCAGTTCGGTGCCTCTGACCTGCTCTTTTTGCCTGCCCGGGGGACCCGAGAGCATGGTGGAAGTGACTACCAAAACGCCGGTTCGCTATTCCATGGAGCCAGTGGTGGTAGAGGGCAAATTCTCCGTGCTGGCCGATGATCCTTATGGTATGTACTACCGGATGACGGACGCGGTCGCGGTGAAGTAAAGCATTAGCTAAACAGCGCCGCCCGTAGCGTGCGCCAAAGGCGCATCAGGCGCAGCGCTTTGAGGCCCCAGGTGCGGGTCTTTCCAAACAGCAGGCTTGCGGCGGTTAAGGCCCAAATGGCATTTGGCAGGGTGGGCTTTTGCATCCATTGCAGGCCCTGTTGCACTTGCTCCAGCGGAGCCCCTATTTCGGCAATCTGGCGCCTGGCCCGCTGGCGCAGCATGGCGCTTTGCGCGCGCAACGCGTTTTGCCTTTCCAGTAATTGGACTTCGCGTGACGCGGGTGGGCGGGCCATGGCCGCTTAGTCCTTTGCGCGGTCGCGCTGCAGTTCGGCCAAGCTGTATTCAAACAGGCCTGAGGGCGCACTTAATTTTTGCTTGGCTCGGTACAGCAAATAAACGCCGCCACTTCCAAACAGCAAGACCAAGGCGCAAGCGGCAAACACACGGTAGCTGTCCCAAAAAATCAGCAATACCAGCACGCTAAGCATCACCAAAGCCAGTGCCAGGCACACCAGGGCTAGGGCAGCCAGCACCAAGGCCGCAAATACCCGGCGCTTTTCCTGCTCTAGCTCGGTGCCCAGCAATTGCAGCCGCACCTCTGCGGTTTCCAGCAGCGTGGCCAGCAACTGGCGCACGTTGGCAAAAAATCCGGCCCCTGGTAATTCGCTCATCGGCGCCGATGCTTAGCGGCGGCTGATCAGCAGGCCGATAACCAAGCCGGCCGCAGCGGCGATGCCCAGCGACTTCCAGGGGTGGTCTTGCATAAAAGCCTCGGTGGCCTGGGCTGCTTCTTTGGTGCTCTGGATCGCGGCGTCCTTCACATCTTGTAACTCTTGCGTGGCCCGGTGCAGGCGATCTTGCACACGGGCGCGCACATGTGCAGCTTCGTCGCCGACTTCCTGTGCGGTCATACGCAACAAGGCCTCGGCGTCTTTGATGGTGAGTTCAATGTCTTGCATGACACGGGCTCTTTGGGCTGCGCTATGGGTACTCATGGGGCCATCTTTCTTAATAGTCAGAGAGACGGCCACTTTAAAGGCACTGGTTTGCTGCGGTATTGATCCGGGTCAATCAATCCTCGGCTTTAGTTCGGATCCGCCTTGTGGAGCCAAGGCCAGCGGAGCTGGCAAGGTGGCTGAGGCTATGCACGCGATTCTCTCCATGCCTTCAGCCAGCCCAAACCCTGTGATGTTCCGCCGGGTAAGGCGCCCAGCGCCGGGCGGTATTCGCAACCTACCCAGCCCTCCCAGCCGCATTGGGCGCTCACGGCATCAATGACCTCAAACAGATAGTCATAGTTCAGCTCGCCGACGGAAGGCTCCTGCCGCTCGGGCACCCCGGCGATTTGTAGATGACCGACGCGGCCTGTGGGTAGGTAGTGGCGCAGCTTGCTGGCCACATCGCCTTCCATGACCTGGCAGTGGTAGAGATCGAACTGTACTTTCAGGTTGGGCGCGCCCAGGGCTTGCACGATCTGGTGCGCCGCGTGCTGGTGGTTCAGAAAATAGCCTGGCATGTCGCGGGTATTTATCGGTTCAATCAGCACATCGATGCCCGCTGGCTGCGCCGCTAGAGCGGCCCATTGCAAATTCGTTTCATAGGTTTTTTGCAGTAAATCCGGGGCGGCTGCAGGAGGCGCAATGCCGGCCATCACATGCACGCGCGGGCAGCCGAGTGCTGCTGCGTACGCCAGTGCCTTGGCAAAGCCTTCCCGAAACTCGGTTTCGCGTCCGGGCAGGCAGGCCAGGCCACGCTCGCCAGCGTCCCAATCGCCTGGGGGTGCGTTAAAAAGCACTTGTTGCAAGCCATGGTCTTGTAAACGCTGCTGCAGTTCCTGGGCGGAAAACGCATACGGAAACAAATATTCCACCGCGCTAAAGCCGTCCTGCGCGGCGGCGGCGAAACGGTCCAAAAAAGTATGCTCTTGGTAGAGCAGGGTTAGATTAGCGGCAAAGCGAGGCATGCGGGCGGGCTGGGGGCAATGACCGAAACGCGCTGCCGTTCAGGGCGCCAGGCGCTGGCGCAACCATGCGCCGCCGGAGCCACCTTCTAGCCGGTATTGCAGCCGGTCATGTAAGCGGCTTTTGCGCCCTTGCCAAAACTGCCAGTTGTCAGGCCGCAGGCGGTAACCGCCCCAGTGCGGCGGGCGCGGCGGGTTGAGCAAAAACTGCGCGGCGTATTTGGCCGCGTTGGCCACCAGCACGCCGCGCCCACTAATCACCTGGCTTTGCGGCGAGGCCCAAGCGCCTATACGCGAATCGAGCGGGCGGCTGGCATAGTAGGCATCCGCTTCCAGATCGCTTACTTTTTCCACCCGGCCTTCGATGCGCACCACGCGCTCTAGTTCCACCCAATGAAATTGCAGCGCAGCAAACGGGTTAGCCGCCAGTTCCTGACCCTTGCGGCTTTCAAAATTGGTGTACCAGACAATGCCTTGCGCGTCATAGCCTTTGATCAAAACCACCCGCGTCGAAGGCCGCAAGTCGCTGCCCACGGTGGCCAGGGTCATGGCATTGGGCTCGGGCACCTGGGCGGAAATGGCCTCGTTAAGCCACTGGTCAAACTGCGCCAGTGGGTCGGACTGCGAGGCGCTTTCATCCAGTTCGGCGCGTTCGTAGCTTTTGCGTAAATCGGCGATGGAGCTCATAGCGGCAGTATAAGGAGCGGCTCAAGCTGTCGGCCTTGGTTTTCTAAGAGAGGTAGGCAATAGAAAGGCTAGTTCGGTTTCGCTCACATTGCACACGCAGGCAGGCGCCCCGCGAGCGCTTCTGCGCCGGCGCAAGCCCCCTTCCTTTGACTATGACTGCCCCGTTGACCAATCTAAGCGCCCAAACGCGCACCGCAACCGCCCGGCCTAAGACTCCTATCCAAACTCAAAAACCCAAATTGGCTGTTCAAGCGCCCCTTCACCCCGGCGGGGGTGAAGGGGCGGGGGGGAAGCGGGGGATAAACCTATATTCCGGTAATTCAGTAACCGTCCGGTAATTTTTTATCAATGGGCAGGGTGAAACTGGGGTACCATCCTTTGTGTAATTTTGTTACATACCTTTATTACACCTATCGCCATGCCACTCCATCCCCGCGTCCAGTCGGTCACCGACAGCATCATCGCCCGCAGCGCAGCCACCCGCAGCGCCTACCTGGCCCAGGTCGATGCCATGGCCCGGCGCCCGCCCAGCGCGCAGCGCATGGGCTGCGCTAATGTGGCGCATGCCTTTGCCGCGATGGACGCTGCTGACAAGCGCCGCGCCAGCGCGCTGGACAAAGTGCAAGTGGTGGGGCAGCGCGCTCCCAACATCGCCATCATCAATGCCTACAACGACATGCTCTCGGCCCATGCGCCGCTGCAGCATTACCCCGACATCATCAAAGACGAAGCCCGCCAGTGGGGCGCTACCGCGCAGGTCGCCGGCGGCGTGCCCGCGATGTGTGACGGTGTCACCCAAGGCACAGCCGGCATGGAGCTCAGCCTGTTCTCGCGCGACGCGATTGCCATGGCCACGGCGGTGTCGCTGAGCCACGATATGTTTGACTGCGCGCTCATGCTGGGCGTGTGCGACAAGATTGTTCCTGGCCTCTTGATCGGCGCTTTGCACTTTGGGCATTTGCCCACGGTGTTTGTGCCGGCCGGGCCGATGACCTCGGGCCTTCCCAATAAAGAAAAAGCCAAGGTGCGCGAACAGGCCGCGCTGGGTCTGGTGGGCCGCGCCGAGTTGCTGCAAGCGGAGTCTGCCGCCTACCACGGGCAAGGCACTTGCACTTTTTACGGCACTGCCAACAGCAACCAGATGCTGCTGGAAGCCATGGGCCTGCATGTGCCGGGCACTGCGTTTGTGAACCCCGGCGCCAGCCTGCGGGAGCAACTCACGCGCGAGGCAGCGCGCACCGTCTTGGGCCATAGCCAAGGCACGGCAAGCGGGGCTGCATGCCCGCCGATTGGCCACGTGGTGGACGAGCGCTGTATCGTGAATGCCATGGTCGCCTTGCTGGCCACCGGCGGATCGACCAACCACTTGATTCACTGGGTGGCGGTGGCCCGCGCGGCGGGCATCGTCATCGACTGGGACGATTTTTCTGAATTGTCGGACGTGGTGCCCACGCTGACGCGCGTCTATCCCAATGGCAGCGCCGACGTGAATCAATTCCAGGCCGCTGGGGGTCCTGGCTATGTCATCCGCGAACTGCTGGACGCGGGTTTGCTGCATGCCGATGTGTTCACGGTGCGCCCCGGTGGGCTGCGCGAATTTACCCGGATACCTGAGGCGAATGCCCAAGGCGCGCTGGTCTGGCGCGAGGCGGGCGCCAGTGGTGACCTGGCGGTAGTGCGTCCGGCGGCAGACCCGTTTAGTGCCAGCGGTGGCCTCAAGCTTTTGCAAGGCAAGCTGGGGCGCAGCGTGATGAAAGTGTCTTCGGTGCCCGAGGAGCGCCACATCGTGCAGGCGCCCTGTCGCGTGTTTGCCTCGCAGGAGGAATTGCATGCCGCCTTCCAGGCCGGAGAATTGGACCGCGACGTGGTCTGCGTGGTGCGCTGGCAAGGCCCGCAAGCCAATGGCATGCCCGAGTTGCACAAGCTCACGCCCCCCTTGGCCATCTTGCAAAACAAAGGTTTTGAAGTAGCCCTGGTAACGGACGGGCGCATGAGTGGCGCGTCAGGCAACGTACCCGCTGCCATCCACGTGTCGCCCGAGGCCGCGGCCGGTGGTCCGCTGGCCAAGCTGCAAGACGGCGACATCATTCGCGTGGACGCAGTCAGTGGCAGCTTGGACGTGCTGGTGGACGCAGCACAATGGGCCGCCCGGCCCAACGCGACTCTGCCCGCCGCGCTGCAAGCAGCCAACGGCCTGGGTATGGGGCGCGAACTGTTTGCCGGCATGCGGCGCAATGCACTGGCGGCCGAGAAGGGCGCTTGCAGCTGGCTTTAATTTTTGAAGGATAGGACCATGACGCACAGCCCTTTGACTTCCTTGCAAGTGATGCAAGACGCGCCCGTGATTCCGGTCATTGTGCTGAACGATGTGGCCCATGCCATACCGATGGCGCGCGCCTTGGTGGAGGGCGGCATCCGTATGCTGGAAGTGACGCTGCGTACGCCCCAAGCGCTGGCCTGCATCGAAGCCATCGCCAAGGCCGTGCCCGAAGCCGTGGTGGGCGCGGGCACCGTGCGCTCAAAAGCCGATGCGCAGGCGGCTGCCAATGCGGGTGCGCGCTTCGCAGTAAGCCCGGGCTACACCACCGCGCTGGGCGCAGCCTGCCGCGACTTGGGCCTGCCACTGCTCCCTGGAGTGGCCACCGGCGGCGAAATCATGGCCGCGCAGGAAGATGGCTTTAGCGCCCTGAAGTTTTTCCCCGCCCTGCAAGCGGGCGGCAGCGCCATGCTCAAGGCCTGGAGCGGCCCTTTCTTTGACGTGAAGTTCTGCCCCACCGGAGGCATCAGCCTGCAAAACGCGCCTGAATTTCTGGCCTTGCCCAATGTGCTCTGCGTGGGTGGCTCCTGGTTGGTGCCCGCCGACGCCCTGGCCCAGGGCGACTGGGCATGCATCGCCACGCTGGCGCGCCAGGCGGTTGCGCTGAGGGTGTAGCCGTTTGGCGGCGTTGCAACAGGATCGCAAGTTAAGCTCGTTGTGGATTACTCCGTCGTGATGAGATGGTTATCTGCAGACGGTTAGACAAGTAATGAGCACCGCGCTTTACTAGCGCAATGGCCCATCACTCTGTACCTTGTCTTGTTACAGCACCCGCGCAATGCGCAAACCGTCGAGCACCGCTGCATGCGTATTGCGCGCCGCCACCGCATCGCCGATGCGAAACAACTGAAACGCTCCTGCCGGGTTGGCTCGCAAGGTTTGGGGTTGCAGCGCCGTTAGCGCCGCGTAGTCTGCCGCGCCCAGGTTGCTGGAATGCGGCTTGAGCGCAAAGTACAAATCATCCAAGGGCAAAGTGCCGTGGTTGACGATCACCTGATCGACGATACGCTCTTTACGCACGCCGCCATAGTCGCTACCGACCACAGCCTTCAGGCCCTCAGCGCATCGCTCCACCGACAGCAGCCGGAAGGTCACAGTGAACGTGACGTCGAGTTTTTGGAGGCTGCGCATATAGGGCACCAGGTTCATGGCCATGACCTCGGGCGCAAAGCTGCGGTCCGGCGTCATGATTTCCAGCCGCGCGCCGCTCTTAGCAATGATTTCGGCGGCTTGCAGGGCAGGGTGGTCACCGGCGTCGTCAAACAGTAATACGTTTTTGCCCGGCGCCACTTCGCCGCTCAGGATGTCCCAGGTGGAGGCGACCAGTTCGTTGCCGCTTTGCAGCACCTCGGTATGCGCCATGCCGCCGGTGGCGATGATGACTACGTCCGGGTTTTCCGCCAGCACCGTGGCTTCGTCGGCTAGCGTATTGAATCGGAACATCACGCCGTGCTCTTCGCAACGCGCCATGCGCCAGTCGATGATGCTTAGCATTTCCCGCCTACGCGGGCTGACCGCCGTCAGGCGAATCTGCCCGCCGGGCTTGGGCGCGGCCTCTAGCACGGTCACCGTATGTCCGCGCTCAGCACTGACACGCGCTGCCTCTAGACCCGCAGGCCCGGCCCCAACGATTAGCACTTTGCGCTTGGCGGATGCAGGCTCAATGGCATGCGGCAAGGTCAGTTCGCGTCCGGTGGACGGGTTGTGGATGCAATAGGCTTCGCCGCCGGCATAAATGCGGTCCAGGCAAAAATTGCCACCCACACAAGGGCGGATGGTGTCTTCTCGGCCTTCCATGATTTTGCGCATGATGTGCGGATCTGCCATGTGCGCGCGCGTCATACCCACCATATCCAGCTTGCCGCTGGCAATCGCGTGGCGCGCGGTATTCACATCCTGAATTTTGGCGGCGTGGAAGATGGGCACGTTCACGTGCTCGCGCAAGCTGCCGGCAAAGTCCAGGTGCGGTGCGCTGGCCATGCCTTGCACCGGTATCACATCAGTGAGGCCGGCGTCGGTGTCGATATGGCCGCGGATGATATTCAAAAAATCCACCATGCCAGAATTGGCCAGGTAGCGTGCAATGCCTATGCCATCTTCAAGGCTAATGCCGCCGGGTCGCACTTCGTCGGCCACGCCGCGTACCCCCAAAATGAACTCTGGCCCTACGCGCTTGCGAATGGCGCGCACCACTTCCATGGCAAAGCGCACCCGGTTTTCTAAAACGCCGCCAAAGGGCGCGTCCAGGGTGTTGGTCGAGGGCGACCAGAACTGGTCGATCAAATGCCCGTAGGCCTCCAACTCCAGGCCATCGACTCCCGCTGCGTGCATGCGTTCGGCGGCGTCGGCATAGTCGCTGATGATGCGGTCAATGTCCCAGTCTTCCATCTTTTTGGGGAAGGCGCGGTGTGAGGCCTCGCGCGCATGTGAGGGAGACACCACTGGCAGCCAGTCGGCCTTGGACCAGCTGGTGCGTCGGCCCAGGTGGGTAATCTGAATCATCACCGCCGCGCCATGTTCGTGGCAGGCGTCGGTCAGATCGCGCATCCAGGGCACGACCTCGTCTTTGTAGGCCAGGATGTTGTTAAACACCGGCGGGCTGTCGCGTGAGACGGCGGCTGAACCGGCGGTCATGGTCAGGGCAATTCCGGCCTTGGCGCGCTCCACATGGTAGGCGCGGTACTTGGCCTTGGGCATACCGTCTTCGGGGTAGGCCGGCTCGTGGGAGGTAATCATCAGCCGATTTTTCAGGCGCAGATGTTTAAGCTGAAACGGCTGGAGTAGGGGGTCTTTAGAGGCGGTGCTGTTCATGGCGGGCTCGGCGTGAAGCATTAATACCACTGGTCTGGCATAGACGCTTTGGTGCGGTCTATGAAATCGCGCAGGGCTTCGTCCACCGCTTCGTCCATGGGTGGCGCCACGTATTCGGCCAGCGACTGCTTCCAGCGCTTGTTGGCGCGGGTGGCAGCATCGCTCTGGCCCGCTTCGCTCCAGGTTTCAAACGGTGTGTCGTCGGAAATGCTGGAGTCAAAAAACGCCGTAGTGTAGTTGGCCATGGTGTGCGCGCTGCCCAGGTAATGGCCGCCGGGCGTCACGTCTTGGAAGGCGCTCATGGCTAAGGTGTTTTCGTCAACGGTGACGCCGTTCACATAGCTGTGCAGTGCGCCGCAAAAGTCGGCGTCCATCATGAATTTTTCATAGCTCATGGACAAGAGCCCGTCCAAAAAGCCAGCCGCATGCAAAATGAAATTGGCCCCGCAATGGATGGCCGAGAGCATAGACATGACACTCTCTTGCATGGCCTGGCCGTCGGGCAGTTTGGAGGTGGTAAATGACCCGGCGCAGCGCAGCGGCAAATTTAAGCGACGCGCCAACTGGCCCACCACCATAGAGCCTATGGCGGGCTCGGGCGTACCAAAGGTGGGCGAGCCCGAACGCAGCGACATGCTGGACAAAAAGTTACCGTAAATCACCGGCGCGCCAGGCCGCTCCAACTGGGTGAGCGCGCAGCCGACCATAGTTTCGGCATGCGCTTGGGCAATCGCACCGGCATTGGTCACCGGCCCCATGGCACCGCCCAAGATAAAGGGCACGATCACCGCCGCCTGGTTGGCACGCGCATAGGCGCGGGCCGCCTTGGTCATAGTGCCGTCCCAGAGCAAAGGTGAATTCACATTCACGTTGCCCAGCACGACGCAGTTTTCATCGACAAACTTCTCGCCAAACAGGATGCGGCTCATGGCAATCGAATCTTCGGCACGCTGCTCGGACGTGATAGAGCCCATATAGGCTTTGTCCGAATAGCGCATGTGCGAATACACCATGTCCAAGTGTCGCTTATTCACCGGCACATCGGTGGGTTCGCACACCGTGCCGCCGCTGTGGTGTAGCCAGGGGCTGTTATAGGCCAGTTTGATAAAGTTTTGAAAATCTTCGATGGTGCCGTAGCGCCGCCCCCGGTCCAGGTCCATCACAAAGGGCGAGCCATAGGCCGGCGAGAAAACGATGTTCTTGCCGCCAATGGGCACGCTGTGCGCCGGGTTGCGCGCATGCTGGGTGAACTGGGCTGGTGCGGTTTTGAGCACCTCTTGCAAATGCCCGGGCTCAAAGCGCACCCGCATGCCATCGACCTTGGCGCCGGATTTTTTAAACAGCGCCAACGCCTCGTCGTCGTCGCGGATGTCCAGGCCGATCTCGGCCAAGATACGGTCGGCCGTGGCCTCGATTTGGAGCAGGCTTTCTTCGCCCAGCACCTCGTAGGTGGGGATGATGCGCTTGATATAAGCCGGGCCCGTGGGCCGAGCGTTCGGGTCGCGCCGCTCACGTCCACCTACGCGGCGGTTGGCGCGGGCCGGTGGTGCCGCGATGGTGCCGGGCCGGTCTTGGGTATCAGATTCACTCATGCCTTTGATCTCCAGATATGCTGCTTTTCGATTGCAAGCTGTTACCGATAATAGAGTGAAAATATAGTTTTGTGACCCGATGGGCCATTCATCCAATCCATTCATTTAATCGATGCAAAAGCGCTTTGACCAGCCCGCCATGGGCAACCTGATCACCTTCGAGGCGGCAGCCCGGACCGGCAGCTTTACCAAGGCGGCGCAGGAGCTTGCGGTCGGGCAACCCGCGGTGAGCCACGCGATTCGCTTACTAGAGGACGACTTGGGTGTGGTGCTGTTTGCCCGCCGCCATAAGGGTGTGGAACTCACCGAGGCCGGACGCTACCTGCTTGAACAGGTGGCCTTGGGCTTGACCCTGATGGACCAGGCTTTGCGTGAAGTGCGCGCCATGACGCTGGGGCACCAAGTCACATTGGCAGTTTCCACCGCCACCGCCACCTGGTGGCTGATGCCACGGATTGCTCGTTTTAAGCAGCAGCATCCGGGTATTGAGTTGCGTTGCATTACCACCGATATCGACCTGGACTTGGAGCGCGAGCGTATTGACCTGGCCATCACGCTGGGTAGCGGCGAGTTTGCGCAACATGCGCGTTGGCGCTTTGTGGACGAAGAGGTGTTTGCGGTGTGCAGCCCGGCTTTCTTGGCTTTGCATCCCCAGTTGCAAACGCCTCAGGATGTGGCCAACAGCACATTGCTGCATTTGGAAGAGCGTTACCGCCCGCGCCTGGATTGGTGTTTGTGGCTTGCGCGTTTTGGCGTCAGCGCAGCACGTGCCGCTAAAGCGCTGACCTTCAATGACTACTCCATTGTGTTGCAAGCAGCGCTGGAGGGGCAGGGCTTAGCCCTGGGCTGGCGCCATATCGTGGAGCCCTTGATCGCGCAGGGACGCTTGGTGCGTCCTATTGCGCAGACCGTGACCACCGACCAGCCGATGTACATCGTGGCCTCCCGCGCCGGACGGGCGCGCCACGACGTCATGGCCTTAAAAGACTGGCTGGTGCATGAGGCAGGCCATGCTGTGGGCGATCTTCCACGCTAATGGCCGCGCGGCTGGCGCTGGCTTAGCGGCGGCCACCACCCAAGATACTGCCCAGCACCCCCCGGATGATTTGCCGACCCACCTCGCGGCCAATCGAGCTGGCGGCGCTTTTTATAAGCTGTTCGCCAACACTGGCGCGGCTGCGCCCGCGTCCGCCGCCCATGAGGTCGCCCAAACCATCTAGCAGGCCGCGCTCGGGCGGTGCTTCAGGTGCGTTGGGGGCAGGCGCCGCAGCCCGCGCCTCTTTGTCGGCCTGGGCTTGCGTGGCCGCTTGGCCCTTGAGTTCTTCAAAGGCTGAGGCGCGGTCTATGGTTTTTTCATAGACGCCGGCAACAATGGATTGGGCTTGCAAATTAGCGCGCTGGTCCGGGCTGACAGGCCCGATCTGGCTGGCCGGGGGCAGCACATAGGCGCGTTCGGTGGGGCAGGGGCGTCCTTTTTCGTCCAGCAGGCTGACCAGGGCTTCGCCCACGGCCAGTTCGGTTATGGCGGCGGCCACGTCCAGCCCCGCATTGCCGCGCATGGTGTCGGCAGCGGCTTTGACCGCTTTTTGGTCGCGCGGGGTGAAGGCGCGCAGCGCATGTTGCACCCGGTTGCCCAATTGCGCGAGCACGCTGTCGGGGATGTCCAGCGGGTTTTGCGTCACAAAGAAAACGCCAACGCCTTTGCTGCGCACCAGACGCACGACCAGTTCGATGCGTTCGACTAACACCTTGGGCGCATCGGCAAACAGCAGATGCGCTTCGTCAAAAAAGAACACCAGTTTGGGCTTATCCAGATCGCCCACCTCGGGCAGGGTTTCGAACAACTCGCTCAACATCCAGAGCAAAAATGTGGCGTACAGCCGGGGTGCGGCCATCAGTTTGTCGGCGGCCAGGATGTTGACAAAGCCTTTGCCGTCTGCGTCCGTCTGCATGAAGTCGGCGATATTGAGCATGGGCTCGCCGAAAAAACGGCTGCCGCCCTGCGCCTCGATTTGCATCAGCCCGCGCTGGATTGCGCCAATGCTGGCGGCGCTGATATTGCCGTATTCGGTGGTGAAGTCGGACGCGTTATCGCCCACGTGCTGGCACATGGCGCGCAGGTCTTTCATGTCCAGCAGCATCAGGCCGTCGTCGTCGGCGATTTTGAACACCAGTTGCAGCACGCCGGCCTGGGTCTCATTGAGGTTGAGCATGCGCGCCAGTAGCAAGGGCCCTAGATCGCTGATGGTGGCGCGCACTGGGTGGCCTTGTTCGCCAAACACATCCCATAGGGTGGTCGGAAAGGCGCTTGGCGCGCTGGGCTCTAGGCCGCGTTCGGCCAGTACCTTGGCCAGCTTCTCGCCGACTTTGCCCGCTTGGGAAATACCGCTCAGGTCGCCTTTGACATCGGCCATAAACACCGGCACGCCGATGCTGGAAAAGCCCTCAGCAAGGGTCTGCAATGTGATCGTTTTACCGGTGCCGGTGGCGCCGGTGATCAGGCCGTGGCGGTTAGCTTTGTCAGGGCGCAAAAAACATTGCACAGGGTTTTTGCTAGGCGGGCCTTGGGCGATCAGGATGCCGGCTTCGTTTGGGGTGGTCATAGTTAGCTCGAAAAGTACAATCAAAGTCTGAGGTTAACGAATTTTTAAAGGATTTCGCGTGGCAGGACATAGCAAATGGGCCAATATTCAGCACCGCAAGGGCCGCCAGGACGAAAAGCGGGGCAAGATTTGGACGCGCATCATCCGCGAAATTACCGTGGCCGCCCGCGCCAGTGGCGGCGATCTGGGCATGAACCCGCGGCTGCGGCTGGCGGTCGAGCGGGCCAAAGCGGCCAATATGCCGGCCGACCGCATTAAGTACAACATTGACAAGGCCACCGGCAACCAAGAAGGCGTGAGCTACGAGGAAATCCGCTACGAGGGCTACGGCATTGGCGGCGCGGCCATCCTGATTGACACCATGACCGACAACCGTGTGCGTACCGTGGCAGAAGTGCGCCATGCCTTGAACAAGCATGGTGGCAATATGGGCACCGAAGGTTCGGTGGTCTTTCAATTCAAGCACTGCGGTCAGCTCATTTATGCGCCGGGTACCAGCGAAGACACCGTGATGGAAGCCGCCCTGGAAGCAGGCGCCCAAGACGTGCTCAGCCACGAGGACGGCGTGATTGAGGTCTTGACTGCGGTTGGTGATTTTGAAGCGGTGAAGGCCGCGCTCGATGCAATAGGCCTGGTGTGTGCGGAAGGCGTGGTCACCATGCGCGCGGAAAACGCGGTTGAGCTGGGTGGCGACGACGCGGCCCGCATGCAAAAACTGCTCGATGTGCTGGAAGACCTGGACGATGTGCAGGAAATTTTCCACAACGCCGACCTATGAATATTCTGGTTATTGGTGGTGGTGGCCGCGAACACGCGCTGGCCTGGAAACTGGCCCAGTCGCCTAAAGTGCAAATGGTCTACGTAGCCCCTGGCAATGGCGGCACCGCGACCGATATACGCCTCAAAAATCTTCCCATCACCGACATCGTGCAATTACGCCAGTGGGCGCAGGAACATAAGATTGAACTCACCGTGGTTGGACCCGAAGGCCCTTTGGCGGCAGGCGTGGTAGATGAATTTCGCGCGCACGGACTGCGTATCTTCGGGCCTACCCAGGCGGCTGCGCAGCTGGAAAGCTCTAAAGCTTTTTCCAAATCATTTATGGCGCGCCACGGGATTCCTACTGCAAGCTTTGAGGTGTTTGCCGACCCCGTGGCGGCGCATGCGTATGTGGAGCGCATGGCCGCGCCCATCGTGGTCAAGGCCGATGGCCTGGCTGCCGGCAAGGGCGTGGTGGTCGCAGACAGTCTGGTGCAGGCGCATGCTGCGGTGGACTACATGCTCAGCGGCAACCCCTTTGGCGGTGCGCAAGAGGGCCAGGCCCGGGTGGTGATTGAAGAATTTTTGCAAGGCGAAGAAGCCAGCTTTATCGTACTGTGCGATGGCCGCAACGTGCTGGCCTTGGCCAGTAGCCAAGACCATAAGCGTTTGCAGGACGGCGACCAGGGCCCCAATACCGGCGGCATGGGCGCCTATTCCCCTGCGCCGGTGGTCACGCCCAAGGTACACGCCCGCGCCATGCAAGAAGTCATCTTGCCAACGGTGCGCGGCATGGAAAAAGATGGCATCACTTTTACCGGTTTTTTGTACGCCGGCCTGATGGTCAGCCCCGATGGTGCGGTCAAAACCCTGGAATTTAACTGCCGCATGGGCGACCCCGAAACCCAGCCCATCATGGCGCGCCTGAAAACCGATTTGGTGGACGTGCTTTGGGCTGCGACCGATAGCGGCCAGGGCTTGGCCGATATACAACTGGAGTGGGACCGTCGTATCGCCTTGGGCGTGGTGCTGGCCGCTTTTGGCTACCCCGACAAGCCCCGCTCGGGTGACGCCATCACCGGTTTACCCGCCGAGTCGGCTGACCTGGTGGTCTTCCATGCTGGCACGCGTTTGCAAGACGATGACCTGCGCACCAGCGGCGGCCGCGTGCTGTGCGTCACAGCGCTGGCGGACACGGTGCGCTCGGCGCAAAGCCGGGCTTACGATGCCATTGAAAACATCGATTTCGACGGCATGCAGTGGCGCAGCGACATCGGTTTTCGTGCGCTTAAACGGCAATGAAGGCGCATCACAGAAGCCCACACAGGAAACCCAAGCATGCTTACCGCCAGCACTGAAAACGTTCGCCACTACCTGCTCGACTTGCAAGCCCGCCTGACTGGCGCGGTATCGGCCATGGATGGTGGCAGCTTTGTGGTGGACCCCTGGAGGAAACCGGCGGGCGAAACCTTGCAAGGCGATGGCATCACCCAAATATTGGAAGGCGGTCCAGTTTTTGAGCGCGCCGGTGTGGGCTTTTCGCATGTGCGCGGGCCGCGTCTGCCGCCTAGTGCCACCCAGCACCGGCCCGAGCTGGCGGGCTCGGGTTTTGAAGCGATTGGCGTGTCGCTGGTGTTTCACCCCCGCAATCCTTATGCGCCCACGGTACATATGAATGTGCGCATGTTGGCTGCCAAAGCGCCTGACGGCAGTCCGGTGTGCTGGTTTGGCGGCGGCATGGACTTGACGCCGATTTATGGTTTTGAAGAGGACGCAGTGCACTTTCACCAAAGCTGTAAAACTGCTTTAGACCCTTTTGGCGCCGACAAATACCCGCGCTTTAAAACTTGGTGCGACGAGTATTTTTTCCTGAAACACCGCAACGAGCCGCGCGGCATAGGCGGCGTATTTTTTGATGACTTTTCGGAGCTCGGCCAAGACGGCAGCTTTGCCATGCTGCGCGCGCTGGCCGATGCGTTTGTGCAGGCCTATTTTCCGATTGTGCAGCGACGCAAAGACATGGCCTATACCGAGCGCGAGCGTGCCTTTCAGCTGTACCGGCGCGGGCGCTATGTGGAGTTCAACCTGGTGTGGGACCGCGGCACGCATTTCGGCTTGCAATCGGGTGGGCGTACCGAGTCCATCCTCTTGTCCATGCCGCCACAAGCAAGCTGGTCTTACCAGCACCAGCCGCAAGCCGGTAGCCCGGAAGCGGCTTTGTACCAGCAGTTTCTGGTGCGGCGGGACTGGGTTTGAGCGCAGCCGAGCGCATCGGTGTTTTCGGCGGCGCCTTTGACCCGCCCCATGCCGGGCACCTGGCGCTGGCCAGAGCGGCGCTCGCGCAGTTGGATTTAACCCAGCTGCGCATCGTGCCCACCGGGCAGGCCTGGCATAAGGCGCGCGAGCTCACCGAGGCCGCCTACCGCTTGGAAATGTGCCGCTTGCTGTTTGCGCCTTTGGCCGATGTGGTGGTCGATGACTGCGAAATACGCCGAGGCGGACCGAGTTATACCCTGGACACTTTGGCGGCCTTGCATGCGCAACGGCCTAGCGCCCGGCTCATGCTTTTGATAGGCCAGGACCAGGCGGCCGGTTTGCCTCAGTGGCACCGGGCCGACGAATTGGCCCGGCTAGCTATAATTTGGGTCGCTGTCCGTCCCGATACGACGGGCCAAGTCGCCCCCTTGGAGCCTGACTTGCGCACCCGGTTTTCATTGCATACCCTGCCCATGGCGGCCCAAGCCGTTAGTTCCACCGACATTCGCGAGCGCATTGCCCGCCGCCAAGCTACCCAAGGTTTGCTAACCGAGCCGCTTGAACGCTATATTGAGCACCACCACCTTTACCAAACGCCCTGATGACCACTTCCCCCGCCAACAAGAAAAACGATATCCAAAAACTACAGCGCGCCATCGTCGATGGCCTGGAGGACGTGAAGGCGCAGGACATACGGGTGTTTGATACCGAGGAACTTTCGGCCTTGTTTGAGCGGGTGATCGTGGCCTCGGGCACGTCCAACCGCCAAACCAAGGCGCTGGCCGCCAGCGTGCGCGATGCGGTGCGCGACGCCGGTTTTTCCAAGCCGCGTATCGAGGGCGAAGGCAATGGAGAATGGATTATTGTGGACTGCGGCCAAGCGGTGGTGCACATCATGCAACCGAGTTTTCGTCAGTACTACAACCTGGAAGAATTGTGGGGCGAAAAACCCGTCCGTTTGAAGCTGGGCGTGGCCAAGCCGGCCGCGCCGCCCAAAGTGGTCGTCGAAGCGGCCAAGCCCAAAGCGCCGGCCACCTTGCGCCGCTCTAATGCGGCCAAGATCGGTGTGGCCGAGGCCTTTCCCTCTAAAGCCCAAGTGCGAAAAAACGAAGAAGCGGCAGCCAAGGCCGCCAAAAAGAGCGCCACCGCCAAATCCCCCGCACGCAAAAGCGCGGCATCTGCTGCTTCGCCCAAGCCGGCTGCCAAAACAGCCGTTCGCACCGTGAGCAAAGTGATCGTGCCAGCGAGTAGTACGCGTGCCAAACCCGCCGCCAAGAAAGCTGCGCCTAAGCGGCCTGCGGCCAAGACCGCACGCAAGGGCTGAGGCGCCGGTGCGCCTGTACATCGTCGCGGTAGGGCAGCGGGTGCCCGATTGGGCGCAGACCGCCTGGGACGATTACGCCAAGCGCTTCCCGCATGAAATCCGCATCGAGCTTAAAGCCGTCAAAACCGAGCCGCGCGGCTCCAAGACCTTGGATACTTTGTACGCCGCTGAGCGGGCGCGCATTGAAGCGGCGATCCCCAAGGGCACGCGCATCGTGGTGCTGGACGAACGCGGTAGCGCCTTGAGCACGCTGGGGCTGGCGCAGCGTTTGAACGACTGGCAAACCAGCGGTGGCGACGTGGCACTGGTGATCGGTGGGCCCGACGGCCTAGAGCCGGCTTTTCGGGCCAGTGCGCATGAACGCATTCGCCTATCCGACCTGACGCTGCCACACGCAATGGCGCGTGTGTTGTTGATAGAGCAGCTGTACCGAGCCTGGTCGGTCAATGCCAATCACCCCTACCATCGGGAATAATTTATTGCCTAGGCTTTTGCTACACACCGCACGCCATGACACCGCCTTTTGTTTACCTCGCCTCGCAAAGCCCCCGGCGCAGCCAATTGCTCGAGCAAATGGGTGTGGCGCATCAACTACTGTTGCCCGACGCCGATGAGGACAGCGAGGCGCTGGAAGTCGTGCTGCCGGGTGAATTGCCGCGCGACTATGTGCAGCGCGTTACGGCTTTGAAGCTGCAGGCTGCCCTGGCGCGTTTGCAGCGGCGGGGTTTGCCAGACGCGCCGGTGCTGTGCGCCGACACCACCGTGGCCCTGGGACCTGAGATTTTGGGTAAACCCGCAGATGGGCACGATGCGCAGCGCATGCTAAAGCAGTTGTCGGGCCGCACGCACCAGGTGTTTACCGCTATTGCCCTGGGCTGGGGCGGGCGGGTGGAGCAGGCGTGCAGCGCGTCGGATGTGGTGTTTGCTGTTTTGCAGCCCGAGGCGATTGCCCGCTACGCCGCCAGTGGCGAGCCTCTGGGTAAAGCCGGCGCCTACGCGGTACAGGGCAGGGCGGCGGCTTTTATCGCAAGGATTGAAGGCAGTTATTCTGGCATCATGGGTTTGCCCTTGTTTGAAACCGCACAGTTGCTGCGCACCATGGGCGCTTGGGAATAAAGCGATGCAACAGGATATTTTGGTCAACTGGTCCCCGCAGGAAACGCGGGTTGCCCTTATCGAGCATGGCGCGGTGCAAGAGCTGCATGTGGAGCGCACGCTGGAGCGCGGCCTGGTGGGCAATGTTTATATCGGCAAGGTCTCGCGGGTGTTGCCGGGTATGCAGTCGGCGTTTATCGACATCGGACTGGAGCGCGCGGCGTTTTTGCATGTGGCCGATGTGTGGCACAAGCCCGCCGAAGGCGAGACGCTGAGCGCCGCGCGCGCGAGCCAAGCGCAGGTACCCATAGAGCGCCAGGTGTTTGAAGGCCAGGCGCTGATGGTGCAGGTGATTAAAGACCCGATGGGCACCAAAGGCGCACGCCTGTCCACGCAAATCAGCGTAGCGGGACGCATGCTGGTGTTTTTGCCGCAGGATGACCATATCGGCGTATCGCAAAAAATACCGCCTGAGCAGCGCGAGGCCCTGCGCAGGCGGGTGCAAGACTTGGCCGGTGAGGCCGGTGGCGGCTATATCTTGCGCACCAATGCTGAAGATGCCAGTGATTCTGAAATCGGTGATGACATCGCGTATTTGCGCAAAGCTTGGGCGCGTATCAAAGATGCCGGCCAGCGCTTGCCGCCGCCCAGCCTCTTGCACCAGGATTTGAATTTGCTGCAGCGCGTGCTGCGCGACTTGGTGGACGAGACCACCCAGACCATACGCGTCGATTCGCGCGAGCAGTTTGAACTGTTGCATGCTTTCGGTAGTGAGTTCATGCCGCAGGCAGCCAAGAAATTGCAGCACTACAAGGGCGAGCGCCCGATTTTTGATTTGTATTCGGTCGACGAGGAGATAGCCAAAGCGCTAGGCCGGCGTGTGGATTTGAAGTCTGGCGGCTATTTGATCGTGGACCAAACCGAAGCACTGACCACTGTCGATGTGAACACCGGTGGCTATGTGGGCGCACGCAATTTTGATGACACGATTTTTAAGACCAATCTGGAAGCGGCGCAGGCCTTGGCGCGACAACTGCGCCTGCGCAATCTGGGCGGCATCATCGTGGCCGACTTTATCGACATGGCGCGTGAAGAGCACCGCGAGGCGGTACTGGCGGAGTTTCGTAAGCAGTTATCACGCGATCGGGTGAAAACCATGACGGGTGGTTTTTCGCAGTTAGGTTTGGTGGAGCTAACGCGCAAGCGCACACGCGAGTCGCTGGCGCATATGTTGTGCGAACCCTGCCCGTCCTGCCAGGGCAAGGGTATCGTCAAAACTGCGCGCAGCGTGGCCTATGACATCTTCCGGGAAATTTTGCGCGAAGCACGCCAGTTCAATCCGCAGGAGTTCCGCGTGGTGGCGGCGCCGCAAGTGGTCGATCTCTTGCTTGACGAAGAAAGCCAGCATTTGGCGGGCTTGAGTGAGTTCATCGGCAAGCCGGTGTCGCTGCAAGCCGAGGGAGCGATGGGGCAAGAGCAATACGATATTGTGTTGTTATAAGCAATACGCCAAGCCTGTATGCAGCACTACGCCATATTGACGTACCACCAGATTGATGTGGCGCCGCCACCGCCGGCGGCGTTTCGCAGTCTGTATGTGGCGCCGGCGTCTTTTGCCCGGCAGATGCGATGGCTTCGCAATTTGGGCTATCGCGGCTTATCTATGCGCGACTTGATGCCCTATTTGCGTGGCGAAAAAGTCGGCAAAGTGGTAGGTCTGACCTTTGACGACGGCTATTGCAATAACCTGCAGTACGCGCTGCCGGTTTTGCAGGAGTGCGGGTTTACCGCGACTTGCTATGTCATGAGCCAATTGCTGGGGCAAACGAATGTGTGGGATATTGAAAACGGAGTGAAGCAGGCAGATTTGATGACGGCGGCACAGATCAGGCAATGGGCGCAGGCGGGGATGGAAATCGGCGCGCACACCCAAACCCATTGCAAATTACCGCATACGCCTGATGACCTTGCGATGCGCGAAATCAGCGCCTGCAGGGCGGACTTGGCCGAACTATTGGGTGAGCCAGTGGCGCATTTTTGCTATCCCTATGGCTTGTACGAGGCGCGTCACGCGGCGATGGCCCAAGACGCGGGCTACCAAAGCGCCACCACGACACAACGCGGCAAAGTGCAAGTCGGGTCTGATTTATTTCAATTGCGCCGCATTCCGGTGGTGCGGTCGACCTTTATGCCGCAGTTTTTGCTAAAGCTGCTGACCGGCTATGAAAACGCGAAGAGCGCCTAGGTCATGACCTGTGAAACGCTTGCAGGCAGAAAACCCAAAGTAGCCATACTTTCGCGCAGCTTCAGCAAAAGTGCAGGTGGTGCGGAAAACTATGCGGTGAATCTGGCTGAACAAGTTGCCGATGAATTTGAAGTCCATGTGTTTTGCGAACGGTCCGATGGTTCGCATCCGGGTATAACCGTTCACCGCATGGGCCGTACGATCAAGCGGCCGCGTTGGATAGCTTTGTGGTTGTTTGCATGGTGGTCATGGCGTCAAACACGCCAAGGGTTTGCTATCGTGCATTCGCATGAAAACACCTGGCACGGCAATGTGCAGACGGCGCATGTGCGGCCGATGCGCTACAGCTTGTTTGCACGCACCAATAATCCTTTTTCCAAGGTCTTGGTGTACCTCAAAATTTTCACCAATCCGCGTTTGCTTGCGCATTTAGCCCTTGAAAGTCTTCGCTTTCGTGGCGATGACAAACGGTTGGTGCTGGCGGTAGCACCCGCCCTGGGCGACATCATTGCATCTACTTACGCGGTGAATACAAACCGATTGCGGGTAGTGCCTCCAGGGATTCATTTGGCTGGGGCCTCGGATGTCGGCGGCTCGCCAGCATTGTCCAAAGTGGATGCGCGCAAAGCCTTGGGTTTTCCGGCTGAGGGGTGGCTTCTTTTGCTCGTTGGCCATAATTTCGAGAAAAAAGGACTTGCCACAGTATTGCGCAGTTTGGCTTTGCTGCCGGCTGATGTGATCTTGCTGGTGGTGGGGGGCGACGCCGAGCAAGCGGACGCTTGGCGTACGCGCTGTGTACAGCTAGGTCTTGATAGGCGGGTAGTGTTCAGCGGCTCTTTACCGGATGCGGCACCGGCTTTTGCCGCTGCGGATTGTTTGGTGCATGCCACTTTGGATGATATGTTCCCCTTGGTGGTGCTGGAGGCCATGGCTGCAAGCGTGCCGGTGGTGCTGAGTGTGGCCCCTTACTGCCTTGCTGCCCCTTTGGTGCAGGAGGCAAGCGCAGCTTGGATGTTGCAAGACCCGCACGCTGAACAACAAATCGCCCATGCCGTGGGCGTGCTGCGGGCCGATCTTGATCTGCGTCACGCGCAGATTGCCCATGCTACCGAATTCGTGCAGAACCATGCATGGCCGCAGATAGGCATGCAGCAGGCGCAGTGGTATCGGAGCTTGATCACGGCCGAGGAGATACACGGTTGACACGGCTACTTGGAGTTATCTTTTGAAAAATACTATTTTGATAACCGGTGGGGCTGGATTTATTGGCTCACATGCTGCAGCCGAACTGATGCAGGCCGGTTGGCATGTCGTGGTTTTAGACAATTTGTGTAATAGCGAGTCGAGCACCATCCAACGCCTGGGCGCAATGGGCCATGGCGTACCGGAATTTGTGCAGGGCGATGTGCGCGATGCCGCACTACTGGACAAAGTGTTTGCTTCCCACCCTATTACAGCGGTCATGCACTTCGCGGGCCTCAAAGCGGTCGGCGAATCTTGGCAACAGGCGGCGCATTATTTGGACAATAACGTGGGCGGCACGGCCTGCCTGGTAGCGGCCATGGAGCGTGCAGGTGTGCGGCGTTTGGTGTTTAGTTCGTCTGCCACCGTCTATGGGCAGCCCGACGCGGTACCCATAGCGGAGTCTGCCCCCTTGCGCACGACCAATCCCTATGGGCGTAGCAAGTTGCTGTGCGAGGACATGCTGCGCGAATTGCAGGCGGCCGATAGTCGCTGGCAAGTGGCTTTGCTGCGCTACTTCAACCCGGTGGGCGCGCATGCCAGTGGACTGATTGGCGAGAAGCCATCAGGTGTGCCCAATAACTTGATGCCCTATATCACCCAGGTTGCAGCCGGGCAGCATCCGTTTTTACGTGTCTTTGGCGATGACTACGCCACGGTCGACGGCACTGGGGTGCGCGATTACATTCACGTGGTGGACTTGGCCAAAGGCCATCTCGCGGCGCTGCGCTATCTGGAGCAAGCGGGCAAAGGCATCACCGTTAACTTGGGTACTGGCAGCGGCGTCAGCGTGCTGCAACTGGCGGCTGCTTTCACGAAGGCTACCGGTGTGCCAATTCCATACCAAATACTCCCCCGTCGTGCAGGCGATGTTGCAAGTTGTTATGCAGCAACTGATTTGGCATGGGACGCGTTGGGCTGGCGGGCACAGTTGTCGCTAGAGGCCATGTGTGCGGATGCTTGGCGCTGGGAGAAAAATCTGAGTATCGAAACAACAGCACCGCCGCCGAATCAACTCTGACTCAGTTGTATAAATTCAAAATAATCACCACCCAGAGCCATTAATTCATCATGGCTGCCTTGCTGTAAAACACGGCCTTGCCCCATAACGTAAATACAGTCGGCATCTTTGATCGTGCTGAGTCGATGGGCAATTGCAATCGTAGTTCGGCCTTGCATGGCAGTGCGTAGTGAAGCTTGTACCAAACTGTCTGTGTCGGTGTCCAGCGCTGATGTGGCCTCATCCAATATCAGGACAGGCGCATCCTTATATATTGCTCTTGCGATGGCCAGGCGCTGACGCTCACCGCCGGACAGCAGGCTAGCGTTATGGCCTACAACGGTATCTATTCCTTGTGGCAGTTCCGATACTCTTTGCGCGAGGTTGGCCGCCCGCAGTGCTTGTAGCGCTCGCTCTCGGTCAACGGGGA
>JBILPS010000120.1:0-5272 GCA_044373655.1 Rhodoferax sp.
AGCAGCGAAGCCATTCGAAAAAAGCCGGGGCGCACCGAATACCAGCGCGCGATCGTCTCGCGCGCAGCCGACGGCTCGCTGCAGGTACGCACTACCGGTCAGCAGGGATCGGGCGTGCTCAGTTCTATGGTGCAGGCCAACGGACTGCTGGTCTTGCCGCACGCACAGGGCAATATCGCCATAGGCGATGTGGTCGAAGTCATGATGTTCGCTGGAGTGCTCTGAACTAGCGGCTGAGTTGCTCCACTCCGCGGTTCGCCAGGGCGTCGGCGCGCTCATTGCCGGGGTCGCCGGCGTGTCCCTTGACCCATTGCCACTCGATGCGGTGTTCGCTTTGGTGTACCAAGGCATCCAGCCTTTGCCACAAATCCACGTTCTTGACCGGTTGCTTGGCAGCCGTACGCCAGCCCTTGGCTTTCCAGCCATGCAGCCATTCGGTCATACCTTTGAGCACATACTGGCTGTCCACAAACAAGATCACATGGCAAGGGCGCTTGAGTGCTGAAAGTGCCTCAATCACCGCCATCATCTCCATGCGGTTATTGGTCGTCTCAAGCTGGCCGCCAAAAAGTTCTTTTTCCGCACCATCGGCAGCGCGCAAAAGCGCACCCCAACCACCCGGCCCCGGATTGCCTTTGCAGGCGCCGTCGGTGTAAATCACGATCTTATTCAATGCTGTTGCTCCTTAAGCAGGGCATCTTGGTTGCTCTGGCCCGCTGGCACCTGGTGGGGCACGCGCCCACGCGTGGTCTTCCACACCGAACCGAGTAAGCGCACACCACGCACGCGCTTAACTCCCACCACCAAATAACTGGAACCAAAAATCGGCCACCAGCGCGGCCCCAGGCTTTCCATCCAGGCAAAGCGTTGCAGCCAAGCCGGGCTGGACACCGCAGGAACATAGCAACCAAAGCGCACAATTTCCACCTCAAAATCGAGCAGGCGCAGCCAATCGCGCAAGCGCCAATAGCCAATGTATTCACCCGCTACCGGCAAATAGCCCTGACCGGACCAGCGACCGCCGGTCAGGCTCTCCCACAGGCGGGAGCGCGCCTGCCGCAGTGCCCACAAACCCACCGGGTTGAAGCCGCAAATCAGCACCCGGCCTTGCGGCACCAGCACACGTTCGACCTCGCGCAAAGTGGCATGGGCATCCATGCTCACTTCCAGGCTGTGCGGCATTAAAACCAAATCCAAACTGGCAGCGGGAAAAGGTAAAGCTGAAAAATCGGTAATCAGTGCGGGGCTAGCCATAAAACTCGTGTCGTCCTGCGGCACCAGCTCGGGCGCTTCTTGCACCGCCAGCCAGCGGTGCGGCATGCGGTTGTGTGCCAAGCCCTGCAACTGGGGCAATCCCAGCTGCAAAGCATGAAAGCCAAACATATCCGCGACCAATGCGTCCACCTGGCCTTGCTCCCAAGCCAGCATATAGCGTCCGGCATGGGTTTGGAGCCAATCCTGCAAATCTATAATCCGCTCGCTCATGACATTGTTTTCGCTGCCCGCTCTGCCTACGCTGATTTTTTTGGATGTCCCAAGATGCTTAGGGCATATACCAGCCAGTCCATCTTCCGCCCCAAAACGCCACTGTGCAGCGAACCGCTGCTAAGTCCGGCGCATTCTAGTCAGACCCCATTGCCCCAAACCATGAGCTTCCCTACGCTTCGCGCCTTGCGTGCGCTTACTGCCTTGCTACTCCTGGGCTGTGCAAGCATCGCGCCTGCGGCTGAAGGTCCGGCCAGCTTACAAGCGCTGGATGTGCAGGAAAGCAAATTTCCTCAAGTGGCCGAGACGGCCACCCCCGCAGATTTATGGGAACGCATACGCCGTGGTTACGCCATGCCCAACCTCACCAGCCATCTGGTGCGCGACCGAGAACAGTGGTACAGCATGCGGCCGGATTACATTTTTCGCATGACGGAGCGCTCGCGCAAATACCTCTTTCATATTGTGGAAGAGCTGGAGAGGCGCAATATGCCTACCGAGCTGGCCTTGCTGCCATTCGTAGAAAGCGCGTTTAACCCGCAAGCCGTCTCCAGCGCCAAAGCGGCAGGAATGTGGCAGTTTATGCCAGCGACCGGAAAGAGCTTCGAGCTCAAGCAAAACGTGTTTCGGGATGACCGGCGTGACGTACTGGCCTCGACCCGCGCCGCACTGGACTACCTACAAAAGCTGCATGGCATGTTTGGCGACTGGCATCTGGCGCTGGCAGCCTACAACTGGGGCGAAGGCAGTGTCGGACGCGCTATCGCCAAAAACCAACGCCTAGGCCTGCCCACCGGCTATACCGACCTGGGCATGCCGCAAGAAACCCAGTACTACGTGCCCAAGCTGCAAGCCATCAAAAACATTGTGGACCAGCCGGAAACTTTCGACGCCCAATTGCCCGATATCGGCAACCATCCCTATTTCAAAACCGTGAGCATCGCCAACGACATCGACGTGGCCATGGCGGTCAAGCTCTCTGGCGTGCCTGTCGAGGATTTCAAGTCGCTCAATCCTTCAGTGAACAAGCCCATCATCATGGCCGCTGGTACGCCACACATCCTGCTGCCCTGGGACAACGCCGATGTTTTTGAAAAAAATCTGCAAGAGTTCAAAGGCCCGCGTCTAGCCAGTTGGACGGTGTGGGTCGCCCCATCCACGGTGCGCATTGCCGAAGTGGCCAAGCAAGTGGGTATGACCGAGTCGCAACTGCGTGAGCTCAACAATATACCGCCGCGTATGCTCATCAAAGCCGGCTCTACGCTGCTGGTACCCCGCGCTGCCAATTCGCAAAAAGACATCAGTGAGTCCGTCGCGGACCGAGGTCAAGTCACGTTCACCCCGGAAATGATCAGTGTGCGCAAATCCATTCGCGCAGGCAAGGCAGACACCGTGGCGTCCCTGGCCAAACGCCTCAACGTCAGCCCTGCCAATCTGGCCCAATGGAACAAAGTGCCGGCCAATGCGAAATTCAAGCCGGGACAGGCCTTGGTGATATTTGTGAATGTCCCTGCCGGTTCAGCAAGCAAAGTCAAAAGCAAGACTAAGACGGCACCCAAGATGGTAGCCAAACCAGCGCCCAAGCCAAGCGGCAAAAAACCGCCAGAAAAGCCGCAGAAAAAATAGGCGCACCCTGCGCCTAAGTCGTTTCAGGCGCCAGGCGCTGCGGAAAAAACAATAGCGATATTGGTGGCCAGTGCCAAGACCCAAGCCAGGCTGCGTGCGTTGGCCCGGTCGGCAATATACAAAGCGACATACACCACCCGTAAGGCCACATAGACCACGGCCAGCATATCCAAGCGAGCAGCGTCAGCGCCTGCATGCTGAGCCAGCGCTACAGCGCCGATAAAGAATGGAAACGCTTCAAAACCATTGGCCTGCGCCGCATGGGCACGAGCCCGCCAGCCCGTTTGGCCCGCCAGCCACTGGCGTGGCATCGCATTGTCATAGCCCCCTTCGTGCACCGGCTTACCAAAGCCATTGGACTTGGCCATACCGGCGCAGAGTATGGGCATAAGGGCAGCCAATAGAACACACCAATGCAATACAGAAAAAACAGAACCTGTCATATCAGCTCCAAAAAACTATTGAAAAAAACAAGGCACTCAGCGCCGGTCCACCAAAGCATGGGCAATCGTGCCCAAGTCCACATACTCTAGTTCGCTACCCACCGGCACACCACGCGCCAGCCGCGTTGGATTGAGGCCCTTGGCGCGCAGGCCTTGGGCGATCACATGGGCCGTGGCCTCCCCCTCGGCGGTAAAGTTGGTCGCCAAAATCACCTCCCGCACGATGCCATCACACGCGCGGGCAAACAGTTTATCCAAGCCCAACTCATGCGGGCCGATGCCATCGAGCGGACTGAGCTTGCCCATAAGCACAAAGTAAAGCCCCTGGTAGGCGCCGGTGCGCTCCATAGCGGCCTGGTCGGCAGGTGTCTCCAATACACACAGCTGCGTATGGTCGCGCCGGGTGTCCAGGCAGGTGGCACACACCTGATCTTGGGTAAAGGTATGGCAGCGTTCACAATGGCGCACGTTGTCGCTGGCCTCTTGCAATGCGCGCGCCAAGGCCTGCGCACCGGGCCGGTCGCGTTGCAGCAAATGAAAAGCCATGCGTTGCGCCGATTTGATGCCCACGCCGGGCAGGCGCCGCAAGGCCTGAATCAAAGCGTCCAGCGCATGCGCGTCAGACATGGCGCGACGCCCGTGCTTGCAAAGTCATCACGCGCTAAAACGGAAGCTTCATACCGGGGGGCAGGCCGGCAGTGATCTTGGCCATTTTTTGCTCCGAGGTAGCTTCGGCCACGCGCAAGGCTGCGTTGAAGGCCGCAGCCACCAGGTCTTCGAGCATGTCTTTGTCGTCGGCCAGCAAACTCGGATCAATCGTGATGCGCTTGACCTCGTGCTTGCAAGTCATGGTGACTTTGACCAGGCCTGAGCCAGATTCGCCGCTGACTTCAATATGGCCAAGCTCTTCCTGGGCTTTTTTCACGTTGTCTTGCATCGCCTGCGCCTGCTTCATCAGGCCGGCAAGTTGTCCTTTATTGAACATAAAAATTCCTTATAGGTGTGCTGTAAATACGAGAAATGTCCATGCCATCGGTCCATGCCAAGCCACTACAAAGGTCGGATGCTACCGGGCACAATTTTCGCCCCAAAGTCGCGCATCCAGCTTTGGACCAAGGGGTTGCTGTGGATGATGTGCTCCGCGGCCTGCTGGCGCTCTGCGCTGGCGCGCGCATTGCGGCGCGCCGGACTGTCGCTGACGCGTCCCACCTCCACCAGCAAGTTGACCACAAAACCTGCATCCTGTAGCGCCTGGCTGAGGCGATCGCGGCTGCCCGCCTGGTTGAGCGACTCGCTTTCCACCCGCAAAATCCACTGATCGTCGTCGCGCCCTATCAACTGCGACTGCAAAGCCAACTCGCGCGCCAAGGCGTTAACCGCCTGCGCCTGCACCAAAGCGTGCACGGTTTGCTGCCAAAAAGCCCCATGCTCAGTCTCCACAAAGCCAGCGACTGCGCCCGAGATGTGCTGATCCAGGCGGCTTTCTTGCTGCACCCGCATCGGAACGCCCACAACGCGGTGGGCGGGAGTGCTCTTGTAGATGGGCTCAGCATCTTGGCCATGGCGAGCAGCCGGGTCATGGACGGCAAGCAGTTGGCCCGGCGGCACCGAATCAGTGCTGGCGCCTTGCGCGCTTACAGGGCGGTCGGGGGGCACTGTTTGCGCAGAAGTCGTAGGGGCCAGGGGGGCAGCCGGTTTTGGCGCTTGCCCGGGGGTAG
>JBILPS010000121.1:0-5225 GCA_044373655.1 Rhodoferax sp.
CAATGTCACCTACACCGCACCCACCGATACCGGCGAACCAGAAACCATTTCTTTGGCCGACCTGGGTTTGCCGCAAGCCAGCACCGCGATACCACGCGTCGGACGCAATGAGCCTTGCCCCTGCGGCAGTGGCAAAAAATTCAAGCAATGCCATGGCAAATTAGCCTGAGGTCGCACCATGCCTGTTGATTTAGCTCCCCCGAACCCGGCGCATTTGTTTCCCATCGCGGGCCTGCGCATTGGCGTGGTCGAGGCCGGCGTTCGCAAATTAGGCCGCAAAGACCTGACGCTGTTTTTGCTCGATGCCGGCGCCAGTGTGGGCGCGGTATTCACGTCCAATCGCTTTTGCGCCGCCCCGGTGCAAATCTGCCAAAGCCATTTGGCGTCGGGCGCTGCCATCCGTGCCTTGCTGATCAACACCGGAAATGCCAATGCCGGCACTGGCGCCGATGGCCTGGCGCGAGCGCGCAGCACCTGCGACGCATTGGCCCAACGCCTGGGCGTTGATGCCGCACAAGTGCTGCCCTTTTCCACCGGCGTCATCATGGAGCCGCTGCCCGCAGAGCGCATCATTGCTGGTTTGGATGCGGCCATTGCTGCTGCCCAAGAGGACAACTGGCTGGCCGCCGCCCAGGGCATCATGACGACCGACACCATTCCCAAGGCCTTTGGCACGCAAGTCATGGTCCAGGGAAAAACGATCAGCATGACCGGCATCAGCAAGGGCGCAGGCATGATCCGGCCCAATATGGCGACCATGTTGGGCTATATCGCTACCGATGCCTGCGTGGCGCCCAACTTGCTGCAACCGCTGGCCAAAGCGCTGGCCCAAGCCAGCTTTAACCGCATTACAGTCGATGGCGATACCTCGACCAATGACTCCCTGGTGCTGGTGGCCACGCACAAGGCCGGGAATGCGCCGATTAGCGCTTTGGACAGCCCGCAAGGCCAGGCTTTGTACCAAGGCTTGCTCAAGGTGGCTTTGCAATTGGCGCAGGCCATAGTGCGCGATGGCGAAGGGGCGACCAAATTTATTACCGTGCAGGTGGACGGTGGCGCTACCGCCGAGGAATGCAGTCTTGTCGCCTATGCCATAGCGCATTCGCCTTTGGTGAAAACGGCATTCTTTGCCAGCGACCCTAACTTGGGCCGCATTTTGGCGGCGGTCGGTTATGCCGGTATCACCGACCTGGACACCGAGGGCATCGAGCTGTATTTGGACGATGTGCATGTCGCGACCCGTGGCGGGCGCAACCCGGCCTACCAAGAAGCCGATGGCCAGCGCGTGATGCAGCAAAGTGAAATTTTGGTGCGCGTGGCATTGGGTCGGGGCCAGGCCAGCCATACGGTCTGGACCTGTGACCTGAGCCATGAATACGTCAGCATCAACGCGGATTACCGGTCTTAAGAAAGCCGCAACCATGCAAGATCAGCAGCTTTTGGGGCCGTTTTTGGCGCGTGCCGAACGCTTTATGGACCGGGTGGAGGCAGCGCTGCGTCTGGACATTGAGCAGCCCGATTGGGGCAGTGCGGTGGCCTTTCGCTACCGCAAGCGGGTCTCGGGCCAAGGCTACATCAGTGCGGTGCGTCAGGTCGGGGCGATGCGCCTGGACGACCTCAAGGAAATCGACATCCAGAAAGAAAAAATCCGCCGCAACACCGAGCAGTTTGTCCAGGGTAAAACAGCCAATAACGTACTGCTGACCGGCGCACGCGGCACGGGCAAGTCCTCGCTGGTGCGCGCCTGCCTCAATACCTACAGCGGCCAGGGCTTGCGCCTGATTGAGGTGGACAAGGCCGACTTGATGGATCTGCCGGACATGGTGGACATCCTGGCGCAGCGCAGTGAAAAATTTATCGTGTTTTGCGATGATTTAAGCTTTGACCAGGGCGAGGCCGGTTACAAAGCGCTGAAATCCGTGCTCGACGGCTCGGTGTCGGAAACCTCGGCCAATGTCTTGATTTATGCCACCAGCAACCGGCGCCATTTGTTGCCCGAGTACATGGCCGAAAACCTGACCTATCAGCATACCGAAAGCGGCGAAGTGCACCCAGGCGAGGTGGTGGAAGAAAAAATATCCCTGTCCGAACGTTTTGGCTTATGGGTCAGTTTTTACCCGTTCACACAAGATGAATACCTCACTATCGTGGCCCAATGGTTGGATGTCTTGGCGGTTGACACAGCGCGGCGCAGCCACTGGCGCGAAGAGGCCTTGATCTGGGCGCTGGAGCGCGCCTCGCGCAGCGGCCGCGTGGCCTGGCAATTTGCCAAAGACTTCGCCGGCCGGCGGGACCCGGACGCAGCGGCATGAGCCAGGTGCCGGTGGACCGCGTGGCCGACGGCCATGTGGCCCGCAGCGGCGGCACGCAGCGGCCCTTGACCGAAGTGGCGGTGGGCGTTTTGCTGCAGGCGAATGGCAAATTTTTAATGACGTCGCGTCCGGCGGGCAAGGCCTACGCGGGTTACTGGGAGTTTCCCGGTGGCAAGGTGGAGCCACAAGAGTCGCTGGAACAGGCCTTAACGCGCGAGCTGTATGAAGAATTAGGCATCCAAGTGCTGCACTGCCAAGCTTGGCAGGTGCAGGTGGTGGACTATCCGCACGCTCTGGTGCGTCTGCATTTTTTCAAGGTGCTGGACTGGTCCGGAGCATTGGTGATGCGCGAGGGGCAGCATGCGCAATGGCAGGAATTGCCCGTCCAAGTGGAACCCGTGCTACCCGGCGCCTTGCCGGTTTTGGCCTGGTTGGCCGATGAACACGGGGCCGGGCAGGCGCTTTAAACTAGGCTGCCTTATTGCAGCTGCCGCGATGGGCTGTTGTCCTCGAACTGCTCTGGCGCTGGCACCCGAAAGGACTCGCTAGCCCAAGCCCCCAAGTCTAGATTTTTGCAGCGCTCGCCGCAAAACGGGCGGTAGGGATTGCGCGGCGCGTACACACTGTCGCCTTTGCACTGCGGACAAGTAACGATTTTTTCCGGCACCGAAGGGCTGTCTGACATAGCAGGCTGCCTGCGCTCAGGCGCACAGGGTCAGGTCAAACGGGGTGTCCGCGCTATTGCTGTAGAGCTTGCCATCGGCTTCGTGGCGTACAAAGCGGATGGAGGCTACCAGGCGGTTAGCGCTGATTTCGGGGATGGCACCGAGCTGGGGGTCCAGCGACAGGCGCAGCAGCTGAAAGGTGCGGCCTTGCGGCAGGTTTTGCTGGAACTGCCCACCAAGCGCCACCATTTTTTGCGGTGCGCCGGAGTCACGCAGCAGGCCTAGTAGCAAGTGGATGCCGTTGAACAAAGGCACCAGGCTGGAAATCCATTCGCGCAAGTCGTTCTGGCGGCGCTGGTCATCCAATTTTTGCCAGGCGTAATAGGCGGGCAAGTCAAATTCGCAGGTGCCGCCCGGGATGCTGGTGCGGCTGCGCAGGCTTTTGAGCCAGTCGTTTTCGCCCAGTTCGTGGCCTAATTTACCCGATGCGCTGGTCAGTGCGACAAAACATTCTTCGAGTTGGGCCAGCAGTCGCTCGAGCACATCGGTGGCAATAGCCGGGTTTCCACGGTAGGCCAGCATGGTCTGGCGCTGGCGGTCCAGGTCTTTGAGGACGTCGGTTTTTAAGTCAGCGCGCGCGCCGACATTGAGAATTTCAAACAGGGTGATCAGCGCGAAATGGTGGTCCAGGGCGTCCAGGCGCTCCTGCAGCGTAAAGAGCCGCGAAAACAGGTGCTCCAAACGCAAATAGGTGCGAATTTTTTCGTTAAACGGATATTCGTACAGGATCACGCGCTATTTTTCCAGTGGCGGGATGATATCTCCAAGAAGGGGAACATTGCGCGCAATAACTTGTCTATCTCATCAATTGTCACGGATTCGTTGAATAAAACAAAGTCGGCGCATTGCAGCCGGGCGGCCCGACTGCTTTGTGCCGCCATGATTTTTTGCACGCTATCGGGCGTTAAGCCGCTACGTTGCATCACCCGGTCTATTTGCGTTTGCGCTTGGCAGTCAATGACTAGCACTTTGTCAAGTACCGGGCGCCAGCGCTTGGACTCCACCAAAAGCGGAATATCAAAAGCAATGCACGGCGGCGACAAGGTCTGCGCCTGCACGGCCTGGCGTTCAATTTCGGCCGCAATCAGGGGGTGCAACAGGGCTTGGAGTTGGGCGCGTGCCTGCGCGTCGTCAAAAACCAGGGCACGCATGGCGTCGCGGTTCAATAGGCCTGGCGCTTCAAACACCGCTTCGCCAAATAGCTGGGCAATGGCGGGCAAGGCGGCTCCGCCGGGCGCGGTGCAGGCGCGGGAGATCGCGTCCGCATCGATAAGGGGAATGCCTTTTTTCGCCAGTAGCCCGCAGACCGTGCTTTTACCGCTGCCGATACCGCCCGTAACACCCAAACGCATTGCCCTTGTCCTGCTCATGGCACGCGCAGTGTGAAGCCCAATGGATTGGCGAACAGGCATGCCAAGCCTGCGCCCACCAGAAAAGGACCGAAGGGCAATACACCGCCTTCGCGCAAACCTTGTTGAAGTTTGAGCACCATGCCCACGACAGCGCCCATGACGGAGGACATCAGGATGATGGGAACCAGGGCCTGCCAGCCAAACCAGGCGCCCAGGCAGGCCAGCAGCTTGAAATCGCCATAACCCATGCCTTCTTTTCCGGTTACGATTTTGAAAACCCAATAGACCGACCACAGAATGAGGTAACCGGCCACTGCGCCCCATAGCGCTTGTTCCAAGCTAACGCCCGTCCATTGCAAGTTGGCGCCGATGAGTCCAAGCCACAGCAAGGGCAGCACGATGGCATCGGGCAAGAGGGTGCTGTCCCAATCGATGAGTGCCAGACTTAGCATGCCTGCCATCCAGGCGCACCAGGCCATCGCGGCCGGCCCCAGGCCCCAGCGCCAGCCGCAAAAGGCAAACAGCAGCGCGGTGCCTAGCTCCACCATCGGGTAGCGCAGACCGATGCTTGCTTGGCAATGCCGGCAACGGCCGCGCAGCAAGCTATAGCTTATGAGTGGGATGTTGTCGTACCAGGCAATGCCGGCAGCACAATGCGGGCAAGTGGAACGCGGCACCGCGAGGTTAAATGGCTCCAAAGGCGGCGCTGCTTGACCCGCAGCCTGCGCACTATCGGCCGCCCATTGGCGCTCCATCATTTTCGGTAATCGGTAGATGACGACGTTGAGAAAACTACCTACCAGCAAGCCCAGTAAAGCGAGCAAGACGGCAGCCTA
>JBILPS010000013.1:0-52114 GCA_044373655.1 Rhodoferax sp.
CGAAAAATGTTTGAACATCCTTTCCCAGATGTTCCAAAGTATGATTGAGCATGATTGCCTGCACTGAATCATCTGGGAATTGCCAAGGCGTTTCCTCCAAATCCATCACTATGTCAGGTTTACCATAGTCGAATTTATCCACATTAGTATACCCATCCAATTTATTCACACCGCAGCCAAGATTCAAACGTAGTGCTTTATTCATAATATTTACTGCAATTTTCAGAGATCAAAAAATCAATTAAACCCGGTACGGAGTTATCAAGCGCCACCGCCAATCCCTTTATCTAGGCTGTTTGGCAAACAACTCTAAAGCACCCACCAAATCCGCAGCTACCCGCTCCAGAACGGGTTTCCAATTCATTTTTGCATCCTGCCGGTATATTTTTAAGGTGGGATACCAAGGGCTGGTATCCCCGTCAAGCAGCCAGCGCCAGCAAGTTTCGTATTTATTCAGTAGCCAGGTCGGCTTACCCATGGCTGCGGCTAAATGCAGTGTGGAAGTATCCACCGATATCACCAAATCCATATGGGCAACAACGGCGGCTGTGTCCCCGAAATCATGCATCTCACTGGCAAAATTGTGAAAATTCCCGCCAGGCCAGTATTTGTGCTCGTGGCCGCCTATTTCGGATTCTGCGGGCTCGCCTTTTTGTAAGCTGAAAAAGGCGATATCCAGGCCGCTCAGCGCGCGCGCCACCATCGCCAATGGAATATTGCGCGCTTCATTGAGCTCGGCCTGTGCGGCCCGCACGCCGCCGCTCCACACCATACCCACTTTGAACTTACCCACCGTACCTAGGCGCTCTTGCCAATAGCGTTTTTTATCTTCTGGGGCTTGCAAATAGGCGTGCGCACCTGGTGGGTTTTGCGCGGTAGTGCTAAACAGGCGCGGCAGTGACATCAAGGGGCAGTGGTAATTAAAAGCGGGCAAGGCCTCGCCGCGAGTAAACACCTGGCTGACGCCCTGCAGCCCTTGCAGCAAGCCATGCAATGACTTTGGAACTTCGAGCAAGATGCGAGCGCCTAGCTGACTACAAAGCAATGCGTAACGACAAAACTGGATCGTATCGCCCAACCCTTGCTCGTGGTGTAGCAAGAGTGTTTTCCCCTCTAGTGTTTGCACACCGTCCCATAGGGGCTGCGCAAACGCACGCTGATACCTGGCGTTTTCGCCATATTTCCAGCGCCATTCGTAATGCGTCCAGCCCCGCTCCCACTGGCCGCTGAGCAGCAATAGGTGCGCCAAATTCCAATGGACCAAGGCGCTAGCGGGGTGGCGCGCCAGCGCCGCTTCGCAACTGGCAATCGCCTCAGGGATGCGGCCCAGCATGCGTAAGGCTTTAGCCAGGTAAATCGGCGCCATTTCGGAGCCAGGGTCTAAGTCCATCGCCTTGCGGTAGCTAGCCCTTGACAATTCCCACTGCTTGAGCGCTGTTTGCGCATTGCCGAGATTCAAATAGGCGGGTACGCAGGTGTCATCGGCCTTGATGGCTTGTTG
Organism: Rhodoferax sp.; assembly: GCA_044373655.1. Classification (GTDB taxonomy): domain Bacteria; phylum Pseudomonadota; class Gammaproteobacteria; order Burkholderiales; family Burkholderiaceae_C; genus Allorhodoferax. The sequence continues at coordinate 1,502 of JBILPS010000013.1, forward strand.
CAGGCTCGCTACGGCCAGGTCCATGCGCCCCAATTGCTTCCAGAGCGCTGCGCGATTGACCAAGGCCTGTGCGTAGGCAGGTCGGATGGCTATCGCACGGTCGTAACTCCGAATGGCCTCGTCCAGTCGCAGGAGTTTTTCCAGTGCCAGTGCCCGGTGGAAATGCATGCTGGCATTGGGCGGGCTCAAGGCCAATGCTTGATCGATCCATTCCACGCCAATCTCTGGACTCTGGGTTTGCAGCGCCACTAGGCCCAACATATGCATTGCCTCAAAGTGCTGACCTTGCAACACCAGTACCTGTTCGTAAAAATACCGGGCCGCTTCCCATTGGCCTATTTTGTGCAGGCCCACTGCCTGTTGAAAAAAGACGTCTATGTCCGAAGCCGCTTGCAGGGCTGGCTCTGGCTGTACGGCGGCGGTGGTCTGCGAATACATGCATTTATCCAAGAACTTGCTGTGCAGCCCCGGGCGAAAACCCCAGGTAATGGTGTGGTCGAATCGACTAATTATGCAAAAGCACAGCAGCTATAGTTCTGCAGACGCAATAAGCATGCCCGAAACTCCAGGCGCAAACCCTAATATGACCGATGCATCACTCGTAATTCGGACAAGGCAACTTGTCGAATCGGGCGACTACGCCCAGGCGCGGCAAGCACTAGAAACCCATCTCAGCGCCCAAGCGGGCGATGCCAGGGCTTTGGACTTGCTTTGCAAATTAGCAGATCGCAGCGGCGACTATGCCCATGCCGCTGACTGGTTGTGCCGCAGCTTGGAGATCGACACCCGCAACCACCGCGCCTATTGTTTTTTGGGCTACGTGATGTGCAAGCTGGGCCAGTTTGAGGCTGGCTTGGAGTGCTATGACAAGGCGATTGCCCTAGACCCGGCCCAGCCAGCCTATTGGTGCGAGCGCGCCGCAGCCCTGGCTGAACTGGGCCGCCATGCCCAAGCGGTGAGCGCTTACGAACAGGCCCTGGTCTTAGACCCCGCTTATGCCGATGCCCACGCGCATCTGGGCACCTCATTGCTCAGTTTGGGGAAGACCGATGTAGCGATTGCAAGTTTTGAACAGGCCATTGCCCTGGACGCTGCCTGCGTAAGCGCCTATCTGAATCGGGGCAACGCCTACCTAGAAAAACAGGCGTTTGCGAACGCTTTGGCTGACTACGACCAGGCTATTGCCCTCCAAGCCGATCACGCTTTGGCGTACGCCAACCGGGCCGCTGTACTCAAACACCTGCATCGCCTGGACGAATCGCTGCAAAGCAGCGACCGGTCTATCGCTTTGGATCCGCAGTATGTGGATGCCCAATTTAACAAGTCCCTGACCCAGTTGTTGCGCGGAGACTTGGCCGCAGGCTTTCGCGCCTACCAAGTGCGCTGGCAAACCCCCACCTTTGCACCGATACGGCGCAATTTCACCCAACCACTGTGGCTGGGCGAAAGCGCTATCCAAGGCAAGCGCTTACTGGTGCATAACGAGCAGGGCCTGGGCGACTCGATTCAGTTTTGCCGCTACGTAAGCCTGGCCGCGCGCGCTGGGGCTGAGGTGATTTATGAAGTGGAAGCGCCGCTGTACGACCTTTTTCAATCCTTGGAGGGCGTCACCACACGGGTCCGCCAACGAGAACCCCTGCCCGCATTTGATCTGTACTGCCCGGTCATGAGTTTGCCGATTGCCTTTAACAGCACGGTGCAAAGCATCCCTGCACCCACGCCTTACCTGAAGGCAAAGCCCGAAAAGCTAGCCCAATGGGCGACACGACTCGGCCCCCGGCAAGGGCCGCGTATTGGGCTGGTGTGGAGTGGCAATGCAACGCACAAAGCAGACCAGCAGCGCAGCATTGCCTTAAGCGATTTTTTAGAGGCGCTGGCACCGGGCTTGCAGTACTTCAGCCTGCAAAAAGACCTGCGCCAAGCCGACGCGCAGACACTGGCCCAGGTGCCGCATATTCGCCATTTCGGGCCTGAATTGACGGACTTTTCGGACACAGCGGCTTTGTGTACCCACATGGACTTGGTCATTGCGGTGGACACCAGCGTGGCGCACCTGGCCGGGGCGCTGGGCGTGCCTACCTGGCTGCTCCTACCCCATCTGCCCGACTGGCGCTGGCTGCTGGATCGGTCCGACTCGCCTTGGTATCCGCACATGCGGCTTTTCCGTCAAGAAACTGCGGGCAACTGGAAAAGCGTGCTGCAAATCATTCGCGACCAGCTTGCACACAAGGCCTGATAAGAAGGTTTCCCCTGCCAAGACCTTCACAGCTCCCCGTTGCCAAGGCTAGAGCAAGCCCCTGGTAAACACCACTTCCGGGTCTTGGGGCGCCAGCTGATAGGCCAGCTGCAAATGGGCGCGGGCGGCATCCATGTCCTGCAAAGCTATGGCGATGCGCACCAAGCCCATGCGCGGGCGCACGCTGCCTAGCTGGGTGTTGATTGCCGGGCCTTGCTGCGTCAAAGCTATTTCAAAAGCGGTTTTCGCTTCCGCAAGCCGCCCAAGCAACTCCAGCCATTCCCCGATGCGGTGCGTAATCGCGGGCGAATCGGGCACGCGCTTGGCCAGCGCTTGCAGTTGCGACAGGGCTGCCTCCCCTGCACCGGCATGCAAGCCGTCCACCATCATGACGGCTAACTCGCCAGCCCAATAGTTCAAGGCGCTATCGGGCGCACGCTGCCACGCCGCCAGTGCCAAGGGCGCAGCGGCACTGGCCAGCGCCGCATCACCCCAAAAGCGGGCTTGCTCCAAAAGCTTGAAATGCAAATACAGATCGTCCGGGTCTTGGTGCAAACTCGCTTGGATGATCGCGGTATCGCGCTGCTTTTTGTTGCGGGCCTGTGCTATCTCCTTGCGATAGCCATGGTGGGTGATGGGCGCGGCAAGGTGCACCAGTTCCTGGCCCGCAGCGCGCAGTTTGGGTAACACAGCTTCGGCCACGTCCTCATGGATGGCATGGCGAAACCGCACCTCAGGGGCGCGGCGGAACATACGCAACAGGCAAGCCTCTTGCACATGGCCATCCTCGCGCAAGTTTTGCATGGCTACGGTGGCCGCGCCAATGCGCGCATCATCCAGCACGGCACGCGCCTGGGCCACAAAGGCGGGTGACACATATTCATCCGGGTCCAAAAAGATAATCCATTCGCCAGTGGCCGCTTCCAGCGACTGGTTGCGGGCCAGTGCGAAATCATGGCGCCAAGGCTGGCGCAACACACGCGCACCTGCGGCCTCCAAAAGCGCCACAGAGTCGTCCGTGGAGCCGGTATCCACCACCACCAGCTCGTCCCAAAGCTCTTGCACCCGCTCCAAAAACCCAGGCAGCATGGCGGCCTCGTCCTTCACGATCATGCACAAAGACAGGCGGGCGGGCGTTGGGACGGTCATTCATTTCCTTTGTGCAGCTCACACTTTGGGCGGCGCTGCATTATGCAAGGCAGCCCCAGGAAGGCTGCCAGCGGCCACCGCCCTGCCTGAACACGGGCGCTAAGGTTACAGGCATTACTTTTGCTTAAGTCAGCCCATGCCCCCCAACATTCCCACCCTAGCCACGCCCGCGAACCAGGCCATCAACTGCTGGCAATGCCGGCATTTCGCTACCAGCTGGGACCCGGCGCTGCCTTACCTATGCAAGCTCATGGGCTTTAAGTCCAAGATGCTGCCCTCTATACAGATACTGCAAGTCGATGGCCGCCCCTGCCAGGGTTTTGACGCCAAACCCGCCAAAGCGACGCCCAAGCCCGGGGTGTCGGTAAGCCGTCAATAAACGCCCCAAAACCCGTGGCACGGGATTTGCGGATAGGGTGGCTCCATTGACACCTTTTTGACCCTACCTATTTATGTCCGCGTCCCATTTGCCCATTTCAGCCCTCTGGCTGGACCCGTTTCGCCCGCTGAGCGCGGCGAACGCGCAGGCTTTGGCCGGCGCAGGTCTGGTCGTCACCACCGTTAGCACGCTAGACGCTTTGCAAGAAGCCCTGGCCGACGCAGAAGCCGCCTACGCCATGCTGGTCTTAGGGTTGGGCGGCGATACCAGTCTGCTAGAAGACAGCGCCACCCTGGTCAAAGCCAGTCGCCTCAGCATTCCCCTGGTTTGCCGTACCGAACGCCGTCACCTGGAAGCCGCGATTGCGTCTATGCACCAAGGTGCCTGCCATGCCCTGGCCGCCGATGACTGGAGCACCGCCGCCTGGACCCAGACCGTCAGCCGCGCCCGCGCCGCCAGCCAGGCCGCCAAAACCATCGCCGTCAACGCCGCAGCCAGCGCGGTCGTGAACGCCGCCGCCAACCACAGCGCAGCCCACCACCACACCGCGCCCGCCCAAGAGCAGGTACGCAGCGTGGTGTATGTAGACCCCATCAGCCGCAATTTGCTGGCCCTGGCCCACCGTGTGGCCCTGGCCAATGTGGCGGTGCTGATTGAAGGGCCCACCGGTTCGGGCAAGGAAGTGCTTTCGCGCGTGCTGCACGAGGCCTCGGCCAGCGCCAACGGCCCGTTTGTCGGCTTTAACTGCGCCGCCATGCCTGAGCACATGATTGAAGACATGCTTTTTGGCCATGAAAAAGGCGCGTTTACCGGCGCCGTCAAAGACCACCGCGGCCTTTTTGAACAAGCCCAAGGCGGCACCATATTTTTAGATGAGATTGGCGAACTGCCGCTGACCCTGCAAGCCAAGCTGTTGCGCGTGCTGCAAGAGCGCACACTGGTGCGTTTGGGCGGTGAGCGCACCATCGGCCTGGATGTGCGCGTGGTGGCTGCCACCAACAAAAACCTGCGCGAATGCATTAGCCAGCGCGAATTCCGCGAAGACCTGTATTTCCGCCTGAGCACCTTCAAGCTGCGCGTACCTGCGCTGGCCGAGCGCCCTGGCGATATTTTGCCCATCGTGGCCCGTATGTTGGGCCGCCATGGCCGCAACGGCCAAAGCTGGAGCGTCAGCACTGCCGCGCAAACTGCGCTGCTGGCCTACCCCTGGCCGGGCAATGTGCGCGAACTCGAAAACGTGGTGCAACGCGCCATGGTGCTCTGCCCGGACCAACAAATCGACATCCAACACCTGATGTTTGACGACATGTCGGTAGAGTCTTTGATGGCCAGTGGCTACCAGGCACCGGCCGCGTCCCTGCCCGACGCGCCGCCTGCAATTGATCTGCAACTGGCCCAGGGCGTACCGGCCAATATTGCTGAACTGCTGGCTTTAGCCCAAGAAGACGACTGCGCCGACATGCCTTTGCAAGCCGCAGTGAAACATAACGAACACACTTTGATCCGCGCCGCCTTGGAAACCTCGCGCAGCCGCCTCGAAGCCGCCGAAAAACTGGGCATCAGCCCGCGCACCTTGCGCTACAAGCTGGCCCGCCTGCGCGATAACTCGCTCAGCGAATTGGCCAACGCCTAAATAACACCACCCGCCCCGGAGCCCACGCCATGATTGAAAAAGCCACCTCAGCCGCCAGCATTGCATCCATGTTGCGCACGCTGGAAGCGCATTCGTCCCAGGCCAAAGGCTTGAACGAGGACAGCGCCAGCGGCGTATCGAAAACCAACTTTGCCGAAATCATCAGCAAAGCCGTCAGCCAGACCAATGCCGCCCAGGTGGATTCGCAAAACACGACCCGCGCCTTTGAAAGCGGCGAAGCGGTACCGCTGACCGAAGTGGTGATGAAGATGCAAAAAGCCTCGCTGTCCTTTGAAGCCACCTTGCAGGTGCGCAACAAAGTGCTCAAAGCTTACGAAGAAGTGATGAACATGCCGGTTTAAGCAAAGCCCGACACACCTTGACTCAAATCCTGCGCTGAAAGAGAAACCCTATGGCAACCGCAACCGCACCTACCGGCACCCTGCTTCCCGGCGCCTCCGATGCAGGCGCACTGGCGACCCGAGCGGGCGCCGGCGGACGCAATGCCATGGCCACCGTTGGTGGCGACAACGCCATCCGCCTAGGCGACAACGGCATGCCCCTGGCCGACTACTCCGGCCCCTTTGGCCCGATCAAACAAATACTGGACCAGCCAGCGATCAAAAAGTCATTGCCTTTGATGGTGATCGCCGTCGCCTTGCTGGCCTTCGCCCTGGTCTATACCCTGGTCAACCAGCCCAATTACCGTCCGGTGATGTCGGGCATTACCGAAGGTGACCAGCAAGCCGTTTTCGAAGCCCTTAAGACCGCCGACTTCAAACCCGTGATCGACAGCAGCAACGGCCAGGTGACGGTGCCAGTCACCCGCTACCACGAGGCCCGCATTTTCCTGGCCTCCAAGGGCTTGCCCAAGACGGCGACAACGGGCTTGGATACGCTCAAAGACCAGTCGGCCATGACCACCAGCCAGTTCATGGAGCAGGTGCGCTACAACGCTGCCATCGAGCAAGAGCTGGCGCGCAGCATTCAACAAATCGACTCAATTCAAACCGCCCGCGTGCACTTGGCCACCACCAAACCCTCGGTGTTTGTGCGTGACCGAACGCCGCCCAAAGCCTCGGTTGTCGTCACGCCCCATCAGGGGCGTAGCGTCAGCCCGACACAGGTGCAAGCCATTGTGCATTTAGTCGCTTCCAGCGTGCCTATGCTGGTGCCAGAAAACGTATCGATCGTGGACAACGTGGGCAAGCTGATGACCGACGCCTCCTCCGAGGCCGCCATGGGCCTGAACGCTACCCAGTCCAAATACAAGCAATCGCTTGAAGACCTGTACCGCCATCGCGTGCTGGAGATTTTGGTGCCCATCGTGGGCGATGCCAATGTGCGCTCGCAAGTGAACCTGAACATCGACTTCAGCCAAACCGAGACCACTTCGGAAGACTATGACCCCGCAGGCAAAGGCCCCAAGACACGGTCCGAAATTACCAGCGAAGACCGCAACAGCGCGAAAGAAGCCTCGGGCATTCCCGGCACCTTAGCAAACACGGCGCCGCCCGCACCTACTACCACTTTGAACACCGCCGCAACGGCCCCGGCTGCCGCCACCGACGAGCGCAGCACCACAGCCGCGCGCGCCACCCGCAATTACGAATTCGACCGCCAGGTGCGCCATACCAAAGCAGCCTCGGGCGGCATACAGCGCGTCAGCGTGGCCGTGGTCATCAACGAGCGTGCGCCCATCGCCCAGCCCAAGAACGACAAAGGCGAAGACCAGCCAGCCAAACCCAACCCCTATACTCCCGAAGAGTTGGAACGCTTACAGCAGTTGGTGCGCGGCGTGGTCGGTTTTGACGAAGCCCGCAAAGACGTAGTCAGCGTCATCCCGGCCAAGTTCGAGCCCGATGTTCCTGTAGACCTGTCGATTCCTTGGCACAAAGACGATGCGGTCTTGACCAACCTCAAGTCCGCCATGCTGGGACTCATGTTTGTCGCCTTCCTGATGGCGGTGGTACGCCCCGTCGTGGTGCACATGATGGAGCGCGACAAGCAAGCCGCAGTGGACGCGGCCGAGCGAGTCCAACTGGCACAGGAAGAAGTTCTGGCGCTGGAACGTGCCCAGTCCGAAGAAGCGGCTGCAGCGGACGCCGAGCCATCGGCAGCGGATACGCTCGAAGAGATGAAGGCGAAGATGAAGGCCAAGAAGTCAGGCATCTCCGCCGAGATGATGGACACGGCCAACACCTACGACGACAAAGTGGCCCTGATCCGTATGATTGTGGGCGACGATTCGGCCCGCGTGGCCAGCGTGCTAAAGAACATGATCAAGCCCAATTAAGGGGCGGTGAAAAAATAGATTTCTGGGAACTTAACGACTATGGCAGACGACAACAAAGCAACAGGCGCTGCGGGCTACAGCGACGCACTACGCCGCGAGATGTTGGAGTTGACCGGCACCCAGCGCGCTGCCGTGCTGATGTTGCTTTTGGGTGAAGAGCAGGCTGCCAACATCATCCGCTTTCTCAGCCCCAAAGAAGTACAGGGCTTGGGCGCCGCCATGGTGCAAGTGGCCGAGCTTTCGCAAGAAGCAGTTAACGCCGTACTCGACGAATTTTTGGCCGAAATCAAGCGCCAGACCAATCTGGGTCTAGGTACATCAGACTATGTGGACAAAGTATTTCGCCGCGCCTTAGGGGACGACAAAGCTGCCTCGGTGCTGGGCCGCATCAACCCCGGCCATGGCAGCAAAGGTTTGGAAATTTTGACCTGGATGGATGCGCGCTCGATTGCCGACATGATCCAAGCCGAGCATCCGCAGGTGGTCGCCATTATTCTTTCCGTCTTGGAAACCGGCGTCGCTGCTGAGGTGTTGAATTTTCTGCCGCCCGATGCGCGCGCCGAAATCATGCAGCGCGTGGCCAGCTTGGAGCAAGTGCAGCCCTCGGCCATGGATGAGCTCGAAGCCATCATGAAAAAGCAGTTCTCTACCAACTCCTCTTCCAAGTCCTCCAGCCTGGGCGGCGTCAAGGCGGCGGCCAATATATTGAACCAGACCAAAACCACTTTGGAAGCCGCCGTGATGAGCGGTTTGCGCGAAATCGACCCAGACCTGATGCAACAGATTCAGGACAATATGTTCACCTTCGAGAACCTGGTGGGTGTGGACAACAAAGGCATTGCCAAAATCATGGCCAACGTGGACCCCGACTTGATGATGAAGGCCCTCAAAGGCGCCAGCGAAGCGGTCAAAGAAAAATTCTTGGGCAGCATGTCCGAGCGGGCGCGCGGCATGTTCCGCGACGATATGGAAGCGCTGCCACCGATGCGCCTGTCCGATGTGGAGACCGCCCAAAAAATGGTCATGCGCGCAGCACGCAAGCTGGCCGATGCCGGCGACTTGGTGTTAGGCGGCGGGGCCGACTATGTCTAACACGGCGCAAGCCGAGACGCGCAAGCCCGAGGTCCGCCCCGCGCGGGTCTGGCAACCGACTGACTTGCTGCATCCAATTGCCCCCGAGGGCGGTTTTCTGCCCAACCCCTGGAAGCCCACCCAAGCCGCAGGCTTTGACCCACAAGGTTTTACGACCCCGGTACTGGACCTGCAAGCCATAGCTCGCGAGGCGGCGGCCAAAACCGCAGCAGCGCAAGCGCCTCAAGGCGAGCAAGATGACTCGGCGCAAACCGATACACCAGAGGCACAAAGCACAGATAAGGACGAGGCTTCGGATGCTCAGCAGGCGAAGAACACCCCGTCCGAGCCGCCCCCAAGCACACCGGCTGCCCCCGCCATAGACGCCCAGGCTCTGGAAAAAGCCCGCGCTGACGGCCATGCACAAGGCATTGCCGAGGCGCGTGCCCAACTGCAGTCCCAAGCCACTAGCGAAGCGCAAGCAGCTTTGGGCCAGGACCATGCACTGGTAGAAAAATTACAAGCCGCTTTGGCCGACTTGCAACAAAGCCCGCAAAGTTTTTTTGAACCCCTCAAACGCCTCTCCCTGCATTTGGCCGAGCAACTGGTGTTAGCCGAGTTGCAACTCGATGGCAGCGCCATTGAGCGCTTGGTGCAGCGCTGTGTGGACGATTTGGGGCAACACGACGAATCCATGGTGACCGTGCATTTGCACCCCAGCGATGTCGAACGCCTGCACAGCATGCGTGAGCGGACCGGGCTCAATGAAGGCTCTTCGCTGCGACTGCAAGCGGACGAAAACCTGCTGCCCGGCAGCGTGCGCGCCAGCGCCCATGACGCTATCGTGGAAGACTTGATCGCCGAGCGCCTGAGCACCCTGGCACGCGGCCTGCAGATCGACGCGCCGCGCTGGAGTGCGCAAACTGCTTTTAGCGCCGAGCGCATTGCCACCGACCGCCTGCCCAGCAGCCGGGTAGAGGATGCGCAGCCACGCATGGCCGCAGCCGCGCCCTATGCTGCCGTGCCATCAGCCCATGCTGCGGTATTGGACGAGGTGCAAGATGCGCCCAGGCCGGTGCATGCGCCTTCGGGCTATGACACGGTAGCTGCGATCGACGAGATTTTGAACGACGAAAACCATGTTTGACTTTGGGGCTGACGTCAGCCAAGCCATACCCAAGCTGCACAGCAAATTGCCCCAGCGCAGCGGTACGCTGGTACGTTTGGTCGGCCTGCGCTTGGAAGCGCGCGGCATCATGGCGCCCATTGGTGCCTGCTGCGAAGTGGTGGGCTTGAGCGGCCAACGCATAGAAGCCGAAGTCGTCGGCTTTGCCGACAAAACCATTTATTTAATGCCTTTTTCCGAGCCCACGGGCATCGGCCCAGGTGCCACCGTGCGCGTGCTGAGCGACAGCGGCCATGCGCTACTGGGCGAAGAATTGCTGGGCCGCGTCATCGACGCCCAAGGCGAGCCGCTCGATGGCCGCCCTAAACCGGCCTGCACCACCAAGCTGGGATTGCTGGGCTTGCCTATCAACCCCATGGAACGCGGCCCGATTGACCGGGTGCTGGACGTGGGCGTGAAAGCCATTAACGGATTATTGACACTGGGGCGCGGCCAGCGCGTGGGCCTGGTGGCCGGATCGGGCGTAGGCAAAAGTGTGCTCTTGGGCATGCTCACGCGCTTTACCAAGGCCGATGTGGTGGTGATCGGCCTGATCGGCGAGCGCGGCCGCGAAGTGCAGGCCTTCATCAACGAAACCCTAGGGCCTGAAGGCCTGGCCAAAGCGGTGGTGATCGCCGCGCCGGCCAATGTATCGCCGGTCTTGCGCCTCAAGGGCGCGCACCTGACGCATGTGGTGGCTGAGTATTTTCGCGATCAGGGCAAAGACGTATTGATGCTGGTGGACAGTCTGACGCGCGTCGCCCATGCGCAGCGCGAAATCGGCCTGGCCATTGGCGAGCCGCCCACCTCCAAAGGCTATCCGCCTTCGGTCTTTGCGCTCTTACCCAATTTAATTGAACGCGCCGGCGTAGGCCGCCACGGCCATGGTTCGATCACCGCGATCTACACCGTGCTGGCCGAGGGCGATGACGGCAACGACCCGATCGTTGATATCGCCCGTGCCTCGCTGGACGGGCAGGTCATGCTTTCACGCAAACTGGCGGACGCTGCGCACTACCCGGCCATTGACCTGACCGGTTCGATATCGCGTGTGATGCAAAACCTGCTATCGCCCACCGACTTGAAACTGGCCAACCGCTTTCGGCGCCTGTGGTCGCTCTACCAACAAAACGTGGACCTGATCCAGGTCGGCGCTTACCAACCGGGCACGAACGGCGAAATTGACCAAGCCATCGCATTGCGCTCGGCTATGGAGACTTTTTTGCGCCAGGACATGTACACCGGCATTGACGAAAGCCAGACCCGCGCGGATGTGCGGGTGCTGATGGAGCAATAGCCATGCAAGTACGCGCCTGCTGGTCCGCGCTGGAGAACAAAGCCGAGCGCAAAATCACACGCATTCGCGAGGACACGGCGCGCGCGCAAGAGCTGCGCCAGTCGCTGCTCGCCAGTCAGGCCAAGTTGGAACAGATGTACCAGGAGTACTACGAAAAAAACGCGGCCAATAGCAGCTACAAAGGCATGACCGACGCGATGAACCAGCGCCAGTTCATGTCCCAGCTGCTGAATTTGCGCGAACGCGTGAAAAGCGATATCGAGCGCTCGCAAACCCATTTGACTACGCTGGCACACCACCTGGTGCTGGCCGAAACCGAACGCCTGAAGATGCAAACGCTGACAGAAAATGACCGCTTGGCCGTTGCCAAGTTTGTCGAAAAGCGCGAGCAGTCGCGTATGGATGAAATGGGTGTGATGCAATTTAACCGGGCCCAAACCTCATGAACCCCTCAGGCGGCTTGCGCTGGCATTGGAAGGCATGGCGCAGCCTGCGGCTGTGGGAACCCACGTGCCAAGATATCGCCACCTGGTTGGCGCAAAAGCCCGCGCAGCGCAGCGAACTGCTGCTCATCGGTGCCAGCGCCGGTTGGATGATGTCCAGCCCCTGGCTGGCGGGATTTCGCAAAGTCACCACTTACGATATCGACCCGCTGGCAGGTCCGCTGTTTCGCTGGCGCCACGGCAAAGCTTTGGCGGCCTCGGGCACCGAGCTGCTGTGCGAACGCGGTGACGCACTCAATCAATTGGGCGAGGTACTGCAAGCACACCGCCAGGCGCTGGTATTGTTTGACAATGTGCTGGGCCAAATTCGCTTTCACCACCCGGACGTGGACGAGGCCAGCCACCGCATCGCCAGCATCCGGCGCCGCCTGCGCGGCCGGCACTGGGGCAGCATCCATGACGCCTACTCCGGCCCGGTGCGCACGCCGGTATCGCGGCGCGCTCACACCCCCATGATGCGCAGCGTGCAGCCACCCAACCCGAACGCCAGTGCCCGCAAACGCGACCAGCAGGAGCCTCCCCAGCGCGCTGCCTTTGCCGCCTTTGGCAGCCAACTCGACGCCGATGGTGCCTGGCTGGACCACCTCACCAGCGACCTATTCCCGCCGGGCACGCAAGTGAGTCACATTGCGTGGCCGCACCTGGACGATTACTGCCACTGGCTGCAAGCCGCGTGGGTGGAACCCCAATGACCATGCAAGACACATCAAACACAAGACCAGCGCCCGAGCGTCTGCGCGGCATCAGGCGGGCATTAGCCATGGCCACCCTGCTGCTCGCCGCCTGTGGTGGCGTGCCCGAGGAGCCGCTGGTCGAAGCACCCGCGCTCCCAGCAAGCGAAGTAACACCACCCCCACCGCCTGCAACGCTTTTGGCCGGCCTTTACAAGGGAAATTTAGACAGCAACCCCAGCCGCGAATTTTTGGCGCTGGTGGTACCCGAAGCTGGGAAAAATGTGCATCTGTACGGCTGGTACTACAACGCCAACGATCCGCATCTGGCGCATCTCTACAAAGGTCAATTGGAACTCGGCATTGAGGGCAATGCAGCCAATGTGGCGCAGAGCTGGCGGGTGATCGAAGGGGCCAATTGGTATCCGGCAAACGCCAGTGTTTCAGCTTCCTCGCTCAAACAATTGTCAGCCAAGCTGTCCATCAGCCGTAGCAGCGTCGCCGATTACACGCTAACGGCTGCGGCTTTGCCCCAAGCAGACTATGACCCTAGCGCAACGCCGATGAACCTGAGCAACAGTAGCTGGAACGGACATTGGTCAAGCAAAAACGATACGGCAGTCGGTAGGCTGCAATTTGGCACCAACGGCACACCGGATGTCTCAGGCACTAATTGGCCTTGCTTTAGTGGGAACGCGCCGCTTACCTGGAAATGGACTGCCCAATCATTGAATTACTTCAAGGTGACACTTTCCTTAGGCTCCATCACCTTGTGCCCAGAATGGCAGAGGCAGTCCCTTGAAGGCGTGGCGACGGTGTCCAAACAAAACGACGTCTATCAATTAGATATGATGCTGTTGGACGGCAAGGGCGCCGGAATTTCTTACCGCGGAACACGCTAAAGCTGCCATGGTGATTCAAGATTTTGGTTTTCGTGCCGATAAAACAGCAATAGGTTTGCCGGCTTCACTGCGATGCCCAGGCTTTGCGTACATCGTTGAAGTGTCTACTTTTCGCACTAAATATCCGAAAGAACAGCTATGAAAAGAATCCTGTTGGAAGTATTTTTGGTCGCCGCCCTGATCGGCGCCAGCGTGTTTGGTTTTATGAACCAAAAACAAGCAAGCGTGTCCAAGGCAAAAATTACCGAGCTCAATGCTGCGGTAGAGACGGCTGAAAAGTCGGCCAAAGAAAAAGAAGAAAGTATTAAAGGCGCCGAAGAAGAAATGCAAGCCTTGCAAGGGGAATTGACCACACTGGAGGGAAAAGCCAACCAACTTGAAGCGGTCAAAGCAGCCCTGGCCAGCGGCTCAACCTTGAGCGACTTGGAAAACGCTTACAAAAAGGAAAAAAACCTTTCCGCTGAACGCCAGGCCGGCTTGGGCGCACTGCGCATGCTGACCAAAGGCACTGAAGACCCGGGCGCCCTGGAGGCCTTTCGCAAAGCGCTGCAATTGTCCGAACTCGGTGACCGCAAGAACACGATTTGCGCAGCCCAGTTAGGCCTGGTCGCTGCAGGCGAAAAAATCAAGGTCATGGCCGATTGCCTGCCCAAGTCTGAAAAAGCGGGCAGCGGCGAAAAGGAAGAAAAAGACAGCCACGATAAAGACGACGGCCACGGCAAAAAAGACGATGGCAAGGGCAAAGCCAAGGACGATGGTCATGGCAAGAAAGATGACGGCCACGGTGCCAAAAAAGACGATAAGCATGCCGCCGCCCATTGGGATTACGAAGGCGAAATGGGCCCAGAGAAATGGGGCAAGGAATTCCCCACCTGCGGCAAAGGCAAGTCACAGTCACCGCTGGACATCAAAGGGCCATTCGTCAAATCACGGATGGTGGTGAGCGCCGACTACAAGGAAGGCGCCCTGAAAATGATCAACAACGGTCACACCATCCAGGTCAATACCCCGCCCGGTAGCAAGCTGCGGGTCGACGGTATCGTCCATGAACTGCTGCAGTTTCACTTCCACAGACCCAGCGAGGAAAAAATAGACGGCAAGCCCATGGCGATGGTGGTGCACTTTGTACACAAAAACGCCGCTGGCAAGCTCGCTGTGTTGGGCGTTTTGCTCAAAGAAGGTAATGAAAACCCCGGCATCAAAACCCTGTGGGCCAACCTGCCCAAAGAAGAGAATGTGGAGTATTTGCCAGAAGGTGTGAACTTCAACCCGGGCAATCTGCTGCCGCGTGAGTTTGATTTCTACAGCTACGAAGGCTCGCTCACCACGCCGCCGTGTACCGAAGGCGTGCGCTTCTTTATTCTCAAGACCACGGTCAACATCGCCAAGGAACAGGTGCAGGCCTTCCCCTTCAAGATGAATGCCCGCCCGGTGCAGCCGCTCAATGGTCGTGAGCTCCTGAGCAACTAAACCCTAGCGACTGCCAAGCCGCCCACTCCGCGAAGGCCCCACTATGAAAAAGCAATCCTCCATGGCCGCCGTGCTGGCGGCCGTGGTGATCACTCTGATCATCGCGGCGCTGACGGGTTGGGGCCTGGTGGCCTTGGGCGTCATCCACTTGGAGCCCTCGGGATCAGCCAAGCGTGATGGTGACCTGGAAAGCGCCAAGGACAAACTGGCCAAAGTCAGCGGTCAGTTTGTGTGCGAGGTCACGGTATCCACCCCCCAGGGCGCGCTCAACTCCGAGCCCAAGGTGTACCCGGATATGTTGGTAGCCGGCCTGGAGCCCGAGGCGGGCTCAGGTTGGTACCAAGGTGAATACTCCATCACCGAATCGCGCAAAGGCGCCCTCAAAATGGAAGGCACCAAGGCCTTTGTCAGCCGCCCGGCGATGTTTGAGCGCTTTGGGCAGATGGTGACGCAAGAGGAGTTCACCATCGACTTGGCCGATGGGGCGTTCGTCCAAACCCTGACCTTCAAAGACGGTACACGCAGGCACATGATCAAAGGCGTGTGCGCCAGGTTCATTAGAGCGCCCTTCAAATAAAAGCTCTCCAATAACCATGACAACGCCACCGACAGGTGGCGTTTCTTTTGTGGCCTGCGCGATTGCGCCGCACCGGCCCCTGGCTACCTACAATCGGCTCCCATGAACTTTCTCACCATGCTCGCCCAGGCTGAGCGCAGCAACCAGTCGCTGGTCTGCATCGGGCTAGACCCGGACCCCGCCAAGTTCCCCATGCACTGGCGCGGCGATGCCAGCAAGATTTTTGACTTTTGCGCCGCCATCGTCGATGCCACAGCAGACCAGGCAATTGCATTTAAGCCGCAGATCGCCTACTTTGCCGCCCATGGCGCCGAAGGCCAATTGGAGCGCCTGATGGCGCATATGCGCGCTAGCGCGCCGCAAGTGCCGGTGATTTTGGATGCCAAGCGCGGCGATATTGGCAGCACCGCGGAGCAGTACGCCAAAGAGGCCTTCGATCGCTACGGGGCCGACGCCATCACGCTTTCGCCCTTTATGGGCTTGGATTCGGTACAACCTTATTTGCGTTACCCCGGCAAGGGCGCTTTTTTGCTGTGCCGCACCTCCAACCCCGGCGGCGACGACTTTCAGAACCAGCGCCTGCAAGACCTGCCTGGCGCGCCGCGCTTGTACGAACACATTGCGCACTTGGCCCAAGGCCCTTGGAATGAAAACGGCCAGTTAGGCTTGGTAGTAGGCGCTACTTACCCACAAGAGTTGGAGCGCGTGCGGGCGCTGGCGCCGACGGTTGCCCTCTTGATCCCCGGCGTGGGCGCACAAGGCGGCGACGCGCAGGCCACCGTGCGGGCGGCCTGGCGCGGTACGCCAGAGCACACCACGGGGCCAATTGCGGTCAATGCTTCGCGCTCGATCATTTATGCATCGGACGCAGCCGATTTCGCGCAAGCAGCGCGGCGCGAGGCCCACGCTTTGCGCATGCAATTGCAAGATGCGCGGGTTTTCAGCGCCTAAGTTATTGCGTCCAACCAGTTACCTAGCTGGCTTTTTCAACGGCACTTATTGTGCCCAAGCTTCAGCATTCGCGACGCATGATGGCCATGCTTACAGGTAGGTTTTCAGCGGCAAGAGGACCTTGCGCGGCGCAAGCTTGCGCTGCGCTACTGCCCACTATTTAGCCAGGCCCAGGTGGACACGAATAGCATCTTCCACCGCCAGCATGTCGGCTTTGCCGACCACGCCGAGCTGGCTTTTTAGTCGCGCTTTGTCGGCAGCCATGATTTGGTCTGCCATCGCTTTGCTGCTTTGGCCATCGACCGACACAAGCGCCTCTCCGGGGTATTGACGATCCGTGTTGCTGGTCAGGGGGATCACGACCACGCGGGCCAGGTTTCTGTTGGCAGCGTCATTGCTCACAATCACTGCTGGCCGTGTCTTGCGAACTTCGGAGCCGACTGCCGGGTCGAACTCGACCCACCATACTTCACCGCGCTTCACTGTCCATATCCTTGGCCAGCGCGTTGCCCCACTCTTGCGCTTGTACCTCACGGTCGGCATCCGCTGCCATGGCCCGGTAGCCCTCATCCAGCGCCGTGTCTAGGACGTGGGGGCGCAGCAAGTCCTCGATGAACTGACTCATGCGGCGCTTGCCGATGGTGCGGTACAGGCCGTCGTAGACGACCTCATCGAGAGTAATGGTCATTCGCTTGTGCATTGCGACATCCTTGAACACACTAAGTGCATAACGCATTGTATGCGTCCAAGAAAAAGCTATCCCGTAAAACGCGGTTTTTGTGCACCAGACCCAGGTCCCCGACTTGGCTTGCCCACTTGCCGTTGGACAACTAGCCGGTGCCCTATCGCCCTCAAGCTGGTATCGTTCATTTTGACGAATTGCTGGCAGACGGCGAGGCCCACTGGCTTGCCCCATTTTTAGGAGGTATTTATGCAGCTCTACACCGCGCCACGCGCCCCCAACCCGCGCCGGGTCCATATGTTTATGGCCGAAAAAGGTATCACCACGATTGCGCAAGTACCCATAGACCTCAATGCCGGCGAGCACCGCGCCAGCGACTACCTGGCTAAGAGCCCTTTGGCCAAAGTGCCCGCGTTGCAGTTGGACGATGGCCGGGTACTCACCGAAACCCGGGCGATTTGCACCTACTTGGAAGGTCTGTTTCCCGAGCCCAATTTGATGGGCCATGACAGCACTGAGCGCGCCTTTATCGAGATGGCCGACCGGCGCGTGGAGTGGACGATTTTGCTGGGCGCGGCCAATAGCATCCGCCACAGCCACCCGGGCCTAGCGACCCTGGAGCAGCCGCAGTTCCCGGAGTATGGGCAGTCGCAAACGGCCAAGCTCAAAGCCAATTTGCAGGTCTTTGATGCCATGCTACAAAGCCAGGACTGGATGGCCAGGGAGCGCTTTACCATCGCCGACATCACTGCTTTTTGCGCACTGGAGTTCGCACGCGGCCTCTTGAAATTCAAACCTGCCGACCTGGGCTACGAAGCCTTGCAAGCCTGGCGCGAACGGGTCGCAGCGCGCCCGGCGGCGCAAGTGCTCTAAAACCGCTAGGCTTTTGGCGGGGCCGCTGCCCGGTGCGTGGCCAGCACCTTGTCCACGCGGCGGCCATCGAGGTCGATCACCTCAAACACCCAGCCCTGGTGGCTGATACGTTCTCCCAACTTGGGCAAATGGCCAGTTAAGGCCATGAGCAAGCCGGCCAGGGTGTTGTAGCGGCCCCGGTCTTCGTCGGGCAACTCATCTAATTCCAAACGCGCCTTCACTTCATCGACCGGCATGACGCCGTCGAGCAACCACGAGCCATCCTCGCGCCGCGTGGCCCAGGCGTCCGCTTGCGCGCCGTATTGCAATTCACCGGTGATTGCTTCGAGTAAGTCGCGCGGCGTGAGCAGGCCTTGCACCACGCCGTATTCATCGACCACGAACAGCAAGCGCGCCGCTTTCAGGCGGAACTGCTCCAGCAACTCCATGGCGCTCAAAGTCTCAGGCACAAAGACGGCCGCTTGCGCAAAAGCGGCAATCGGCTCCTGGCTGTGCGCGCCCAGGTCCAGCAAGTGCGCCACGCTGATGATGCCCACCACGTCGTCCAAGGAATCGCGGCACACCGGGTACCAAGAATGCGCACCATTGCCTGCGCCACGCCCGGCCAGTCGCAGGCAATCGTCCACGCTGGCTGAGGCGTCGAGCCATTGCACATCGCTGCGCGGCGTCATCAGCGAGGTGAGCGGGCGTTCATCCAGCCGGAATACGTTTTGCACCATCTGGTGTTCATGCGCTTCTATCAAGCCGGCGTCCACACCCTCCTCCAGGCTGGCTGATATTTCTTCCTCGGTTACGGCGCGTACGGTATTGGTATCTATGCGCAATAGCTTGAGTACGGCGGCGGTCGTGCCCGAGAGTAATTTGACAAAGGGCTTGGCCGCCTGCGCCAGCCACAGCATGGGCCGCGCCACCCAGCAGGCCATGGTTTCGGGGTGCAATTGGCCGATACGCTTGGGTACCAGCTCGCCAAAAATAATGGTGGTAAAAGTAATGACGGTGACCACCAAAGCCGTGGCAGTGAGCCCCGCCGCCTTGTCCGCCATACCCAGGGCCACCATCCACGCCGCCACGCCGTCGCTAAAGGCGGCCTCACCGACAATGCCGTTGAGCACGCCGATAGAGGTAATGCCCACTTGCACGGTGGACAGGAACTGGTTGGGGTTGCTCAGCAGCTCCAGCGCCGCTTGCGCGCCCTTGTCGCCGGCCTCGGCCAAGGCGCCCAAGCGGGCACGGCGACTGGCTGCCAGCGCCAATTCGGACATGGCAAAGACGCCGTTGAGCAGCGTCAAAAAAATAATCAGCAAAAATTCCATGGAATCCACAAGACAATCGGCGGTATGGCACTTTACTTGATAGGCGACATCCAAGGTTGCGACAGCGCGCTGGGACGCTTATTAGCCCATATCGATTTCTCACCCAGCCGCGACACGCTGTATGTGCTGGGCGACCTGGTCAACCGCGGGCCCGACTCCGCCAGCGTGCTACGCCGCTTGCGGGTGCTCGATGGCGCGGCGAACTGCCTGCTGGGCAACCACGATCTGCATTTGCTGGCCGTGGCACAGGGGCTGCGCAAAGCGCACCGCAAAGACACGCTCGATAGCGTGCTACAGGCGCCGGACCGGGAAAACTTGCTTGACTGGCTGCGCCACCGGCCAATGGCGATGCACTTGCGCCACCATAGCGCCTCGGTCTTGATGGTGCACGCCGGAGTTTTGCCGGCATGGACCTGCGAGAAGACCATGGCCCTGGCCGCTGAAGTGCAAACCATGCTGCGCGGCCCGGACTATGCCGCTTTTTTGGCGACGATGTACGGCAATCTACCGGACCAGTGGGATGATGGCCTGCAAGGTAATGACCGCTTGCGCGTCATCGTCAACGCCTTGACGCGCCTGCGCTTTTGCGATGCCCAGGGACGCATGGAGTTTGAAACCAAGCAAGGGCTGGCCGCCACGCCCGCAGGCTATACGGCCTGGTTTGACGCGCCGGGACGGCGAACGGTTGGCGACACCGTGGCTTTCGGGCATTGGTCCGCGCTGGGATGGTTGGGCCGCAGCGACGTGCTGTCCTTGGACAGTGGCTGCGTTTGGGGAGGCTGCCTCAGCGCGCTGCGCCTGGATGCGCCCGACGGGCAAGGGCGCCTGCACCACACGCTGATGCAAGTGCCCTGCGACCAGGCGCAAGCGCCAGGCGACTAAGACGAGGTTTCTTCCGCCGCCTTGAACAAAAAGGCCACGCGCCGCTTGGGCTTGATATTGGCCGAGATGCTGCGCCCGCCGGTGCGCGGAGCCGCTTCCCAGGAAGGCTTGACTTCGGGCGCGACGCTGGGCTCATAGGGCTGGTCGAAAAACGGGTCCTTGGGTGGTGCAGGCGGGCGGGTGTAGTCGCGCCGGGGGGCGCGTTCGTCGCGGGCGGGGCGGGCATACTGGCCTTCGTGCGCGATATCGCGCAATCCGCCACGCTCGCTGCTGCGCGGGGCACGGCGCGAATCATCACGCGCCTCGTCCTGGTACATGCGCCGGCCGTCGTTGATACGGCCTTGGGCGCTGATATTGGGGCTGTCTTCATCGAACTCGATGGCTTCGAGCTCGATCTTGGTTTTGATCAGTTTTTCAATGTCAGCCACCAGGCGCGCATCGTTTTTTCCACCTACAAAACTCACGGCCAGCCCGGACGCCCCGGCGCGGCCGGTGCGGCCTATGCGGTGCACATAGTCTTCGGCGTTAAAGGGCACGTCAAAGTTAAACACGGCGGGCACGTCTTTGATGTCCAGGCCGCGCGCGGCCACGTCAGTACAGACCAGTAAATCCACCTCGCCACTTTTGAAGGCTTCCAAGGCTTTGAGACGCTCGTCCTGGCTTTTGTCGCCATGCAAAGCAGTGGTCTTGAGGCCTTCGCGCTCCAGCGAACGCGCCAAGCGGGCGCAACCCAATTTGCTGTTCACAAACACAAAGGCTTGCTTGAGCTGGTGTTTGCGAATCACATGGTGCAGCGCGCGGCGTTTATCGTCCTCGCCCACGCTGTAAAAGTGTTGCTCCACCGTGGAGGCAGTGGCATTGGAACGCGCCACTTCGATGGTGATGGGGTCTTGCAAATAGCTGCTAGCCAAACGCTTGATCTCTGGCGAGAAAGTGGCCGAAAAAAGCAAGGTGGTGCGCTGCTTGGGCAGGTAGCTCAAGATGCGCTGCAAATCGGGCAAAAAGCCGATGTCCAGCATGCGATCGGCTTCGTCCAGCACCACATATTCCACCTGGTTGAGCACCGCGTTTTTAGCCTCAATGTGGTCCAGCAAACGGCCAGGGGTCGCCACCAGCACTTCCACGCCTTTTTTGAGCTCGGCGGTTTGCGGCTTCATGTCCATGCCGCCAAACACCACGGCACTGCGCAGCTGCGTGTATTTGGCATAGAGCTTGACTTGCTGGGCCACCTGGTCGGCCAGCTCGCGGGTAGGCAAGAGCACCAGGGCGCGTACCGGGTGGCGGGCCGGGGAGGTGGAGGCGTTTTCGTGCTTGAGTAGGCGGTGTAGCAGGGGCAGCGAAAAAGCGGCCGTTTTGCCGGTGCCGGTCTGGGCGGCGCCCATCACGTCTTTGCCGGTCATCACCACGGGGATGGCTTGGGCCTGGATAGGCGTCATGGATTCGTAACCCATTTCGGCCACCGCACGGGCCAAGGGCGGGGCCAGTTGCAGCTGGGCAAAGGCCATGACAGGGGTTTCTGTCGTCAGGGAATCAGGGGAGTTCAGGGCTGCGGTATCAAGAGTCTGTTCGGGCATGCATAGCAAAAGTAGTGGCTATCCATCCGATAGCAGGTTGCCCCGGGAAGCAGGGGCGCAAGCCGGATTATCCCCGATACGGCGCAAATGCGGCTTTTTCAGGCTTTGGGCAGGGTTACGCCCACCTGGCCCTGGTATTTGCCGCCCCGGTCTTTGTAGCTGGTTTCGCAGACTTCATCGCTTTCAAAGAACAGCACCTGGGCGCAGCCCTCGCCCGCATAAATCTTGGCCGGCAGCGGCGTGGTGTTGGAAAACTCCAGGGTGACATAGCCTTCCCACTCCGGCTCAAAGGGGGTGACATTGACGATGATGCCGCAGCGGGCATAGGTGGATTTACCCAGGCAAATCGTCAGTACATTGCGCGGAATGCGGAAGTATTCCAGGGTGCGCGCCAGCGCAAAGCTGTTGGGCGGGATGATGCACACATCGTCATGGAAATCGACAAAACTTTTTTCGTCGAAATTCTTCGGGTCCACGACAGTGCTGTGGATATTGGTGAAAACCTTGAACTCGGGCGCACAGCGAATGTCGTAGCCATAGCTGCTGGTGCCGTAGGAGATGATTTTTTTGCCCTCGGCCTCGCGCACCTGGCGGGGCTCGAAGGGCTCGATCATGCCGGTGGTTTCAGCCATGCGGCGTATCCATTTGTCGCTCTTAATACTCATACGATGGTGTTTCCGGTTGCTTGCGGCTATTGTAGGCAGCGGCTTAGGATGCGCAGGCGGCCTTAAAACCGCCCGGCGCTCTGCCACATGCCAGCGCGCTCGGGCACGGTGGCGGCCAGCACCGTGCGCTCAATCAGCCGGTCGTCACCCAGGACGATGAGGGAGAACAAAAGTTCGTCCAGGGTGTTGGCAAGTTTTGTTTTGCGCGCCAGCAAAGGGCTTGCCTTGGGCTGCAGCACCACGAAATCCGCCTCGCAGCCGGGCAGTAAATTGCCCACCACACCTTGCAAGCCCATGGCCCGGGCGGCGCCTGCGGTGTGTTGCCACCACAGGTGCTGCGGTGAAAGCGATAAACCGGCTTTGGAGCGCCCCTCCCGCCCCACGTAATACGCCGCCAGCATGGTCTGAAAAGGGCTGAAACTGGTGCCGCCGCCCACATCGCTGGCCAGGCCATAGGCAAAACCGGCGGCGTCAGCACCAGCGTAATCGAAATAGCCACTGGCCAAAAACAAATTGCTGGTCGGGCAGACCGCAGCGGATGCGCCGCTGCTGCGCATGAGCGCACGCTCGGCTTCGTCAAAATGGATGCAGTGGGCATAGACCGCGCGTTCGCGCAACAGGCCGAAATCCGCGTAGGTCGCCAAATAGCTGCTTGATTGGGGAAACAGCTCGCGCGCCCAAGCGATTTCATCTTGGTTTTCGGACACATGGCTTTGTATCCACACGTCGGGGTATTGGGCTGCCAGTTCGCCCGCGCCGCGCAGTTGCGCGTCGGTGGAGGTGGGCGCAAAGCGCGGCGTGATGGCATAGCCCAAGCGGTCTTTGCCATGCCATTGCTGTATCAACTCCTGCGACTCCAGCAAACTGTGCTCTACCGCGTCGCGCCCACGACCCGGCTGGTTGAGCAAAGCCGCCGGGGCATGGCGGTCCATGAGGCACAGGCCGGTCACCAGGCGCATGCCGCGCCGCTGCGCCTCTGCAAACAAGGCATCGACCGAGCTGCGGTGTGTAGTGGCAAAAGCCAGCGCGGTGCTCACCCCGTTGCGCAGCAATTCATCGACAAAAAAAGTAGCCGCCTCGGCGCAATAGGCCGGGTCGGCAAAGCGCTGTTCTTCGGGGAATGTGTAGTTTTCCAGCCAAGGCAACAAACCGTCGGCGGGCGAGCCTATGACATTGATCTGCGGGAAATGCACATGCATATCCACAAAACCGGGCGCGATGATGCGCCCCGGCAAATGCTCCACCGGCAAGCGGCAATTCAGCGCCGACAAAGTACGCCAGTCGCCGATCGCTTGCACCACCTCACGCCCTTGGGCATCCGGCGCCACCACGAGCAGGCCGTCTTCCTCCCACTGCGCAACAGGCAGTGCCGGGTCGGGAAACCATAAGAGGCTAGCCCGGTAACCGCGCGCGCTCATGCGCGCTCCAGCGTGCAGCTATCGCCCAGGGCTTCGCGCCAGACGCGCACCCGCGCCAAACCGGCAAAGTCAGCCGCCATCGCTTGCCAAATAAAGGCACACAAGTTTTCCAAGGTAGCTGGCCCCAGGCCGGGCACTTCGTCGAGCAAACGGTGGTCGAGCTGCGGGCGCAAGGCCTCGATGCGCCGTCGCACCTGGCCCAGGTCCACCACCATGCCCGATTGCGTATCGGGTGCGCCTGCGATGCTGACCTCGGCGTAGTAAGTGTGGCCATGCACGCGCAAGCTGCCTTCGGCCTCTATCTCGCGGCGCAAGGTGTGCGCGGCATCGAAAAAAAACTTTTGGCTGATGCAAAAGTCTTGGGGTAGGCTGTGGGACATGGAAGTACTTTCGTAAATTGGCATAGCGGGCTGCACGGCCTAGGGCGCTCAGCGGATGCCGGTCACTTTATGGGTTTGCATGCTGAGCTTCCACACCGGCTGCTGCAGGCACAGGTCTATGCATATTTCGGTATTGCGTTTTTGCAGCACATCGTCCAGCGGCTGCAAACGGTGGTGGCTAAAAGCCAGGCTTTGCATGGCTTGCATATCGGCCAAAGAAAAACCCGATTGCGGCCACACCAGTTTGAGCTCATGCCCCTGGCGCTGTACCCAAGGCGCGCCGGCTTTGGGGCTGACGCATAGCCAATCAATGCCCTCAGGTGCGGCGATGCTGCCATTGGTTTCTACCGCGATTTCAAAGCCCTGGGCGTGCAAAGCGTCAATCAGTGCGGTATCGACCTGCAACAAAGGTTCGCCACCCGTCAGCACCACAAAGCGCTGCGTAGCAAAGCCCGCAGGCCACAGGGCTGCGATTTGCGCTGCCAAGGCGGCCGCGCTGTCAAAACGCCCACCGAGCGTGCCGTCGGTGCCGACAAAGTCGGTATCGCAAAACCGGCAGACGGCGCTGGCGCGGTCTTGCTCGCGCCCCGACCATAAATTGCAACCGGCAAAACGGCAAAACACCGCCGGCCGCCCGGCATGTGCGCCTTCGCCTTGCAGGGTGTAAAAAATTTCTTTGACCTGGTAGCTCATAGAGCCGGCCCTGCAGCGAAATCGGCGCGTGGCGGGCGAGCAAGTTGGATTTCGCGGACAGCGGGCGCACGAGCGCACCCTATCGCAGCGAGGTTTTTATACATGGTAGTCCTCTACATGGCCCGGGGTTAGAACTTCAACACCCCCGCCGGACCCGGGGACGAAAGCCAACAATTTTACAATCCGGCATTCGGAGCCAGCGCCCTAGCGTCCTTGCGCCCTGTTTCCACCACGCTGCCACACCGCTTTCCTGCCCTACCCATCCCCCTTAGCAACAAGCCTCCCATGCCCTCAGCCCCTGGCCACGCCCTCTTAGCCCCACCCGATTTCGACCCCTATGCCGATAGCGGTGTGGAATGGCCGACCTGGCTGGTGTGCCTGGCTATTTACGGCGGCTGGTTGGGCGCCCTGAGTTGGTACCGCGCAGAGTCCTCCGCCTGGGCCTTGGTGCTGATCGTCCTGCTAGCGGCCTGGTATATGAGTTTGCAGCACGAACTGTTGCATGGTCACCCGACTCAGCACGCCTGGCTCAACCGCGCGCTGGGCCTGCTGCCCATTGCGGTGTGGTACCCATTTGATGTTTACCGCAGCAGCCATTTGGCGCACCACCGCGACGAAGTACTCACCTACCCCGGCCAGGACCCGGAAAGCAATTACCTGGATCCGCAGGACTTCGCCAGCCGCAGCGCGCCTATGCGTTTTTTGCTGGCGGCACAACGCACTGCTTTGGGCCGGTTTTGCATCACGCCAGCCTTTGCGATTTTTCACTTGCTGCGGCCGCTGTTTTCCACCCCCTATTGGCACAGTCCGCGCATGCGCTGGACATGGGTACAGCACGCAGCTTTACTGGCGCTGATGCTGTGGGCGGTACAAAGCTATGCAGGTATCAGCCCAGGCCTGTACCTGGCCCTGAGCTATCCCTGCCTGGGCCTGGCTTTCATGCGCTCGTTTTACGAACATCGCCCCGCAGCGGACCCGCAACACCGCATCGTCATCAACGAAGCAGGTTGGCTTTGGCGCTTGCTGTACCTGAATAACAACTACCACGCGGTGCACCACGCCCAAGCCAAACTGGCCTGGTACCGCATCCCTGCGATGTACAAGGCCCACAAGGACTATTTTCTGGAACGCAACGGGGGCTATGTGTTGAATGGCTACTCTGCTTTTTTTGCCCGCCATGCTCTACGACCGCTAGATACGCCGGGGCAGCAAACACGGGGTTTGCCGCCTGCATATCGGCACCCAATATGAGTAGGGCGCAGGTCGCTCTGCCCATGTACCTGGGCGCTCCGGATGCCGTGCAAACTCTTTGGTCGGTGTTGCGCGAGGCATTGGCGCTAAAGGGCCAGCAGCAACTGCCTGAGGCCATAAGTTGGCCGCAGGATTTGCATGCGCATTGGCGCGCCCCAGACCTATTGCTAAGCCAGACCTGCGGCTACCCTTTGACGCATGCCTTGCAGGGCCAAGTGCAATTGCTGGGGTGCTTTCGCTATGCGGCGCCGGGCTGCGAAGGTATTTATTGCCGCAGTGTGTTAATCGCCCGTAAGGATTCCGCACACCTCGCCTTGGAAGATTTTCGGAACCAGCGCGTGGCTTTTAACAGTACCGATTCGCAATCGGGCTACAACGCTCTACGTGCCTTGATAGCTCCGCTGGCACAGCAGGGCCGTTTTTTCAGCCAAGCGCTGGCTACTGGTGGCCACCGCCTCTCGGTGGATGCCGTACGCGAAGGCCGCGCCGACCTGGCCGCGATCGACTGCGTGACCTGGGCCTTGCTGCAAATGCATGATGCAGCCGCCACAGAAGGCCTGTGCGCCATCGGCCACAGCGCTCCCTACCCCGGCTTGCCGCTGATCACATCGCTGCATACCCCACCCGAGCAGGTGCAGGCCCTGCGCCATGGACTGCATAGCTTGGTCATCGCGCCAGCGGCGGCACAAGCCCTGGGGCAGTTACTGATTGAAGGATTTGAAACACCGGACTTGGCGGTTTACCAACGCTGTATAGAAATGGAAAGTAGCGCCATCGCCAGCGGCTATCCGCAACTGGCCTGAGGGCGGATCTGTGCCTAGCAGGTGCCAAAGCGGATGCCCGCTTGGCGCAAAAACCGCCGGTAGGCGGCCGAAGCCCTGTCCGCTGCTGTGTGGGCTTCAGCCCGAACATCCAGCGGCAAGCAGGCAGGGCGCTGCGACTCCAGCACCGGTTGGTCCTGGGTAAAGATGGTGTGCTGGAAGGCCTGTAGCTGGGCCGCATCGCTCGCAAAGTCGGCCACAGCCAGGCGAAACCAGACTCGGCTGCGCTCTGGGCCCATGGGGCAAATCAACAGGGCAATCGACTCGCGCCAGCCCTGCACCGTCGTACTACCGGCCTCGGGCACCTTGGTCAGCACCGCCGTATAAGGCCCTGTCACTTCATAGCGGTACTCCACCAACGCGCCGCGCGTGCTGTGCAGATTGGACTGGGGTTGCCAGGCCTTGCAGCCGCTGGCCACCAGGCCGGTGGAGGTGGACTCCACTTGGTAATCCGGAATTTCGGGCGTGTCGCGCGCTCCTAGCCAGCCTTCGTGGACAAAGCCAAAGTGCGCCATGTCCAGAAAGTTTTCCACAATGCGCGGCGCGCTGGTGGCCACGTCGTAGGGGCCGCAATTGAGCTTGCGCAGGCGGGCGTCGGCCTCGGCTTCAAACTGCGGCAAGGCCTGCGCCGTCGGGCCGTCGGGGATGCCGGGCTGCAAGCACACCCAGACCAATTCACACCAGACCTGCACCGCAAACACCCGCGCCGCATGGGCCGCAGGCGGCACAAAGTCCGGCAGCGCCGGTACCCGCACGCATTGGCCCGAAGGCGCAAACTGCCAGCCGTGGTAAGGGCACTCCAGCCGCCCGGCGCACACCCGCCCCAGCGACAAGCGCGCCCCCCGGTGCGGGCACTGGTCGGCCCAGGCATGCACCGCCCCGGCCTCGTCGCGCCACAAAACCAGGTTCTGGTCCAACAACTGCACAGCCACCGGCTGCGCCTGCACATCGGCCAGCGCCGCGACGGGGTGCCAATGGGCGGATTCGGCGGGATGCGGCAAGGTGGCGTCAAGCATGGGGCGATTTTGCTTGATGCCCTGCGCTTGCCTAGATCGGCAGCAGGAGGAACACTTGCTAGACTTCCCCTGATGCGCGCACCCGACTCCCAGCACACTCCGATGATGACCCAGTACCTGGGCCTCAAGGCGGACTACCCGGACACGCTGCTGTTCTACCGCATGGGTGATTTTTACGAGATGTTTTTTGCCGATGCTGAAAAAGCAGCGCGGCTGCTGGACATTACGCTCACGCACCGGGGCCAAAGCGGTGGGCAGCCTATTCCCATGGCCGGGGTGCCCTTTCACGCAGTAGAAGGCTATTTGGCCAAGCTGATACGCCAGGGCGAATCGGTGGCGATTTGCGAGCAGGTGGGCGAAGTCAGCGGCAAGGGGCCGGTGGACCGCAAGGTGGTGCGCGTGGTGACGCCCGGCACGCTGACCGATGCCGAACTACTGAGCGACAAGTCCGAGTCCATGCTGATGGCGCTGCACCAAGGCCCGCGCAACCGCTGCGGCCTGGCCTGGCTGAGCGTGACGCAAGGCTTGGTGCATCTGGCCGAATGCCCCACCGATGCGGTGGCCGACTGGGTGCAGCGCATTGGCCCGAGCGAGCTGGCCTACAGCTGCGGGCTGACGCGCAGCTTGGAAGATCGGCTTAAGCAATTGCGCTTTCACAGCACTTTGTCGCTAACAGCCCGGCCCGAATGGCAATTTGACGGCGCGCTGGGCCAGCGCAAATTATTGGAAGTGCTGCAAGCGGCCAGCCTGGCTAGCTGGAACGCACAAGAGCTGCCCCTGGCCCATGCCGCCGCCGGTGCGCTGTTGGCCTATGCCGAGCACACGCAGGGCCGGGCGCTGGCGCACATCAGCGGGCTGGAAGTGCAGCGCGATGGCGAGCGCATCGACCTGCCCGCCAGCACGCGGCGCAACCTAGAACTCACCCAAACCCTGCGCGGCGAGGACGCGCCCACGCTGTTTTCCTTGCTCGATAGCTGCATGACGGGCATGGGCAGCCGCATGCTGAAGTCTTGGTTGCTAGGCCCCTTGCGCGAGCGCAGCCAGGCACGTGCGCGCTTAGCTGCCATCCATGCGCTGCACCAGATGCAGGGCCAGGCGCAAGCGCTGGGGCCGGTGCTGCGCAGCCACCTCAAAGGCAGCGCCGATGTGGAGCGCATAGCCGCCCGCCTGAGCCTGCGCCAGGTGCGCCCGCGTGAACTGCTCGGTTTGGTCAACACCTTGCATAAAAGCGGCTTGCTGGCCGATCAGTTGCAAGGGCAGCAAGGCTTGCTAGGCCGCATTGCGCAAGACTTGCTGGCGCCGCCAGACTGTGCCCATCTACTGCAAGCAGCGATAGCGGCCGAGCCCGCCGCCATGGTGCGCGACGGCGGGGTGATCGCCAGCGGCTATGACGCCGACCTGGACGAACTGCGCGCCATCCAAACCAATTGCGATGCGTTTTTGCTAGACCTGGAAGTGCGCGAACGCGCGCGCACCGGCATTGCCAATTTGCGTGTGCAGTTCAACAAAGTGCATGGCTTTTATATCGAGGTCAGCCAAGGCCAAAGCAGCAAAGTGCCAGACGACTACCGGCGCCGCCAGACCCTAAAAAACGCCGAACGCTTTATCACGCCCGAGCTCAAAGCCTTTGAAGACAAAGCCTTGAGCGCACAAGAGCGCGCGCTGGCGCGTGAAAAGTTTTTGTTTGAACAACTGCTCGATCAGTTGCAAGCCTTTGTGCCGACGCTGACCCGTCTGGCGCGGGCGCTGGCGGCACTGGACGCGCTGTGCGCCCTGGCCGAGCGGGCCCAGACGCTGGGCTGGTGTGCGCCCGAGTTTGTGGAGCACCCTTGCATCGAAATCCTGCAAGGCCGCCACCCGGTGGTGCAGGCGCGCTTGGCCGAACTGAGCAGCGGCAACTTCATCGCCAACGACACGCTGCTGGGGCCGCGCCAGCGCATGCAAATCATCACTGGGCCAAACATGGGCGGCAAATCGACGTATATGCGCCAGGTTGCGCTGATCGTGCTGCTGGCGTCCATGGGTTCGTACGTACCCGCCAAGGCCTGCCGCCTGGGGCCGGTGGACGCGATCCACACCCGCATAGGCGCAGCCGACGACCTGGCCAATGCGCAATCCACCTTCATGCTGGAGATGGTCGAGGCCGCGCAAATTTTGCACAGTGCCACGGCGCAGTCCTTGGTATTGATGGACGAAATCGGGCGCGGCACCTCGACGTTTGACGGCCTGGCCCTGGCCGGCGCGATTGCCAGGCAGTTGCATGACAAAACCCAGTCCTTCACGCTGTTTGCCACGCATTATTTTGAGTTGACCGAGTTCCCGGCTGCGCACCATAGCGCGGTCAATGTGCACGTCAGCGCTGCCGAATCGGGCCGCGACATTGTGTTCCTGCACGCCATCGAAGCAGGCCCTGCCAGCCGCAGCTACGGCATCCAAGTCGCCCGCCTGGCAGGCATACCGGCAGCGGTGCTCAACCAGGCCCGCCACACCTTAGAGGCCCTAGAACAACAAGCCAGCAGCGCCCAAGCCCAGGTCGATTTATTCGCCCCCGCCCCCGCGCCAGCAGCCACCGCACCCAGCCCACTAGAAGCCTACGTCGCCTCCCTCAAGCCCGACACCATGAGCCCCCGCGAAGCCATGGACGCCATCTACCAGCTCACCAGCTTAATGGGGGTCAGAACCTAATTCACGGTGCCCGACGGATGCAAATTTAATTGGATTAATTGGGGTCAGACTCCAATTAAAAGCGCGCACAAGGTGCTTTGTAGTTGGGCCCGATAGATGCAAACTTAATTGGGGTTTGACCCCGATTAGAGTGATCGGGGGGATTCGAGTTCGCGCAGCAGGGCGTCGTAGCTGGCGCTCAGCTGGGGGTCGATTTGCTGCAGTGAGGCGGCGATGTCTTGGGCTTTGTCGGCTTGGGGTGTGGTGGGTGCCACGGGGGCATCTGGCGCGGCATCGGCCAGGTGGATTTCATGGGCCGGGTGTTGGTGCCTCGGCAGCTCGGCAGCAGGGGCCAGCGCGGGAATTTCAGCAGTGCCAAATCCGCCCAAGCCTTCCATGCCGGTACTCAGGTCGCTGAACATGGCCGCAACCGGGGGCTGCGCAGCACGTGCTGCAAGCGTGGACTTGGTGCCCATTTCCAAAATCGCGTAGGCCAATGCCGAGCCAGCGAACAAGGCGCCGGTGACAGAAATCCACAAAGCCCACAGCGCGCCGGCGTCCACTGCCTGCATGTCGAGCATGCCCCCTACTTCAGTGCCAAACCAGGCCCAAGGCAAGTCGCGCAGCCAATGAAAACCGTCGAGCGATGCCGGATGCAGCGCCAGCGCGACGACAAGCAACACCAGGTTGACCACGGCAGCCCAAAAAGTAGCAATAAAAACCATGTGCCCTGCTCTCATTCAAAGGTTTGCACGATCTTGTCGCGCAACAAGCCGGCCAGATGAGCACGCGCCTGGGCAATCGCCAGGGCTTCGTTTTCGGCTTCGACCGAATCGCCGGCAATCTCTACCAAACTGTGGCGGATGCGCTGAATATGCGCTTCGGTTTCCTGCAGAGAATTCTGCAATTGACCCCTGCGCTCGGTGTGTTGGTCCAGCTCGCTGAGTAGTTCAAACACCTGCTGCAGGTAAAAACGATTTTTGCGACTTTGCGCAATATCCGTGCGCGTCAAAAAAACTTGCATTTGCTGCGCCAGATTTTGGTGGCTGGCGGGCTTGGAAAGGGTGTTGGCAGGGCTAGCAGCCATCAAAGGCTGGGGCGCGTCTTCTAGGGGCAGTCCTGCGTCCGCAGAATCGCCTGGCGCATGGGCAGGCGCTGCACTATGCAAAGCGGGGCTGGCAGCTGGGCCATCAGACATGGTTGGAACTCCGAGGGCTAAGGGCTGTTCGCGGGGGCGAGGGATGTCAATTCTAGAGGGTGCATGCAATTTAGCCGACTCTGACCTCGGCAAGCAAATCAGGATGACGATCCAGTAGTTTGAATAACTTAACCAAGGCCAATGGCGGCTTCGTCTTTCCGTTCTCATAGCGCGAGAAGGCATTGACGCCACCACCAAAGAGTTCTGCCGCCTGCCGTTGGTCGAGATCAAGCTTTTTGCGTACCTTGGCGATGTACGCAGGATCGACGTAGGCGGCGTTTATCTGGCGTTGAAACATGCCCACCATTTCGCTGTACCGGTCGCCTTGCGCACGGTCCAAAACAACTTCGCCGCATGCTAGGCAAAACTCACCCGTGACTTCGGGGATATTGGTGGTTTCACCCTTGTAGGTATAGGGCATGTCGCGCGTGTCTTGGGTCAATTCTGCCGCGCCGCAGCATGGACATTTCATAGTCATAGCTCCTTGAAGGAAACAATCAATAGATCATCAATAACGATCAGTTTTAGGTAAACCTCAGTACCGTCCGCCGTTATGCCACGGTACACGTCCTGCCAAATGCGATGGTCACCATGGGTCGTCATGCTCTTGTAAAAGTCATCGGAGTTGAGCGCCAAGACGATGGCACACATCCCGGCCAGGTCATTGATACTAAGATCACGCGCGCCGACAAAGGCGCTTGCTGTAGCCCTGACCCGACCGGCTTGAACCAAGGCTTTGACGGCTGGCAACTTGCAATGGGGTGAGCCTTTTTCCATGAAATAATTTTAACCTAATAAGTTAATTTAAAAATTAGGTTAAAGCTTCGGCCTTCGCAGCATGCTTTATTTGGCGTGTTGCGCGACGCAAGTGAACTGCCCCCCCACTAGCCGTACCAGCGCATGATCAAAGAAAACAACTCGAAAAGCCACAGCGCTTTAGCGCAGACAGTAAGCTACCCACCATGCCCCACCCCACCACCGGCAATATCTGCTTCTGGTACGTCGACATCGGCGGTCTGCCTTTCGCCGCAAGCCTTTCCTAATCGCCTACCCCACCCTCCACCACCAATCCCCGGCGCACCTGCACCACTCTTTGGGCATGGGCAATCGTCTCAGGCCGGTGGGCGATCAGGATGCGGGTTAGTTGCATTTGGGCCAAGGCGTGGGCGACGCGTTGCTCATTGGCCAGGTCGAGGTGGCTGGTCGCTTCGTCCAGGGCCAGCACGCGGGGTTGTTTGTACAAGGCACGCGCCAGCAACACGCGCTGCTTTTGCCCACCCGACAGGCTAGCGCCCATGTCGCCGACCAAGGTGTGGTAACCCATGGGCATGGCTACGATGTCCTCGTGGATGGCGGCCAGCGCGGCGCAAGCCTGGACACGCGCCTCGTCGTGCTGCACATCAAAAAAGCTGATGTTGTCGGCAATGCTGCCTGCGAGCAGCACATCGTCTTGCAACACCGTGCCTATGCAGCGGCGCACATTGGAAAGACCCAGCTGGCGTACCGGTATGCCGCCATACAAGACCTCGCCCTCTTGCGGCGCGCGCAGGCCCAGCAATACTTTGAGCAAAGTGCTTTTGCCGCAACCACTGGGGCCGACGATGGCCAGGTGTTCGCCCGCGTCAATGCGCAAATTGGCGTCTTTGAGTATCCAGGGCTCGCCATCGCCATACCGAAAACTCACGCCGCGCAGCTCGATGCTAGGCGGCAAATGGCTTAGGGAATTGTCCGCAATATCGTGCACCTCCGGCGCGCTGAGCACGATGTCGCCCAGGCGCTCGGCGTGCAGGCTAAGCATGCGGATTTCGACTGCGTAATTGATGAGCGCCGATACCCGAGAGGTGAACTGGCCTTTGTAGCTGATAAAAGCAAACAGCATGCCGATGGTGAAAGGCGCTGCAGTGCCGGTGCCTGCCCCACCGATGCCAGACTGCATCACCAAGCCTGCCCCCAGCCAGAACACTACCAGGTTTTCCACGCCAAACACAAAGGTGTTAGCCACGCCAAAGCCAATATTCATTTGTGCGGTGCGCACATCACGGCTTTGCACCTGCACCAGCAGGTTTTGCCAGCGGGCACGGCGCTCCTGTTCGCGGCCAAAGAGTTTAAGCGGTGTAATGGCGCGCAGCGTTTCCAAAAAATGCGTGTTCTCGCGTGCGGCCACTATGAGGCGCTCGGCTGCCGCTTCGCGAAACGGGCTGTAGGCAGCCCAACGCAACAGACCATACAGCGCGGTGGCACCCACCGTCACCGCTGCCAGCGTAGGCGCGTACAGCATCATCATTGCCAGCGCCGCCAAGCCCATGATGCCATCCAGCACCGCTTCTACAACGCTGGTGGTCAGCGTGCGCTGAATCGCCCCTACAGCCCCAAAGCGGCTCACCACGTCGCCCAAATGCCGCTTCTCAAAAAACTCCACCGGCAGCTTGATTAAATGCGCAAATACATTGCCCGCCCACTGCAAACTCAGCGACTGGCCCAACACCATCACCATCCAGCTGCGCGCCAGGCCAACAGCGGTCTGGATCACCAGCAGCAGCGCAAAGCCGACGATCAGCACATGCAGCAAATCCATATCGTGCGTGGCAATGGCATCGTCCACCACCAGCTGGTTCAACAGGGGCGATGCAATGGCAAATAGCTCCAGCACCACCGCCACGGCAAAAATCTGCACCAACGATCGCTTCAGGCCCAGCACCTTGCCGGTAAGGGCAGACAGCGCTACGCCCCGGCGTTCGTCGGCGGGTTTGAAATCGGCATTCGGGGAGAGTTCCAAGGCTACGCCCGTGAAATGGCGCGAGACTTCGGCCAAAGGCAGCTTGCGCAGGCCCACCGCCGGGTCGAGGACAGTGATGCTGCGCCGCCCTACCGCCTTGAGCACCACAAAATGGTTCAGATCCCAATGCAAGATGCAGGGGCGCTGCAACTGGCCTAGCTCCTCCAGCTCCAGCCGCACCGGGCGGCTGCTGAACTGCAAGGCAGCCGCATAGCCGATGATTTGCTGCAAATTGCTGCCTTTGAGCGACAGCGGAAAACGGCGACGAAGGTCGGCCATATCCAGATACAAACCATGCGCCTTGGCAACCATCGCCAGGCAGGCCAGGCCGCATTCGCCGGCTTCGGATTGGAGGATGGGGGTCATATTCAAAGGGTGGCGCGCGCGTCGCAAACTCGGAGGCTGCGAAAAGGCATTGGGTGGTCAAAAAAAGTTCGGCGCATGTGTAGCGCCGAACGTAGACGATCAATTGCTAAACGAGCTTACCCATCTAACCATCAAACAAAGCGTTTGCCATAAGTACTAATCAATACGGCCAATACCGCGCCAATCACGAGGCGGAACACTGCACCGAAAAGGCCTTTAGGTGGGAATTTTTTTGCCATATAAACTGATAAAAAGAAATATGGCCAGTAGGCGACAATTCCAAAAATACTTATCGCACTATGAAAGATATCAACGATGGCGCTTTGTATGCCACCTAATGTGATTAGGTAGATAAGAAGCGATTTCAAAAATGATTCATCGCAAACAATATTATCTCTTTCTAAATTTGAATATTCGCTCAAATTTCACCTCGATTTGTTTGTTTAAAGGCCTTATATCAGCATGCGTATTTGAGCACATTGATATATCTTTTCTAGGTGCGAATGCAGGTAAATTTAACCATAAAGTAATTATCTTGAGGTGCGCTGCGAGCCGCCTTGAGGTACTCCAGTCCATTGTGGTCTGGGGCATATGTTTTGACCAATAGCTTTTCCGCTTCCACCCCCCACAGCACTACCAACTGCAGCGCCCAAAACTGTTCCTACAACGGGCACCGCCGAACCCAGCCCCCCCCAATCACGGCCCCATACCAACCGCCTAATGCCGTATAACCAAAAACACATATTTCATAAACGGCATCAGAAATGGTTTCCGAAATACTGCCACTACTTTCAGAGGCATCCAAACTGAACCAAGGTTTCGCTAAGCCCTCGTCGTCCAACCCCTGCCATCCACCGCCAGAAACAGTTGTCAATTCTTTTGAAATTAAGACTCTCATATCAAACTCCCTTTACAAAATACAGACCGGCAAACCGCTCGGCCCAAGCGTTTCCCAAACTGCACCGCAGTCAATCTCCCTGCGGGTCAGCTTGCAGAATCTTTAATCGCTGCCTAGCAGCCAAAACCGGCTCCAGCACCCATTCCCAAACCGGCCAATTTGTTTGAAGAACCTACATCAAACCATGTGAGGCGAGCTACTTAGATTTGACCTTCAACCTTGAATGAATATACATTCCGACAATTACCAAAAGAAGCATCAAAATGACACCAGCAATAAAGACCCAAGGCCCGTCATCTCCGCCATAAAAATGTAAAAATAACGAGCGGGCAAGAAGCCCAAGTGCAGCCACACACCCACCCAAAATTCCACCCCAAACAACGCGTTTCAGCATCGGTTTTTCGTATCGTTCGTCTTTAGTTTCCATATGCATGGTTCCAACGCTACGGCATTGGGCCTCTGAAGTTATTGGTTAGATTAGAGAAATCTGGATTGGATTTCGGAAATGAAAAGGCAGAAAATGCCAACCCCTTGCTATTTCAATGCAATTTTTATGACTGAAATTGCCGCAACTTACATTTTGGCAATTTCGTTCAAAAGTTAGTTTCCAACAATTTCCATCTCACCGACCTCAACCACGCCAACGCGTTCACTCTGTCCCCCAAAACGTGGATCTACAGCTTGGATCCAAACAACGCTATTTCTGCTACCGTCCCTTATTCCATGACTGCCTCCGGAAGCGGTGTAGCCCACCAGAATCGCTACACTTACCGCCGCCCCTACTGCTATCCCACCTACGACAGCCGCCGGGAAAACAGTTGCCATTACGCCTGCTACTGCGACGCCGGCGGCAATACCGGCTAGGCCCATTACAAATTCAGCGTCAAACGCCGCCCCACCGGTCACAGCCTGAATTTCAGCACTAGTAATTTCACGCATATCAAATCCCCTAAAAACCAGCCGAAAAAACGCGCTCGGCCCTTGCGCCTCCACCACCGTTCGCTGAGTCATCCGCCTTCGCGCCCGCCCACCGGATCGGCCTGTAGAACCTTCAACCGCTGCCTAGCCGCCAACACCGGCTCCAGCACCCATTCCCACACCTTTCGGCGTTCCTGCAATACATCGGCCTCCACCGTCAGGCCTGCTTTCAGTGGCAGGGCCTCGCCGTAGGCCTGGATGCTTTGGGCCTCTAAGCTGACGTTCACGCGGTACAGCGCTTCTTTGCTGCCCGCTTGGGTGAGCAACTGCTCAGCTAGGTTGGGCGGCAACTCGCTGGGGGCGAAGGGCGTGGCCGATACCGAGGTGATGCGGCCCTGGTGCAGGCCAAACTTTTGGTAGGGATAAGCGTCGTAGCGCAAGTACACGGTTTGGCCCGCACGGATAAAACCTGCCGTGCGGCTGGGGGCGAAGAGCTGGGCCTGCAGCGGGCCGGGGCCGTTTGCGTCGTTATCGGCCGCTTGCGGCACCAGGGTTGCCAAGGCCTGGCCGTTTTGGACGGATTGGCCAGCTTTGAGGTTGAGCGCCGTAATGGTGCCGGCATAGGGCGCGCTGATGACCATGGTTTTGCGGGCGGCGTTTTCGCTGGCCTCTTGGTCCAGGCTGGCGCGGTTGCGCTCTATTTGGTTGGTGTCGGACTGCAATTGCGCTTTGAGGGCAGTGCGCTCGCCGCGCAGGGTTTGTTGGTCTTGCAACAAGGAAAGTCGAGCGCGCTCCAGGGCTTGGGCACGGGCTTTGGCGTCAATCAGCTCCTCTTGGCGCACTTGCACTTGGGCTTCAGCTACAAAGCCAGACTCGGCCAGTTGTTGGTTACGCGCAAGCGTAGTCTGCGCCAGTTGTACGCGGCGCGCTTGCAGGGCGGATTCTTCTTCGGCCTGGCGCAGTTGCTGCGCGGTGGTGCGCAGCCTATCGTCTAGCACTTGTTCGCGCTGGCGGGTTTGCAGCTCGCGCAGCGTGCGCTCGGTGGACAGGGTTTGCAGCCGGGTGGCAATTTGCTGGGCTGCGCGCTCGGTGGTGTCTGACACGCTGCCGCCCAGCATGCTTTGGCGCTCGGTTTGCAGCACCAGCAAGACTTGCCCAGCCTTTACGCTTTGGCCTTCGCGCACCGGCAGGTCCATGACCACGCCCGCTTGCGGCGCGCTGATGTTGAGGCTGCCCTGGCTAGGCACCACCACACCGCTCAAGCGTGCCTTACGGTTCACCTCGCCCCAGGTGGCAAAGGCCACCAGCATCAGGGCCAGCGCCAAGGCAACACTGGTCATCGCAGCATAAGACCAAGGCCGCTGCAAGCGCACGCTGCCTAGGTACTGGGCTGCTTGGGCAGCGGCTACTTCCTGGCGGAACAACATAGACCTCTATCCCTTGGTAAAAATTACTTTTTTGGCAACTATATTGTGCGGGGGGGGGGGGCTGCGTTACAGGGTTTACCCTAGGCTCTCGAAATTAATCGCGGGTAAGCTACCTAACATGCCCCACCCCACCAACGGAAACATCTCCTTCTGGTACGCCGACATAGGCGGCCTACCGGCTTACCGCGCTCCACTACCCGGCGACCGGGATGCCGATGTCTGCATCGTGGGGGGCGGCTATACCGGTTTGTGGACGGCCTATTACCTTAAACGCGCACAGCCAGATTTGCGGGTCACCATCTTAGAAAAAGAGTTTTGCGGCTTTGGCGCTTCGGGGCGCAATGGCGGTTGGCTGTCCGGGGGCTTTGGCTGGTCGCGGGAAAAGTATCTTGCCAATTCCAGCCGCGCTGCCGTCATCGCCATGGAGACCGCTATGCACGGCACGGTGGACGAAGTCCTGGCCGTGGCGAAGCGCGAAAACATAGACGCCGACATCGTGCGCGCCGACACGCTGCGGGTGGCCACCAACGCAGCGCAATGGGCGCGTGTGCAGGCCAGCTACCGCGAAGCCCGCGCCTGGGACGTACCCGAAGACCGCGTCAGCCTAATTGACGGGACCGAAGCCCGTGCGCGCATGCGCGTGCACCAGGTTATGGGCGGCTTGGTGCACCACGGCACGGCGCGGGTGCAACCGGCCAAGCTGGTACGCCGGCTGGCCGACGTAGTGGAGCGCATGGGCGTTGCAATCTACGAGCAAAGCGCGGTAATCGGTTTAGAAAAAGGCCGGGTGCAAACCGCGCATGGCGTGGTGCGCGCGCCTTTGATCGTGCGCGCCACCGAAGGCTTTACCGCTGGGCTGCCGGGCCTCAAACGCCAATGGATGCCAATGAATAGCGCCCTGGTCATCACCGAGCCGCTGCCCGCTGCGCTATGGGACGAAATCGGCTGGAGCGGGCACGAGCTTTTGGGCGATGCGGCGCACACCTATGGCTATGCGCAACGCACGCGCGAGGGGCGTATTGCCATGGGCGGGCGTGGGGTGCCTTACCGTTTTGGCTCGGCCACGGATGTCAACGGCGTCACGCAACAAGCCAGCATCGAAGGTTTGCAGGCCATGTTGCTGCGCTGGTTTCCGCAAACGCGCGGCCTGCAGCTAGAGCATGCCTGGTGCGGTGTGCTGGGCGTGCCGCGCGACTGGTGCACCACCGTGGGCCTGGACCGCGCCAGCGGCATGGCCTGGGCTGGCGGTTATGTGGGACTGGGCGTTTCCAGCTCGAACCTGGCCGGGCGCACCCTGGCCGATTTACTGCTGAACCAAGACACCGATTTAACCCGCCTGCCCTGGGTCAACCGCAATGTGCGCCCCTGGGAGCCCGAGCCTTTTCGCTGGCTGGGTATTCACGGCATGTACCAGCTTTACCATTGGGCCGACCAGCGCGAATTTGGCGGCCTGGCCCGCACCTCGCGGATTGCGACAATGGCCAACAAAATCACAGGCCGCTAGCCTTGGCTGGGCGGCGCACATTTCACTCAGAGACTTTGCATGACGCACTTCCAAACTTTTGCACACCTGTCCACCATCGACTTGGGCACGCCCAGGCCCAAGCTCACCACGCTCACGGGCAATCAGTTTGAGGCTTCGGTGGCACTTTTCAAATCGAATGACGGCCTAATGGAGATCGGCGTGTGGGAATGCACGCCCGGGCGCTTTACTGCCGTGCGGGACACCATGTCCGAGACCTGCCATATCGTGTCTGGCCACGTGACGCTGCATGGCCCCGAAGGTCGCGCGCAAGAGGTACACGCCGGTGAAGTGCTGGTGCTGCCTAAAGGCTGGCGCGGCGAGTGGGAACTGCATACCACCACGCGCAAGCTGTATGTGATGCACCACGATGCCGCTTGAGCGGGGCGCTAACCCTCCGCTGCCGCACGAACCAAGCGCCAGCGTGCCGCTGCCTCACGAACCAAGCGCCAGCGCGCCGCTGCCGCGTGTCCTGTGGCCGCTGTTGTTCGGCAATTTTGTAATCGGCACCGGCGTCATGGTGGTGCCGGGTACGCTTAATGACATCAGCAGCAATTTGCAAGTGTCGGTGCCGGTGACCGGGCAACTTATTACCGCAGCGGCCGTAGTGATGTGCCTAGGCGCGCCGCTATGCGCCACGCTGGTGGCCGGTTGGGATAGGCGCCGCCTCCTGGCACTGGCTTTGCTGTGGTATGGCGTGTTTTTGCTGGCCAGCGCCTGTATGCCGGACTTTGGCTCGCTAATGGCCGTGCGTGTGCTGGCGGCGATTGCACCGGCCATCTTCACGCCGCAGGCGGCCTCGTGTATCAATTTATTGGTGACGCCCGAGCAGCGCGGTCGCGCGATTACGTTCGTGTTCATGGGTTGGTCGGTGGCCTCGGTGGTGGGGATGCCCTTGGGGGCCTGGATAGGCGGCACCTTGGGTTGGCGCGTGGCCTTTGGCGCGATAGCGCTCCTCAGCCTAGTAAGCGCAGCCTGGGTGTGGCGCAGCATGCCCGATGGGGTGCGCCCGCCCGCGCTCTCACGCGCGGCCTGGGGGCAAACCCTGCGCTCGCCAGCGCTGATGCTCTGCGTGGCTGTCACCGTATTATTTGCGGCGGGGCAGTTTGTTTTGTTCTCGTACTTCGCGCCCTATTTCAAGCAGCAATTGCAGTTCAGCGCTGTAGACCTCAGTCTCTTGTTTGCTTGGTTTGGCGCCTTTGGCTTTATCGGCAATGTGCTGATGTCGCGCAATATCGACCGCAGCGGCGCGCCGCGCGCGGTAATGTGGAGCGTGGGCGCCATGGCGCTGAGCCTGCTGCTGTGGCCGCTGGCCACCAATGTGCTGCTGGCCGCCATCATCATCCTGCCCTGGGGCCTGGGCTGCTTTGCGTCCAACTCAGCGCAACAGGCACGCTTGGCAGGCATTGCGCCCACACTAGCCTCCGCATCCATAGCGCTCAACAGCTCGGCCATGTACGCCGGCCAGGCTATGGGAGCAGCCAGCGGCGGCTGGCTAGTCGCCCAGGGCCGCATGCTCGACCTGCACTGGTTCGGCCTGGCAGCCCTCTTGGCCGCCATGCTGGTGAGCTGGTGGGCCAGCCGCCAAACCGTGGACCTGGCGCTGGCGCGGGGCTAGAAATCGGGCTGTTCGGCCTGGGACGCCTTAGCACTTCGCCTCGCCCGCCAGCCACCCACCAACACCAACAAGCCGGGCACAAAAATCATGGCCCAGATGATTTTGTCCAGATGTTGCTTGACCCAGGGAATATTGCCAAAGAAATAGCCCACGGTCACGATGCCGACCACCCACAGCACGCCGCCCAGCACGTCATAGAAAGTGAACTTGGCGCGGGTCATGTGTGCCACGCCGCCGACAAAGGGCGCAAACGTGCGCGCAAAAGGCATGAAGCGCGCAGCCACCAGGGTGATGCCGCCGTAGCGCTCGTAAAACGCATGGGCTTGATCAAAAGCGGCTTTGTTAAAAAAGCGCGAGTCTGGCCACTGAAACACCCGTGCGCCGAAATAGCGACCTATGGTGTAGTTGGTCTGGTTACCCAGCACCGCCGCTGCGAGCAGCAAGGGCACCACGAGCTGGTAGTCCATCAAGCCCACGCCACACATCGCGCCCACCACAAACAGCAGCGAGTCACCCGGCAAAAAAGGCATGATGACCAGGCCGGTTTCGACAAAGATGATCAGAAACAGCAGTGCATACACCCACATGCCGTAGTTGCTGACAAAAAGTTCCAGATAGCGATCAACGTGTAATACAAAGTCAAGCAAGGTGGTAACGAGTTCCATGCGGGCATTATCGCCGCCACCCCCCATCTACAATCCCCGCGTGCACGCCCCCACCCCCAGCCCCCGCAAGCCCATACGGCCCCTGCCCGACACTTTGATCAGCCAGATTGCGGCCGGCGAAGTGGTGGAGCGCCCGGCCTCGGTGGTGCGCGAGTTGGTGGATAACGCGCTGGACGCCGGCGCGCGCCAAGTGACCGTACGCTTGCTGGCAGGCGGGGTGCGCCTGATTGCGGTGGAAGACGATGGCATGGGCATAGTGCGCGCCGAACTGCCGCTGGCCTTTGAGCGCCATGCCACCAGCAAGATCGGCAATTTGCAAGACCTGGAATCCGTGGCCACCATGGGCTTTCGGGGCGAAGCGCTGGCCGCCATCAATGCGATTGCCGACTGTGCCATCTTGTCGCGCGCGCTGGGCCAATCCGAGGCTTTTTTGCTGGATGGGCGCAGTGGCGAGTTGCGCCCGGTGGCCCGCGAAACGGGTACCACGGTGGAAGTGAAAGAGTTGTTTTACAGCACCCCGGCGCGGCGCAAGTTTCTCAAAACCGATGCCACCGAACTGGCCCATTGCATTGAAGCGGTGCGCCGCCACGCCCTTGCGCGGCCCGATGTGGGTTTTGCGATTTGGCACGAGGGCAAACTGGTGGAGCAATGGCGCGCGCATAGCGATGGCGGGCTTGGCTTGCAAGCACCGGATGCAGCAGCTGGCGAAGCGGAACCCACCGAGTTTCTGCACGCCACCCAACGCGCCGCCCTGGACCGGCGTTTGGCCGATGTATTGGGCAGCGATTTTTTAGCGCAATCGATTGCCGTCGATTGGCGCAGCCCGCCTGGCCCGCAAGACCCCAGTGGCCTAGGCGCACGCAGCATGCGGGTGTGGGGCCGCGTCGGCAAACCGGACGCTGCACGCGCACGAGCCGACCAGCAATTTTGTTATGTGAATGGCCGCTTTGTGCGCGACAAAGTGCTCACCCATGCCGCGCGCAGCGCCTACGAAGACGTGCTGCACGGGCAGCGCCAACCGGTCTATGCGCTCTACCTGGACATGGACCCGACGCGCGTGGATGTGAACGTGCACCCGACCAAAATTGAAGTGCGCTTTCGGGACAGCCGCGAAGTCCACCAAGCGGTGCGCCACGCCGCCGAAGAAGCGCTGGCTTTGCCGCGCGCTGGCCGCGCTGCCGGGGAAGTTGCAGATGCGGCAGGCCACAGCGCTTGGGGCACCTTGCTCAAGCCCGACGCGGGCTTTGCAGCTGGCAGCCAAAACGGCGATGGCCCGGCAAACAATCGCAGCCCACCTGGGGCGATGGCGCCACCAAATTCGCCTTTGTTTGTGCGCCAGCAGGGCATGCGCTTTGCGCCCCAGGAAA
The DNA here is from genome assembly GCA_044373655.1 of Rhodoferax sp. Lineage (GTDB taxonomy): Bacteria > Pseudomonadota > Gammaproteobacteria > Burkholderiales > Burkholderiaceae_C > Allorhodoferax. The sequence goes on from JBILPS010000013.1 coordinate 44,789, forward strand.
GCGTAGGCCACCGCGTGAGCGATGTGGCTGCTTTGTGGCAGAGCACACCCTCCGCTTTTGACAACGCAGATGCTATTGCCATGCGCGCTGAAAGTGCAAACGCATGGGCACAGCCAAGCGCAGCAGATGCACCGAACACGGGCGCCACCTACCCGGCGCAGCAAGCGCCGCATGCGGACGCCCATGACTGGCCGCTGGGCCGTGCCCTGGCGCAGTTGCAAGGCATTTACATACTGGCCGAAAACGCACAAGGCCTGATCGTGGTCGACATGCATGCCGCGCACGAACGCATCGTGTACGAGCGCCTCAAAACACAATTCAATAGCCACCCAGAAGGGCAAGACCAGGCAAGGGCGATGGCCAGCCAGCCTTTGCTCATTCCAGCCACTTTTGCTGCTACGGCGGAAGAAACCGCTACGGCCGAGGCGCATGCCGACACCTTGCATGCGCTGGGCCTGGAGGTAAGCGCCTTCTCGCCCACCACGCTGGCGGTGCGCGCCGTGCCCACGACGCTGGCCCAGGGCGATGCCGTAGCCTTGGCGCGCAGCGTATTAGCCGAGCTGGCGCAACACGATGCCAGCACCGTGCTGGCACGCGCACAAGACGAAGTTTTGTCCACCATGGCCTGCCACGGCGCAGTACGCGCCAACCGCCGCCTCAATATCGACGAGATGAACGCCTTGCTCCGCCAAATGGAACACACCGAGCGCAGCGACCAGTGCAACCACGGCCGCCCCACTTGGCGGCAGATCAGCGTGGGCGAACTGGACAAATGGTTTATGCGCGGTCGCTAAGGCGCATCCCCCGAGCATGCATCCCCCATCGGCCCGAACGGCCCTAGCGCCTGCCCAACCTGTTTTGCGCGATGAAGTGCGCGCGCTGTGGACTTTGGCCTGGCCGATTTTGGTGGGGCAGTTGGCCAACATCGGCATGTCGGTGGCCGCGGTGGCGATGTCAGGCCATGTATCGGCGCAGGACCTGGCCGGCGTGTCCCTGGGCGTGTCGCTGTGGAATATTGTCATCATCACCTTGATCGGCCTCTTGATGTCGGTCAACCCCACGGTGGCCCACCATGTCGGCGCGCAGAGCTTGGGGCAGGTGCCGCATGTAGTGCGCCAGGCGCTCTGGAAAAGCTTCTTGCTGGGGCTGATTGCCACCGCGATCTTGCAATCTACCCAACTGATTTTTGCGTGGATGACGCTGGAAGCGCACACCCGCGCTGTGGCGCAGGACTTTGTGCTGATTACCAGTTTTGGGTTGCCCGCTTTTGCGGCCTACCGCGTGCTCTACGGCTACAGCGCCAGCATCAACCAGACCAAGCCCATGATGGTGGTGGCGCTGCTGGCCCTGGCGCTTAACGTGGCGCTGAGTTGGATATTGGTGTTCGGCCACCTCGGTGTGGCGCCCATGGGCGGCCTGGGTTGCGCCTGGGCCACGCTGGTGTCGGTGTGGTTCAACCTGCTGGGCATGTTGCTTTGGATTAGCCGCAGCGCTGCGCACCGCGCCACCTTTCCGTTTACCCATTTCGAATGGCCGCACCGGCCTATGCAAGTGGCCCTGTTTCGCTTGGGCCTGCCCATTGGCCTGACGTTTTTTGCCGAGACCAGTGCCTTCGCCCTAATCGCCCTGCTGGTGGCGCGCTTTGGCAGTGCGCAAGTGGCGGCGCACCAGATCGCGCTCAATTTTGCGTCGCTGCTGTTTATGGTGCCCATGAGCCTGAGCGTGGCGGTGCTGACCCGAGTGGGCCAGTCGCTGGGCGCGGGCGATGCCCACGGCGCGCGCTACCGCGCCTGGGTGGGCTTGGGCACGGCTATGGTGTTTGCCAGTGCGTCAGCCCTGTTCACCGGTGTTTTCGGCGCGCAGATCGCGCAGTTTTATACCGAAGACGCTGCGGTGCTGGCAGTCGCAGTTCCGCTGCTGTTTTTCGCAGCGGTGTTTCAGTTTTCCGACTCGGCGCAGGTAGTGCTTAGCGGCGCGATACGCGGCTACAAGGTGACGCGTGCGCCCATGCTTTTGCACCTAACGGCTTTTTGGATAGTGTCCTTGCCGCTGGGCTATGTGCTGGGCGTCGCGCCGGATTGGGCGCCCTGGCGTCCGGCAGTGGCCATGCAGGCCACGGGTTTTTGGATTGCGCTGGTCGTCGCCTTACTCATCGCGTCTTTAGGTTTGCTGCTGATGCTCAAGATAATTGCCGACCAGCGCTGTGCAGATGCCGATGCACCCTCCGGCAGCACCTAGCCGTATCCGCTTGGACCCCTAAGCCCTCATGCAAGACGCTCTGCCTTTTTACCTGTCGATTGCCGGCCCCACTGCGGCGGGCAAGACGGCGACGGCGCTGGCGATTGCGCGTGAATTTGACTGCGAAATCATCAGCGTCGATTCGGCCCTGGTCTATCGCGGCATGGACATAGGCACGGCCAAACCGGCAGCGCATGAACTGGCGGCCGTGCCCCACCACCTGATCGACATCCGCGACCCGCTGCATGCCTACAACGCCGCCGAATTTGCCCGCGAAGCGGCCGGCCTGATTCGCACCGTTAGCGCACGCGGCAAATTGCCTTTGCTGGTCGGCGGCACCATGCTCTATTTCAAAGCCTTGGGCGAGCCGCTGGACGCCATGCCCGCAGCCGATGCGCAGATTCGCGACGCTATCGAGCAAGAGGCCCAGGCCATCGGTTGGCCAGCCATGCATGCCCAGCTGGCGCAAGTGGACCCCGCCACAGCAGCGCGCCTGGCCCCGGCCGATAGCCAACGCATTGGCCGCGCCTTGGAAGTGTGGCGCAGCGCCGGAGTGCCGCTATCGCAATTGCAATTGCGCAGTCAGCAAAGCGCCCAGAAAGACGTGCCAGGCAAGCCGCATGCCCCGCTGATTTCGCTGGAACCGCAAGACCGTGCCTGGCTGCACACGCGCATTGCCGAGCGCTTTGACGCCATGCTGGCGCAAGGCCTGGTGCAGGAGGTGCAAGGCTTGCGCGCACGCGGCGACTTGCATGCCGCCCTGCCCTCTATGCGCTGCGTGGGTTATCGACAGGTGTGGGAAGTGTTAGACGGCAAATCGCCTATGGCGCAATTGCGCGACAAAGGCATTTTTGCCACGCGCCAACTGGCCAAGCGCCAAATCACCTGGCTGCGCTCCATGCCGCAGCGCGATGTGATTGCCTGCGACCGCAGTGATGCGCTGGAGATCGCCCTAGGCACCGCCCGGCGTCTGGTGGAGGGCGGTGCGCCATGACCCTGGAAGTACAAAACCTGAGCAAACGCTACGGCGACAAAGCCGTTTTTAGCGACGTGTCCCTCCGCGTGCAGCCGGGTGAATTTATCGCCATCATGGGCGACTCAGGCGTGGGCAAATCGACACTCCTAAATTGCATGGCCGGGCTCGATAGCTGGGACAGTGGCCGCGTGCTGCTGCAAGGCCAAGACTTGGGCCAACTTAATGACACCGCCTTAGCGGCGGTGCGACGCCAGCACATTGGTTTTGTGTTCCAGGCCTTTCATGTGCTGCCGCACCTGGACGTGGCACAAAACGTGGGCCTGCCCTTGCTGCTATTGGGCACGCCCGACCCACAGCGTGTGCAGGACATGCTGGAAGCCGTGGGCCTGGGCGATATGGGCAAGCGCTTGCCCCAAACCCTGAGCGGCGGCCAGTTACAGCGCGTCGCCATTGCCCGCGCCCTGGTGCACCGCCCCGCCCTGCTACTGGCCGACGAGCCCACCGGCAACCTGGACCCCGACACCGCCACCCTGGTCATGGACGCGCTGCTCGCGCAAACCCGGCAACACGGCGCGGCCTTGGTGTTGGTGACACACTCCCAGACTGCCACGCTGGGGGCCGATCGAGTGATTAGGCTAGAGACGCATGGGCATCCGCCATCCCCACCTCCGAGGGGTGCCGCAAACCAGCCGGGTTGAATGGCGCCGCAACGAAAAAAAACGAATCAAATAATGGTAAGCATTTTCGTTTTTGAGGCTATAGTGCACAGCTCCCATCCGCTTGCGCACTTGGTCTAACAAGCGGGGGGGCTGCAAAGAAGGAGCACCGGGTTTCATGGAAGATTTATACCTGTACGAAAAAACAGCCTATGGCCGTCCAAGCCATGCTGCAAGCGGTTTTCAGCCATTTCGGCAACAGGATGTATCGACTGTGCCCAGATGTATCAACCGGGTTTTGCGGTCTACATTGCGTTAGGCATCAGAAGACAACACTTCAGCACGCGCAGAGCTCTCAATACCCACGCCGACTGCGTCGGTCAATGCCGGCCAAAGAACTTCAACTAATGAGTATGCTGTTCGCAATCATCTTTACAGACAAGCTCGGGCACGGAGACATCCGTGCGGCCAATCTGCAAGCGCACATAGATTGGCTGGAGCAGAGCAAGGAGATTGTGCCGGTCGGTGGATCACTGCGCCACGAACTTGGCGAAACTCCAATTGGAGGCCTTTGGATCTGCGAAGCCGAGTCCAAAGCGCAGCTAGAAGAACTCGTCAGAACTGACCCATTTTTCATCGCTGGCCTACGAGATAGCTACGAAATCTTGCATTGGTCTAAGGCAAATGCGCAGCGCAAGGTGCTCGTCTGATGCCTAACCCCTCGCTCAAGCTGACCCGCTACGGCATGCAGCGTAAGCCTGGTGTGCGGCGCCTTTGGCACCTTCGCACACCAGGCTTACACTGCACGCCTCCGCGGGCAGCTTAGCTCGAACGTTGGGCTCACCTTTTGGAGATTTCTGAAGAATGAAATTGCAGTTTTTTTCTTTTGCTTCACCGTACTTTTCATGGTCTTGGAAGATTGATGTTATAGAGGCAAACCGTACTGTTTCTGAATGGATGAGTAAAAATCCTGGCATTACTGTCCGTGAAATCAAACACGACACGATTCCTAGTTTTTGGTATCCGCCACAGCTTTTGATCTCGATTTATTATGAAGATGGCCAGTAATTTTTCCAGCTACGTGGTTTTGATTGCGCAGCCCAACCCGGCATTCCGCGGGACCCGCGCGAAAACCGCGCGGCCCGGTGAATTTTCACGTTAGGCTCCACAAAACGCCCATGCCCAATCTCGTGGTCATATTCGGTCCACCGGCCGCCGGCAAGGCAGCCGTCGGGCACGAACTCGCTGCCCTAACCGGCTACAGGTTCTTCCACAACCATCTGACAGCCGACCCAGCTGCAGCGCTCTTTGGCTGGGGAGGCGAGCGTTTTGCAAGAACAGTCGATGCCATTCGCGATGTCCTGTTTCGTGAAGCGGCCTCAGACTCATCAATTTCAGGAGTGATCTTCACCTTTGTCTGGGGAATCAACCTGCCCGATGACACAGCATTAATGAAGAAACTCAGCGCTTTGTTCGCTGATGGAGGCGGTCAAGTGTTGTTCGTAGAACTGTTGGCCAGCCTTGAAACGAGAATCGCACGGGAAGGAACCGAGTTTCGGATCGGACTCAAGCCTGCGCAGCGTGACGTAGAGGCAGCCCGAGCCAGGCAAGTCGAATTTGATGGCAAGTACGTGTTCAACACAGATGGCTGGCTACCCCTGGACTACCCGCACCTCGTCATAGACACAGAGGCCTTGAGTCCAGTGGATGCGGCCCAGAAAATCAAGGTCGCTCTCACGGCCGCGCCGAGTGGAGCCTAAGCCCTTACTCGAGCGGTCCTCCGGCGTCAATTTGCACTTTCTGGCATCTCTGTGTAGACTTCCACACAAGGAGTACTACACATGGCTACTAATCTTGATCTAGATCCGGACTTGCTTGACCGGGTAGTCGCCGTCAGTGGAGAGCCCACGAAGAAGGCGGCCGTAACGCTCGCGCTCAAGGAGTTCGTTGCGCGCCGGGAGCAAAGGCGCGTCTCAGAGCTTTTTGGCAAGCTTGACTGGGACGTAAGCTATGACTACAAGTCGGAGCGCTCACGATCTTGACCTTACTTGTCGACACCAGTGTTTGGTCTCTTGCGCTCAGGCGCGACGGATCAGTTGAGTCCAGAGAAGTTATCGCGCTGCGCGAGGCGCTGGACGGCGCTGACTCGGTCGTGACGACTGGCCTAGTCTTGCAGGAGCTTTTGCAAGGTTTCAGCGGTCCCAAGGCGAAAGAGGCAATCATCCAACGCTTCGGCACTTTGCCGCTGATTCAGCCCGACAGGCAGGATCACATAGGTGCTGCCGAAGTCAGAAACGTCTGTCGCAGAAACGGGGTGCAAGTCGGCACCATTGATGCAGTACTCATACAGCTTTGCGGTCGCTATGAACTCACTCTGTTGTCCGTGGACAAGGACTTCGCCAACGCCGCTCCGTACGTTCCCTTCAAACTTTGGGGCAACGGGTGAGGTCGCCGCCTACCCTGCGTTCAACCTGACATGCGGCTCCAGTTGGCAGCCTTGGACACCGCTCAGACCATTGAGGACATGGACATTCCGGGCTTCCGATGACACCCGCTGAAAGCTGAGCTTCAGGGGCTTTGGGCGATCACGGTGAACGCAAATTGGCGGATAACATTTGAGTTCAAAGACGCAAACGCATACGTTTTAGATTATGAGGACTATCACTGATGACCATGCACGTCTTGCGTAACGGCTGCTTTGTGGATATGTTGCTCTACGGCCGTTACCACCCTTCCCGTCAGGTCGCCTAAGCCTACGTTCAACCGGTATAGACTACAGGCGTCTGCTCCACGGAGATTGTTATGCACGATCAAGTTACAGAACTCGCACAGCGCGGCAAGGCGCTCTTACCGGAGGAGCGTTCGCGCCTGGTAGATATTCTGCTTGAGTCACTGCACGAACCGGCCATCGCCGAAGTTGAGGCAGCCTGGGAGCTTGAGATTGAGCGCCGATTGGCCGAATATGATCGCGGGGAATCTAAGAGCATCGACGCCGACGAAGTTTTCGCTAAGGCGCGAAGCATCGCCCGGTGATCAAGCCGCGTTTCTTACCAGCAGCTGAGGCCGAGCTATTGAAGGAAGTTGCCTACTACTCGAACGTCCGCGACGGATTGGGTATCAGGTTTGAACAGGCTGTCGAAAGCGCGGTAAAAAATGCGGTCTCCAATCCAAGCGGTGGAGCTCCCTCACCAAAAGACACCCGCAGCCGACGCGTCAAAGGCTTTCCCTTTAGCGTGGTATTTCGGGCGAGCGCCACACAAATCCTCGTCGTTGCCGTTATGCACCATAGAAGAGCGCCTGGCTATTGGGCAGATCGCATAGCGTGACGGCTGGCCCTTCAGTCGAGGGAACGCGCCGCGATAAAGCCGCGTCGCGCCCCCCACTTCCACGCTAGACCGCTTGTTGGTGCGCTCACCCATTTCGGTACCTGATAGTGGTACTATCCTCGCATGAAGC
>JBILPS010000014.1:0-51705 GCA_044373655.1 Rhodoferax sp.
TTAGTCTTTCATAGATTGGCTTTCTGCCGCAGGGTCGTGGCGGTGAACTGAGGTTGTCATGCTCATACGAATCCAATAGCTTCAAGACTCCGCCTGGCATCGAGACTGGTGCATGAATCTGGAAGCATGTTTTGCTCAGGTAAGTGAGGGAGAAGCCTACAAAATCACCAGTTAACTCGTTTCTCGCCACGGTGATTTCAGAGAGAAAAATCGACTCTCCACTATCATCTTTGCTGTGCGAGCGGTACGTTGCCTTTCCTTGATGAAGCTCAATTAGATTAGACGCATCGACATTCGGATAGTACCTCTTAGCTAATTCCACCAAGCGAAACTTCAAGTGATCTAGGGTTTCCATACCGTAAGAATCTGAAGGCATATCGCTCATATCTGAATCACTCCCGAATGAATAGAGCTTAACGTTCAACAGGTCAAAGCGAGGACTGTATTTTGTATACCAACCCACATTGGATACATCACCTGCCAAAAAGAAAACGTATCTAGATTTCGCATCCGAAGTCAGGACTTTCAGAACATCTTCCCGTAGTTTTTGATTACTGCGGATACTTGTAGCGAACACTTCAGCCGCAAAAACCTCTTCTCTGCCCTCGTCGATGCCAACAATATCGTAGCCTGCTTCTGTCCCCAGATTCAACCGTATTTCAACAGCTTCTGGATGTAGGGTGAAAAGCAAATCGGCAGCTTTGTACGAGACCAAGTATGTAAATGTCTGATTGACTTGTTCGATCAGGTTCCATTTGTTATTGGCGTCAAGCGGATCAAAACCGATTTTCAGAAATTTGATTGCCCGAAGAAAATTTAATGGATTCTCACTGGATATTAGCTTTGTGAGTGAATTTTTTGCCCTTGCTGCTGATTCTTCGATCTTTGTTATCTCTGGAGCAATTTGGTCGCGCGTGAGTAATTGCATAGTGGGGCCTACTACTATTTGTCCTAATGTAACTTAGCCCCAAACCTCTCTCGAACCTTAATACTAGAAGCCTCAATCCCAGAGTCGATGCTGGGTGCCATGACCAGCACTGAACCCCATTAACCCGTCAGCGCCTCTATCGGCACCTGGAAGCGCAGTGCCAGAGCACACACCTGACGCAAGTTAAGACTACGCTTACCAGCAAGCACCGCAGACACCACACTTTGGGCCCCTACTTCTGGTAAGTCGCACTGGCGCAGGCCGTGTTGCTCCATTAAAAATGCCAGCCTGCTTTGCGGCGTGCTCGTATTAGGCCAAGGGTGCACCCTGTCTTCATATTCCCGGATGCGCAGCGCCACTAAGTCCACCAAGACAAAAACGGGGTGCTCATCGTCAGCCCCAAAGCGCTCAAAGCATTCGTCAATAAAGGCCAGCATCTCGTTGTAATGGGCCTTATCCCGGATGGGCGAACCCAAGCCCAAAGCAGCATTAACAGCGCCCCACGGGGCCAAAATATCAGACACCTTCATTTCCATGCTCCTTTGTCATACGCGCCGTGTGTCAGGACGGCTTTTACCCACATCAGCCCCGGCTTGAACGCAATAGCCGCCACCAGCCGGTACTTGTTAGCGCCGATATTGAACACATAACGATCACCTACCTTGTCCACACTGGCAAAAGTGGCCTTGAGCTGGGCAAAGTTGGTAAACACACCATGCTCGATCAAGCGTCGAAAGTCTTGCAAGGGCTGCTGAGCGTCAGCATGTGTTGCTGCGAATTCACGCAGTACTTTGTTGGAGATTAGCTTCATCGCCATGGGTAGTTTATAGCATATTGCTATAAATTCTAACCTTAAAAATACGGATCAATATGTTCAGTCCTAGCCCGTATGGCTGCCAGTTCGGAGCTTGTTCGATTGGCATAGTCGTTGCTTGGGTTTAGGGTGATATGTCGCTTTTGGCACCCGGGGCCGCGCCAAGCTTGCGGTGCGGTGCAGTTTGGCGTGGGTCGGTAAAACGGCTGCTGATTGGGTCAGAGGAATCTCTTTTTGAGTAACGGGATGCTTGGGCCTCAAGTAGGGCGACAGATATGTCGATATACAGACATCCGGGACTCGGTATGGGCTTATTTTTGGAAACTTTGCGATGAAGCGTGTTTGCTGGCTGGCGCTGTGCCTTCTTTTGAGCTCCTGCGGTGGCGGCAGCGCGGGTGCGCTTGTCGATAACTTGATTGAGGCCCTGAGTCCTACGGGTAATGCGCTGCGTGGCACGGCGGCAGTGGGTTTGGCCCTGGCCGACGCGGATGTGAAAGTGCGCTGTGCCAGCACCAACCGGGCGCGCTATTCCATCACCATCAGCGCTGCGAATGCGGCCCTGGTGACGGTGCTAGACACCACGAAGTTTTCCGATGCCCAGATTTTTGACGGCCAGGTAGTCACTTTGGAGAGCACGGACAAGTTGCCGCCACCGCTCAATGGCTACCAAAACTACTTCATCGTCAATACGGTAAAGCCAGGCAATAGCGCCACGCAATTTAATTTGTCCGACTCGCCCACTGGAGTGCCCATCCTGAGCACCAATGGCGCCAAGCAAAGTGGTAACCACACCTTGGTACCCAGCAGCATTATTGAAAGAACGGTGAAAACCGATGCCAAAGGCACTTTTGAGGTCGACGCCTTAGGCGACTTCAAGGCGCTCGCGCCTTGTGTGCTGGAAATTTCGCCCAAAGACGGCGCCAAGCTTCACTCCATCGCCTTGTCCCTGTTTGGCGTAGCCAATATCACGCCCTTGACCGACGCCTTGCTGGCCACACTGGTTGAGGTCAGTGATTTGACGAGTTACTTCAGGACCTTTAATGCAGCCGATGCCTCTGCGCTCAGCCAGCTTGCCACCACCAACAATATTCAGGTGGCCTGGGAAAAAATCAAATCCGGCTTGATTGCCAATGGCTTTGATGTCAGTGCGATCCAGAGTGAGCCCATGACCCAGCCCTTGTATGCCGCTTACAACTGTGGTGGCGAGGTGGAAATCACCTTGGACGATCCGGCGGTATTCAAGTTCACCGGGGTGGGTATAACGAGCAATGACCTGGAGGTGAGCCTAAAAACCTCGGGCGCGCTGCCCCAGGCGCTGAGCGAGACCAAGACCTATTACGTCGTTGGGGCGAACGCTAAAGGCAATGAATTCAAGTTATCAGAGGTCAAAGGCAGCACGCCTGTAAGTACCAAAGGCAATGCCCAGAGCGGAGTGCAACTAGCCTATGTGGGCAATAAGCTGTGTACCAACGTCGGCAATGCGTATGACAAACTGCTGGACAACATCAAAGTCATGGATACCGACGCGCTGGTGTACGCGAGTCTGTTGGCGGGCAAAGAAAAACTCATTACGCTGGTGAAGCTCGATAGCAATGGCGTCGCCCTAAAAAACCAGTTCGCCAAATGGCAAGACAACGGCAGCGAACAGGCGGGCACACAGTGGGACTGTGTCCATGACACCGCCAACCGGGTGTATTGGGAAGTCAAGCGCAATGACCCCAACCATCAGCGGCATAAAGGGCATAAATACACCTGGTTTGACAGCAGCACTACGGCAGTAGAGACCACGGATGCGACGACCAAAAAAACCAGCACCAGCCTATTTAAATTGAACGGCGGCTCCGATGGAGTCGAATTCAACACCACGTGTAAAGGCGTGGGTGATCCTGGCAAATGCAATACCGAGGCTTACGCCAAATCGGTGAATAACAACAAGCTATGTGGGTTTGATACCTGGGTGGTGCCCAGCGTCGATGAATTACAAAAATTCCCCTTGAATTACGCCGCCTCGGTAATGGCCAACACCGATTACTTTCCTGACGTGGAGTCCGAGCCGATAGCCAGTACCGCGTTTTGGACGCGAACCCCCAGCGCGAACAACCCACTTGGCACTTACGCCTGGAACTTTAACTTTGGCAGCGGCAAGGTAGCCGATGGCCTGAAGTCCAGCGCGCGCCCGGTGCGCCTGATGCTGCCGGTGCAGTCGTATGCCGCCAAAGTCACGACGACGACCAAGGCCGATGCAAGCATAGTGACCGACTACGGGATCACCGAGGCCAGCAAAGGGGTGGTGACCTTGGACAGCAGTCCCAAGCCACCTATCGCTTCCGACCAACTGGTAAGTTTGCGCACGGCCGGATTTTTGCCGCAAACGCTCAGTCAGTTCGAAAGCTATTACACCGTGGGCGCCGATGCGACAACTAGCACATTTCAGCTTTCTAAAGCCCAGTCCGGCTTGCCGATTAACACCTTGGCGATCGATAAGGATTGGAAGGTGGTAGGCCCGCATTTTGTGGTGGTTGGCGGCAAGCCAACGGCCAAACAAAGAGATGCAGATACCTGTATTGCCAGCATAGAGGTGACGCGTCCTGGCGCCCGATTTACCGCTGCTGCTGGCGAAGTGACGGACAGCCAGACCAAGTTGATTTGGCGCCAATGTATCGAGGGCTTGAGCGGCGATAGCTGCAGTACCGGCCAAGCCAAAGCCGCGACCCAGGCCGAAGCCGTCGCAGTGGCCACCACGGCTGCCGGTGCCGACAAAAAACCCTGGCGCCTGCCTAGCAAGCAAGAGTTGGCCGGCCTGGTAGAGCGCAAATGCACTGGCGTGTGGAAATACAAAACCGCAGCCAGCGGCTTGTGGATGACTTCGCGCTTGTTCACAGTGACCGGCGGCTGGGAACAAGAGACTGCGTGGAGCAACCCGGTGCTAGTGGATACGCAAGGCATGGAATTTAGTGCAGACGCTAAAACATGGCACGATGCTGCGGCCAATACGGACGTCTATATGCGCAAAAAAACGCCCCCGGGAACCGCCATCCGCGTCGCCGGAGAAACGGGCAACGGCTGGACCGACGGCATACCGCCTGACCCGCTGGACAGCGACCCGACGCCGCATGAAGCGACGCCCCTTTGGTACACCAAACGCTTGTTCACCGCCAACGGCGCAGGCACGCAGGAGGCCGCTTGGTCCAAGCCGATGCAAATCAAAGACGACAGCAAATTGGAGTTCAGCGCCGACAATCTGAGCTGGCACTTCCCGCCCAAGAGCAACGATGTGTATATGCGTGAGGGTCCCACTTCTCCAGCGATCATCATGCGCGGCGAAGTCGGTGGGGTATCGAGCCCCGGCATCGAGGTGACTGGCGTGGCCTTTTTCCGGGGGCAGTATGTCGAAGGCCTAGACCCCTTTCCCAAGGGCGGCAGCTTTACTAAACCTGTGCCGGACTACCCTTTGCTCACTGCCAGTTCCAAGCAGGGCGTAGTGAGGGGTTATGCTTTTTATCGGGGTGACTTACCGCCTGGCACGCCCAAAGGCGGCACTTTTGCCTACCCCACGCCCGAGAGTACCGGCTGGAGCGATGGCATACCCAAAGAAGTGATCACTAGCGAGGTGGTCTCGGCGGCGAATGAAGCGCGCGCCATGAACCAGAAAATGTTCCCGCAGGGCAGTACATCCCCCTTCCCGCAGGCCACCTGGACCGCAACCCTGGTGCCCAACAGTTCCGCGGCCTGGATTGTGAATTTTTACGATGGCAGCGAGACCACGGTGGACGGCGCTGCCAAGGGTGTATTCGTTCGTTTAGTACGCACGCCCTAGCGGCGCTTGGCCGGCACCCCATGCGTTGGTGTGAGATCGATGTCATGGGCCACATCAACAAACCTGTGTATTGCCGCTGTAGGGTGATTGAGTACACCTTGGCTCATGGGCTGGCGCGAGGTTTGGTATCATTCGCGCACTCCGAGGAGCGATGCAGTTCACGCAAAGTGAATGAGGCTCGGGGTACAGGGGCCCTGTCTCCTGCTTGTTTCAACTGCGCTCACCCACTGATGTCTGCGGGGTGAGTCCACTTTCTCCCCTTTCGTCAGTGGTTTTCAAAATGTACTTTTTGGAGCCTTTGTCATGAACGCTGTATTGAAACCCATCAAAAACCAGGACTATGAAATTGCCGACCTGAGCCTTGCGCCTTGGGGCCGCAAAGAACTCAACATTGCCCAGACCGAAATGCCCGGCCTGATGGCAATTCGCGAAGAATTCGCTAAAGCGCAGCCCCTCAAAGGCGCGCGCATTACCGGTTCCTTGCATATGACCATCCAGACCGGCGTGCTGGTCGAAACCCTGCAAGCCCTGGGCGCGCAAGTGCGCTGGGCTTCTTGCAACATCTATTCCACCCAAGACCATGCGGCTGCAGCCTTGGTCGCTGCCGGCACACCCGTGTTTGCCTACAAAGGCGAGTCGCTGGAAGACTACTGGGATTACACCCACCGCATTTTTGAATTCGGCGGTAAAAAAGGCTCGGCCGCTGAAGGCCCGAACATGATTTTGGACGATGGCGGCGACGCTACGCTCTTGATGCATCTGGGCGCTAAGGCTGAGAAAGACCTCAAAGTGCTGGCCAAGCCCGGCAGCGAAGAAGAGATTTGCCTCTTCAATTCCATCAAGGCCAAGCTCAAGCTGGACCCCACCTGGTACAGCCGCCGCCTGAAAAACATCGTCGGTGTGACCGAAGAGACCACCACAGGCGTGTTGCGCTTGAATGAAATGGCCGCCCGTGGCGATCTGGCTTTCCGCGCCATCAACGTCAATGATTCGGTGACTAAGAGCAAGTTTGACAACCTGTACGGCTGCCGCGAATCTTTGGTGGACGCCATCAAGCGCGCCACCGATGTGATGATCGCTGGCAAAGTCGCTCTGGTGGCCGGCTATGGCGACGTGGGCAAGGGCTCTGCCCAGGCCTTGCGCGCCCTGTCGGCCCAAGTCTGGGTGACGGAGATCGACCCCATCAACGCCTTGCAAGCGGCTATGGAAGGCTACAAAGTGGTCACCATGGAATACGCTGCCGACAAGGCCGACATTTTTGTGTCTGCCACCGGCAACAAAAACGTGATCACCTACAAGCACATGGAGGCCATGAAAGACCAGGCCATCGTTTGCAATATCGGCCACTTTGACAACGAGATTGACGTTGAATCCCTGTCCAAGTGCAAGTGGGAAGAGATCAAGCCCCAAGTGGACCACGTGATCTTCCCGGCCAAAGGCAAAGCCCCCGGTAAGCGCATCATCTTGCTGGCCAAAGGCCGCTTGGTGAACTTGGGTTGCGGCACGGGCCACCCCAGCTTTGTCATGTCTTCGAGCTTTGCCAACCAGACGATCGCCCAGATCGAACTGTTCACCAAGCCCAAGGAATACAAAAACGGCAAGGTCTATGTGCTGCCCAAGCACCTGGACGAGAAAGTGGCCCGCCTGCACCTGAAGAAAGTCGGCGCCATGCTGACCGAGCTGACCAAAGAGCAGGCCGATTACATCGGCGTGAGCAAGGCCGGCCCCTACAAAGCGGACAGCTACCGGTATTGATGCGCCACTGAATGCGCATTGACCAATTGCTGGTGCACCGCCAGCATGCCAGCACCCGTTCGCAGGCGCAGCGCCTGATAGCCGATGGGGTTCTGTGGCAGCAAGGGGACACGTGGAAACGCGTCCTCAAAAATGGCGACGAGGTCCCAGAGGACGCGCCGCTCAAGCTGCTCAATACCGCAGAGGCGCGCTATGTGTCGCGCGGTGGTCTCAAGCTCGAGGCCGCCTTAGCGCAAGTGCAATTGGACGTCAGCGGCATGGCATGCCTGGACGTGGGCCAGTCCACCGGAGGCTTTACCGACTGCTTATTGCAGCACGGCGCAGCATCTGTCGTGGGCGTAGACGTGGGTTGCGCGCAATTGCATCCGCAGTTGCGCACCGACCCGCGCGTGCTCTGTGTGGAAAAAGTCAATGCGCGTGCTTTGACCGCTGAAGATTTGCTGCAAGCCTACGAGGACAGCATCGGCGAACAAGGTCTGTTTGATAGCGATGGGAACCCGGACGATGAGGAGGAGGCGGTGCCCACCTTTGCACCCTCTTTTGATTTGATCGTGGCGGACTTGTCCTTTATCTCGCAAACCCTGGTCCTGCCTGCTGTGCTCGCCCTGCTCAAGCCGGGCGGGAGCTTGCTCACCCTGGTCAAGCCGCAGTTTGAACTGCAGCCCGGCCAGGTCGGCAAAGGCGGCATTGTCAAAGACGCATCTTGGTACCCCTTCGTAGAGCAGCGTTTGCGTGATGCATGCGCCGCCCTTGGCCTGGTGGTCACTGCGTGGTTCGAATCGCCGATTGCAGGGGGCGACGGCAACCGCGAATTTTTTATCTTTGCCCGGCATCCGGGCTAGTGCACTTTTTGCGAATGAGAACGCCATGTTTTCTACCCCACGGGTTCCAGTCAGTCTGGAATTCTTTCCTCCCAAGACAGTGGAAGGCGCTGACAAACTGCGCCTAGTGCGCCAGCAACTTTCGGTTTTACAAGCGAGTTTTTGCTCCGTCACCTACGGTGCCGGTGGCTCGACCCAGGAGGGCAGCCTGCGCACCGTAGCCGAGCTTGCCAGCGAAGGCGAACGGGCGGCGGCGCACTTCACCTGCATCCATGCCACGCACGACTTGGTGCGCGCCCATTTGCAAACCCTGCACGCCATGGGGGTGCGCCATTTGGTAGCCTTGCGCGGCGATTTACCGCCTGACTATGTACCTGGTGACTTTCCGTATGCCAGCGATTTGGTGGCCTTTGTGCGACGCGAGACCGGCAAAGACTTTCACATCGAAGTGGCCTGCTACCCCGAAACCCATCCGCAGGCGGCGTCCCCGCAGGATGACGTGAAAGCCTACGCCGCCAAGGTGCGCGCCGGGGCCGATTCGGCTATCACCCAGTACTTTTACAACGCCGATGCTTACTTCCGCTTTGTCGAGGAAACCTCGGCTTTGGGGCTGGATATTGATGTCGTACCGGGCATCTTGCCGATTGCCAACACCGGCCAGTTGCTGCGCTTTTCAGCGGCCTGCGGCGCAGAAATCCCACGTTGGATACGCCAGCGCTTGGAGAGCTTTGGAGAGGACATGGCCTCGGTGCAAGCCTTCGGGCTGGAGGTGGTGAGCCGCTTGTGCGAGCGTTTACTCGCCGGTGGCGCACCGGGCTTGCACTTTTACACCCTCAACCAAAGTGCGCCTACGCTGGCGATTTGCCGGGAATTGGGTCTGACGGGTACGCAGGCCCGCTTGCAAGGGCAGACCCACTAAGCCCGGGGCGTAACCGATGCGGCGAGGCGATCTTTAGGTCGACAGGCGCGTCGGTTCGTTGCTTTTGCAGCGACTCAGCCGCCCGACTCCAGCGTATGCCGCGCATGCGTATCCTGCTTGAGCGCCTGCACCAGTTGCGGTAGTGCCAGCGCCAATTGCGCCTTGAGCGTGAAGGGCGGGTTAATCAGAAAAACGCCGCTAGCGGGCAGGCCTGGGCGCACGGTTTCGCCGGCATCGTCTTGCAGTAGTTTGCTGGATTTGACGCTGAGCGTGATGTCCAGCCAGCTCTTGCCGGCTTTGTTGGCCAGCGTGCGCAGTTTGCGTGGCAGGTCATGCGCTTCTGGGCGCGGGATGATGGGGTACCAAACCATGTAATTGCCGGTGGCAAAGCGCGTCAAGGCATCGGCCACCATGGCCGCTGTGCGGCCGTAGTCGCTTTTGATTTCATAACTCGGGTCGCACAGCAACAGGGCACGGCGCGAAGGCGGCGGCAAGAATTTTTTCACCGCTTCAAAACCGTCTTCGCGCGTAATCGCCACTTGCCGTCCGGCCTCCAGTTGCGCGATATTGGCGGTTAAGGTTTTGCTGTCGGTGGGGTGCAGCTCAAATAGTTTGAGTTTGTCGCGCCCGCGCAGCGGCTGCTGGCAGATAAAGGGCGAGCCTGGATAAACCTTCCATTGGCCTGCTGCATTAAATCCGGCCACCATATCCAGATAGTCTTGCACCAGCGGGGCCCAGGGCTGCGCCGGGCTGGTCTGGACTAGTTTTAAAAACCCCTGGCTGGCCTCGGCACTGGTTTGGGCATAGTCGCCGTCTAGCCGGTACAAGCCGGCTCCGGCATGCGTGTCCAGCACGGTAAACGGGGTTTCTTTGAGCGTCATGTGCTTGAGCAGCGCCAGCAAAACCATGTGTTTGAGCACGTCGGCATGGTTGCCCGCGTGAAAAGCGTGTCGGTAACTGAACATGGCGGCTATGGTAACCGCCGCGTGCCCAAGCAATCGGTCTTGGCTGGACAATCGCTGTTTTGGCTCCGACCTGTTTTCGTGGATATTTTTTCAAGCAACACTTCTTTGGCAACGGCCTGCGCGCAATTGCTGCAGCACCCGCAGTTTGCGAATGCCCTTGCCTTATCGCTTTGGAGCGGTTTGGCGGCGACGCTGCTGGCACTGTGCGCCAGCGCCTGCATACTTTCCACGGGGCTGGGACTGCGCGCACAACGCGAGCATGCAGCGTTTTTGCCTGCCATGCTGGCCTTGCCGCATGTGGCCTTCGCACTAGGCTGTGTGCTCTTGCTAGCCCCTTCGGGTTGGCTGGTGCGGCTCCTGTTCGCATTGCTGCGGCCTTGGGTCGACACCATGCCCTGGCCGCTGGATGCGCCGCCGCCTTGGCAGAGCACGCAAGACCCGTATGCGCTCGGTTTGGTGCTGGTGCTGGTTTGCAAAGAAATTCCGTTTTTGTTGTGGGGCGCACTGGCGCAGATGCAGCGTCCCGATGTGGCGCTGGTCTGGCAAGCGCAGCTGCGTGTCGCTGCCACTTTGGGGCATAGCGCGCCATCGGCCTGGTGGCGCGTGGTCTGGCCGCAATTGCTGCCGCGTATGGCCGGGCCCCTGTTGGCCGTCTGGGCCTACAGCCTGTCGGTGGTGGATGTGGCCTGGATCATTGGGCCTACGGCACCGCCCACATTGGCCGTGCTGGCCTGGCAGTGGCTGCAGGATGCCGACCCCAGCACCCGCGCGCTAGGCCTGGCCGCCGTGTTCTGCCTTTTGCTTTGTACCGTGCTGGTGGCTGGCCTTGCTGTGATGGGCTACCGCATAGACCGGCGCTGGCTGGCACCGGCACGCTGGACGCGCGGGCCGCAGCGCTTGACAGATACCTTCCACAGCCGCAGCGGCAAATCCGAGCCCTACCAAAGCAGGGGGCAGGCTGCAAGCGAATGCCTTGCGCGCAGCGGCGCCTGCGGGGCGGCTATAGGGCGGGGTTGGATGCGTGCCTTGCCCACCGTTTATCTGCTGGTGGGTGCCGTACTCCTGTGGAGCAGTATGGCTGGGGTATGGGTATTTCCGGCCTTGTGGCCGCAGTCCTGGACGCTGCAGGCTTGGCAGCAGGTGGCCGCTAGCGCCCAGGTACTGGAAACGACCTTGTGGCTGGGCTTGGCCAGTGCAGGCATGGCTTTGGTGCTGGCACTGCTTTGCCTGGAATGCCTGCCCGTGCGCTGGCATGCCGCTTTGTTCGGTGTCTCTTACCTGCTCTTGGCTGTGCCGACCTTGCTGTGGGCGCTGGGCTTGCAGCGCGTGTGCATTGCGCTGGGCTGGGATGCCAGCGCTTGGGGCTTGTGGCTGGCGCATAGTGCCAGCGTCTGGCCCTACGTGCTGCTCAGCTTGCAAGGCCCGTATGCTGCGCTGGATCGGCGTGGCGCGTATTTGGCCGCCAGTCTGGGCCGTTCGCACTGGGCCTATTTGTGGCAAGTGCAGTGGCCCTTGTTGCGCGCGGCTTTGGCGGCGGCTTTTGCGGTGGGCTTTGCCGTTAGCGTGGCGCAGTTCTTGGTTACCTTGTTTGTCGGCGGTGGGCGCTTTGCGACGGTGACGACCGAAGCGCTGGCTCTGTCCTCTGGCGGTCAACGCCCGCTGCTGGCCGCCTTTGCGCTCTTGCAATGGCTTTTGCCTGCAGGCCTGTTTGGGCTGGCGCTTTGGCTAGGCCGCAAACGGCGTTTTGCGCCACCACGTACTGCGCGCAGCCTGGCTTAGGATGCAGCGGCTTATGTCCTCTTGCACTGACCCCCCCTTGGCACTACATCTGCAAGTGCACAGCCTGCGTAGCCCCAGCGCCGTGCTGGTGCAAGACCTGGCCATTGCGCTGCCGGCCGGTGCGGTACACACCATCATGGGGGCCAGCGGGTCGGGCAAGTCCAGTCTGCTGGCGGCAGTCTGCGGCACGCTGGCGCCGGCCATGCAATTTCACGGCATGCTGCATGTCATGGGTCGGCGTGTGGACAGCTTGCCCACGCGCGCGCGGCGCATTGCTTTGCTGTACCAAGACGATTTATTGTTTGCGCATATGACGGTGCGAGAAAACCTGTTGTTTGCGGTCGCCGCCGGACCGCAGGCGGCACGCGAGGCGCAGGTAGCACAAGCCTTGGAGGAAGTGGAGTTGCAGGGTTTTGCACATGCCGACCCCGCCACGCTATCGGGTGGTCAGCGCGCACGCGCTGCTTTGGCGCGCGCCTTGTTGTCGCAAGCACAGGCTTTGATGCTCGATGAGCCTTTTGCCAAGCTGGATGTCGCGCTGCGCCAGCGTATGCGCGCGCTGGTATTTGGCGCAGTGGCGCGGCGTGGCATAGCTGCCATTGTGGTCACGCACGACCCGGCAGATATCGCTGATGCGCAGCGCGTCACTTACCTGCTTGCACCCTGAGCCTGCTGTCATTACTTGCACCGACAATGCCCCTATGTTGGATCGTTTTTCCACCCGCCTGATACGCCCGGCTGTGCAAGCGCTGGCGCGTCCGCTGTTGCGCTGGGGTGTTTCGCCTAATCAGATCACCTGGGCTGGTTTTGCCCTGGGTGTGCTCGCCGCCGCTTGCGTGGCGTCGCAGGCCTGGATGGCGGGCTTGGCGCTACTGCTGTGCTCGCGTTTGTGCGATGCACTCGATGGCGCAGTCGCCCGCGCCAGTGAAAGCAGTACGGCGCTAGGTGGCTTTTTAGACATCGCGCTGGACTTTGTGTTTTATGCCCTGATGGTGTTGGCCTTTGCCTTGGCAGACCCGACGCGCAACGCATTGGCCGCAGCCGTCTTGCTCACTGCTTTTGTGGGTACGGGTAGCAGCTTTTTGGCCTTTGCTGCACTGGCAGCGCAGCGCGGCCTGCACAACCCGCAGTACCCTGAAAAATCGTTTTATTTTTTGGGTGGCTTGACCGAAGCGACCGAGACCCTGGCGCTCTTGTGCGCCATGTGTATCTGGCCCGCTTATTTTGTGCCGCTGGCCTACGGCTTTGCGGCCTTGTGCTTTATCACTTGGCTAGGCCGCATTGCCGCCGCAGTGCGCGTGCTGGCCGAGGCACCGGCAGGCCAGCAGCAGCCCACGCACCCACCCAAGTTGCCTGACAGCCAGCGGCAGGACGCCGGTGTTTAGCGCGCGCATGCTTTGGCGATTGGGCTTAGGGGCCATGCTGGCGCTTGCCTTGCTTGGCGTATTGCAAGGTGCCGAATGGTTCAGCCTGGCGAACTTGCAAGCGCACTACCAGCACTTGCAAGCCTGGTATGCGCAAGCGCCCTGGACCGTGCGCGCCGTGTATTTTTTGATATACCTATTGGTGGCCAGTGCTGCCGTACCCGGCATTGTGGTTTTGACTTTGGCCGGTGGCGCGGTGCTGGGTTTTGGCTGGGCTTTGCTGCTGGTATCTTTTGCTTCCAGCCTGGGCGCGACGTTGACCTTGCTGGTGGTGCGCCATGTGCTGGCCGACACCTTGCCCGCTTACATGGGCCCGGGCATGACACGGCGCTTGGCTCTCATGACACGGGGCTTGGAACGCGAAGGCGTTTTCTATTTGCTCAGTATGCGCCTGATTCCGCTAGTGCCTTATGGCGCTATCAATGTGCTCATGGGCCTGACGCGCATGCCGGTAGGGCGCTTTTATGTGTTTACCCAATTAGGCATGTTGCCCACTACCATCATTTACCTGCAAGCGGGCAGCCAGTTGGCCGCCTTGGAATCGGTTTCCGACGTATTACAGCCCCAAGTAGCCGCCGTCTTGATTGCTTTGGCGCTGGCTTTGGCCTGCACACCGTGGCTCACCCGCCGCACGCTCGCTTGGCTGCGCCGGCGTGCGCTGGGCGCGCGCTGGACGCGCCCAGCGCGTTTTGATTACAACCTGATCGTCATCGGCGCCGGTGCCGGTGGTTTGGTCTCTGCTTATGTGGCTGCGCATGCGCAGGCGCGCGTGGCCTTGGTGGAAGCGGGCGAGATGGGTGGCGATTGTCTTAACCGTGGCTGTGTGCCCAGCAAAGCCTTGATCCAAAGCGCCCGCATTGCGCAGCAAGCGCGTCAAGCCCAGGGTTTTGGCGTGCAGACCGGGCCGGTGCAGGTGGACTTCGCCGCGGTCATGCAACGCGTGCGCAGCATCATTGCCGCGATCGCCCCGCACGACAGCCCCGAGCGCTACCGCGCCATGGGGGTGGATGTGGTGCAGGCCTATGCCACCATCGTCGATCCCTGGACCGTGGAGCTGCGCCGCAGCGGCCAGGCGCCCGAACGCATCAGCGCACGCAGCATCATTGTGGCCACCGGATCGCAGCCTCTGGTACCCGCCATTGCAGGCTTGGAGCAAAGCGGCTATGTGACCAGCGATACCTTGTGGCAGGCTTTAGAGGAAGCCAGCGCGCTGCCCCGACGCATCGCCATCGTAGGTGGCGGGCCGGTGGGTTGCGAACTGGCACAAGCTTTTGCGCGTCTGGGTGCGCAAGTCAGCCTGGTCGAAGCAGCACCTGTCTTGTTAACGCGCGAGGACGCCGATGTCAGCGCCTTGGTGCAGACGGCTTTAAGCGCCGATGGCGTGCGCGTGTTCACCGCTCACCAAGTGCTTCGCTGCGAGACTTTGCCGGCGCATGCCGGTGGCGACAAACTGCTGGTGCTGCGCCAGCCCACCAGGCCCCAGAGCGAAATCTTCGCAGCGTCTTATGCAGCAACAGCGCCGGACGATGCGTTTGCGGTGCCCTACGATTTGCTGATCTGCGCGATAGGGCGCAAGCCAAATTTAAGTGGCTTCGGCCTGGAGGAATTGGGTATTGCCAGTGATACGCCCTTGCATACCGATGCCTATTTGCAAACCCTGATCCCTTCGATTTATGCCGCTGGTGATGTGGTGGGCCCTTACCAATTTACCCACGCCGCTGCACACCAGGCTTGGTATGCAGCGGTCAATGCCTTGCTCGAGGGTTGGGGCGCGCTGCGTCCGGACTACAGCGTGCTGCCTACGGCGGTGTATGTGGCGCCGCAAGTGGCGCGCGTGGGCCTCAATGAACAGCAGGCGCAGGCGCGCGGCCTGGCCTATGAAGTCACGCGTTTTGAACTGGCCGGGCTAGACCGTGCGATCTGTGATGCAGCGCTTGGCGCAGTGCCGCCCGGTTTTGTCAAAGTGCTGACCGTGCCCGGCCGAGACACCTTGCTGGGTGTCAGCATCGTCGGCGAGCAAGCGGCCGAGTTGTTGGCGCCCTATGTCTTGGCCATGCGCCAGGGCCTGGGTTTGAAAGCGATATTGGCGACCATCCACACCTACCCGACGCTGGGCGAGTCAGCCAAGCAGGTGGCCGGCCAATGGCAGCGCGCGCACTTACCCGCAGCGGCCACGTCGTGGCTGGCGCGCTGGCACCGCTGGCGGCGCGGCTAGGCGCGCGGCGGCACAATCGGACGCTATGCAAACACCCTCAGGCCCCATCTTGCGCGACCTGGTGCTGGTCGGCGGCGGGCATAGCCATGTGGCAGTACTCAAAGCCTTTGGCATGCAGGCCTTGCCGGGTTTGCGCATAACCCTGGTGTGTACCGACGCACACACGCCGTATTCAGGCATGTTGCCCGGTTATGTGGCCGGGCACTATGCCTACGACGAAGTCCACTTGGACCTGGTGCGCTTGTGTGTCTATGCCGGCGCACGTTTTGTGCGGGCGCAGGTTACTGGTATCGACCGCGAGGCACGGCAGGTCTTGTTGCAGGGTCGCCCGCCTTTGGACTATGACCTGCTGGCCATCAATACCGGCTCCACCCCGCAACTGGCGCAGGTACCGGGTGCGGCAGACCACGCCATAGCAGTTAAACCGATAGCGGCATTTAATGCGCGCTGGTTGCAATTGCTCGCCAAGGTGCGTGCCGGGCAGGGGCCTCGTCGTATTGCGGTGGTGGGTGCCGGCGCCGGTGGTGTGGAACTGCTGCTGGCGATGCAATACCGCTTAGGCAATGAATGCAAAGCGCTAGGCCTGCCAGCGCCGCAGTTTTCTTTGTTTTCTGCTGCGCCTGAGATCTTGCCCACGCACAGCGCGGGCGTGCGGGCGCGCTTTATGCAGACCTTGCAAGCGCGCGGCGTGCACGTGCATGCGGGTGCGCGGGTGCAATCTGTTAGCGCCACCGGTGTGCAACTGTTGCGTGTCCTGGCACCTGCACTGGAACAGGTGGACGCTGATGCGGTGTTCTGGGTCACGCAAGCGGCCGGCGGCAGTTGGTTGGAATCCACCGGTTTGGCGCTCGATGCCGATGGCTGCGTGCGTGTCAATGCCTTTCTTCAAAGCCAGAGCGACGCGCGTATTTTTGCCAGTGGCGATGTGGCCGCCTTCGGCCCGCGCTCCTTGGAAAAAGCCGGTGTATTTGCGGTGCGTATGGGCATGCCTTTGGCGCGTAATCTGCGCCATGCTTTGTGCGGATTGCCTTTCAAGCCTTACCGCCCCCAAAAATACTGGCTGGCACTGATCAGCACCGGCGACCGCTATGCCGTGGCTTCGCGCGGCCCGCTCGGTTTTGCGGGTGCCTGGGTATGGCGCTGGAAGGACCGCATCGACCGGCGCTTTATGCAGCGTTTTTCCGACTTGGGTGTTCCCACCATGGCACCTATTGCGGCAGATGCAGGCGCGCAGGCGCTGGCGCATTTTGCAGATATGGATGCGCAGGAGCGCGCGCAGGCGCAAGCGGCCCAGGCCATGCGTTGCGGCGGCTGTGCGGCCAAAGTGGGTGCCGGAGTGCTGGGTCGGGCCTTGGGTGGTTTGCGGACGCTGAAAAGCCCGGACGTGCTCATCGGCTTGTCGGCGCTCGACGATGCCGCGCTGGTGCGCATTCCTGCCGGCAAAGCCCAAGTTCAAACCGTGGATTTTTTTCGCGCATTGATCGACGATCCTTACCGCTTCGGCCAAATCGCCGCCAACCACGCGCTGGGCGATATTTTTGCCATGGGCGCCACGCCGCACACGGCCACGGCGATAGCCGTCGTGCCGCCGGGGCTAGACCGGCAAACCCAAAGCCTCTTGGCGCAGCTCATGGCCGGTGCGGTGCAGGTGCTCAATGCCGCCGGTTGTGCGCTGGTGGGCGGCCACAGCGGCGAGGGGCCGGAGTTGTCCCTGGGCTTTGCCATCAATGGCCTGGTAGATCTGGACGCACAGGGCCAGCCGCTGTACGTGATGCGCAAAACCGGCGCGCTGGTAGGTGATGCCTTGCTATTGACCAAGCCCTTGGGCACCGGCACATTGTTTGCCGCCCATGCCCTGGGCCGCGCGCGCGGCCGCTGGGTGGAGGCGGCGCTGGACAGCATGGCCCAATCCAGCCAAGGCGCAGCGCAGACGCTGGCGCAGTTCGGTGCCCATGCGTGTACTGACGTCACCGGCTTTGGCTTGCTAGGCCATTTGGTAGAAATGCTGCAAACCCCGGGCCTGGGCGCGCAATTGGAGACAGCGTCTTTGCCGGTGCTGGACGGCGCGCTGGCGTCTCTGCAGGCCGGTATTTTCAGTTCCTTGCACAGCAGCAATGCCCAGCAAAGCCTGGCGATTGCTGCTGGGGCAGGTAAAGAAGCGGGCCAGGGTTCAGAAGCCAGCCTGCGCCGCGAACTGCTGTTTGATCCGCAAACCGCAGGTGGCCTGCTTGCCAGCGTGCCCTGGGATCAGGCACAGGCTTGTTTGCAGGCTTTGCGGGCGCAGGGCTATACCCAGTGCGCCCTGATCGGACGGGTAGGCGAAGTGGCCAATTTGCGCTCGCCTATCACGCTCGTGGAACAATAGGGCTATGAAGGAAGAATTACCGACACCCTCCGCAGACTCTGTGGTCACGGGTGAAGAAGCGATGGCCCTGGGCGCCCAGTTAGCCGCCAGGCCCTACCGCAGGCCCGAACATTTGGTTTTGTGGGGTATGGGGCCAGCCCATATTCGCTTGCTCGAACATTTCAAGCAACAGCCCCTGGCGCATGTGCAGATCACGGTGCTGACCCAGCAAACCCAGACCTTTGCCCCGCGCAAACTGGCGCGCTACGTTGCCAACGATGTGCCCTTGGCCCAGTGCATGGTCGATTTTGAATCGCTCTTGCAGCAGGACAAAGTGCAATGGACGGGGCGCCAGGGCCGCAGCCTCAATGCGGTCTCGCGCAGCATCTTGCTCGATGACGGCCAGCCGCTCAGCTATGACGTGCTATCTATCAACAGCGGTCCGGTACCGCACCGCGATGCCATCGAAGCGGCCATGCCCGGCGCGCGCGAGCACGGCCTGTTTGTGCCGCCGCTGGAAGGTTTTGCCAATCTATGGCCCAAGGTCTGTGGCCTGGGCCGTACCCGCGCGCTACGTATGGCGGTCATCGGCGCTGGTACCGAAGGCTTTGAATTGGCCTTGGCGGTGCGCCAGCGCATGCCCACTGCGGCAGTGACCTGGGTCATCGGCCCACAGCAAGAGGGCGACAAAGGCTATCCCGAGGCCCTGCACCAGCGCATGTTGCAATTGCTGCGCGAGCAGCGTGTCACCGTGTTGTATGAAACTGTGGCCTCACTCACGCGCGATGATGTGGTGCTCGCCAGTGGTGCCCGTCTGGCCTGCGATGTGCCGATTTTGGTCTTGGCCCGCGCGGCGCCCGCCTGGCTGAGCCCAAGCGGCTTGGCCGTGCAAGGCGATGGCATGGCCACCGACACCTTCGAACGCAGCAGCAGCCACCCGGAAGTCTTTCACGTCTGGCAGGACAGCGAAGTGCTGGCCAACAATGTACACGCCATGATGCAGTCAGAGCCCGCCAAGCTGCGCGCCGCTCAGCCGCGCCGCTTGCAATTTTTATATGCCGGTGCCAGCCATGCGCTTTTGGCCTGGGGCGGACAACACCTGCAAGGCCGTGCGGTGGCCTGGCTCAAGCAATTTTTAAAATCCTAGTTCGCAATTTTCACCCTGGGAGGCACTCGATGGATTCAATGCAAACCCCGCTGCCGGAAGGTTTGGACATACCCCAGCGCAAAGTCGATGTGCTTTTGCAGCACTATGGCTTAAGCCATACGCACCCGGTCAACGAGGTGATTCATTTTGTGGCGATACCGGCCATCATGCTCAGCCTCAATGGCTTGCTGTTTGCGCTGCACCCCGCCTTGGTACTGGTGTTGATCGCAGGCAGCTTGGTCTATTACGCCCGTTTGTCCTGGCCTTTTACGCTGTGCATGTTGCTGCTGTCTTCGGTGATGCTGGCCCTGGTGGACGCCATGAGCGTCGCCGGCATTTTGGTGCCGGCGAGCCTAGGGCTTTTTGTGCTCGCCTGGATTTTTCAATTCATCGGCCACCATCTGGAGGGCAAAAAACCCTCGTTCTTTGAGGATCTGCAATACCTGCTGGTCGGGCCCTTGTTTGTATTGAGCAAGGTCTTTGAGCGCCTGGGCGTGCGCTGGTAAGCCGGTGCTAGCCGCTGCTGCGCACAAGCCAAGGCTGGCATTTTTCGGTATGCAGCTTGTGCGCAACCAAGAGGGGCAGCAACGATGGCACGGGTAGCCGTTGTAGGTGCGGGTTTTGTCGGGCTGTCATCGGCCTATTGGTTGATGCGCGACGGCCACCAGGTGAGTTTGTACGAGCCGCGTGGCGCAGCGGGCGGCGCCTCTTTTGGTAATGCCGGCACCTTCGCCAATTACGCCTGCATACCGGTTAACAACCCCTCGGTGTTTCGCGATCTGCCGCGCTATTTGTTTGCATCGCAAAGTCCCTTGCGGGTGCGCTGGTCGCATCTGCATACGCTGGCACCCTGGCTTGCGCGCTTTATGTGGGCCTCCACGCCTGCGCGCTATACCGCCACGGCAAGCGCCTTGTCGCATCTGCTGGCCCGCGCGCAAAGTGGCTACGACGCGATGCTGGCTGAGGCTGACCTGCAGCGTTTCGTCCGGCCACAAGAATGCTTGTATTTGTATTCCAGCGCCAGCGCTTTTCAAGGCGCGCGCGAGACCCTGGCATTGCGCCGCCGACTGGGCGTGGAAGCGGACATTTTGGACGCGGAGGCAATCGCCCAGCTGGAGCCCCAGCTCAGTCCTATTTTTCATCGCGGTGCTTTGTTCAAGGGCTCTTGGCATTTAAGCGACCCCTCGGCTTTCCTGCATGCCTTGCTGGCGTATTTACAAACCAAAGGCCTGGTGGTGCACCCGCTCGCTGTTACCGGTGTGCAAGCGGACGATCGGCAGGTACGCGTGCGCGGCCTGGACCATGACAGCGCCTACGATTACCTGGCCCTGTGCGCCGGCGTGCATTCCAAGGACTTGGCGGCGCAATGTGGCGACGATGTGCCCCTGCAAGCCGAGCGCGGTTACCACCTGATGTTTCCCGGCAGCACCCCTTTGATTTCCCGTCCCGTAGGTTGGGCAGAGCGCGGTTTTTACATGACCCCTATGGCGCAAGGCCTGCGCGTGGCGGGCACGGTGGAGCTGGCGGGCTTAGGCCAGGAAATGCACCCGGGCTTGCTCGATTTGCTGCACTTTGCCTCGCGCCGCGCCCTGCCGGCACTGGGTGCGCCGCAAGCGCCTTGGTTAGGTTTTCGGCCGACTTTGCCCGATGGGCTGCCGGTCTTGGGACGTTCGCGCAAAAGCGCACGCGTGGTGTATGCCTTTGGCCATCAGCACATCGGGCTGACTTTGGGCGGCTTAAGCGGGAGTTTGGTAGCCGATATCGTGGGCGAGCGCCCTAGCGCCCTGAACTTGGATGCTTTTGCCGCCCAAAGGTTTTGATCCATTGCAGGGCAGTGATTTCCCACGCGGGGGTGACGCCGGTTACGCTATGGCCATGCAGAACAAGAACGCGCTCTCTACCAAATTGGTCACTATTGGCGCTGCATTGCTTTGTGTTGCCTTGCTGTCCATCGGCCTGACACTGCGGGTGACTTGGCAGCTCGAAGGCGGCGCTGCGGCGGTGAATGAGGCCGGGCGCATGCGCATGCAGATGTGGCGACTCAACAGCACCGCGCAGTCCAACCATTCAGAACAAGCGGTCGCCCAACTGGTCGATGAATTTAGCAAAGGCCTTGCGCTTCTCAAGACCGGTGATCCAGGCAGGCCGCTCTTTATGCCAAGCAACGATGAGGTGGATGCCCGCTTTCGTAGCGTTCAGACGCACTGGGCAAGCAATCAGGGCATCTGGCTGGGAAGCGCTTCACCCGATATCGATCAGGCGCTGCTTGCGACTTCCCAGACCGTGGCGGCGGTGGATGGTTTGGTTACCGCCATCGAACAGCAGTTATCGCGCCTGACCGCTATTCTCAATTTGTTCCAGTTTTTCATGATGGCGCTGGCAATTGCCGGCGCGGTGGTCATGCTCTATACGGGCTACCAGTACGTTATCAATCCCCTGGGAAGTTTGCAAAGGGCTTTGCACAGTGTCCAAAATGGAAATTTCACCGCACGCATTGCCGTGGATACGGATGACGAGTTTGGCCAAGTTGCCCGTGGCTTCAATGGAATGGCTTCTGAGCTTGAAGGCCTTTACCAAGGACTGGAAACGCAGGTAAAGATCAAGACGCAACACATTGAGGCACAGCGGGCGCGGCTGGAATCTTTGTATGAAATTAGCGCGTTTTCTGCCAGTGCTGCAAGTATCGAAGAACTATCGCGTGGATTTGCCAAGCGTGTGCGGGTGGTGGTAGGTGCTGATGCGGCGGTGATTCGTTGGTCAGATGAGGCCAACCAGCGCTACTTGATGCTGGCGTCCGATTGTTTCCCGCAGGACATGTTGGATTCGGAACGCAGTCTCTTAGCTGGTGCCTGTGCCTGTGGGAACCTGAAATCGGATGCGCGAACCCGTGTCATCCCGATTCTTGAACACGGAGATTCGCCGATGCGTGCGTGCGAGCGAGCGGGTTTTGTGAACGTGGTCAGCGTTCCTGTCCGCTTGCAGCAGCGCGTACTTGGGGAAATTGACCTGTTTTTTCGCAGCGATGTGCAACTGAGCCCGCAGGAGACGGATTTGCTTGATGCACTGGCCAGCCATTTAGCCAGCGGTTTGGAGAGCTTGCGTGCGGCCGCCCTGGAGCGCGAAGCGGCGGTGGGCGAGGAGCGTGCGCTATTGGCGCGTGAGCTGCACGACTCCATTGCGCAGTCTTTGTCATTTCTGAAAATTCAGGTTCAACTTCTGCGTACGGCGTCGCGCAACGCACAAGGCGAGAATATAAAAATCGCCTTGGATGAACTGGACACGGGGCTGCGGGAAAGCATCAATGACGTGCGTGAGTTACTGCTGCACTTTCGCACCCGAACCAACACGGTGGACATTGAGGCCGCGCTGCAGGAAACCTTGCAAAAGTTCAAACACCAGACTGGACTGCCTACGCAGTTACAGGTCACCGGCGAGGGCTTGCCGCTGCCAGCCGACGTGCAGGTGCAGGTCTTACACGTCATTCAAGAGGCGCTCTCCAACGTGCGCAAGCATTCGCAGGCCAGTGGGGTTTTTCTGGAAGTGTTCAAGGGGGCTGAGTGGCGTTTTGAGGTGCGTGACGATGGCTGCGGCTTCAGCGCTAGGAGTCTGCAGGGGCAATCCACCCATGTCGGCATGCAGATCATGCAAGAGCGCGCCGCCCGCATTGGCGCGACAGTGTTTGTGCATTCAGCGCCGGGGCAGGGTTGCCATGTTGTTCTGTCCTTGCCAGCGCACCCCGTATCGGGTGTCAACAGCGGGGCCATGCATTTGGATGCCGGAGCGCTTGCCGCGCTGGAGCGTGCTGCCTGATCATTGCACCCGACAATACAAGCCATGCACCCCATCCAATTGCTGGTCGTTGACGACCACACGCTGTTTCGCCGCGGCCTGATTTCGCTCTTGTCACAAGATGGCCGCTTCGCGATTGCGGGTCAGGCCGGTGACATCGGTGAAGCCTTGCGTTGCTGTCGCAACGGGCTACCACAGGTGATCCTGCTGGACAACCATTTGCCGGGTGTGCGCGGGGTTGATGGCATTGGGGCGCTCAAGGACTGCTACCCGGGTGTGCGCATTTTGATGCTGACCGTCAGCGAGAGCGAGGCTGACCTGACTGCCGCCATGCTCGCCGGGGCTGACGGGTATTTGCTCAAAACAGTGGAGACCGAGCAGTTGTGTGACTCCATTGAAAAAGTACTCAGCGGTGAGTGTGTGATCAGCCCGGACATGATGACCAAATTGGTCACTGCCTTTCGCGCCAAGGGCCCTGATCACGAAAGCGTGGTCACTGCGCTTGCTCGGGCGCCGAGCTTGGAGGACGCGGCGTTTGAATCACTCTCAGGCCGCGAACGCCAGATTCTGGGCCTGATTGCGCGCGGCGACAGCAATAAGCTGATTGCGCGCGAGCTCACGATTGCCGAGGCCACGGTCAAAGTGCATGTGCAGCACATCTTTCGCAAGCTCGTCCTCACCTCCAGGGTACAGGCGGCGCTATACGCCGTTGCACGCGGCATGGCTTGAGCCAGATCAAGCCTTAGCGGGTCCCTGGGACCACTACTACTTCAGGACTAGGGCAGCCACGGCTGCCCTAGTTCTTTTGCGTCCACGCACGCATTCTTTAGAAGGATATTCAACGCGCAGCGAAAGCCCGAAAGTCATGCCATCACAACAGGAGTGCGCATGCCTACCCAAATTCAGGATCCCAAAAGAGCCTGGTCGGTGCTGATTGTCAGCACGCTGGCCTTTACGGTCTGCTTCATGGTTTGGATGATGTTTGGCGTGATCGGTATTCCGATCAAGAAGATGCTCGATCTCAACGCCACCCAGTTCGGCCTGCTAACCGCTATGCCGGTTCTGACGGGTTCGCTGATTCGCGTACCACTGGGCATCTGGACCGACCGCTATGGCGGTCGCATCGTGATGGCCTGCCTCATGGCGGCCACCGTGCCTGCCATCTGGATGATGGGCTATGCCACCGCCTATTGGCACTTTCTCACCATAGGCCTTTTCGTTGGTTTGGCCGGCGGCTCTTTTTCGGTGGGGACGCCTTATGTGGCACGCTGGTTCCCCAAGAGCCGCCAGGGCATGGCGATGGGTGTTTACGGCGCGGGTAACTCCGGCGCGGCAGTCAATAAATTTTTGGCACCGGTATTGTTGGTGGCCTTTGGCTGGGCCGCAGTGCCCCATGTTTACGCCGCCATCATGCTGGGAACCTTGGTGCTGTTTTGGATGTTCAGCCATACCGATCCAAGCCACCAGGTGGCGAGCAATGTCAAGTTCATGGACCAGTTGAAGGCCTTGAAGGACCCCAAAGTCATCAAGTACTGCCAGTACTACAGCATTGTGTTTGGCGGCTATGTGGCCATGTCTTTGTGGATGGTGCAGTACTACGTGGGCGAATTCGGTCTGGACATTCGCCTGGCCGCGCTGCTGGCCGCCTGCTTCTCGCTACCCGGGGGCGTGTTGCGCGCCTTTGGAGGCATTCTTTCGGACAAATACGGCGCCCACTCTGTGACATGGTGGGTGCTATGGGTGAGCTGGATCTGCCTGTTCCTCTTGTCCTACCCGCAGACCGACTTCACGGTAATGACGGTGACGGGGCCCGCCACGTTTCACATCGGTCTGAATGTGTATTTTTTTACCGGTCTGATGTTTACTCTGGGTATTGCCTGGGCCTTCGGCAAGGCCAGCGTCTTCAAGTACATCAGCGATGACTACACCGACAACATCGGAACCATTAGCGGCATCGTTGGACTGGCCGGCGGTCTGGGCGGCTTTGTGCTGCCCGTCCTGTTTGGCGCGCTGATGGACATCACCGGCGTGCGCTCCAGCGCTTTCATGCTGATGTACGGCGTGGTCTGGGTCTCGCTGATCTGGATGTATTGGACCGAGGTGCGCAGCCGCCCGGTCATGGGCCAGCACGCAGGCTTAGTTCCCTCGCAGGTCTGAATCTCTTTTCACCGAAAGCAAGCAATGAACACCAAGACACAAAGCGGCGCCGACCTGGCCGACTGGCGCCCGGAGGACGAACAGTTCTGGGAGAGTACCGGCAAAAAAATTGCCTACCGCAACCTTTGGATTTCCGTGCCTGCGCTTTTGTGCGGCTTCGCCATCTGGGGCATGTGGGGCATCATCACGGTACAGATGCTCAACCTGGGTTTCCCCTTCACCCAGGCGGAGCTGTTCTCGCTCACAGCTATAGCGGGCCTGGCCGGTGCCACCATGCGCATCCCAGCGTCTTTTTTGATTCGCGTGGCCGGCGGCCGCAACACCATCTTTTTGACCACTGCCATGCTGCTAGCCCCCGCCATGGGCACCGGCATCGTGTTGCAACACCCCGAGTGGCCGCTCTGGACCTTCCAGTTGATGGCGCTGTGGTCGGGGGTGGGTGGGGGCAACTTCGCCAGCTCTATGTCCAACATCAGCACCTTCTTTCCTAAACGCTTGCAGGGCACGGCGCTGGGCTTGAATGCGGGTTTGGGAAACTTCGGTGTCACCACCATGCAAATTGTGATTCCGCTGGTGATGACCCTGAGCATCTTCGGCGGCATGGGCGGTGAGGCCATGGTGCTGGTCAAAGACAGCGGCTGGATTTTGGGCAAGATTGTGGCGGGCACCCCCACCTGGATTCAGAACGCCGGCTTTGCCTGGTTGCTGTCGCTGATTCCCTTATCGGTCTTGGCTTGGTATGGGATGAACAACCTGAACACGGTGACACCGGAAAGCGGCGGCACACTTGCGGCCTTCCTGAAAATCATCTGGCTCTACACCCTGTCTTTTGTGCCTGCCGGTCTGGGCCTGTACCTGTACCTGCCAGCGCCCACGGGGCTGGGGATTCTGAACATGTGGATTGCCATGCCTTTGATTGTGTTCAGCACGCTGATGGTGATGAAGCTAGCCGCCATTGGCGCGATGAAGGACAACATCGCTAAGCAGTTCGCGATATTTCGCAACAAACACACCTGGTCGCTTACGCTGCTGTACATCGTCACCTTCGGTTCCTTCATTGGTTTTTCGATGGCGCTGCCGCTTTCCATCACGGTGATCTTTGGCATCAGCCATGTGCCCGATGCCGCTGGCATCATGCAGCACACCCTAAAGAATCCTAACGCCCCTTCGGCCTTGACCTATGCCTGGATTGGCCCGTTTGTGGGTGCCTTGGTGCGCCCTATCGGTGGCTGGATTTCCGACAAGATTGGCGGCTCCATCGTCACGCAGGCGATCTCGGCCGTGATGGTTCTGGCCTCGGTGGCGGTCGGCTATGTGATGTTGCTGGCCTATGGCTCGGCCACACCCGAGCAGTATTTCACCCTCTTTATGGCGCTGTTCATTTTGCTGTTCACTGCCAGCGGTATCGGCAACGGTTCCACCTTTCGCACCATCGGCGTGATTTTTGACCGCACGCAGGCAGGGCCGGTATTGGGTTGGACTTCGGCTATCGCCGCCTACGGTGCCTTCATTGCGCCGGTGGTGATTGGTGCGCAGATCAAGGCCGGTACGCCGCAGATGGCGATGTACGGATTTGCATGTTTTTACGCCCTATGTCTGGTGTTGAACTGGTGGTTTTATCTGCGCCCGGGTGCAGAGATAAAGAACCCCTGACTACACCAGCAAACCAGCACAACACTTTCAAAACGGAGTAACTAATGAGCCATTTTTTGGACCGCCTGAGCCACTTCCGTGCACCCAAGGAAAGTTTTTCCGACGGCCACGGACTCACCACGGGTGAGGACCGGACCTGGGAAGACGCCTACCGCGACCGCTGGGCACACGACAAAATCGTGCGCAGCACCCACGGCGTCAATTGCACGGGTTCCTGCTCGTGGAAGATCTACGTCAAGGGCGGCATTGTCACCTGGGAAACCCAGCAGACCGACTACCCGCGTACGCGTGCCGACTTGCCCAACCATGAGCCGCGTGGTTGCGCTCGGGGTGCCTCCTACTCCTGGTATTTATACAGCGCTAATCGCGTCAAATACCCCATGATTCGCGCTCGCCTGCTGACACAGTGGCGTGCAGCTTTGGCGCTTGCTAAAGACCCGGTCAAGGCCTGGGCTGCGATGGTGGAAAACGACAGCGCCCGCAGCCAGTGGGTGAAGCAACGCGGCCTCGGCGGCTTTGTGCGCAGCAGCTGGGACGAGGTCAACCAGCTCATCGCCGCAGCCAACGTCTACACCGCCAAGAAGTGGGGCCCGGACCGTGTGATCGGCTTCTCGCCCATCCCCGCAATGTCCATGGTGAGCTATGCCGCAGGCAGCCGCTACCTCTCCTTGATTGGTGGCGTGTGCATGAGCTTTTACGACTGGTATTGCGATCTGCCGCCCGCCAGCCCGCAAGTCTGGGGAGAGCAGACCGACGTGCCTGAGTCCGCCGATTGGTACAACTCCAACTTCATCATCGCCTGGGGCTCTAACGTGCCACAAACGCGCACGCCCGATGCCCACTTCCTGACCGAGGTGCGCTACAAGGGCTGCAAGACCGTGGCCATCACGCCCGACTATGCGGAGGTCAGCAAGCTGGCCGATCTGTGGATGCACCCCAAGCAAGGCACGGATGCGGCCGTGGCCATGGCCATGGGCCATGTGATCCTGAAAGAGTTCTATTTCGACAAGCGCAGTGCTTACTTTGATGATTACGTGCGCCGCTATACCGACATGCCCAACCTGGTGCAATTGGAAGAGCGCAAGCTGCCCGACGGTCGCACGGTGCTGGTACCCGGCGCCTACCTGCGCGCCAGCGACTTCAACGGCAAGCTCGGCCAGGCCAATAACCCCGAGTGGAAGACCCTGGCGATTGACGAGCGCGACAAGATCGTGGTGCCCAACGGCAGCATCGGTTTCCGCTGGGGCGCAGAAGGCCGCGCCGACGTTGGCAAATGGAATTTGGAAGACAAGGAAGCGCGCAACGATTCCGAAGTCAAACTCAAGCTCAGTTTGATGGAAGCGTCCACTGGCGGTGTGGCCGCCGACTACGAAATCGGTGAAGTGGGCTTCCCGTATTTCGGCGGCATTGACACGCCCAACTTCAACGCCAACAAACAGGGTGCAGCGGTGGACGACATCCTGGTGCGCAAGGTGCCGGTGCGTCGCATCAAGCTGGGCAAAGCCGGGCAAGAGCGTACGGCGCTGATCGCCACCGTGTTCGACTTGACAGTGGCCAACTACGGTGTGGCCCGTGGCATCCCCGGTGAAAACGCCGCTCTCAGTTTTGATGACGATACGCCTTACACCCCCGCCTGGCAGGAAAAGATCACCGGCGTCAAGCGCGACCAGATCATTGCCGTGGCACGCCAGTTTGCCGACAACGCAGACAAGACCCAAGGCAAGTCCATGGTCATCATCGGTGCGGCGATGAACCACTGGTACCACAGCGACATGAACTACCGCGGCATCATCAATATGTTGATGATGTGCGGCTGTATCGGTAAGAGCGGCGGCGGCTGGGCCCACTACGTGGGACAAGAAAAACTGCGCCCGCAAACCGGCTGGACCGCGTTGGCCTTCGCACTGGACTGGGTGCGCCCGCCCCGGCAAATGAACAGCACCAGTTTCTTTTACGCGCACACCGACCAGTGGCGCTACGAAAAGCTAGGTGTGGAGGAAATTCTTTCGCCTTTGGCCGACAAGAGCAAATATGGCGGCAGCTTGATCGACTACAACGTGCGCGCCGAGCGTATGGGCTGGTTGCCCAGTGCGCCGCAGCTGCAGACCAATCCCTTCCAGGTGGTACGCGATGCAACGGCGGCCGGGATGGACCCCAAGGACTATGTGGTGAAGTCGCTGAAGGACGGCAGCCTGAAGATGAGCTGCGAGGACCCGGACCATCCCGCCAACTGGCCGCGCAATATGTTTGTCTGGCGCTCCAATCTGCTGGGTTCGTCTGGCAAGGGGCATGAATACTTCATGAAGCATTTGCTGGGCACCACCCATGGCGTGCAGGGCAAAGACCTCGGACAAGACGATGCCAAGCCGGCCGAGGTGCAGTGGCATGACAAGGCGCCCGAAGGCAAGCTCGACCTCTTGGTCACGCTGGACTTTCGCATGAGCACCACTTGCCTGTATTCCGACATCGTGTTGCCCACGGCCACCTGGTACGAGAAGAATGATCTCAATACCAGCGACATGCATCCCTTTATCCACCCGCTGTCCACTGCGGTGGACCCGGCATGGCAATCCAGGAGTGACTGGGACATTTACAAGGGATTTGCCCAGGCCTATAGCAAGGTCTGCGTCGGTCACCTCGGTGTAGAAAAGGAAGTGGTGTTGACCCCGCTGATGCACGACACCCCGGCCGAGCTGGCCCAGCCCTTTGACGTGAAAGATTGGAAACGTGGCGAGTGCGAGCTGATTCCAGGCAAGACGGCTCCCCAGATTGCGGTGATCGAGCGCGATTACCCCAACACCTTTAAGCGCTTCACCGCGCTGGGCCCGCTGATGGACAAGGTCGGCAATGGCGGCAAGGGCATTGGCTGGGACACCAAGACCGAGGTGCAGCAACTGGCCGAACTCAACGGGAAAGTGCATGCAGAAGGTGTCACCAAGGGCATGCCCAAAATCGAGAGCGACATTGACGCCTGCGAAGTGGTGCTGCAACTTGCCCCGGAGACCAACGGCCATGTGGCTGTGAAAGCATGGCAAGCGTTGGGCAAGATCACCGGACGCGACCACACCCATTTAGCCATCCACCGCGAAGACGAAAAAATCCGCTTTCGCGACATCCAGGCCCAACCGCGCAAGATTATCTCCAGCCCCACCTGGAGTGGCATAGAGAGCGAGACCGTGAGCTACAACGCCGGCTACACCAATGTGCATGAGCTGATCCCATGGCGCACCCTGACCGGTCGTCAGCACTTCTACCTGGATCACCCCTGGATGATCGCATTCGGAGAAGGCCTGAGCAGTTACCGCCCGCCGGTAGACCTGAAGGCGGTGGCCGGCATCATGGACAGGAAGCCCAATGGCAACAAGGAAATTTCCTTGAACTTCATCACGCCGCACCAGAAGTGGGGTATCCACAGCACCTATACCGACAACTTGATGATGCTCACCCTCAATCGCGGTGGCCCGGTGATCTGGCTCAGTGAAGACGACGCCAAAGTGGCCGGCATAGAGGACAACGACTGGGTTGAGCTATTCAACATCAATGGTGCTATTGCCGCCCGTGCCGTGGTCAGCCAGCGGGTGAATCCGGGCATGGTGATGATGTACCACGCGCAGGAAAAAATTATCAATACGCCCGGTGCGGAGATCACCGGTACGCGCGGCGGTATTCACAACTCGGTGACCCGCATCGTGACCAAGCCCACGCACATGATTGGTGGCTACGCGCAGTTTAGCTATGGCTTTAACTACTACGGAACCATCGGTACCAATCGCGATGAATTTGTGGTGGTGCGCAAGATGCGCAAGGTCGACTGGCTCGACGGTGAAGCGGCCCCGACCATCCAGGCATAAGCACCAAGGAGAAACACAATGAAAATACGCGCCCAAATCGCCATGGTGCTGAACCTGGACAAGTGCATTGGTTGCCACACCTGTTCGGTCACCTGCAAAAACGTCTGGACTTCTCGGCCCGGCATGGAATACGCCTGGTTCAACAACGTGGAAACCAAGCCCGGCATCGGCTACCCCAAAGAGTGGGAAAACCAGGACAAGTGGAACGGAGGTTGGGTCCGCAAGGCCGACGGCTCGATTGAGCCCAAGCAAGGCAGCAAGTGGAAACTGCTGATGCGCCTCTTCTCCAACCCCAATATGCCGCAGATTGACGACTACTACGAGCCCTACACCTTCGACTACGAGCACCTCCAGTCCGCACCCGAGGTTAAGCACGCACCAACGGCGCGTCCGCGCAGCCTGATCACCGGCAAACGCATGGAGAAAATCGTCTGGGGCCCGAACTGGGAAGAAATTTTGGGCGGTGAATTTAGCAAACGTAGCAAGGACGCCAATCTGGCAAATTTTGACCAAGTGCAAAAGGACATGGTCGGCCAGTTTGAAAACACCTTCATGATGTATTTGCCGCGCCTGTGCGAGCATTGCCTCAACCCAGCCTGCGTTGCCAGCTGCCCAAGTGGATCGATCTACAAACGCGAAGACGACGGCATTGTCTTGATCGACCAGGACAAGTGCCGTGGCTGGCGCATGTGCGTCTCGGGTTGCCCCTACAAGAAAATTTACTACAACTGGAAAAGCGGCAAGGCAGAAAAGTGCATCTTCTGCTACCCGCGCATTGAAGCGGGCCAACCCACGGTGTGCTCCGAGACCTGTGTGGGCCGCATCCGCTACTTGGGTGTGGTGCTGTATGACGCAGACCGAATTGCGCAGGCGGCCAGTGTGGTGGACGAGAAAGACCTGTACCAAGCGCAACTGGACATCTTCCTGGACCCCAACGATCCCAAGGTGATCGCTCAGGCCCGCCTTGATGGCATCCCTGAATCTTGGCTGATTGGCGCACGCAACAGCCCGGTCTACAAAATGGCGGTGGACTGGAAAGTGGCCCTGCCGCTGCACCCCGAGTACCGCACGCTGCCCATGGTCTGGTATGTGCCACCGTTGTCTCCTATTAACTCGGCTGCCAACGCCGGTCATATTGGTGTCAATGGCGAGATTCCAGACCTGGCACAAATGCGCATTCCGGTGCAGTACCTGGCCAACCTGCTAACTGCTGGCGATACCGCGCCTGTGGTGCGCGCCTTGGAGCGCATGCTGGCTATGCGCGCCTACCAGCGCAGCAAGCATGTGGATCATGAACAAAACCTCGCCGTGTTGGAACAGGTAGGCTTGACGGTGGCCCAGGTGGAGGAGATGTACCAAATCATGGCCATTGCCAACTACGAAGACCGCTTTGTGATTCCCAGTTCGCACCGCGAGTACGCCGAAAACGCTTTTGACCTGCGCGGCTGCTGCGGCTTTTCCTTTGGCAACGGCTGCTCCGAGGGGAGCTCCGAGACCAGCCTGTTTGGTAGTTCTAAGCCACGCACCATTCCCATTAAGTCCTATGTTTAAGGTAAGCGCGCCATGAAAAACAACCGTTATTCCCTGCGTGCCCTCAGCGCATTGATGGGCTACCCAGACGCCCAATTACGCAGCCATCTGCCCGAGCTACTGCAGGCCATCGACAAAGAGGCAGTGATCCCTGCCGCACGCCGTGATGCGCTGCACGCTTTTGCAACCGAGCTCACGCGCCTGGACCCCATGGAAGTAGAGGCGCGCTATGTGGAAACCTTTGACCGGGGACGCGCCACCTCCTTGCACATGTTCGAGCATATCCACGGTGATTCGCGCGAGCGGGGCCCGGCCATGGTTGATCTGGTGCAGACCTACGAAAAGGCTGGCCTGATGATGTCCCCTGATGAGTTGCCGGACCACTTGTGCGTAGTGCTGGAATTCGCCTCCACCCAGCCGCCCAAATTGGCAAGCGAGTTTCTGGGTGAGATGGCCCATATCCTGTCCGCCATCTTCAGTGCGCTGGTGCAAGGTGGCAGCCCCTATGCCACGCCCGTCGCCGCCATCCTCGAGCTCTGCGGCCAGCGCGTGCAGTCTGTTGCCATCGTCGCCGACGAGGCCATGGATGCGCTCTGGCAGGAGCCCCAGGCCTTTGATGGCTGCAGCACCAAAGGTCAGTCCAAGCCGGGGCAAGCCCAGCCCATTCACTTTGTTCGCAAGAGCACGGCGCCGGTATCCGCACCGGCTAGCGCCACATCCGTTTTTGCTAAAGGCAAGAAAGCACAAGAAGCCCAAGCCCAAGGAACCCGAATATGACTTACCTTGATAACCTACTGTTCGGTTACTACCCCTACATCTGCCTGAGCATCTTCCTGCTGGGTAGCCTGCTGCGCTTTGA
The DNA here is from genome assembly GCA_044373655.1 of Rhodoferax sp. Classification (GTDB taxonomy): domain Bacteria; phylum Pseudomonadota; class Gammaproteobacteria; order Burkholderiales; family Burkholderiaceae_C; genus Allorhodoferax. The sequence continues at coordinate 32,768 of JBILPS010000014.1, forward strand.
TCGCGACCAGTACACCTGGAAGAGCGATTCCTCGCAGTTGCTGCGCGCGGGCCAGTTGCGTTGGGGCAGCAATCTGTTTCACGTCGGGGTTTTATTCCTCCTGGGTGGACACACCCTGGGCATGTTGACGCCCCATTTTCTGTACGAGCCCTTTATCAGTGCGGGCAACAAGCAGATCGTGGCCATGGTCTCGGGCGGTGCCTTTGGTATCCTGGGATTTATTGGGGTGAGCCTGCTGCTGCAGCGTCGACTAGGCGATGAGCGCATCCGTCTCCACTCCAAAACCAGTGACATCGTGCTGTTGGTGCTGCTGTGGTTGCAACTGGCATTGGGTTTGGCCACCATCCCGCTTTCGGCCCAGCATCTGGATGGCAGCATGATGATGAAGCTAGCCGATTGGGCCCAGCACATCGTCACATTCCAAGCCGGTGCGCCGGAGTTGTTGAATGACGCTAGCTGGGTCTTCAAGCTGCATATGTTTTTGGGTATGTCGATCTTTTTGATCTTCCCCTTCACTCGGCTGGTGCATGTGTGGAGCGGCTTTGGCACCCTGGCCTATCTGGTGCGACCCTACCAACTGGTGCGCAGTCGGCGCCTGGGGATGGTCGAGCGTGAACCCCTAAGCCGCAACGCCCGCTAAGGGCCAGAAACCCAAGGACACGGTATGAACACATCTTCCATTGTCAGCAAGGGGTGCGGCGGCGGTACCTGCGGCTGTGGCTCCCAGGTGGCCGCGCCGGACCCGATCACGATCGCATCCATCAACGGCATCGCACTGCATGGCCCGAGCGCGCGGCCAGATGAAGAAAGCCTGCGCGAACTGGCCTATACCGAGCTGCTGCGCCAGCAGGCGGTGCAAACAGGGCAGCTACCTAGTCGCGCTGCGTTGGAGGCGCCAGCGCTTGACGAATCCGAGCGTAGCGTGCTAGAGGCCATGGTGGATGCAGCCGTGCAAGTGCCTGCGCCCACACAGGAGGAATGCCAGCGCTACTTTGCCGCCCGAAGGAGTCAGTACCTGGTCGGTCAGGCGGTGCATTTGCGCCATATCTTGTTTGCGGTGACGCCCGGCGTGAACGTACAGGCGCTCAGCGTGCATGCCGATAAGGCGCTCATTAGCCTGCTTGGCAAAAACGTTCCCATAGATTTGTTTGGCAAGCTGGCAGCGGAGCTTTCTAACTGCCCGAGCAGCACCCAAGGTGGCGACTTGGGCTGGCTTGGTCCGCAGGACTGTGCGCCCGAATTGGCAGGCATTTTGTTCTTTCAATCGGAGGTGCCTGTGGGCCTGGGTGTTTTGCCGCGCCTAGTACACACCCGCTTTGGTTTTCACATCATCGAGATACGCGAGCGGCGCGAGGGCAAGCCGCTGGATTTTGCGGACGTGCGCGAGCGTGTAGCCGCGCAACTGGCCCTGCAATCGCGCGCCAAGGCCTTGCACCAATACATGGGTTTACTAGTGGGACAGGCGCGGGTCGAAGGGATCACATTGAACGCTTTTGACTCACCCCTGGTGCAGTGAGCAAGGCAATGCACGCGGTGCAATAGAAACATGCCGATCAATGCCATGCCGAGCGCGCTCTCGGATCTTCTGCATTTGCGTCAGACCATTCTGCCCAAGCGGCTGATGGCGCCGGGCCCCGATACCGAGCAACGCGCGCTGATCCTAGGTGCGGCTGCGCACGCGCCGGACCATGGGCAACTGCTGCCCTGGCGTTTTGTGCTGATCGCCGATGCCGAGCGTGCGGCCTTGGGACGGGCTTTTTCTGCTGCACTGCTGGAGCGCGATCCCACCGCTTTGCCTGAACAACTGCAGCAAGCTTACGAAAAAGCGCTGCGCGCGCCATTGCTCATGATGCTGGTCGTGGAGGATGTGCGTGGTGACGTGCAAATTGGTTTATTGGAGCGGGTGGTTTCGGCCGGTTGTGCCGTGCAGAACATGCTTTTGATGGCCACCGCACTGGGTTTTGGATCGGCGCTAAGCAGTGGCAAGGCCTTGCGCTCTTCCAGCTTGCGCGCACTCTTTGGTCTGAGCCAGCATGCGCATGCCATCTGTTTTGTCAGTGTGGGAACTGCCCAGCGGGGCAAGCCAGCGCGTGTCCGGCCGGATGCCACCCAGTACGTAAGCTATCTATCGACGAAGGCCTTATGAAAATTGAAAATTTCTCCGATCTGTTGCGTGCGGCGCACGCGCAGCCCTTGCAGCAGCGTTTGCTATTGGTGTTTGTCGACGCCGTGCTTGCGGACGATGCCAATACACAGCAGCGCGCCGGGTTCGCAGCGGGACAAGGGGGGTCACTGGTGCCCATCATGTGTGTGGACAAAAGCCCGGACGAGCTACCCTCTTTTGACGCCTTGGTACAGGAGGCGGCCCAGCTCGGGCAGGCATGGCGCTTGGTATTTTCTGCCGCTATGTCCGGAACCACGCACAGCGCGCCGCAGGGTAAAGCAGTGGACGCGGCCTTGAAGACCATGGTGCAACACATTGAGCGGGGCGAGATTGCTGGCTATCTCGCTTTTGACCGCCAGGGCTTACCTGTGGTTCTGGCGTAATGCGCTGATGACTCTGGGCAGCAAACGCGGCACAGGAGCAGGCCCTCTAGGGATGACTGCGGCAAATTTAGGATGCATTTGAACTGTCTTGCAACATGGCCACTTTGATCCAAATAGATAAGCCAGGCACAGGCGACAAAACCCGGTTTGCCTTGTGGGAACTTGGGTTTCGCCCCTTTTATCTGCTGGCCAGCAGCTTTGCCGCGCTCTCCATAGGGCTGTGGGCTTTGCAATTGAATGGGTATTTACCCAATGCCTATTTGCGCGGTCCGATGTGGCATGCCCATGAAATGCTGTTCGGATTCACCTTGGCAGTCCTGACCGGTTTTCTATTGACGGCAGCACAAAATTGGTCGGGGCAGCCCACACCCAAAGGAGCCTACCTGGCCGCACTGGCAGCCTTGTGGGTGGCGGGCAGGGTATTGGTGCTCTCGCCTTGGGGCTGGCTGGCTGCTGCAGTGAATGTGGCCTTTCCACTGGCCCTTGCGACCGCATTGGCCATCCCGCTGTACAAAGCGCGTAACCGTCGCAACTATTTTTTCGTCGCCTTGCTGGTACTCATGGCATGGGCCCAGCTGCTGGTGCACCTCAATGGACTGGAGGCCATTCGGATACCGGGGTGGGCGGGAATTTTGCTAGGGCTCGATGGCATGCTGTTTGTAATTTGTGTCATGGGCGGCCGTGTGATCCCCATGTTTACCAACAACGCAATACCTGGCGCACAGGCGCTTCGTCACCCTTGGGTCGAAAAAATTGCGCTGGGTTTGGTTTTTCTCATTCTGGTCGCCGACGCATTACAGGTGACCGGTACATGGTTAGCGCTGCTGGCCTTGTTGAGCATGGTGGCACATCTGATTCGCCTTTGCCTGTGGCGGCCATGGAAGACCTTGAAAACGCCTTTGGTTTGGGTTCTGCATGCAGCCTATGCCTGGATTCCCCTGCACTTGGCATTGCGTGCTATGGCGGCCATGGACTGGGTGTCGTCGTCGGCTGCCACCCATGCCCTGACCACCGGTGCCGTTGGCGGCATGGTTATTGGCATGATGACGCGCACCGCCTTGGGCCACACCGGAAGAAAGCTGATTGCAGGAAAGGCGGAGATCAGCTGTTACGCCCTAGTGGCCGCGGCTGCGTGGGTGCGTGTCGGCGTTCCCCTAGTTGACGCATCGATGCTCCCGGTTGCCATTCTGGTTTCGGCAACGCTGTGGTCCGCTGGCTTTGCCATCTATACCTTGAAGTACTGGCGCATTCTCAGCTGGGACTGAATTGCTGGGTTAACAGTTGTTGGTGCTTCCGCGAGCTGTTGATTTGCTGCGTCCTGCTGTTGGCAGCGCGGTCCAGTGATCGTAGGGCCAAGGTCTTTTGGGTAAGGCGCAGCCAAAGTATTCAAAGTGCTTGTCGGGCTAGGTCAAAGCTCCGCTAGTTAGCAGTAAAAAGACTACAAACGGGGGGCCTCCAAGTTTTTGTGTAGAGCGAGTGACGGGTCTTCGCCCATGACTGTTTGCTATCGAACACGGTCTACGATTACCACTCGTCGGCACTATTGTCGATTCGTCGCAAAGCCAGGGAAGCGTCGAGTACTGCGACCTAAACTGCACGCTATGAAAACACAAACACCACTTCTTCATGCTTGGAGCTTTTTCTGGGCTCTCAAGAAACAACGTAGCGAAGCAGCCTGGGCGCGTCTGCTGATCAGCACGGGCATCGCAATCGCAATTGCGTTGATCCTGCTCGCGTTGGGGGGGCTATTCACCGGCAATCTGACCAAACTCTCCTGGTGGTCCCATGGGTTACCGAGTTTCTTGTTCATCTCCTTATGCATCTCGTACACGATCCACGGGCTATATCGAAGCATTGAGATGGCGCTACCCGTCGCCGTGATCGACCGCATATCTGCTTGGCGCGATTGGCGCGCATCCCTATTTTTCGGCATGGCGGGTATCCTTGGAACCTTGCTGGGTGGTGGGATTGCCTTGAGTCTTCTCAGCCTGTTATTCAATGTCGACGTCGTGGGAGTGGTCACCCCCCATTTCATAGGCAATTTCCTGCTAATCACTGTCGTCATTACAGTGACCAACTTGCTCTGGTGGAGCTTGCACGCCAGACGTCAGGCGCTGAAACTCCAGGCCACGGAATCCCAGTTGCGGCTGCTCCAGGCCCAGATCGAGCCGCACTTCCTGTTCAACACGCTGGCCAATGTTCAAAGCTTGATGGATCACGATACGCCCCGCGCCAAGTTGATGCTAGAGGCCTTCTCCGAATACCTGCGTACCAGCCTTTCTCAATTGCGCAGCGCTGACAGCACGCTTGGAGCTGAGTTGGACATGGTGAAAGGCTACCTCTTGCTGCTACAAATTCGCATGGGCGAGCGGCTGCAGTTTGTGATCGATGCAGATGACCAAGCGCGCGCCGCCATAGTTCCGCCGTTGCTGCTACAACCTCTGGTTGAAAACGCGATCCATCATGGTTTGGAGCCCAAGGTCGAGGGCGGCCAATTGCACATCAGCGCCAGTGTGAATGAGGGTCGACTGGAGATTTGCGTCAATGACGATGGTCTGGGTCTGCAGGCGCCCCTGCGCGTCGGACGATCCGGCAATGGTGTGGCTCTGGAAAATATTCGTGCACGACTGGAAACGCGCTACGCCGACAATGCGAGCCTGAGTCTGCACTCGCTGCCAGTGGGCACGCGGGTATGCCTGAACATTCCGTACAACGGTAAGCCATGACCCGAGCCCTGATTGCCGACGATGAACCCCAACTGGCTCAGTACCTGAACAAGCAATTGGGCCAACTCTGGCCTGACCTGGAAATCATCCATATCGCCAAGAACGGCATCGAAGCAGCGACCAAGATTGCAGAGCTTCAGCCAGAGCTGGCGTTTCTCGACATCCAGATGCCTGGTCTCAGCGGACTGGAGGTAGCGCAGGGAATCGAGGGTTCGACCCGGGTCGTATTCATCACTGCATACGACGAATACGCCGTACAGGCCTTTGAGCAGGCCGCGCTGGACTATCTGCTCAAACCCTTGAGCTCCGAGCGTTTGATGCGCACGCTGGAGCGCGTAAAGGCTACGCTAGCGCAACCGCCAACAGCGGCGCCAGATTTTCCTGATGCCCGCTTGGCCGATGCACTGAGTCGCCTGCTGCGTGTGCCTTCCAGCCATGCGCCGCGATTGCGCTTTGTACGCGCAGCCCAGGGCGATTTAATGCAACTGATTGCGGTCGACGACATCCTGTTCTTTCACGCCGACGACAAATATACGGTAGTGCAGACGGTGGGTGGCGAACATTTGATTCGTACGCCGATTGTGGAATTGGTCGCGCAACTGGATCCGGACCAATTCTGGCAAGTTCACCGCTCGACACTGGTGAATCTGAAGTACTTGGCAGGCACAAGGCGCGACGAGACCAGTCGCTTGTTCGTGCGGATCAAGGGGCACGACCCAGAATTGCCGGTGAGCCGCGCCTACGTTCATTTGTTCAAGGCTATGTAGAAAGCGCACTTTTCCCACATAACTCTCACAGTCAATACAGCTTTAGCATCGGGGTTTCGGATTAGCTCACCACAGATCACTCCACCGTTACCGACTTCGCCAAATTACGCGGTTTATCTACATCGGTGCCGCGTGCGCATGCGGTGTGGTAGGCCAGTAGCTGCAGCGCTACGACATGCAAGATGGGGGAGAGGTCGCCATAGTTTTCCGGCATGCGAATGACGTTGATGCCTTCGCTGGTTTGAATGTGCGTGTCCGCATCTGCCAACACATACAACATGCCTCCGCGGGCACGTACTTCGTGCATATTGCTTTTTAGCTTTTCCAGCAAGGCATCGTTGGGTGCAACAGTCACCACCGGCATGGCACTCGTGACCAAAGCCAGGGGCCCATGTTTCAACTCGCCGGCGGCATAGGCTTCGGCGTGGATGTAGGTGATTTCTTTGAGTTTCAGTGCGCCTTCCATGGCAATCGGGTAGTGGGTTCCGCGTCCTAGAAACAAGGCGTTTTCTTTGGAGGCAAATTCTTCGGACCACGCGATGATGGCGGGCTCTAGCGCCAGCACGGCTTGCAGTGCGCTAGGCAGATGGCGAAGCGCTTTGAGTGCCGCAGTTTCATCTGCCTCCGTTAAGTGGCCTTTGGTTTGCGCCAGGGAAAGCGTGAGTAAGAACAACCCGACGAGTTGGGTAGTGAAAGCCTTGGTCGAAGCCACCCCGATTTCCACGCCGGCGCGCGTGACGTAGGCCAACTTGCACTCCCGCACCATCGCCGAACTTGCCACATTGCAAATCGTGAGGCTGTGTTCCATGCCCAGCGATTGCGCGTGTCGCAGTGCCGCAAGCGTGTCCGCCGTTTCGCCGGACTGGCTGATGGTGACGACCAAGGTTTTTTTATCGGGCACCGAATCGCGGTAACGGTATTCGCTGGCGATCTCTACTGCACAGGGCAATTTGGCGATGGCTTCTATCCAGTATTTAGCTACGCAGCCGCTGTAGTAGCTGGTGCCGCAGGCCAGAATGAGCACCTTATCAATTTCTTTGAAGATGCCGTAAGCGCCATCGCCAAATAATTCGGGCACGATGCCCGCGATGCCTTCCAAGGTATCGGCCACAGCGCGCGGTTGTTCAAAAATTTCCTTTTGCATGTAATGGCGATAGGGCCCCAACTCCGCCGCTCCGCTATGGGCCAGCACGGTTTGCACCGCGCGAGTAACCGGCTTGTGCGCACTGTCAAGCACCCAGAACTTGCCTGCTTGCACGTCCACCACATCCCCCTCTTGCAAATACAAAATTTGATCTGTCACGCCGGCCAAGGCCATGGCATCGCTGGCCAAAAAGGTTTCTCCCTGGCCCACACCGACGATGAGCGGCGAGCCGGCGCGCGCGCCGACCATGCGCATGGGCTCGTCCACATGCATCACCGCAATCGCATACGCACCGCGCAATTGCAAAACACAGGCTTTGACCGCATCCAAGAGGTCGCCGTTGTAGCAACTGTCCACCAGGTGCGCGATCACTTCGGTGTCGGTCTGGCTGCGAAAGACATAGCCTTTGGCTTGCAGACTGGCGCGCAATTCATCGTGGTTTTCGATGATGCCGTTATGCACCAAAGCCACCTGACCGTCTTGTGTGTCGGGGCCTCTGCCGTGGCTGAAATGGGGATGGGCGTTATGCACCACGGGCGCACCGTGGGTCGCCCAACGCGTGTGCGCGATGCCGGTGCCGCCTTCCAGTGCATCGGCCTGTACCTGGGCCATTAACTCCACCACGCGGGCGGTGCTGCGGGCACGGCGCAGTCCGGGCTGCGCTGTATTGGGATGCAGGCTCGCCGTGTGAATCGCCACACCGCAGGAGTCATAACCCCGGTATTCCAAACGCTGCAAGCCCTGCACCAGGACCGGGACGATATTGCGGTGGGAGACCGCGCCGACAATGCCACACATAGTCAAACTCCAAAGTGAGGCCTTGATGCTATGTGTTCTATTGAGAAATTAACTGTATAAAATTTACAAATAAAGAATTTAAAATTCAATAAAATGAAATAGATAAATTTAAATTCAAAAAATTAAGAAAAATATATGAAAATTTCAGAAGAATTGGACGCCTTGGACCTCCAGCTTTTGGGTCGTCTCCAGCAGGATGCATCGCTAAGCAACGTAGCGCTCGCAGAAAAACTGCGCATCTCGCCCCCGACTTGTCTGCGACGCGTCAAGCGCCTTTCCGAAGGCGGCTGGATCGAGCGGCAGGTCGCGGTACTCAACCCGGCGCGCTTAGGCGCATCGGTGGGGCACATGGTTTGCGCGCTGGTGGAAGTGACCTTGGATATGCAGGGCGTAGAGCATTTGGACGCCTTCGAGGCCAAGGCGATCGCGGAGGATGCGGTCCAACAGTGCTGGCGCGTAGCCTCCGGCCCGGATTTCATTTTGGTGGTGCAGGCCCTGTCCATGCCCGATTACTTAGAAGTGACGCGCCGCTTGTTCACCCAAGATGCCAACGTGCGCAACGTCAAAGCGTTTTTCAGTATCAAGCGCGCAAAATTTAGCGCCGCTTTGCCGCTGCCCAGGCCCTGAAAATATTATTGAGCACCCTTGGCCGGGCGCTTCCAGTTGGCAACACCCACTTGCTTGCCCCGCGCCACCGTCAATGCACCGGGTGGCGTGTCCTTGGTAATCGTCGAGCCGCCGCCTATGGTGCCGCCCGCGCCCAGGGTCAGCGGCGCAATCAGCACGCAATTGCTGCCGACATGCACATCGTCTTCGATGACCGTCTGGTGCTTGTTTGCGCCGTCGTAATTGGCCGTAATGCTGCCGGCCCCAAAATTTACCCGTTCACCCACCGTGGCGTCGCCTAGGTACGCCAAATGGTTGGCCTTTGCACCTTGCGCCAGGCGGGCATTTTTGACTTCTACAAAGTTGCCGATATGCACATCCTGCCCCAGATCGGCGCCCGGGCGCAGGCGCGCAAACGGGCCAATGCGCGCGCCTGCACCCACCCGCACGCCTTGGCTTTCCCCATCAATATGGGTAAAGGCCTGGATGATGGTGCCCGCCTCGATGCTGCAATTGGCCATCACGCAATGGGGCCCGATGCGCACCTCATCGCCCAGCTGCACCTGACCTTCAAACACACAGCCGACGTCGATCTCAACGTCCCTGGCGCACACCAGCGAACCGCGCACATCAATGCGGGCAGGATCTTTCAGTCGCACGCCTTGCTCCATCAAAGCCTCGGCCAAGCGCAATTGATGGGCACGCTCCAAGGCGGCGAGTTGTGCCGGACTGTTCACACCAGCTACCTCCAAGGGGTCGTCAATCCGATGGGCCAGCACCTGCACACCGTCTTGCACCGCCAGCTTCACCACATCCGTGAGGTAGTACTCGCCTTGGGCGTTGCGATTGTCCAGCCGACCCAACCACTGCTTAAGTTGTCGCGCAGGCGCTGCCAGTATGCCGCCGTAGATTTCTTGAATGCTGCGTTCCTCGGGGCTCGCGTCCTTATGTTCGACGATGGCAGTCACCGCTGGGCCATTGCGCAGCACGCGTCCGTAGCCGCTGGGATCGGGCAAATTGACTGTGAGCAAGGCAAGATGCTGGCCGGCACTTAAGTGCAACAAGGCTTGCAAAGTCGCCCCGCGTGTGAGGGGCACATCCCCGGACAAGACCAGCACGGTCGCATCCTCGGCCAGATGCGGGGCGGCAGTTTGTACGGCGTGACCGGTCCCCAACTGGGGTTCCTGGCGCGCAAATTCCAGCTTGAGCGATCCTGCCAACAGCGACAAGGCCGACTCCACCTGTGCCGCGCCATGCCCGGTTACGACCACGACTTTGCGCGCATCCACCCAGCGCGCGGCCTCCAGCACATGCCCGGCCAAGGGTAAATGGGCCAGCATCTGCAGCACTTTGGGCTTGTTGCTTTTCATACGCGTGCCCTTGCCAGCAGCCATCATGACCACCTCAACAGCAGGCTTGATCTTGTCAGCACCCCAAGCGGATGCATCGCTCGCATTTAGACTCACTGCCATGTCCTTTACTTTTTTCCAGCCGGTGCCTGGTACCCACTGCCCAAGCGCCATTATCGGTGGCGTGGGCAGGCGCTTTCTGACGCTGGGGCTGCTGTGCTTGGTGTTGGCGCTTGGCGGCTGCAGTGCGGCACGCTTGGGCTATGGCGCAGCGCCTGACCTCCTGTATTTATGGCTGGACAACTACTTGGACTTTGACAACGCGCAGGCACGCCGCGTCGGCGCAGAGTTAAAGACGCTGCACCGCTGGCATCGGAGCGAAGAAATGCCCCTGGTAGCCGAACTTTTGCAGGAGGCCCAGACCTTGGCACTGCAAAACCCCGACGGCCCGCGTTTTTGTGCGCTTTACTCGTCCGTGTTCCAGCGCAGCGAAGCGCTCACCCAACGCGCCGTGCCGATCGCCGCAGCGCTGGTGCCTGGGCTCAAGCCGGAGCAATTGGCAGGGCTGGCAAAGACCTATGAAAAAAACAACCGCAAAATGCGCGAGGAGTGGCAAGACGCCAGAGCGCAGGGCATGGACCTGCGCACCCGCAAAAGCCTGGAGCGCATGGAGGACCTGTACGGTAAGCTCAGCGCCGAGCAAGCCCGTGCCTTCAAAGAGGCCATGGCCCAAACCGGCTTTGACGAAAAACGCTATTTCGAGGAGGTGCAAGCACGCCAGCAGGCGCTTTTGCAAACCTTGGAACGTTTGCGCGGCGCCGATACCCCCACCGCGCAGAGCGCGCTGGCCGACTTGGCACAGCGCTACGTCCAGTCTTCCAACCCGGCCTACCGGCAGTACCATGAACAAATGACGGCTAATACCTGCCAGGCCTTTGCCCGACTGCACGCGCAAACTAGCGCCGAGCAGCGTAAGCACATGGTGCGCCTACTCAAAGGCTATGAAAACGATGTGCGCGCCCTGGCCGCACAAAAAGACTAATCGCGCGTCACGCGCCCCGGATGGTCTACCGGCCAGGCCATGCCGTAGTCGGTCAGCACCGCGTCTAGCGGAATATCATGCACTTCTGGCTCGAAATCGGGCACAAAGCTATTGCCAAAACCCAAGCCTACGGTATGGGGGCGGGGCTCTAGGCTGGCCAGCATGCGGTCATAAAAACCGCCGCCATACCCCAAGCGGTAGCCGCCCGCGCTATAGCCCACGCAGGGCACAAACAAGAGGCTAGGCATCACCTGCTCGGTGTCTTTGGGTTTGGGAATGCCGTAGGCATCCTCTTCCATCGGGCAGCCGGGATACCAAATATGGAAAGTCATGGTCTTGTGCGCTTTGTTGACCACCGGCAAAGCAATGCGTCGGCGCTGCGCAATGTCATTGAGCTCGCCGTCCTCTTTCCAGCGGTGCAGTGCGGGCAAGGGGTCAAACTCGCCTTTGATCGGCCAGTAGGCGCCAATCGTCGTGTCGGTGCGGCCTACCAGCCAGACGCGCATTACCCGCAGCAATAACTCTGCGCGGTGCAGTCGGTCTGGCAAATTGGCCCGTGCATCAAGCAAAGCCTTGCGTAAGGCCTTTTTTTCCTGGGCTTTAGGGTCCATAGAGTTGTCCATAATCACCCCATGTGGTTAATCAAAAAAAATGTCGCAGCCTGGGTCTGCATTCTCGCAGTCGCTCTGCCTGGCTACGCGGCGCGGGCCCAAGCGGTAGACGTGGCGCGTAATGACCAGGCCGTATTGGACATGGCGCAGGCCTTCAAACTCGGTGATCGCAAGCAACTGACGCAATTATTGCCGCAAGCCAAAGGCTCGCTGCTGGAGCCCTGGGCGGCCTACTGGGAAATGGCGCTCAGGCTGGACCAGGCTGATAAGGCCGAGATCGAAAGCATGCTGGCGCGCTATGCCGGTAGCTACCAAGAGGACCGGCTGCGGGCCGAATGGTTGCTGCAGTTAGGCCGCAACCGGGATTGGGCCACGTTTCGCGCCCAATTGCCTCTGTACCGCATGGCCGATGACCGGTCGATCCAATGCTATGCCTTGTGGAGCGACTACCTCAGCAGCGGCGCCGACGTGGCCAAACAGTTACAGGCCCTTTGGCTAGCCCAGCGCGAGCCCGACGAAGCCTGTGCCGACGCGGCCCAAGAACTGATCAAGGCGCGCAATATGCCGGCCCAGGCCGCCTGGCTGCGCGCGCGCTTAGGGATGGAGAACGACCGCCTCAAAGTTACTACGCAGGCGGTGGCCACGCTAGATACCAAATGGGTCAAAACCGTGGCTGCCATTTACCAAAGCCCGGCCAAATACTTGAACGACAAACTCACAGCCCTGCGCCCGCAAACCCGCGAGTTCGTGTCGCTGGCGCTGATCCGACTGGCCTATCTGGAGCCCCAAGAAGCGGCGCTGGAGGTGGACAAGCTGCGCTGGCGCGCGCAATTGACGGCCGAAGAGCGCAGTTGGATTTGGGGCGTGATTGGTAAGCGGGCGGCGCAAAAAAGCCAGGACAACGCTTTGTCCTACTACCAAAAAGGCCGCCTGGACCAAATGCATGAAGACCAGGTGCTATGGGCCTTGCGCGCTGCCCTGCGCGCTGGCCAATGGGCGCAGGTAGAAGCCGCTTTTGCCGCCTTGCCGCCCGCAGTGCGCGCGGATGCGACCTGGGTGTACTGGCATGCGCGCGCTGTGTTGGCCCAAAAACCTAGCGAGGCGGCCCGCGCCCAGGCTCTGGCGAGCCTGCAAAGCATCGCCGGTATCCGCGGTTTTTATGAACAACTGGCGCTCGAAGAACTGGGCCAGCGCAGCGTATTGCCGGCCAAACCGGCGCCCCCTACGCCAGAAGAAAAAGAAGCAGCGCGCAAAAACCCTGGCTTACAGCGTGCGCTGCATGCAATGGCCCTGGGTCTGCGCAGCGATGGCGTGCGCGAATGGAACTACAGCATCAGTCTGCACACCAAAGGCGGCATGGACGACCGCAGCCTGCTGGCTGCTGCCGAATTGGCCTGCCACGCCGAAGTCTGGGACCGTTGCATCAACACCAGCGAGCGCAGCAAAGCCCTGATAGACATGGAGCAGCGCTTCCCCATGCCCTTTAAGGCGGCTGTGCTGGCACGTGCCCAAAGCATTGGTTTAGAGCCGGCCTATGTGTATGGATTGATCCGCCAAGAGAGCCGTTTTATCATGGACGCGCGCTCCGTCGTGGGCGCTTCGGGGCTCATGCAAGTCATGCCAGCGACTGCTAAATGGACCGCCAAAAAAATCGGTTTGATCGATTTCACGCCCGCTAAATTGACCGACCGGGACACCAATATCTCTATCGGCACGGGCTACCTCAAACTGGTGCTCGATAGCTTTCAGGGCTCTATGCCGCTGGCAGCGGCGGCCTATAACGCGGGTCCCAGCCGGGCGCGGACATGGCGCGGCGCCAGCGGTGCGCCCGTGCTGGAAGCGGCGATCTGGGCGGAGAACATTCCATTCAACGAAACCCGCGATTACGTGAAAAAAGTGCTCTCTAACACCACCTTGTATGCTGCCCTGATCAGCGGCCAGCCGCAGTCCATCAAGGCGCGCTTAGGCAGCGTCGGGCCATTGGATGCCATTGCACCGGAAACCGGGCTCGATCTGCCCTGACGCTAAAACACGCAGGAGGAAAAAACTATGCTGAAGTTGTACATCGGAAATAAAAATTATTCCTCCTGGTCCATGCGGCCCTGGGTGGCCATGACGCAGGCGGGCATTGCTTTTGAAGAGGTTTATGTCCGCTTTGATAGTTTCAGCGCGGATTCGCAATTTAAGCAGCGTATGGCAGGCATCAACCCCGCAGGCAAAGTGCCGGTCTTGCAAGATGGCGAGCTAAGCATCTGGGATACGCTGGCCATCGGTGAATACCTGGCCGAAAGCTTTCCTGAAAAACAACTCTGGCCCACGGACAAAGCGGCGCGCGCCCTCGCGCGCAGCATGTGCGCTGAAATGCACAGCGGCTTTGGTGCTTTACGCAGCCACTGCCCCATGAATATTGAAGCCTTATTGCCCAACCGTGGGGCGCTGATCTGGCGCGACCATGCCGGTGTGCGTGCCGATGTGCAGCGCATCGTAGACATGTGGACCGGGTTACTGCAGTCCCAGGGCGGTCCGATGCTGTTCGGTGCATTCACCTTGGCAGACGCATACTTTGCCCCGGTGGTGATGCGCCTGCACACCTACGCCCTGCCAGTGCCCGCCCTCATCAGCGCCTACATGGACCGGGTGCAAGCGCTGCCCGGCGTCAACGCTTGGGTGCAGGCGGCCTTGGCTGAAAAAGACTTTTTGGTATTTGAAGAGCCCTACCGGCTGCAAGCCTAAATCGGGCTGCGCCGCGCGCCGCATGCAAACTTATCTCGTCGGTGGTGCTGTTCGCGATAGCTTGATGGGCTTGCCGGTGCGCGACCGCGATTGGGTGGTCGTCGGCAGTACGCCGCAGGCGATGGTGGACGCGGGCTTTGTGCCCGTAGGGCGGGACTTCCCGGTGTTTTTACATCCCCGCAGCAAAGAGGAATATGCCTTGGCGCGCACCGAGCGCAAAACCGCACCGGGCTACCGGGGCTTTGCCATCCACGCCGACCCCGCTGTGACTTTGGAAGAAGACCTGGCGCGCCGCGACCTCAGCATCAACGCTATGGCGGTGCCCGCCGATGCGCTGCGTCCCGATGGCAGCTTTGTCCTTGCTGCGCTGATCGACCCTTTTGGCGGTGCCCATGATGTGGCTGCCGGTGTGCTGCGCCACTGCACCGAGGCATTTCGCGAAGACCCGGTGCGCATATTGCGATTGGCGCGTTTTGCAGCGCGCTTTGTGCACTTCTCGGTTTCCAGCGCAAGCTTGCAACTCCTGCAGGACATGGTGCAAGCGGGGGAAGTCCAGCATTTGGTGGCCGAGCGCGTTTGGCAGGAAGTTGCCAAAGGGCTGATGGAGCCGCAGCCCTCGCGCATGCTGACGCTCTTGCGCGACTGCGGTGCCTTGGCGGTGCTGCTGCCCGAAGTGGATGCGTTGTGGGGCGTACCGCAACCGGCAGAGCACCATCCTGAAATCGATACCGGCATCCATCTGGGCATGGTGCTTGACGCAGCTGCAGGAGCGCAAGCGCCGTTGGAAGTACGCTTTGCCTGCCTGGTGCACGACTTGGGCAAAGCCACCACGCCCGCCGAGCAATGGCCG
Source organism: Rhodoferax sp. (assembly GCA_044373655.1). GTDB lineage: Bacteria > Pseudomonadota > Gammaproteobacteria > Burkholderiales > Burkholderiaceae_C > Allorhodoferax. The sequence continues at coordinate 47,941 of JBILPS010000014.1, forward strand.
CGCCATATCGGCCATGAGCTACGCAGCGTGAAGCTCTTGCGTACGATCTGCCAGCGCTTGCGCGTTCCCCAGGCCTGCGCGGAGTTGGCCGAGGTGGTGGCCCGCGAACACGGCAATATCCACCGCAGCGCCAGCCTGGGCGCAGCCGCCACGCTGCGCTTGCTCGAGCGCTGCGATGCCTTTCGCAAACCCGCACGCTTTGCGCAGATCGTGCAGGCCTGCGCCTGCGATGCGCGTGGACGCCTGGGCCGCGAACACGACGCGTATAGCCAAGGCGAGCGCCTGCTGCAGGCCTTGCAGGCCGCCTTGGCGATAGATAGCAGCGCTATCGCGCAGGCGGCAATGCAGGCGGGCGCGCAAGGCCCGGCGGTGGGGCAAGCCCTGGCCAAGGCCCGGGTGCTTGCGATAGCCCAGTTGGGCGCGGCCACTGATTCGGGGCTTGAAGGAGCAAGGCCTGCACCTTAAGGCGCCGGGGAATGTAGTGCGATACCTGCGCGCGGCGAGGAGTGCGGCGCTAGCAATAAAAAAAGGTTTTGCAGCTACGCTCTGGCTATCGTGTCTGTGCAAGCGCTCGGTTTACAAAACCAGCGCCAGCGCGGCATAGTCGCCTACGGATTCACCCAAGCCCGCCGGTACGATGTCCACGCCGCTGGTCATTGCGGGCAGTTTGTCGCCAATCTGGGCGCGCAGGCGCGGCAGCAGCAAGTCCTGCTGGTGCCAGAACACGGAGCCGCCCATGCTGATGCGCTGCACATCGAGTGTGGTCATCAAGTTAAACAGCAGACGGCCCATCACATAGCACAGGCCATCGACAATTTCCAGCGCATCGGAGCGGCCTTGGCGCGCTGCCGAAAACAATTGCGCCGCATCACCAAAACCCAGACCGGCAAAGCGCCGTGCAATCGCGTTACCGGCAATCAAAGCTTCCACATCGCCGATATTGCCGCAGCCGCACAATGCGTCCGTGTTGTCGCTGACAAAGCTGTGTCCCCAATGGCCGGCATTGCCGTTTTTGCCGCGCAAGGCGCGCCCGTCCACGCACACGCCCACGCCGATGCCGGTGCTCCAAGTCACATAAGCGCAGTGGTCCAGGCCCTGCAGCGCGCCCCAGCGCCGCTCCGCCTCCAGCGCGCCCACGCCATCGTTTTCTACCCGCACCTTGGCAAAGGCCTGGCGCAGCGGCGCCTCCAACAGCGCAGTGGTCCAGTCATTGGGCAGGCCGCGCGCTTTGCCGGCTAGGCCGCCGCAAATATTGGGCGCCGCCAGTTCCACCAGTCCGCCCTGCATGACAAAAGGTCCGCAAGAGACCACACCGACCGCGCTCAAGGCTTCTTTCGCAAAGCCGCATTGGGCGCAGGCTTGTTCGATCATGCGGATGATTTGCTGCGCCAGCGCGTCCGATGGGCCGACTTTGGCGGTGGGCTCCGACCATTTGCCGCGTATGCCGCTGGCATCGGCCAGGGTGAGTGCAACTTTGGTGCCGCCAATATCGACGCAAGCGACCGGCGCCATTTCTGCGGGAAAGCGGAGTTGAAAACCGTGGCTTGGCTGTTCCATAGACATGGGTAATAGGGGCTTAGAGCCGCTAATGCTAACGCCCCGCGTACAGCAGCGTTACTTGCGGGTTACCGGGGCATTAGCGGGCGGCCCGGTGGTTGTCACGGCCGACCTGGCTGCGGGCACAGCGCTTAGCGCCCGTTCTGGCTTTTGCAGGCTCACAACCGGTGTAGGCGGTCGCCGCGCGTAAAGCCTAACGGCGTCCAGGGCGCACCCGGGCCCAGCGCCAGCACTTTGAAAAGTTCTCCCATTTCATGCTCCAGGATTAGCGTCTGTGCCGCCGCCCGTACCGGCAAACTAGCTGCTTGCATCAAGTCCACGATGCCGCAGTTCATTAGGAAATGTGCTTGGCTGGTGTAGCCCAGCACTTGCAGACCGGCATCTTGCGCTGTCAGCGCGATACCGCTGAAGTTGACATGGGCGGTGATGTCTTTTTCGCCGACCAGAGTCAGCGGGTCGCTATCGCTTTGGTGGGCGCGGTGGCACATCACCGTGCCACCGGCGCGTTGGGGGTGGTAGTACTCGCCCTCGCCAAAACCATAGTCCAGAAAAAATGCGCAACCGCTGCGCAAACGCTCCGCCAGCGAGCGGACAAAGGCCTGCGCCTGGGGGTGGATTTCGCTCAGGTAATCATGCGTGCCTTCTGGCTCCACCGGAAGGCGCAGCGCGGTGGGGCGGTCCTGCCAAGCGAACACAGGCTGCTTTGCGGCTGGTTGGTTTGTTGCTGCCGCAGCGATACAGACACCGCGTTCAAACCAAGCGCCCTGGCAACGCGCCAGTAGCTGCACCGGCATGGCGTCGAGCACTTCGTTACCCAGTACGACGCCGTCTATCTGGGCGGGCCAGGTCTGGGCCCAGTGCACCAGGTCACCAAAGCGCGCCAGGCGCTGCTGTTGGCGCTGCGTCAGCGCGGCCGATACATCGACGATGGTGTACCGCGTCAGTCGCACGCCCATTTGCGCCAATGCCTTGAGCAATTGTTCGGCCAGTGCGCCGCTGCCCGCGCCAAACTCCCAAATCTCGGTGGTGCCGGTATGGGCCAAGGCTTGCGCCACTTGCTTGGCCAAGGCATAGCCAAACAGCGTGCTGATTTCCGGCGCCGTAACAAAATCACTGCCATCGCGCCCCGGCAGCGGGCCAAACTTGAGCGAATCATGGGCGTAATAGCCCAAGCCCGGCGTGTAGAGCGCCAGCTCCATGAAGCGATCAAAACCGATCCAGCCGCCCGCTGCGCTAATGGCGCTGCATATCGACTGCTCCAGGGCGCTTAAGGGGTGAGGGGGCATCGTTAAACTCAGGGGCGCTGCCAAAGGGCGGCGCGAGGTGGGCTGCATTGTCCCCTACGCACACGCAAGTTCACCGCGCTGGCCGCTCAGGCCGCTCCAAACTTAGGAAAACACCAGATCCCATGCACAACAGCGTATTAATCACCGGTGGCGCGCAGCGTCTGGGCCGCGAATTGGTTCTGGCCTTCGCGCGCGCGGGCTGGCATGTCTGGTGCCATTACGGGCATTCGGCCCAGGCGGCCGAGCAGCTGCAAGCTGAACTGCGCACCCAGGGCCTGGCGGTGGACCTGGCTCAGGCTGATTTATCCCAAGAGGCGCAAGTGCTGGCCATGATGGCCCACATCGTGCAGCAGCGCGGCCCCTTGCAGGCGGTGGTGAATAACGCCTCCCTGTTCGAGGCCGACACCGGCCTGGACTTTGACCCGGCTTTGCTGCGCAGGCAGATGGAAGTCAATCTGGTGGCGCCTTTGTTGCTCGGGCGCGAGTTGGCGCGCCAGCAGGCCCAGCGGACCGAACCGGGCGAGATGCAGGATGCTTGCCTGATCCATGTGCTGGACCAAAAAGTATTCAATCTGAACCCGGATTATTTTTCTTACACCAGCACCAAGCTGGCGCTTGAGCGCAGCGTGGCTTTGCAGGCGCAGGCGCTGGCGCCTAGCGTTCGGGTGTGCGGCGTTGCGCCGGGGCTGATTTATCCCAGTGGGCCGCAGTCGCAGGAAAATTTTGAACGCGCCAGTGGTGTGAATCTGTTGCGCCGCGCCACGCCGCCGGCCGATGTGGCTGCTACCTGCTTGTTTTTGGCGCAGACCCGCTCCATCACCGGTGTAAGCGTCTGTGTAGACAATGGCCAGCACTTGGTCCCCCTGGCGCGCGATGTGATGTTTGCCGCCCAAACCCTGGCGCAGGAAGCCTCTTATGCAAG
>JBILPS010000059.1:0-17245 GCA_044373655.1 Rhodoferax sp.
AAGGTGCGGGTGATGTCGGTAGTGCCGTCGTCGTACTGGCCGCCTGAGTCCAGCAGAAAAAATCCTTCGGGCTTGACCTGTGTGTCCACTCCGTCTTTCAAACCGTAATGCATCATGGCCGCATTGGGGCCATAGGCCGGTATCGAGGTGAAGCTTAGGCCGCGAAACAAGTCCAGTTGGGCGCGCTCGCCGTCGATACGGTCGGACACGATGCGCTCTGTCAGTTGGCTGCCGCCGACGTTTTCGTAAAACCACCGTAAAAATCGCACCATGGCTACGCCGTCGCGCACAAAACAGTTTTTCCAGTGGCTGATTTCACTGGTATTTTTCACCGCTTTGAGCAGCACCGAAGGCGCACGTTTTTCCACGAGTGTGCAGCCTTGCGCGCGCAAGGTGGCAAAAGTAAGCATATTGCTTTGCGCCGGGTCCACCAGCACGCTTTGTCCGCGAAGTTGGGCAAGTGCTGCAAAAAAACTATCGTAGTCTTGTAGCCCAATACCTTGCTCGGCCAGGCTGGCCCGCAAGCTCTGGCTAAAACGCGGCAGGTGAGCGTACAACACAGCCCTGTCTTCGGTCAGCACCAGATAGGCGTGGAAATAGGGCGAGGTGGGCACATCGCTGCCGCGCAAGTTGAGCAGGTAGCCGATATCGTCCAGCGCATTGAGCACATGCGCCTGCGCACCAGCTTTGCGCATTTCGGCGCGCACTTTGTTCAGCTTGTGCGCAGCGCTCTCGCCTGCAAATTCCAGCGCATGTGCAAACACCGGCTCCATGGGAAAACCGGGTCGGTCGATCCAGACGGCATCGACTAAATCGTGCTCGGTGATGAGCTTGACGTTTTTGGATCGGAGCGTGCCTTCTATATCGGCCATGGCCTTGACCATCATGGTCGCGCCGAAATAACCCAGGCGTGCGCCCGGCGCCAGGGTTTCGGCCAGCCACTGGTTCCAGGGCAGCACGTCGGGCTTTCCCAAATACACAATCTGTATCTCCGTGCCTGCCAACTCTTGTTCGGCCTGCAGCCAGTAGCGCCCATCAGCCCAGATATAGGCGCTGTCTTTCAGCACCACCATGGTGGAAACCGAGGCGGTGAAACCGGACATGTATTCCCGCACCTTCCAGCGCAGCGGCATGTACTCCGAGTTGTGCGGGTCCGAGGAGGGGAGAACCCAAGCGTCGAGCTGGTGTTTTTCCATTTCCGCGCGCAGGGCGCTAAGGCGTTGGGCGATAAGTGTCATGGCGGCGGGCTGCAAAAAGTAGAACGATTAGGTGGTGGGACGCGCGCAAATTGAAGGGACGCGCACGGACCTAAAAAACCGCGTGGTCGCCGCGCTCCAGGGATGCGCCTTCGCGCACCAGTGTCGCATAGCAATCCCACAGCGTTTGCGTGCCGGCCGAAGGTGTGGCATCGGCATCGTAGCGACAGGCCTGCGAGTCCCAGACCAACATGGACTCGGTGGCGTAGTAGCGGCCTATCCGCGCGAATTCGGCCTTATCGGCCAGGGGCGCGATGATGCGGCCCAGCAGTGCCAGCACAGCGATGATGGCATCCATCATGCCCACCGGCACATGGGTGTAGCGCGGCGGTTTGCCCAGCAACTCAAATAACTTTTCCCCTTGTTGCAGTGGCGTGATGGCAGGCCCCGGCCCGCCGATGGGCAAGATGCGGTTATGGCATTCAATATCGTGCAAGCAGCGAGCCAGGTAGTCGCCCAGATCGTCGTCGCTGATAGGTTTACACGCGGTTAACTGGCCGTCGCCAAAAAGTAAAAACGGTTTGCCTTTGCGTACCCGCTCAATCTGCCCGCACAGCGATTTGAAAAACGCGGTAGGCCGCACGATGGAATAGCGCATGCCCGATTGGACCAAGGCCTCTTCAAAGGCCAGCTTGGCGCGTTGAAATACCAGTAGCGGCTTTTGCACACAAATCGCCGACAGCAATACAAAGTGCTGCACACCGGCCTCTTGTGCGGCTTGCAGCGCATGCAGATGGGCCTGGTGGTCAATGGCCCAGGCGTCTTGAGGGTTGCCGGTGCGCGAGGCCAGGCAGGAAACCAGCGCATCAAAGCGCTCGCCAGCAAAGCCGTCGCGGCGCAGGGACTGCGGGTCGGTGGCGTCGCCGGTGCGTAGCAGCGCGCTGGGCAAGCGCGATTGCCAGTCCTGCAATTGCCGCTTGCCGCCTACCCCGGCGTGGGGGCGTATCAGGCAGACCACTTCGTAGCCCTGGCGCAGTAAGGCGCGCACCGTGGCTTGGCCGATGGTGCCGGTGGCTCCGAGCACCAATACACGTTGAGGCTTGAGGGCGGTCAAAGCAAGCGGTCTTTCAAAGCGAGTACTGGGTGAGCCAGCTTGCCGCGCTCAGTTCGCCCTAGCCACCCACACCGTGGCGCCCTGCGGGCCATAGCGTTCGGCATGCGGCACATCGCGCGCAAGGCGAAAGCCCTGGCCCGCTGGGATATGGCGTGTGCTGCCATCGACCGTCAGCCAGAACTCGCCGCGCACCACGCGCGCGCTGACGGTAAAGGCGTGGCTATGGGTATCGAGTTCCAGGCCCGGCGCCCATTCGCGCACCAGAATTTCATCAAAGCCTTCATCCATGGCTTGGGCGGTGAATGTTTCAAGCGTGGGTTCCATGGGCAATCTCCGTCAAGGGCTCTACATGCTAACGGCCTAGGCGCGCCTTGTCGCGAGCCGCCCGCATTGTCATGGCACCAGGGTCAGAAATAGAAAGCTGGCAAACAAGACCAGGTGGATAGCGCCTTGCATCATGTTGGTCCGGCCTGAGCCCAGGGTGATGCTGCCCACCAAGAAGGTCAGCGCCAACAGTGTCACGTCCTTGGTCTCCAAGCCCAGCGTCAGGGGCAGGTGCAGCAGCACGCAGGCCAATACCACCAAAGGAATCGTCAGACCGATACTCGCCAGGGCCGAGCCTATGGCCAGGTTCATGCTGGTTTGCAGCCGGTCGGCGCGTGCTGCGCGGATGGCCGCCCAGGTCTCGGGTAGCAACACAATCAGCGCGATAACGATACCCACCACCGCCGCCGGCGCCTGGTACGCTTTGACTACGGCTTCAATGGCCGGCGAGAGCAGTTTGGCAAAGCCGACCACGCATACCAGGGACAGTACTAAAAGAAAAAAACTGATGCGCGTCTGGGCCAGGCTGGGCGGTTGCGCATGCACCGATTCATCGTCTGCGCTTTCCACGGGCAAAAAATAGTCGCGATGGCGTACGGTTTGAATAAACACAAACACCAGCCACAAAGCTAGTGAAGACAGCGCCACAAAAATCAATTGCGAGTCGGTGTAGGTACCTTCGGGCGAGCTGGTGGTGTAAATGGGCATGACCAGCACCATCACCGACAGCGTGGCCAGCGCGGCAAAGCCCGAGCCGGTGCCTTCAATGCGAAACAACTGCTCTTTGTGGTGCAAACCGCCTAGCAACAGGCAAATGCCGACCACGCCATTGCAAGCAATCATGACCGCTGAATAAATCGTGTCGCGCGGCAGCGTGGCGCTGGCCGTGGAGCCGGCCAGCATCATGGACAGCACCAGCGCGGTTTCAATCACCGTAACGGCCAGCGCCAGCACCAGCGTTCCGAAAGGCTCGCCTAGCCGGTGGGCAATCACCTCGGCATGGTGTACCGAAGCAATCACCGCTAGCAACAGGGCCAGCACCAGCCACAGGGCTTGCAGGCCAGGCAGCGACGCGCCCATCACACCATACAAAGCCATTGCACTTGCAATGGGAATGATGATGGGCCAGCGATTCCACATATTTTTGTAGTTCATAAGCAATTGTGCCTCCGCGTTGACCCACCGATTGCCCTGACTCGGTGTGGTGGCTCTACTTGAATCGAAACAATGGTAAACGAATTATGTTCGCCTAAATAGGAGAAGCCGCCATGTCCATACTATCGATCGCCCGTTCCGCCTTAGCCCAACGCGGTGCCTTGCGCAAGGCTCGCCGACTTGCCTACGCGCGTGACCAAGCCCGCCAGGGCCTGGCGCGGGACCCGCTGGTGTGGGCCTTGGGCCTGATGCTGATTGCCTTCGCCGCAGCCTGGGACTAACAAGTTATCCGGCCTGCAAATGAGTGGCAGGCCACTCAAGCACAATAGCGTGGCCCACGAATACCATGGCGCGAAAAGTGCCGTCGGCCCGTAGCGCCAACCTAAATTGCGCCCAGCACGCTAGCAAATATGCCATCCAGCCCTGTTCCCTCTTCCGCATGGGCTGCCAATGCGGCGTGCATGTTGTCCATGTTGGTTTGGGCAATGGGCCTGCCCGCTGCCAGTCTGTTACTGGGCACGGTACCGCCGCTGCCCTTGACAGCGGCGCGCATGCTGATGGCAGCCGCTTGTTTGCTGCCCTTTTGGTGCTTGATTGAAGGCGCAGAGGCGCTGCGCAAGGCGCCCTGGTGGAACGGGATTTGCGTGGGCGGCTTCACTATCGGGCTAGGCGCTTTTTTGATGGTGGTCGGCCAGGGTATGACCGACGCCGTTACGGTGGCGATTATTTCGGCCTCTATGCCGGTGGTGGGCATCGCCATTGAAGTGCTGCTCGATGGCCGCAATCTCAGCCGTGGCTTGGTGATCGGCGTAGCGCTCAGTCTGCTTGGCGGTGTGATGGCGCTCGAGGGCGGTAATCAGCAACTCGCCTTGGGCTTGGGCGCCTTCATGAGTTTTGTTTCGGTGCTGGTCTATACCTTGGGCTCGCGCATGACGGTAACTTCCTTTCCCGACCTAAGCCCGCTAGGCCGCACCACGGTCACCTTGACGGGCGCGGCGGTGGTCACGACCGTCGCCGCCTGCATAGCCGCATTCGCCGGCGCGCCGGCGCCTCAATGGGCGGCGCTGGGTTGGCGTGAGCTCGGCGCCTTGGCTATTTTTGCCATTGGCGGACTGGCCATCAGCCAGGTGCTGTGGATACGCTCGGTAGGGCACTTGGGCATTGCCTTATCGTCCCTGCATATCAATGCGACACCGTTTTATGTGATGCTGATTTTGTTTGCGCTGGGCGGCGCATGGAACTGGGCCCAGGCCGCTGCCGCGCTGGTTGTTGGCGTTGGGGTCTTAATCGCACAAGGCGTTTTTTTCAAGGTGGCACGCGAAGCGCCAAGCGAAGTACCTATTGAGCGCTGATGACCATCGACTTTGGCCTGGCGCAGTGAAAGAAAAGTGTCACTGCGCGGCCGCTTTAACCGCTCCCGAAAAATCGCCGGCGTGTACCTGCACCAAGCGGCTCCAGTCCATGTACTTACGTACCGCTGCATTCACTTCTTCGAGGCTGGCAGCTTCTATTTTGGCTAGACGCTGCGCGGTGTAGTCCATGGTGCGATCTGTAGTCAGTTGGCCTAGTAAGGTGCCGCTTAATGCGCCATCCTGCGCTAGTGAAATTTTGCTTGCTTCAAGCATCGATTTTTTTGCATCGGCCAGCTCTTGTGCGCTGACCCCATCGCGTACGAGGCGCTCAGTTTCTTCGCGTACGGCAGTCTGCAAGCGTGCCAGGTTTTGTGGTGCATGAATAGCTACCAGTATCAAATCGGCCACCGGCTCAAAACTGCTGGCCGATAACTGGCTACCAGCGGAATAGCTAATGCCTTCTTTTTGCCGCAGACGCTCTTCTAAGCGGTTGTTGGAGCCGCCCCCTAGCACGCGGTTGCCCAACGCTAAAGCAATGAAGTCGGGGGCATCGTCGCGCAAGCTCAGCGGCAGGGCCGCCAAATACATGGCATTGGGTTTGTCCGGTGCCGCCAGCATCATGCGCGCAGGCTTGGCGCTATAGGCGTTTTTGGTCAGGCGCGTATAGGGCTTGCCGCTGCGCCAGTCGCCCCATAGGGTTTGGCTTTGGGTTTGCACTGCAGCGGCATCGAAGTCGCCCACCATGGCCAGCTTGGCGTTACTGGCGCCGTAAAAAGCTTGGTAAAAACCCTTTACGTCCTGCACACTGGCAGCGCGCAAATTGGCCAAAATTTCATCAAAGTCCAAGACCTTGCGTACATCACCCGCGGGGTAGTTATCCAGCGCTTTGCGTAGGGCTTGCGCGGCCATGGCCTGCGGGTCGCTGCGTTGCGACTCAATCTGGGTAATGCGCTCCTTGCGTAGCAGTTCAAACTCGGCAGGCAGCAGCATGGGCGCGCGCGCAATGTCGCGCACAAGGTCCAGCACCTGCGGCAAGTGTTGGCGCACCGTCTCAAAGCTAATGTTGACGTTGGCACCGCCGCCGTCCACACTGATCTTGGCTTTGAGTTCATCTAAGCGGCTGCTCAATGCCGCGCGGCTGAGCGAACCGGCGCCACGCATCAGCATGCGTGCCGTCAGCGCAGATACCGTGGCCTGGCCTTGCAGCGACTGGGCATCGCCAAAGTCCAGTTGCAATTGGCCGCTCACGGTTTGACCACGGGTTTTTTTACTCAAAAGCGCCAACTGCATGCCCCCAGGCAGTGTGCTGCGTAGCGTGCGTTTACCGATATGGGCGGGGCTGGCGTCAAAATTTTCGCCTCCGTCCACTGCCGCGCGGCCCTGGTACTTGGCTAGCAGCGCCGTGATGTCCACCGGCTCGGGTAGGACGCTGCGCTCGGGGGCTGCGGTAGGGATGAATTGGCCGAAGGTGCGGTTGCTTTCTTTGAAATAGTTTTCCGCCACTGCTTGCACTTGCTGCACGGTCAGCGCCTCCAGGCGGTCGCGCTCCAAAAAGAACAAACGCCAGTCGCCGCGCGCAATACTTTCGGACAACTGCATCGCCAGTCGCTGCGGGTCGTTCATGGTGTCGTCAAAGCCGACCATCAAGCTGGTTTTGGCGCGCTGCAACTCCTGTTGGGTCACCGGCTGGGATTTGACATTTTCCAAAGCCACTTGCATTGCAGCGCGCAAGTCGGGGATGGATTGGTCTTTGCCCAGCTCTGCCATGAACAGGATATAGCCAGGCTCGGTGAGCATAAAGTTCCAGGGCGCAATCGACACGGCTTTGTTTTTCTCTACCAATTCTTTGTGCAAGCGCCCATTGGGCGTGTCGGCCAATATCTCGGACAGTGCTTGCATGGCTACCGCATCGGGGTGGCTGGCCGCTGCGGTGTGGTAGAGCACGCCAGCCAGTTGCGTATCGCCCACGCGCTTGACGCTGACTTCGCGCGCACCCTCTTGCACCGGGTCGCGGGTGTAGGTGATGGGCAGGCTGCGTGTCGGTTTGGCGATGACGCCGAAATAGCGCTCCACCAGCGCCAAGGTTTTGGCCACATCGAGCTTGCCGGTAATGATGAGCACGGCATTGTCCGGCTGGTAGTACTGGCGGTAAAAGGCTTGCAGGTTTTCAATGCGCACGTTTTCGACATCGCTGCGCGCACCGATGGTGGACTTGCCGTAGTTGTGCCAGTCATAAGCCGTGGCCACCATGTATTTCCATAGTGTGCGCCGGGGGTTGTTCTCGCCCATTTCCATTTCATTGCGCACTACGGAAAACTCGGTCTCCAGATCTTTGCGCGCGATAAAGCTGTTGACCATGCGGTCCGCTTCCATCTCCAGCGCCCACTGCAAGTTGTCGTCGTTAGCGGCAAAGGTTTCGAAGTAATTGGTGCGGTCGTAGGACGTGGTGCCGTTAAAGCGCATGCCGCGTTTGCCCAGCTCTTGCATGACGTTGCCCCGCGAGGGCGTGCCCTTGAACACCAGATGCTCCAGCAAATGCGCCATGCCGGTTTCGCCATAGTTTTCATGCCGGCTGCCCACTAGATAGGTGATGTTCACCGTGGTGGTTGGCTTGGACGCATCGGGAGCGAGCAGGACGCGTAAACCATTAGACAGGCGGTATTCGCTCACACCTTCGACCTGGGTGTACAAGCTACTGGCCGTGCTAGCCTGGGCGCTAAAGGATGTAAACAGCCCACTTGCGGCGATGGCCAAAGCCAGGGTGAAGGCATTGCCGGGGATACGCATGGAGGCTCCTTTTGCGGCGCGGGACCGCACCATAGGGATAATTTTGGCATACATGTCAGGGCTCTTTGGCCCCTCCAGGCGCTATCTATAGTGGGCCTTAAGACGCAGGCACCTCTACCCTAGAATCCGCCAAGCTTTGAAATAGGCTTTCCCAGCGAAGTGTCGGGCCGGCGCCCTTACCATCAATCGCTGAAGTTGTCCCTCCCTTGAGTTAGTCCCAAATTATGAAACGACTCCTCCTCCTTTTGTGCATCGTTTCCGTCTTGGCTGCCTGTAAAAAGCCGCCTGATTCGCCTGGAGATGTCGGCGTATCCGCAGCGCCTTTGCTGATTGCGCCTGAGGATCTATTCATCGTATCGGACGGGGCCACTGGCGGCGGCTCGGCGATTTCGGGCACGATCAGCGCCGAGCGCAAGGCGGACCTGCGCGCCGAGGCCTCGGCGGTGGTGCTCGAAGTGCTCAAAGACAACGGCGATGTGGTACGTCGGGGTGATTTGTTGGTTCGTCTTGACGAAACAGCCATTCGCGACAACCTCAATGCCGCCGAAGACAGCGCCCGTAATGCGGGCTTTCAGTGGGAGCAGGCCAAGCGTAACCTAGAGCGCCTGAAAACCCTGCGCGCCAGTGGCATGGCGACCCTGCAAAGCATCGATGACGCCGAAATCCGTGCTAACTCCGCACAAAACGAGGTATCGGGTGCCAACTCGCGCGTTGCACTGGCGCGCCAACAGCTGCAGCGCACCCAGGTGCGTGCGCCATTTGATGGTGTGATCGGCGAGCGCAAGGCCTCCCCCGGCGATACCGCCTCTATTGGCAAAGAACTGCTCAAGGTCATCGATCCCACCAGCCTGCGCTTGGTAGGCCGCGTCTCGGCTGACCAGGCCGGACGCGTGACGCTGGGCCAAGCGGTGCGCTTTCGCGTCAATGGCTATGGCGATGAGAGTTTCGAAGGCAAAGTCACCCGCATTGATCCCTCGGCCAATGAGGCTACACGCCAACTTGAAGTGCTGGTGGCCTTTACCGGTCCGGCACGTCCACGCGTGGCCGGCCTGTTTGCCGAAGGTTATATCAGCAGCGGCGCCAATACCCCAAGTGGCCCGGTGGTTGATGAATCGGCGGTGCAGCGCCTGGGTGATGCCAGTTTTGTCTGGCGGGTCGATGCCAGTGCGGTACATAAAGTCGCGGTCACGCTGGGTGCCCGTGATGCCCGCAGCGGCCGCTATGCGGTACAGGCCGGTGTTCAAACCGGCGATCGACTGCTGCGCAATCCGGGAAGCAGCCTGAAAGACGGTCAGGCCATTAGCATGGTGACGGGTCCGGCGCAAGCCAAGGCCAGCGCAGCGGCATCGGGGCAATAGACATGTTTTTATCGGATTTCAGCATCCGCCGCCCGATTGCAACCGTGGTGCTCATCCTGGGGGTGATGGCCCTGGGCCTGATGGCGCTCAATAAATTGCGCGTCAACCAGTTCCCCGATATCGAAAACCCCGGTCTATTTATTTCTATCGCCTATCCGGGTGCCTCGCCCGACACGGTGGAGCGTGAAGTCGTTAACCGTTTGGAAAAGTCACTCCAAAGCGTGGCGGGTGTGGAGAAAGTCTGGTCTACCAGCGCCGAAGGCAATGCCCGCTTTGATATGCAGTTTGCTTTTAGCAAAAACATGATCGAAGCGGCCGACGAAGTGCGCGGTGTGATTGCCTCGGTGCGCTACAAGCTACCCGTCGAGATGCGCGAACCGGTGATCCGCCGCTTTGACCCGTCTGCCCAGCCCATCATCAACCTGGCCTTGTCTAGCAGCAGCCAAAGTCATGCCCAAATATCGCGTCTCGCAGAAGACGTGCTAGCCGACAAGTTGCGCGGCCTGCCCGGTGTGGCGACGGTGACGGTTTCAGGCTCGCTCAAGCGCGAACTTTCGGTCTTGCTGCGTTCGGCCAAGCTGCGCGAATACAACGTATCGGTGGGTGAGGTGGTTAACGCCATTCGAGCGCAAAACGCCAATGCCCCCGTGGGCAAACTGCGCGGCCCCTATGAAAACGAAAGTATTCGCCTGGTAGGTCGGATCGCCGAACCGCAAGACTTTACGCAAATTGTGGTCAAGCGCATGGGTGCGCAGCTGGTGCGTCTGGGCCAATTGGGCACGGTGCAAGACGGCTTTGCGGACCTCGACGGCCTGAGCACCCGCAGCGGCAAGCCCAACGTGGGCGTATTTGTCACGCGCGCGCGCGATGCCAGCACAGTGTCGGTAGCCAAGGCCGTGCGCGAGGCCACCAAAGAATTCAACGCGCAACTGGCCAAGGACAGCCCCGGCACCGTGCTGGAGATTACCCGCGATGGCGGCAAAGATGCGCAAAACAGCCTTAACAACGTGATCGAATCGCTGGTGCTGGGCGCGGGCTTGACGATTGTGGTGGTCTACGCTTTTCTGAACTCCTGGCGCTCCACCCTGATTACGGGACTGAGCTTGCCCACCTCGGTGATTGCCGCATTTATCGGTGTCTGGTTATGCGGTTTTACGCTCAACTTTATGTCTTTGCTTGGCTTGTCGCTGGCTATTGGCGTGCTTATTGACGATGCCATTGTGGTGCGCGAAAACATCGTGCGCCACATGCAGCGCGGCTCGGATAGGCGCACCGCCGCTTTGGAAGGCACCGCCGAAATTGGGCTTGCGGTGACAGCAACCACCCTGTCCATCGTTGCTGTGTTTTTGCCCGTGGCCTTCATGCCCGGTGGGGCCGGCGAGTGGTTTCGCCCTTTCGCTTTGACCGTAGCTTGCTCGGTCATGGTCAGTCTGGTCATTTCATTTACTTTGGACCCCATGCTGTCTGCCTATTGGGGCGATCCGCCCGATCACCACAGTGCACCAAAAGGCCCGGTGGGGCGCAGGCTGGAAGTCTTCAATGCCTGGTTTGACCGACAGTCAGATCGCTATGCCGGCGTGATCGCCTGGGCGCTGCACCACCGGCGCGCTATGGGGCTGATCGCCCTGAGTTCATTGCTTGCCGCCATTGCACTGCATATGCGCTTTGGTGGCTCGGCCTTTTTGCCTGCAGCCGATTCGGGCAATCTGATGATTGATGTTCGCACGCCCGCTTCTTCCTCACTCGAGTACGCGCGCCTCAAGATGGAGAGGGCCGCCGAAATTGCCCGCACTCTGCCCGAGACCCGCGAGACCAATAGCAATATCGGCCCTAATGGCGGGCGTATTTATGTGGACATCGGCCCGCGCAAAGACCGCCGCCGTAGCGCCAAAGAAATCGCCGTCGAGCTACGCGAGAAAATCCGCCCGCTCATTGGCGCTGAATTCACCGTGTTTGACGACCTGGGCAATGGTGCGCGCAAGCCAGTACAAATCGAGTTCACCGGGCCGGACTCCCGCCGCTTACTGGAGATCACCAACCGCTTTATGGAAAAACTCCGCCAGGTACCTGGCGCCGTAGACGTTGGCCTGTCCGAGCAAGACCCGAGCAAAGAATTGCGCATAGAGCTCAACCGGGGCTTGGCCAACTCCATGGGCATATCGGCCAATGATGCGGCCCAAGCCCTGCGCGTCGCGTTTGCGGGCGTGGAGGTGGGTGACTGGGTGGATCCGACCGGAGAAACACGTGACGTGGCCGTGCGCCTGCATCCCAGCGACCGACTGTCGCGTGAAAATATTGAACGCTTGCCCATTGCGATCGCTGGCACAGGAGAGATGGTGCCGCTGGAACAAATTGCCACTATCACTATGGGCAAGGCCCCCTCAACGATTTCGCACAGTGATGGCAAGCGCGTAGTGACGGTGGCGGCCAATGTACAGGGCCGCTCCAACGGCGAAGTGACCGCTGATGCGCTGAAACTGGCACAGGCCATGGACTATCCGCCGGGCTATGGCTTGGAACTGGCCGGTGCCGGGCAAGACCAAAAAGAACTGTTTACCGAAATGCTGATTGCCCTGGTCAGTGGCATCGGGCTGATGTACCTGATTTTGGTCGTCCAATTTAGTTCTTTCACCGCGCCCTTGGGTGTGATGTTGTCTTTGCCCTTGTCGCTCATTGGCGTTGTCATTGCTTTGTTGCTGACGGGTGGCACCCTCAATCTCATGAGCTTCATCGGCATCATCATGCTCATGGGTCTGGTGGCAAAAAATGCGATTTTGTTACTCGATGCGGCGCGCAAAGAAGAGGCTGGTGGCGTCAATCGAGAGGACGCTTTAATGCATGCTGGCCGGGTGCGCCTGCGTCCTATTTTGATGACCACTTTTGCGCTGATCGCGGGCATGTTGCCGGTGGCGCTGGGGCTGGGTGAGGGGGGCGAGTTTTACCAGCCGCTGGCCGTGTCCATCATCGGTGGAACGATTACTTCAACCCTTCTCACTTTGCTCGTAGTGCCAAGTTTTTACGACAGCATTGAAAGTGCCAGCGAACGTATGCGTGCCAAGATCCGGACGCGCAGCCTGCGCTACCCTGCGGCCCTGTCACTGCTAGTGACCTTGTTTGAGGCACTGGCTACTTTGCTGCTGCTGCGCTTTTTGTGGCGCAATGTGGTTGCAGGTTCTTTGTGGATGCGCCGGCGGACCAGTAGCTGAGCGCGTTTCAAAAGTTTTCAGCAAGATCGCAAACTGAATTGAGAAGTCTGAACTTGCCATGTCGCCGCTCGCTGTGTTTTGCAACCGCACTCTTTGTTGGCCTTGGCTTGCATGGATGCTTCTGGCTTTGCCTGCGCTTAGCGGCGCCTCAGAGGCGCCGGTAGCAGACCCAACCGTCGCCTGCCGCGTTGCGGGTCTCAAAACCGAGGCGCGCTGTGGGCATATAGCGCGCGCGCTCAATCCGGCGCGCGCCGGCGGGGCGCAAATCAATGTGCACTTTGTGGTCCTGCGCTCAGTGTCGCGCAACCGCAAGCCAGACCCGGTCTTTCTGCTCGCTGGCGGTCCTGGCCAAAGTGCGATTAACTTGGCCTCCGCCGTTTTTCCCTTGTTCGAACGTTTGCTTTTGCAACGCGACCTGGTGTTGGTGGACCAGCGCGGCACCGGCCAGTCGGCGCCGTTAATGTGCCCGAACGCGCCCGTGGCCCTCTTTCCCTCGGCGAACGCGCAAGCCCAGGAACTGGCCCGATGCCGCGCCGCGCTGGAGCGTCTGCCCTACATCGCGGCGCCCGCCGACCTAGGTTTGTTCACTACGACCCTAGCCATGCAAGACCTGGACGCGGTACGCCAAGCGCTGGGAGCAGAGCAGATCAATCTGGTCGGCGCTTCTTACGGTACCCGCGCTGCCTTGGAATACATGCGCCAGTTTGGCGCCCATGTGCGGCGTAGCGTGCTGGACGGCGTGGCCCCGCCTGACATGGTGTTGCCCACCACCATCGGCCCAGATAGTCAGGCCGCTCTCGATGCCCTGTGGGCCAGTTGCACTGCACAAAGTCATTGTCAAAAAGCCTTTCCCACGCTGTCAGCCGACTGGCAGGCACTTTGGAAGATAGTGCCCAAGGCTGTGACGCTGGCGCACCCCATGACCGGCCAAGCGACCACGGTGCGCGTGACGCCTGAGGCGGTCATGGGCGCTGTTGGCGGCGCGCTGTACACGCCGGCTTTGGCGGCCACATTACCCCAGGCCGTGCATGACGCGGCGCGTGGACATTTTGAAGGTTTGGCTGGGCTGGCGAGCGCTGTGCAACATGGAGCACCCTCCATGCGGCTTGCCATGGGCATGCACCTGGGCGTGGTCTGCGCCGAAGACTACCCCCTTATGCCCGCGGTGGCAACCGTCAGCGCACCCCATACCGACTCGCAAGCACACTATCGCGCAGCTTGCCGCGACTGGCCACAAGGCGCAGTACCGGCGGATTTCTACCAAATCCCTGCCACGCAGCACGCCAGCTTGTTGCTCAGTGGCGGTCTCGATCCGGTCACACCACCACGCCATGCGCAGCGGGTGCAGCAGGCGCTTGGTCCCTTGGCACGCCATGTGGTCGTGCCGCAGGCGGGGCATGGCGTCTTGTCCCATGCCTGCATGCGCAAGGTGTTGACGGCCTTTATCCAAGCATCCGACAACGACAAGGCACTGGCGATCGATGCCAGTTGCGCCCAATCGATCCCGCGACCGCTTGCTTTTGTGCGGCCCGTCGAACCCACTTTTGGTAGCGCACCATGATCCTGATCGACCACGTCGCCAAGCGTTTTGCAGCGCCTGCTGCGGGCGCGGGCTGGCAGCGCAAAGGCTGGCGGATTGCGCGCACACCGCAGGCGTGGGTGCAGGCGGTTAGCGACATCAGTCTGCACGCCCCGAATGGCCAGATTACCGGTTTGCTCGGGCCCAATGGCGCAGGTAAAACCAGTACCTTGCGTATGCTGGCCGGCTTGCTAATCCCTGACAGCGGGCGCTTGGAGGTAGATGGCCTGTCGGTCACGCAGCAGCGCGCCAAGGCGCAGGCGCGCATGGGTATCCTGGCCGATGCGCGTGGGCTGTACCCGCGTCTGACGGCGCGGGAAAACATGGTGTACTTTGGTCGACTCCAAGGATTGTCGGACCGGGCCGCCCAGGCCCGCGCCGAGCAACTGGGCGATCTGCTGGACTTGCGTTCTTTGCTGGACCGCCCTACCGAGGGTTTTAGCCAGGGCGAGCGCGTCAAAACCGCATTGGCCCGCGCGCTGGTGCACGACCCGGACAACATCATTCTCGATGAGCCCACCAATGGGCTGGATGTGCTGGCTACGCGAGCGCTGCGCGAGACACTTCGGTATTTATGCTCGCCAGCGGGCGGGAGTAAATGCATTGTGTTTTCCACCCACATCATGCAAGAGGTCGAGCGTCTGTGTGATCAGGTCGTCGTGGTGGCCCGGGGGCGCAATATTGCGCACGGCAGCGTTGCTGATTTGCTGGCGCAGACGGGGCAAACAGATTTTGAAGACGCCTTTGTGAAGCTGGCTTTCACGGCAGACCCGGAGCTAGCGGTATGAGCCGTTCACCCCTTTCGCGCGCGCTGGGCCAATGGGTCGCAGTTTTTCTCAAAGAGGCCAAAGACGCATGGCGCGATCGTCGCACCCTGCGCATGGTGCTATTGCTCAGCGTAGTGCAAGGGCCTCTGGTCTTGTTGCTGGTCTCCACTTTGGCGAGCGAAAAAGAGAGCCGCATCGACAAGCGCGAAATCTACCTTCAGGGCCTGCAATATGCGCCGGACTTACAAAACTTCATTGAGCGCCAGGCCTACGGCATCAAGGCCCCGCCCGCCGATGCGATGGACCAGCTCGCCACCGGACAGTTAGAGGACGCCATCATCGTGGTACCGCCGGATTTTGAGCAGCAATTACAGACCCTGCAGATGCCTTCCATCGCAATTTATGCCAATAGCAGCAGCCGTGGCTCCAGCACCTCGCGCGATGTAGCCCGCAAGCTTTTACAGGCTTATGCCCAAGAGCGCGTGGCCTTGACACTGGTTGTACGCGGCGTTGGCGTCGCCAGCCTCAAGCCGCTCGAAGTGCAAGAGCACGACATGGCCGATGCCAGTGCGCGTGCGGCACAGTTGACCGGCTCCTTGATCCCTTTATACGTCCTGATTGCGGTGCTGACCGGTGCCATGGGCGCCGCAATGGACAGCACCGCCGGCGAGCGCGAGCGCAGCTCGCTGGAACCCTTGATGATGAACCCGGTCTCGCCCTGGGCGCTTGCGCTCGGCAAATGGTGTGCTGTCGCCCTGCTGGCCGCCTTGATTGCCTTGCTCACGAGTCTGAGTTTTATTCCGGCCCAGTTTTTGATTCGCAGCGACGCCTTGCAGGCATTGTTTCGCTTTGACTTGTCTGATGCCATGCACTTTGGCCTCATTTGCCTGCCCTTTGCCGGTGCTGTATCCGCCATACTTATGGCTACGTCGGTGCGCGGCAAGAGTATCAAAGAAGCCCAGGCGGGTAATTCCCTGGTGCTCATGACGTTTATGCTTTTGCCCTTGGTGTCTTTGCTCAACGACGCTGCCGAGCCCGATTGGTACTATCTGGTGCCCTCCTTGGCACAACAAACCTTGATGCTACATGTCTTGCGCGCCGAGCCCATAGCGCTCTGGCAGTGGCTGCTACCGTCTGCGGTAGGCTTGCTGGTGACGGTGGCCGCATTGGCTTACGTGGGACGGGCCTTGCGCAGTAATGCGGTGCACTGACCCGGCATGCGGACCAGTCAGTCTTTTTTGCAGTCCATTCCCGTTTTTCTGTAGTTGGTCGCTCAGGCCTTGGCCTGCAAGGCCAGAAAGCGCACAATTTGTCTCGCATTTCATGAAAAAAGGGCTTTTCCCATGCTTGAACTCTGTCAACTTTCGCATCGCTATGCCAACGGCACCCAGGCGCTCGATAGCGTCGATTTACATATCCCAAAGGGCATGTTCGGTCTGCTGGGTCCCAATGGCGCTGGCAAATCCACCCTGATGCGTTGTATTGCCAGCTTGCAAACGCCAAGCGAAGGCAGCATCCGCTTTGGTGATATTGACGTGGTGCGTGAGCCCGAAAAACTGCGCCAGGTGCTTGGCTATTTGCCGCAGGACTTTGGCGTTTATCCGCGTATCAGCGCCTATGATTTGTTGGACCACTTGGCCGTACTCAAAGGCATCACCGGGCGCGGCGCGCGTAAAGACACGGTGGAAAGCCTGTTGGCGAAAGTGAATTTATGGGATGTGCGTAAAAAGGCCGTGGCCGGATTTTCGGGCGGTATGCGCCAGCGTTTTGGCATTGCCCAGGCCTTGATTGGCAACCCCAAGCTCATCATTGTGGATGAGCCCACCGCAGGCCTGGATCCGGAGGAGCGCAACCGGTTCAATAATTTATTAGTGGAAATCGGCGAAAACGTGGTGGTTATTTTGTCCACCCATATCGTGGAAGACGTGTCTGATTTGTGCCCGCAAATGGCCGTCATGGTGGGCGGACGGGTACTTTTGCAAGGTGCACCCGAAGCCCTGGTGCAAAGTTTGCAGGGTCGGGTTTGGCGCCGCGAAATCGCTACCGGTGCTTTGGACGAGTTTCGTAAGCAGTACTCGGTCATTGCCAATCGGCTGCGTGCAGGTCAAACCGTCATCCATGTGCTGGCCGACAGCGCCCCCGATGCGCAGTTTGCGCCCGTGACGGGTTCCTTGGAAGACCTGTATTTTTCGATTGTGGTCGCAGCCCGGCAAGCCGCTGGCGCCGCGTCCCATGCCGCGGCCCAGGCCTGAGCCCGCCATGTGGAGCGCTATCGCACTTTTTGAAGTCCGCTACCAGCTGCGTTCGCCGCTGTTTGTGGTGGCTTTCGTCTTGTTTTTCTTGCTGGCCTTTGGCAGTGTCGCTTCTGAAAACATCCGCATGGGTGCGGGCGGCAATGTGCATGTCA
>JBILPS010000060.1:0-17089 GCA_044373655.1 Rhodoferax sp.
CGTCGGGCGCAATGGGAAGCGAAAAGCGCAGAAAACCGTAAGCGCCCAATTTGAGCATGATGGCCGCCAGCACCGCAGAGCCGCCGGTGGGCGCCTCGACGTGGACATCAGGCAACCAGGTGTGCACAGGCCACATGGGCACCTTGACAGCAAAAGCCGCAAAAAAGGCAAAGAAGATGGCGGTCTGCGCGCTCTGGCCCAGCGGCAGGGCGTGCCACGTAGCAATGTCAAAACTGCCGTTGGAGGTGATGTAGAGGTAAATCAGCGCGACCAAGGTCAACAAGGAGCCGAGCAAGGTGTAGAGGAAAAACTTGAACGCCGCATAAATTTTGTTGGGGCCACCCCAGATACCGATGATGAGGTACATGGGTATCAGCGTGGCTTCGAAAAATACGTAGAACAGCAGGCCGTCCAGGGCGCAGAACACGCCGATCATCAGGCCCGACAAAATCAGGAAGGAGGCCATGTACTGGTTGACTTTGTGGGTGATCACTTCCCAACCGGCGATGACTACCACCACATTGATAAACGCCGTCAGCAGCACAAACCAAAACGAGATGCCGTCCACGCCCAGGTGGTAATTGACGTTAAAGCGCTCGATCCACAGGCTGTTTTCAACAAACTGCATTTCGGCGGTGCCGAGTTGGAAACCGGCATACAAAGGCAAGGTCACCAGAAAACCGGCCAAAGCACCGATCAGCGCCACCCAGCGCACGGCGCGGGCTTGGTCATCCCGGCCCAGGGCCAGGAGGAGGACGCCAAAAAAAATCGGCGTCCAAATAGCAAGGCTCAACAATCCCATAGGTCTTTTTTCCTTATTTGTTGAGCCAGACGAAGTAGGTCATGAGGACAAAAATGCCCAGAATCATGACCAAGGCATAGTGGTACAGGTAGCCAGACTGCAAGCCGCGCACCCGCTTGGATACCCAGCCCACCAGCTTCCAAGAGCCATTGACGAAGAAGCCGTCGATGACTGCCTTGTCGCCGCCCTTCCACAAGCCATCGCCCAAGAGGCGCGTACCGCGCGCTAACACGTTTTCATTGAACCAGTCCATGTAGTACTTGTTTTCCAGCAAGACAACGATGGGGCGCAGGCCGCGCCCGATGGCCGCTGGCAGCGCCGGGTTGATGAGGTACATATACCAAGCGGTAACAACACCGGCCAGGGCCAGCCAGAACGGCGCCGTGCCGAGCGCATGCACCGCCATGGCGACTGGGCCGTGGAAAGCTTCTTGCAGTTCCTTCATCGCAGGGTGGCGTGCGCTATCCACCACGATGGCGTCTTTGAAAAATGACCCGAACAGCATGGGCTCTATGGTCATAAAACCAATCACCACCGAGGGGATGGCCAGCAGCACCAGCGGCAGCCAGACGACCCAGGGCGATTCATGCGGGCTGTGGGCTTGGTGATCGCCATGGCCGTGGTCATCGTGGCCGTGGTGGGCATCGGGGTTCTGGTCGTAACGCTCTTTGCCATGGAAGACCAAAAAGTACATGCGAAAGGAATAAAACGCCGTGACAAACACACCGGCCAAAACCGCAAAGTGGGCAAAGCCAGCGGCCGGCAAATGGCTTTCGGCCACGGCTTCGATGATGCTGTCTTTGGAATAGAAGCCGGCAAAAAGCGGCGTGCCGATCAGGGCCAACGAACCAAGCAAAGAGGTGATCCAGGTAATCGGCATGTACTTGCGCACGCCGCCCATCCAGCGGATGTCCTGGTTGTGGTGCATGCCGATGATGACCGAGCCGGCACCAAGGAACAACAAGGCTTTGAAAAATGCATGGGTCATCAAATGGAACACTGCCACAGAGTAAGCCGAGGCGCCAAGCGCCACCGTCATATACCCCAGCTGCGACAGCGTGGAATAGGCCACCACCCGCTTGATGTCGTTTTGGATGATGCCCAAAAAGCCCATGAACAAGGCGGTAATTGCGCCCACGACCAAGACCAAATTGAGTGCGGTATCGGACAACTCAAACAGGGGGGACATACGCGCCACCATAAAGATGCCAGCCGTCACCATCGTCGCTGCATGAATCAGCGCGGAGATGGGCGTGGGGCCTTCCATGGAGTCAGGCAACCAGACGTGCAGGGGAAACTGCGCCGATTTACCCATCGCGCCGATAAACAAACAAATGCAGGCTACGGTGAGCAGCATCCAGCTGGTGCCGGGCAGCGTGAGGGTCGCTAGCTCAGGGGCTTTGGCAAATATCTCGGCATAGTTAAGAGTTCCGGCAAAAGCGGCGATCAGGCCAATGCCCAGGATGAAGCCAAAGTCACCCACCCGGTTGACCAAAAAGGCCTTCATGTTGGCAAAAATAGCGCTGGGTTTGTTGTACCAAAAACCGATCAACAAGTAGGACACCAAGCCCACCGCTTCCCAGCCAAAAAATAGCTGCAAGAGGTTGTTGCTCATGACCAGCATCAGCATCGAGAAAGTGAACAGGGAGATGTAGGCAAAGAAGCGGTTGTAGCCCTCGTCCTCGTCCATATAGCCAATGGTGTAGATGTGCACCATGAGGGAGACGAAGGTGACTACGCACATCATCATGGCGGTCAGGCCGTCGATGAGAAAGCCAATTTCCATCTTCAGGTCGCCCACCACCATCCAGGTGTAAAGCGTTTCGTTCAGGCGTGCGCCGTCTTGCACCACGGCTTGCAAGGTGAGGGCTGAGATGATGAAGGAGATCAGCACACCGGCAATCGTCAGGCTGTGGGTCAGTGTGCGCCCGATGCGGTTGCCACCAAACTTCGTACCGAATATGCCGGCCAGCAGTGCGCCGACCAAAGGCGCCAGGGGCACGATCAGCAGCGTGGCGGTGTTGAGACTTGCTTGCATCGTTGTCTTAGCCCTTGAGCGTATTGAGTTCGTCCACGCTAATGCTGGACTTGGCCCTGAACAAGAGCACCAAAATGGCCAGGCCGATGGCCGACTCGGCAGCGGCCACGGTCAGGATAAAGAACACAAACACCTGGCCGTGCATATCGTTGAGGTAATGCGAGAAGGCAACAAAATTGGTGTTCACCGCCAGTAGCATCAGTTCGATGGCCATCAAGAGCACGATCAGGTTACGGCGGTTCAAAAATATGCCCACCACCGAAAGCGCAAACAACATCGCGCCCAGGGACAAAAAGTGGCCTAGTGTCAGGGTATTCATCATGCTTTGGTCTCCGGTGGGGCAGCGGCCTCGGGCGGCACAGGCGCGGGCGCAGGGGCTTCTTGCGTGGCGTCCATCTTGAGCACCGTCATGCGGTCTTGCGCTTTGACGCGCACCTGGTCGCCGGGGCTGACGTATTTGCTGTCTTTGCGTTCGCGCAGCGTCAGGGCGATAGCGGCAATCATGGCCACTAGCAAAATGGCGGCCGCAATTTCCAGGGGATAGAGGTATTCGGTATAGAGCAGTTTGCCCAATTGCTGGGTGTTGGACGGACCGCCCACGACGTTATTGGCCGCTGCCGGGTCATCGACCACGCGAAAGCCGCCCAGCAATACCGCTGCCATTTCCAGCGCAATCACCACGCCCACCGCAGCGGCCAGCGGAAAGTGATTCCAAAAGCCGACGCGCAGGTTTTCGACGTTGATGTCCATCATCATCACGACGAACAGGAACAGCACCATCACCGCGCCGACATACACCAGCACCAGGGTGATAGACAGGAACTCGGCCTTAAGCAGCATCCAGATCATGGCGGCCTGGAAAAAGGTGAGGACCAAAAACAAGGCGGCATGCACCGGGTTGCGGGCGGTGATGACCCGAAACGCCGCTATCAGCAAAACCGCCGAAAAGGCGTAAAACAGACCCGTAGTAACACTCATGGTGGCAATCTTTCTTGCAGGCGCTTAGCGGTACTTGGCATCCGCCTGCTTGGCCGCAGCGATCTCGGCTTCATAGCGGTCCCCGACCGCTAGCAGCATGTCTTTGGTGAAATACAGATCGCCCCGTTTTTCGCCGTGGTATTCCAGGATATGGGTTTCTACAATCGAGTCCACCGGGCAGCTCTCTTCGCAAAAGCCGCAAAAAATGCACTTGGTCAGGTCGATGTCATAGCGCGTGGTGCGGCGCGATCCGTCTTCGCGCACGTCGGATTCGATGGTGATCGCCATCGCGGGGCATACCGCTTCGCAGAGTTTGCAGGCGATGCAGCGCTCTTCGCCGTTTTCATAGCGGCGCAGCGCGTGCAGGCCGCGAAAGCGCGGCGACAGCGGCGTTTTCTCTTCCGGAAACTGCACGGTGAATTTTTTGCGGAAGGCGTAGCGCATGGTCAAGGCCATGCCTTTGAACAGTTCGATCAGCAAAAAGCTGAGCAAAAAGTCTTTGAGCGAAAAGGCAGCGGGCTTGTAAGCAATGCTTGGCATGTCTGTCTCTCACTTCCAGATATTGAAGGGGGTCTGCATCCAGCCGCCCACCACGACCAACCAGACCAAGGTGACGGGGATAAAGACTTTCCAGCCCAGGCGCATGATCTGGTCGTAGCGAAAGCGCGGGAAGGTGGCGCGCACCCAGATGAAAATGCTGACAATGGCGCAGGTTTTGAGGCCCAGCCAGATGCCGCCGGGAATCCAATCAAGCGCAGCCACCGGCGAGAGCCAGCCGCCCAAAAACATCACTGCCGCCAGAATCGAGACCAGCCACATATTGGCGTACTCGGCCAGATAAAACATGGCGTAAGACATACCGGAGTACTCAACCATGTGGCCCGCCACAATTTCGGCCTCGCCCTCGACCACGTCAAACGGGTGGCGATTGGTTTCGGCCAGGCCGGAGATGATGTAGACCACAAAAATCGGCAAGAGCGGCAGCCAGTTCCAAGACAAAAAGCCCAGGCCTTGGTCGGCAAACATGCCCTTGGCCTGCTCGGTCACGATGACGCTCATATTCATGCTGCCGGTCACCATCAAAACGACGACGAGGCAAAAGCCCATCGCGATTTCATAGCTGACCATTTGCGCCGAAGCGCGCAAGGCGCCCAGAAATGCGTATTTGGAATTGGACGCCCACCCGGCTATGACCACGCCATAGACTTCCATGGAGGTGATCGCCATCACAAACAACAAACCGGCGTTGATATTGGCCAGGGCCACGTCGGGGCCGAAGGGCACAACCGCCCAGGCGGCCAGCGCCGGCATGATGGTGAGAATCGGGCCGATAAAGAACAGTCCCCGGTTGGCCGCTGCGGGCACGAGAATTTCTTTGGTCAATAGCTTGAGCGCATCGGCAATCGGCTGCAACAGGCCAAGCGGGCCGACGCGGTTAGGACCGACGCGTACTTGTATCCAACCTAAAAATTTGCGCTCCCACAGCGTGAGGTAGGCCACGGCACCCAGCAAGGGCAAGAGCACGACCAGGATTTTCATCAGGGTCCAAACCACCGGCCAAACCACGGCGGTCCACCAAGTGGCTGCCACGGCTTGCAGGCCTGCGTTGTAGATCGTGTCGATCATGCGGGCACCTCCGCAGCGGAACGTGCATCGGCCGTCATTTGCAGGCTGCTAGCGCGGCGCACTAGGCCATCCAACTGGTAAATCGACGCGGTGCAAGGGGCAGTGCCGGGGCCCGCTTGCGTGGGTTGGCTGCTGGCGTTGTTCAGGCGATCGGCGCTAAGGTGCGCAGGCGCAACACCAGCAAAAATCTCCTGCAGCACGTCCTGCGAGGACTCTTGGGAAAAGCCGTCGATCTTCAGCATATTGCCCAATACGCGCAAGACTTTCCAGGCGGGCCTGGCCTCGCCCTGCGGCTTGACCACCGCGTGGAAGCTTTGCACCCGGCCTTCGGCGTTGACAAAAGTGCCCGAGGTTTCGCTAAAAGGCGCAATCGGCAGCAACACATCGGCGCACTGCATATTGGCATTAAAGGGCGAAAAGCTGACCACCATTTGCGCTTGCGCCAGTTGGGCCAAGGCCACTTTACCGGCAGCGCTGTCAAATTCGGGTTCGTTATTGAGTAGCAAAACGGCTTTGAGCGCGCCGCCCAGCATTTGCCCAGCATGCAAACCGCCCTGCCCTGGCTCCGCATGGACGAATTGCGCACCTACCGTGTTGGCCGC
Source organism: Rhodoferax sp. (assembly GCA_044373655.1). Classification (GTDB taxonomy): domain Bacteria; phylum Pseudomonadota; class Gammaproteobacteria; order Burkholderiales; family Burkholderiaceae_C; genus Allorhodoferax. The sequence goes on from JBILPS010000060.1 coordinate 6,047, forward strand.
TTGGGTCAAAAAACCAAAGCTCGCGCCGGTGGCAGTGGCAATCCACGCAGCCACGGCTTGCAAGGCCGAGGCCTGCGCATGGTGTGCGGCACCATTGCCCAGCAACACCGCTTTGCGTTCACCACCCAAGAGCGACTTGGCAATCGCCAGTGCTTGATCATTAACGGTCGCCTTAAAGGGGCAGCTCATTTCAGCCAACTGCGCCACGGCAGCGGCAATTGATTGCAGGTGCGCCAGCCAATCTTGCGACGAGGCTTGCATATCCTGAGCGATAGGAATCGCCCAATCGGCCGCATCGCTGCGCAGCGCATGCACCGCGCAACCGCTGCGTGCCGCCTGGCGTACGCGCAGGGCAAACAAAGGATGCTCTTTGCGTAAATTAGTTCCCACCACGAGCACGCGTTGCAAAGTGGAAAGCCCGGCGATGGGCATACCTAAGTGGCGCACACCATCGGTAGCAGTGAAATCTTGGTTACGCAAGCGGTGGTCTATGTTCTCGCTGCCCAGACCGCGCACCAGTTTGGCCGCGAGGTGTAATTCTTCCAAGGTGCTGTGCGGACTGACCAAGGCGCCAAGCGCCTGGGCGCCGTGGTTACTCTTGATTTGCTTGAGGCCATTGGCCACGTATTCCAGAGCCGTTTGCCAGTCCACGCTAGACCATTTGCCGCCTTGCTTGATCATGGGCGTATGCAAGCGGTCCGGGCTGCTGAGCGCCTCGTAGGAAAAACGGTCGCGGTCGGCGATCCAGCATTCGTTGACCGCATCGTTTTCCAGCGGCACCACGCGCATGACATGGTTGTTTTTAACCTGCACCACCAAATTAGCGCCCGTCGAATCATGCGGGCTGACCGACTTGCGGCGTGAAAGCTCCCAGGTGCGGGCGCTGTAGCGAAAAGGCTTGCTGGTCAAGGCGCCGACCGGGCAAATATCAATCATATTGCCCGACAGTTCGGAGTCCACCGTCTGGCCGACAAAGGTTTCAATTTCGGCATGTTCGCCACGGTGCGACATGCCCAGTTCCATGGCGCCGGCCACTTCCTGACCAAAGCGCACGCAGCGGGTGCAATGGATGCAACGGCTCATCTCCTGCATGCTGATGAGTGGGCCGACGTCTTTGATCGCCACCACACGCTTTTCTTCTTCGTAGCGCGAGTTAGAACCGCCATAGCCCACCGCCAGGTCTTGCAACTGGCATTCGCCGCCCTGGTCGCAAATCGGGCAATCGAGCGGGTGGTTGATCAGCAAAAACTCCATCACCGATTGCTGCGCCTTGATGGCTTTGTCGCTCTTGGTGTGCACCACCATGCCATTGGTCACCGGCGTGGCGCAGGCGGGCATGGGCTTGGGGGCTTTTTCAATATCGACCAGGCACATGCGGCAATTGGCCGCAATGCTCAGCTTCTTGTGGTAACAAAAATGAGGGATATAAGTACCGGCTTTTTCAGCGGCATGCATCACCATGCTGCCTTCAAGCACTTCTACTTTTTTGCCGTCGAGTTCGATTTCAACCATGGTGCTGCACCGATCAAACGTAGGCACCGACCACGCAGGTCTTGTGCTCTATATGGTGAACAAATTCGGACCGGAAATGCTTGAGCATGCCGCGCACCGGCATGGCCGCTGCGTCGCCCAGCGCGCAAATGGTGCGGCCCATGATGTTGCCTGCCACGCTGTCCAGCGTCTCCAGGTCGCTGGCGCGGCCGTGCCCGTTTTCAATGCGGTCCACCATGCGCCAGAGCCAGCCCGTACCTTCGCGGCAAGGGGTGCATTGGCCGCAGGATTCATGCGAATAAAAGTAAGACAGACGCTGCAAAGACTTGACCATGCAACGCGTGTCGTCCATGACAATGACCGCGCCCGAGCCCAGCATGGAGCCGGCCTTGGCAATCGCGTCATAGTCCATGGTGATGTCCATCATGATGCTCGCGGGCAATACCGGCGCCGACGAGCCTCCAGGAATGACCGCCTTGAGCGTACGGCCCGCGCGCATGCCACCGGCCATCTCCAGCAACTCTGCAAAGGGCGTGCCCATGGGCACTTCGTAATTGCCCGGGCGCTGCACATCGCCACTGACTGAAAAAATCTTGGTGCCACCGTTATTGGGCTTGCCGCAAGCCAGGTAGGCCGCACCGCCGTTGCGGATGATCCAAGGCACTGCCGCAAAGGTTTCGGTGTTGTTGATGGTGGTGGGCTTGCCGTAGAGGCCAAAGCTGGCAGGGAACGGCGGCTTAAAGCGCGGTTGGCCTTTTTTGCCTTCCAGCGATTCGAGCAAAGCAGTCTCTTCGCCACAGATATAGGCGCCAAAGCCATGGCTTGCACGCAGTTGGAAGCTGAAATTGCTACCCATGATGTGCTGGCCCAGAAAACCGGCTGCGCGGGCTTCTTCTAAAGCCGCTTCAAAGCGCTCATAGGTCTGAAAAATTTCGCCATGGATGTAGTTGTAACCGACCGTGATGCCCATGGCATAAGCGGCAATCGCCATGCCTTCAATCACCGCGTGCGGGTTGAACTGCATGATGTCGCGGTCTTTGCAGGTGCCGGGCTCGCCTTCATCGGAGTTACACACCAGGTACTTCTGCCCCGGGAACTGGCGCGGCATAAAGCTCCACTTCAAGCCGGTCGGAAAGCCCGCGCCGCCGCGACCGCGCAGGCCCGATTCTTTGACCGTGGCAATCACCTGGTCTTGCGTCATGCCCTCACCGCCATCCTGGGCCAAAATCTTGCGCAAGGCTTGGTAACCGCCGCGCGCTTGGTAAGCCGCAATGCCCCAGTTGGAACCATCTAAATCGGCCAGGATTTGCGCGCCTTTGTGGCGGCCATGAAAAGAGCTTTCCCGGCCCGTGGCCTGGAACGGAGCCAATACCTGTTGCAGCGTCATTGCGCGCCCTCCGCTTGCTTGAGTTCAGCGATCAACTGGTCTAGTTTTTCATCGCTCATAAAGCTGCACATGTGGCGATCGTTAACCAGCAGCACCGGCGCGTCGGCGCAAGCGCCTTGGCATTCGCTCGGCTGCAGGGTAAACAAGCCGTCGCTGGTGGTTTCACCGGCATGGATACCCAGGATTTTTTCCAAATGGGCCATGGCTTTTGCGCCGCCGCCCAGCTGGCAGGGCAAATTGGTGCAGACGTTGAGCTTGTATTTGCCCACCGGCTTGAGGTTGTACATGTTGTAGAAGGTGCTGACCTCATGCACGGCCATAGGCGCCATGCCCAGGTAGTTGGCCACCATGCGCTCGCTCTCGGAACTGACCCAACCTTGCTCTTGTTGCACGATGGACAAGCAGGCCATCACGGCAGACTGCTTCTGGTCCGGCGGGTATTTGGCGACTTCGCGATCAAAGCGCGCCTGAGTGGCATCCGACATCATCGGTCAATCTCTCCAAAAACAATGTCCATGGTGCCGATGATGGACACCGCATCGGCAATCATGTGGCCCTTGGCCATTTCATTGAGCGCAGCCAAATGGGCAAAACCGGGGGGACGAATCTTTAGGCGGTAAGGCTTGTTAGCACCGTCGCTGACGATGTAAATACCAAACTCGCCCTTGGGATGCTCGACAGCGGCATAGGCCTCGCCCTGGGGCACATGAAAGCCTTCGGTAAACAGCTTGAAGTGGTGAATCAGGCCTTCCATATTCGTCTTCATGGATTCACGCGAAGGCGCAGCCACTTTGTGGTTGTCGGTGATTACCGGACCGGGGTTGGCCTTGAGCCAATGCACACACTGGCTGATGATGCGGTTGGACTGCTTCATCTCTTCCATGCGCACCAGGTAGCGGTCATACACATCGCCGGTCTTGCCTACGGGGATGTCAAAGTCCATTTCGGAGTACACCTCATAAGGCTGCTTTTTACGCAAGTCCCAGGCAATACCGGAGCCGCGCAGCATGGGGCCGCTAAAGCCCAAATTGAGCGCTCGCTCGGGCGTGACGATGCCGATGTTGACGGTGCGTTGCTTCCAAATGCGGTTATCGGTCAAGAGCGTGTGGTATTCGGACAAGCACTGCGGGAAGCGCTGGGTGAAGTCTTCGATAAAGTCCAGCAGTGAGCCTTGGCGATTGGCGTTGAGTTCGGCAATGCCTTTGGCGTTACGGATTTTGTTGGCCTTGAACTGCGGCATGGTGTCGGGCAGGTCGCGGTACACGCCGCCGGGACGGAAATAGGCCGCGTGCATGCGCGCGCCGCTGGCCGCTTCGTACATGTCAAACAAATCCTCGCGCTCGCGGAAGGTGTAGATCAGAATCGTCGAGCTACCGCAGTCATTGCCGTGCGAGCCCAACCACATCAGGTGATTGAGCAAGCGGGTGATCTCGGCATACATCACGCGGATGTACTGCGCTCGGATAGGCACTTCGATACCCAGCAACTTTTCGATGGCCAGACAGTAGGCGTGTTCATTGCACATCATGGACACATAGTCCAGGCGGTCCATATAGGGCAAGGCCTGGATATAGGTTTTGGACTCGGCCAGCTTTTCGGTAGCGCGGTGCAGCAGCCCGATATGCGGGTCGGCGCGCTGGATGACTTCGCCGTCAAGCTCCAGCACCAGGCGCAGCACGCCGTGCGCGGCTGGGTGCTGCGGACCGAAGTTGAGGGTGTAGTTTTTAATTTCAGCCATGGCGAGCCCTGCTTAGTGCAGGCCTCCGTAGTTCTCTTCGCGGATGATGCGGGGCGTGATTTCACGCGTCTCGATCGTCACCGGCTGGTAAATCACCCGCGCCTGCTCGGCGTCGTAGCGCATTTCTACATACCCGGTGGTGGGAAAGTCTTTGCGGAAGGGGTGGCCGATAAAGCCGTAGTCTGTCAGGATGCGGCGCAGGTCGTCATGCCCTTCAAACACCACGCCAAACAGGTCAAAAGCCTCGCGCTCAAACCAGTTGGCCGAATTCCAGATGTCGTTAATGGAGTCGAGCACCGGCATGTCGTCGTCGGTAGCAAAGACCTTCAGGCGCACGCGCTGGTTCAGCCTGACCGACAACAAATGCACCACCACGCAGTAGCGCGGGCCTTCGTAACGGCTATCGCCGTAGGTGGAATAGTCCACGGCGCACAAATCCATCATTTGCTCAAACTGGCAGCCCGCGCTGTCGCGTAGCAAAAGCGCTGCCGCGTGGTAGTCCTGCGCGGACACCAACACTTTGACTTCACCCAGATCTACCGAAATACGTTTGACTTTGTCGCCCAGCACCTGCGCAATCGCAGCCTGGGTATCTTCAGGACGAACAGAAAAAGAAGTCATGGATGTGCTCAGGCGCGCGCGATGGTTTCGGTGCGGCGGATTTTTTGTTGGAGTTGCAAAATGCCGTAAAGCAGCGCCTCGGCCGTGGGCGGGCAACCGGGTACATAGACATCGACCGGCACGATGCGGTCACAGCCGCGCACCACCGAGTAGCTGTAGTGGTAATAGCCGCCTCCGTTGGCGCAGGAGCCCATGGACAGCACCCAGCGCGGCTCGGACATCTGGTCATAGACTTTGCGCAGCGCAGGCGCCATCTTGTTGCACAGCGTGCCCGCCACAATCATGAGGTCGGACTGGCGCGGGCTGGCGCGAAACACTTCCGAGCCAAAACGGCTGATGTCATAGCGCGCCGCAGCCGCATGCATCATCTCTACCGCGCAACAGGCCAGGCCGAAAGTCATGGGCCAGATGGAACCGGTCTTGGCCCAGTTGACCACCGCGTCGTAGCTGGTGGTGGCAAAGCCTTCTTTGAATACGCCTTCAATCATGGTGTCATTCCCAGTCAAGGGCCCCTTTTTTCCATTCGTAGACAAAGCCCACAACCAGAATACCTAAAAACAGCATGACGGCCCAAAAACCCAGGGGGCCGATTTCTTTAAGCGACACCGCCCAAGGAAACAAGAAGGCGATTTCCAGGTCAAACAAGATGAACAGAATAGCGACCAGGTAGTAGCGCACATCGAACTTCATGCGGGCATCTTCAAAGGCTTCGAAGCCGCATTCGTAAGGGGAGTTTTTGGCCTGATCGGGCCGGTTCGGACCGAGGATATATCCCAGCACCTGGGGGATGATGCCGATAGCCACACCGACCAGAATGAATAGCAAAACAGGCAGGTATTGGTCCAGATTCATAGCTATTTAGGGATCGTCCGACGATAAGTCTGATTGTTTGCATCACCCTTACAGGCACGCAGTGCTCTCTTGCTATGGTGCCGTCGGCGAGACTCGAACTCGCACAGCTTTCGCCACTACCACCTCAAGATAGCGTGTCTACCAATTTCACCACGACGGCGGCTTTTTCCACAACAAGGCCTGAGCATCTGCGCTGCTCTCTCGGCCCTGATAAGCCTACGAGTTTACCCTGATTTAGCAAGGCTTCCCGAGGGACTTTCGACTATTTAGGCGACCTCAATTCGCCGGGATTTGGGCTGCGCCCGAAGCCGCTGGCGCGGGCGCTGCAGCACTGGCTGGCGCTGCTGGGGCGGCTACGTTGGCAGCCTCTAGGACGCTACCGCTGCTAGTCGGGCGCAGGTTGCCGAAGTACGCCAGCGCCAAAGTAGCGGTAAAAAATACCGTGGCCAACACCGCCGTGGTGCGCGACAAAAAGTTGGCGCTGCCGCTGGCGCCAAACAAGCTGCCCGAGCCGCCGCTGCCAAAAGCCGCACCCATGTCGGCACCTTTGCCGTGCTGGATCAGGATTAAACCGATCATCGCAATCGCCGAAATCATCTGCACTGTCAGGATGATCGTAACCGTATAACTCATCTTCTACTCCTGGAAAAAAACTGCTCGTACCGCTTTACTGCGCGGCCCGGATAATGGATAAAAAATCTGCGGCCTTTAAAGAGGCGCCGCCAATCAGGCCGCCGTCAATATCAGGCTGGGCCAGCAACGATGCGGCGTTGCCGGCATTCATGCTGCCACCGTAGAGTATTCGGACCCGGTCCGCACTCGCACTGGCCGCTTGCAATTGCTGGCGCAACACATGGTGCACCGCTTGGGCTTGTTCAGGACTGGCGGTTTTGCCGGTGCCAATGGCCCACACCGGCTCGTAAGCCAGCACAATTTCGCTGATGCAGTGGCCGTTGACATGCACCACCGCCGCCAGTTGGCGCTTGATCACGGCTTCGGTTTCACCGGCTTCACGCTCGGCCAAGGACTCGCCAACGCACACAATGGGCGTGATGCCGGCAGCCAAGGCGCGCTGCGCTTTGGTGGCCACGACAGCATCGCTTTCCTGGTGGTACTGGCGACGCTCGGAATGGCCCACCAGACAGTAGCGCACCCCAAAATCTTTGAGCATGGTCGCCGAGCTTTCACCCGTGAATGCGCCGCTTTCCTGTGCCGACACGTCTTGCGCGCCCAGCGCCAGGGCACTGCCCTGGGTAAGCGCCTGCAATTGCGCCAAATAGGGAGCGGGAACGCAGACAGCCACATCGCAGTTCCAGGCCTGATCGCCGTCTGCCAGCAAAGCCTGCACCAGCGCCGCATTGGCCGCCAGCGAGCCATTCATCTTCCAGTTACCGGCGACCAGCTTTTTCATACACCGTCCCATTGCAAAACAATTTTTCCGATGTGCTGGCTCGCTTCCATTTCTGCATGCGCCCTAGCAGCCTGCGCAGCCGGATAAGCGGCATGCAGCACCGACTTGATCGCACCGCTTTCCAGCAAAGGCCAGATATGGCGCTGCAAGGACTGGGCGATAGCCGCTTTGAAAGCCACGGGCCGGATGCGCAAAGTCGAGCCGGTAATCGTCAAGCGTTTACGCAACACGAGACCAGCATTGAACTCCGCCTTCACCCCGCCCTGCACCGCAATAAAAACCAAGCGCCCATCTTCGGCCAGGCAATTGACTTCCTTAGCCACATAGGCGCCAGCCACCATATCGAGGACCACGTCCACACCGCGCTTGTTGGTGATGCGGGCTACTTCAGCCTCAAAGTCCTGGGTTTTGTAATTGATGGCGTGGTCCGCGCCCAAAGCCAGGCAGGCCTTGCATTTGTCGTCATTACCCACCGTCACGATCACCGTAGCGCCCATGGCTTTGGCCATTTGGATGGCGGTCACGCCAATGCCGCTAGAGCCGCCCTGGATCAGCAGGGTTTCACCGGCCTGCAAGCGGCCTCGGTCAAACACATTGCTCCAGACGGTAAAAAAGGTTTCGGGCAATCCCGCTGCATCCGTATCGCTCCAGCCCTTGGGCACCGGCAGGCATTGGCCCACTGGCGCGACGCACCACTGCGCATAGCCACCACCGGCCACCAAAGCGCAGACGCGGTCGCCCACCTTCAAGCCCGCTTCGGCCATGGCTTGCGCATCGCCAGACTCAATCACGCCGGCCACTTCCAGCCCCGGAATATCCGAAGCGCCGGGGGGCGCCGGGTAGTGCCCCAGGCGCTGCAACACATCCGGTCGATTGATGCCACTGGCCGCAACCCGAATCAGCACCTCGCCGCCGGCTGCCACAGGCATGACCCGCTCAGCCAGGCGCAGCACCTCTGGCGCACCGAAACTGGAAATCTCAATGACTTGCATAGGCTAAAGACCTTTGGCCGCTGGTAATTCAAAAGGCCAGACGCTTCGCAGCGCCTGGCGCCTCTTCGATCAAGACTGATCGTTGTGCACAGGACGATCGAGCAAGGCTTTCATCGACAACTTGACACGGCCTTTCTCGTCGGTCTCGAGCACTTTGACGCGCACGATCTGGCCTTCGGACAGGTAGTCGGTGACTTTTTCCACGCGCTCATGGGCGATTTGGCTGATGTGCAGCAAGCCGTCTTTGCCGGGCAGCAAGTTGACCAATGCGCCGAAGTCCAAAATCTTGGTGATCGGGCCTTCATAGACCTTGCCAATTTCCACTTCGGCGGTGATCTCTTCGATGCGGCGCTTGGCTTCTTCTGCCTTGGCTGGGTCGCTGGAGGCGATGGTGATGGTGCCGTCTTCCTCGATATTGATCTGGGTACCGGTTTCTTCGGTCAGCGCGCGGATAACAGCGCCGCCTTTGCCGATCACGTCACGGATCTTCTCGGGGTTGATCTTCATGGTGAACAGGCGGGGCGCGAAGTTGGACACTTCGGCTTTGGCACCAGCCATGGCTTCTTGCATCTTACCCAAAATGTGCATGCGCGCTTCTTTGGCCTGGGCCAATGCCACTTGCATGATTTCTTTGGTAATGCCTTGGATTTTGATGTCCATTTGCAAAGCGGTAATGCCGTGCGTGGTGCCGGCCACTTTGAAGTCCATATCGCCCAGGTGGTCTTCATCACCCAAGATATCGGTCAAAACCGCAAAGCGGTTGTCTTCTTTGATCAGGCCCATGGCGATGCCGGCCACATGCGCTTTCATGGGAACGCCTGCGTCCATCAAGGACAGGCAGCCGCCGCAGACCGAAGCCATGGACGAGGAACCGTTGGATTCGGTAATTTCAGACACCACACGCATGGTGTAGGGGAAGTCTTCCTTGCTGGGCAGGCAGGCTGCCAATGCGCGCTTGGCTAGGCGACCATGGCCGATTTCGCGGCGCTTGGGCGTGCCCACACGGCCGGTTTCACCGGTGGCAAACGGAGGCATGTTGTAGTGCAGCATGAAGCGGTCTTCATAGTCGCCGCTCAGTGCATCAATACGCTGGGCATCGCGCTCCGTACCCAAGGTGGTGACCACCAGGGCTTGGGTTTCGCCACGTGTGAACAGGGCCGAACCGTGGGTGCGGGGCAGCACGCCATTGCGAATTTCGATAGCGCGCACCGTGCGGGTGTCGCGGCCATCGATACGGGGCTCGCCCGCCAAAATTTGGCTACGCACGATCTTGGCTTCGATTTCGAACAACAGGCCTTCAATCGCTACGCCATCAAAAGCGGCGCCCTCGGCTTTGAGCGCAGCCATCACCTCGGCATAAGCGACACGGCACGCCTGGGTACGGGCTTGCTTATTACGGATTTGGTAGGCGGCGACCAATTTATCTTTGGCCAAACCGTCGATCTTGGCAATCATCGCTTCGTCTTTGGCCGGGGCTTTCCAGTCCCATACCGGCTTGCCGGCATCGCGCACCAATTCATGAATGGCATTGATGGCGATATTGCCTTGCTCGTGGCCAAATACCACGGCGCCGAGCATGATGTCTTCGGGCAACTGCTGGGCTTCGGACTCGACCATCAACACAGCCGCTTCAGTACCGGCAACGACCAGGTCCATCACCGAATCTTTGCGTGCGGTCTGGCCGGGGTTGAGGACGTATTGGCCATTGACATAACCGACGCGGGCCGCGCCGATGGGGCCGCTAAAAGGCACACCGCTGACCGACAGGGCGGCGCTCACGGCAATCAAGGCGGCGATATCGGCATCGACTTCGGGGTTGAGCGACACGGTGTGCACCACCACGTGGACTTCATTGAAGAAGCCTTCAGGGAACAGGGGGCGGATCGGGCGGTCGATCAGGCGGCTGGTCAGGGTTTCAAACTCGCTGGGGCGGCCTTCGCGCTTGAAAAAGCTGCCAGGGATCTTGCCTGCGGCATAGCTTTTTTCCAGGTAATCGACCGTCAAGGGGAAAAAGTCCTGGCCGGCTTTGCCTTCGGTACGGGCTACAACCGTAGCCAACACCACGGTGCCGTCCATATCGAGCAGCACTGCGCCGGTGGACTGGCGCGCGATTTCGCCGGTTTCCATAGTGACCGTGTGCTGGCCCCACTGGAAGGTTTTACTAACTTTTTTAAACATGGTCATGGGTTATCTCCATTACTTTCTCAACAGGTGGGAGGTGCAGGCCACCCCGCCAAAGCCCGGATTCAAAGTCACAGCCCACGATGCCATTCCAGAGCCCCTGGGGGCCAAATTGCTCTGGAATGACACAGCTTCGTACTGCTTTCCTTGTCTCCGAAGTAAAAAACGCCTGAGCTAGTGTCCTAACTCAGGCGCTTCGCGTTCATTTTCCCGAATTACTTACGCAGACCCAATTTGGCGATCAGTGCGGTGTAACGGTCAGCGTCTTTGAACTTGAGGTAATCAAGCAATTTGCGGCGGCGGCTGACCATGCGCAACAGACCGCGGCGACCATGGTGGTCTTTGGCGTGGGTCTTGAAGTGGGGGGTCA
>JBILPS010000061.1:0-16858 GCA_044373655.1 Rhodoferax sp.
CGTCCACCACTGGACTGACCGCCTTTTCAGCTTTACCACCACCCGCGACGAAGCCCTGCGCTTCTCCAACGGCCACTTCACCATGATCGGCCTGCGCGGCGAAAGCGGCAAACCGCTGCTGCGCGCCTACAGCATCGTGAGCGCCAATTACGAAGACCATCTGGAGTTTTTGAGCATCAAGGTGCAGGATGGGCCGCTGACTTCCAAACTGCAACACATCCAGGTGGGCGACACGATTGTGGTGGGTAAAAAGCCCACGGGTACCTTGTTGATCGACTATCTGTTACCCGGAAAAAACCTGTATTTATTCGGCACCGGCACCGGCGTTGCACCTTACCTCAGCATCGTGCGCGACCCGGCTACCTACGAGCGTTTTGAAAAAGTGATTCTGGTGCACGGCGTGCGCGAAGTGGCCGAGCTGGCCTACCACGACTACCTGAGCCATGAACTCCCGCAGCATGAGTTTTTAGGCGAAATGGTCAGCGCGCAATTGCTCTACTACCCCACCGTGACGCGAGAACCCTTCCGCAACCAAGGCCGCATTACCGACTTGCTGGAAAGCGGCAAGATGCAAACCGATTTGGGTATGCCCAAGTTTGACCCGGCGAACGACCGTGTCATGCTGTGCGGCAGCCCCGAGATGCTGCGCCAACTCAAGCACATGCTCGAATCGCGCGGCTTTGTCGAAGGCAACACCACCAAGCCGGGCGACTTCGTGGTCGAACGCGCATTCGTTGAACAATAGTTGAACAATAGTTGAACCATAAACCGCGCACTGCGCTCTGTTGGAAACTCCATGAAAAAATTTTGTGTCTATGCCATCGGCAATGCCTTGGTCGATTCCGAGTACCAGGTCAGCGATACCCTGTTACAGCAAGCGGGCGTAGAAAAGCGGCACATGACGCTGATCGACGCGCCGCGCCGCGCCGAACTTTTGCAGCATATGCACGGCGTGCCCTCGCACCGCACGGGCGGCGGCTCGGCGGGTAACACCATCGTGGCGGTAGCGCAATTTGGCGGCAAAGCCTTTTATTCCTGCCGCGTGGCAGAAGACGAATTGGGCGCGTTTTACATGCAGGACTTGGCCCACAACGGCGTGGCCACCAACCTCAGCCATACCCGCGCGCCGCACGGCCAGACCGGCATCTGCATGGTCATGGTCACACCCGATGCCGAGCGCAGCATGAGCACTTTCTTAGGCGCTACCGCCGACCTGGACCACACTGCGCTGCATCCGCAAGATATCGAACGCGCACGCGTGTATTACATGGAAGGCTACTTGGCCGCATCGCCCACCGGCGTGGACGCCGCTTTGCAAGGCCGCGCTATCGCCCACCGCGCCGGTGTTGCGCTGGCGCTCACACTCAGCGACATGAGCATGATTAACTTCTGTCGCCCCGGCTTAGAGGCCATGGTCGGCAATTCGGACGAACAAGGGCGCTTAGAGTATTTGTTTTGCAATGAAGAGGAAGCCCAGGTCTGGTGCGGCTCGCAAGACCTGGACGCCGTATGCGCCCAAGTCAGTACACTGGCCCGCGTGGTCTGCCTGACCCGTAGCGCCAAAGGCTGCATCGTGCTCGAAGGCGGGCAGCGCACCGAAGTGCCCGCCGTACCCGTAAAGGCCCTAGACAGCAATGGCGCGGGCGATATGTTTGCCGGGGCATTCCTCTATGCTGTCACGCAAGGCTATAGCTACGTACAGGCCGCCGCCTTGGGCAACCGCGCCGCTGCGCGTGTTGTCAGCCAATATGGCAACCGTCTGAGCAACGAAGCGGTGGCGGAAGTGATGGCGGGGTTTAAGCAGGGATTGCTTGCGTAGCAGTGACTTAAATGTTCCTGTCGGTGACTGCGTAGGCTTTTTTTTAATTGCGCGGGCCAGTGCTATTCCTTAAGAGAGCTTACGTAGCGCAGTTCTGTGAGTTGAATCCCCGCCAGTCCCATTGATTTTGATGAATTGATGCCTAGTTTGAATCCGACCGCTTCGTAAAAACGGATAGCGCGGACGTTTACCGACAAAACCCAAAGGCTACAGCTTGAAAATCCCTGGCTGCGTAGGAAGTCTTTCGCCTTTAGCCAGAGTTGCAAGCCGATTCCCTTTGACCAGCAGGGCGGTGCAACATAAAGCGCCCAAATTTCTGCATCCGTTGCGTCTAGATCATCGTCACGTGATTTGCCGAAATTGATCCAACCTTGGCTTACACCGTCGGCCTTTGCTAGCCATAGTTCAGACCTGCCTTCGGCAATGGCCTGCGTCCAAAAAGTTTGTCGTTTTTCAACGGATAGCGCTGCCAGATATTCTGCGGGAAGAATGGCCCGATATGCCTCGCGCCATGAATCCACGTGGATTTTCGCGATGGCATAGGCATCCTCGGGTGAGGCTTGGGAAATGTTCATAAACTTCCTCATTTCCATTTGAACTGAAGGACTTTAAAAGTCAAGCTGCGAAATAGCTTGCCATTATCAAATAGTTTCCATGACTTGCTTAGCAGCCCTAAGACCAGACAAATAAGCTCCATGCACGCTGGCGCGGTATTCAAAATTCGTGTGTTCACCGGCAAAAAATAATTTGCCTCCAAGGGGCTCAGCCAGCGCCGCGTAATGTTCAGGCGTTGACCCGACAAGGGGAATCGCAAATGCACCTAGGCTGTAGGGTTCGGCTGACCAGTTGGTTAAATATAAATTTTTAGGCTCTGGAATGTCGGCCCCATAAATGCGCCGCAATCGCAGCAATAAGTCATCGCTTAAACGTCCCTCGCCATTCAATATCTCATTGCGCGCGTCACCCAAGACCATACCGACAAGTATGGATTTGTCGGTGGTTCGGCTGAGGTTGAGGAACATTTCCGCTTGCCCCCATCCCGCGCGCCGAAAACCAATGAATTGCTGCCTGGCATCCCAGAATGCCTTGTCAAACTGCAAAACAATTTTGTCCGCCTGGCCTGAACCTATCCCCTGAATGGCTTGCTGTTTCCAGTCGGGCAGCGCAGGCGCAAAAATGACTTTGTTCTGCCGCAGCACGCCGTGGGGCACGGTGACGACCACACGGTCTGCCCAATAAACGTCTTTTTGCGTTTGAACTTTAATTTCTACGCCGGTTGCATCGATCGATTCGACGCTTGTGTTCAAGACCAGGTCTATGCCGTTTGCTAGCCGAGAGAAAATTTCGTCGTAGCCGTTAGGCAGCATGAGATCGGTACCAGGGTAGGTCTTGCTTATTGCCCAATGCTTTGCCGAAAGGCTTTGCAGCGGGCCATAAAACTGGTGCAAGCCCAACCAAAAACCCAGCAATTCCTGTGCTTCAAAGTCCGGACGCACCGCTTTGAACGCCTGGTGCAAGGAAAGGTCATTGGCTTGTGTGCCTGCATAAAGGCGAGACGCTTCCAGTAGTGCGGTAAATGCGCCAAGCGATTCGATTACACGCAGACTTCCGATGGTGCTCCCTTGTCGGTCAAAAAACTGGAAAAGATCGCGCCGGGTGGGCGTTGCGTAAAGCCCCCATTGCCGCGCAAGCGCGGTCAGCGGGTTGCCGTCCTGCCCGTGAATTTCACCGGCACCCAACTCCACCGCTGCGCCGCAGCGCCTGTCGGTCCATACCCGTCCACCAATACGGTCGCGCGCTTCCAAGACTACTACCGCGCAACCATCGGTTTTTAATGCCTTTGCAGCAGCCAGACCGGCTGCACCGGCACCGATCACGACCACGCGCGGGCGATGAGCAGGGTTTGCTTTGTCGGTGGTTGTGGCTTGCGCCGCCCAATCAAGCAGGGGCGAGTACGCAGCCAGAGCCGCAAATTTGACGTACCTGCGCACGCTGCTCCGTTTCAATAGATCCATATATTTCTGAAATAAATATCAAAAATAAATACTAACAGAGCAAAACGCAGCACCGTCGAATTGCCGATTGATGGGTTCGAAAAGGTGAGCGCTGTTTTCAGCCATTCCTGACCGTCTAGGTCAAAACAAACAGAAGCGGCGGCGCCGTGCCTTGCGACCAGGCCAAAGCACGCCAAACCGGCAGCCTGCCGCTGCTAAGTGGCCATCCGGCACCGTGGCTGCAGCAAGCTGCGGGCTTGGAGTCCGGTGTTTTGCGTCAGACAATAAGCGTCATTCCAGCGTGTTTGGATGCTTTGCTATCAAAAGTCAAGACCTGGCTGCACCCGGCGCTGGAGGCGACACGCTCAATTAGGCAGTCTGCAAAGTCTGCTTTGCCGTCGCCAAATAGTCGCAAGGCGCGCACGACTTGGTCTGCCCGTTCCACCACCAATTGCTTGGTACGCAACACAGCCTCCAAGGCCTGCGCTGCCTGAGCGGCTGTTAATTCGTAGCTGGTAGTTAACACCCAATAAAGTTCCACCATCGACACCGTGGTGATGTAGCCAGGGTTCTCGGTGTCCAGGGATTCGATTAGCCGCGTGGCCTTGGGCGACTGCTTGGCATCGTCCTGCATGATGTAGCGCACCAGGACATTGGTATCTAGGCCAATCATCGCGCCGCTGCCCCACGCCCCGCAATGGCGGCATTCATAGCTTCAATGGAAATGGCCTTCTTTGCAGGACCAAACATGCCTTTGAGTTCGGTCACCTCCCGCGTCGCGGCAACAAACTCATAGCGCCCTGGCGCGATCAAAACGAACTCCACCCTGTCTCCTGTATCGACATTGAGGTCCTTGCGAACCTCTGCGGGAATGGTGATCTGGCCTTTGGTCGTGAGTGTGGCTGTTGACATGGAATACCTTTTCTTGATTTTCCTTACTTTAATGTAAGGAGGTATTCCCGTCAAGGCCACATTGCCGACAGGACTCGCTTGACAGGTTCTGTGATGCGGAACAAAGTAGCTGCATGGTCCGCTCGTTCAACGACAAAGATACCGAGGCGCTGTTCTACAGTGTGCTGGTACCCAGGTTCAAGAATGTGGAACGGGTGGCGCGGCGAAAACTTTTGCAATTGCATGCTGCCAGCGAGTTGGCCACGCTGCGAATCCCTCCGGGCAATCAGCTGGAGCTACTAAGAGGCGATAGGCGCGGGCAGCACAGCATCCGCACCAATGCGCAGTGGCGCCTATGTTTTGTGTGGCGCGAAGATGGCGCATACCAAGTTGAAATTGTGGATTACCACTGAGAGGTAAATATGGCAGAGCGACTAGACGAAATACACCCTGGCGAAATATTGCTGGAAGACTTCATGAAGCCCATGGGCATCTCCGCGCGTCAGCTGGCAGCGGACATCGATGTCTCGCCTAGCAGAATCAGCGAGGTGGTATATGGTCAGCGCCCCATCACCGCCGATACGGCCCTGCGACTGGGCTTGTTCTTTAGCATGAAGCCGCGCTTTTGGCTCAACTTGCAGACTGAATACGATATGCGTATTGCCTCGCGCACTGGCTACGAAAAAATCGCCGCCCGCATCCGCGTTTTTCAGCAACCGGCGCAAGCCTGGTAAAAAGCTTTTTAACTGCGGCGCTTGGCGGGCTTGGACAAAGTCGTCGCCACTTCCCGCGCTACCGATTTGTCTTCTGCGCCCGCAAACTTGCTGTATTTGCCCAAAATGCTGACCAGTTGCCCATAAATGCGGGGTGCGCCAGCTAGGCATTCCTGATGTTCCAGAAAATCGGGTTCGCCGGTGAAGTTGCCCACTAAGCCACCTGCTTCGGTGACCAGCAATGATCCTGCAGCCATGTCCCAGGGTTGCAGGCCGCGTTCGAAAAATCCATCGCAATAACCGGCGGCCACATAGGCCAGGTCCAGCGCTGCGGCGCCGGGGCGGCGTATGCCGGCGGTGCGCTGCATCACTTCGCTGAGCATGGCCAGGTAGCCCTCGAAGTCGTCGCCCTGGCGGAAGGGAAAGCCGGTCGAAATCAGGCAGCCGGTCAACTCGGTGCGCTTGGATACGCGCAGACGCCGGTCGTTGAGGAAGGCGCCGCGTCCTTTGGTGGCGGTGAATAAATCATTGCGTGTCGGGTCATAGACCACGGCCTGCTCAATCTTGCCGCGTACCGACAGCGCAATGCTCACGCAATACATCGGCAGGCCGTGGATGAAATTGGTGGTCCCGTCGAGCGGGTCGATGATCCAGACGAATTCCGAGTCTTTGGCACCGTGGGTAGAGCCCGATTCTTCTGCGCGTATGCCGTGGCCGGGGTAGGCGCCAAGCAAGGTTTCGATGATCGCTTCTTCGGAGGCATGGTCCACTTCGGTGACGAAGTCATTGGCCAATTTTTGAGATACCCGCACAGACTCAATATCGAGGGCGGCGCGGTTGATGATGGACCCGGCAGCGCGGGCGGCCTTGACGGCCACATTGATCATGGGGTGCAGATTAAGTGACATCGGATTGTGGAGGGAAGAACGGGGATGGCCCGCCCGAACAATGCGGGCGGCAGCTGGCACCGGGGCGGCGACAATAGACCGATTTTACCGTTGGCGCCTGTTGTGACCGTTCGCACCCGTTTTGTACTTATCCAGACCAGCCACGCCGGCAATGTGGGCGCGGCCGCCCGGGCCATGAAAACCATGGGTTTTGACGATTTGGTACTGGTGGCTCCGCGCTGGCCTAACGTGCTGCGGCGCGAGGAAACCATCCAAAGGGCCAGCGGTGCGCTCGACGTACTGGCCAATGCCCGCATCGTTGCCACCCTGGACGAAGCACTCGATGGCATGGACCACCTCTGCGCCACCGCCATGACGCCCCGCGATTTCGGGCCGCCCACGCGTACCCCGCGCGAGCACTTCAGCCGCTTTATGGGCCCAACGCATCCCGCTCTAGCGCCGAGCGCGGCAGAAAACCTACCCCAAGGGATGGCGTTTTTGTTCGGCTCGGAGCGCTTTGGCATGCGCAATGAAGACGTCTACCGCTGCCATGTGTGCATCAGTATTCCGACCAATCCACAATTTGGCTCGCTCAATATTGGCGCGGCTTTGCAGGTCATCGCCTATGAATGGCGCCTGGCCTTGGGTAGTTTTCCTTTGGCTGGGGTTACGCCGCACAGCGCGCCAGCCGATGCGGCCCAGGTAGCGGGCATGCTGGCGCATTTGCAGGAATCATTGGAGGCGCTGGGTTTTCTAGACCCGATGGCGCCAAAAAAGCTGATGCCGCGCCTAAACCAGTTGTTTAACCGCGCTAGCGTCACGCAAGAAGAGATTCACATCCTGCGCGGCATTGCTAAAGCGGTGCTGCAGCAATCAGCGCGTGTGCAGGCCATTGATGGCGCTTCCAGCGCGTTAGCAGCCCAGAAGCTAGACTAGTCGCTATGTTTTCCAAAATCCGCTCTGATATCCAATGCATTTTGGACCGCGACCCGGCTGCTCGCAGCACCTGGGAGGTCATCACCTGCTACCCCGGCCTGCACGCCGTCATCTTGCACCGTCCTGCGCACTGGTTTTGGACGCATGGCTTCAAATGGCTGGGGCGCTTCACCTCGCACATCGCGCGCTTTCTCACTGGCATTGAAATCCACCCGGGCGCCATCATCGGCGAGCGCGTGTTTTTTGACCATGCCATGGGCACCGTGGTGGGCGAGACCGCCGAAATAGGCGACGGCTGCACGATTTACCAAGGCGTGACTCTGGGTGGTACTTCGCTCTACAAAGGCGCCAAGCGCCATCCCACCTTAGGCAAAGACGTGGTGGTCAGCGCCGGAGCCAAAGTGCTGGGCGGGTTTGAAGTGGGCGATGGCGCCAAGATCGGCAGCAACGCGGTGGTGATCAAACCAGTGCCGGCCGGGGCTACTGCGGTGGGTATTCCGGCGCGCATCCTGCAAAGCAAGGCCGGCGAAAGCGCCGATGTGGCTGGCTCGCAGCCCAAATTCAGCGCCTATGGCATTACCCAAGAGGATGATCCTGTCAGTCAGGCCTTGCGCGGCCTGATAGATAGCGCCTCCAGCCAGGACCAGCAAATTGCCCGCTTATGGCTGGCGTTGGAAAAAATCTGCCAGCAGCAACAAATGCAAATGCCCGAAGGCGAGCGCGGCGAGTGCTTTGAGGCTGAGCGCCTGAACCAGTTGGTCGGCAAATAAACGGTTCTTAGCCGCCCGTACGCGGCGGACGTTGCGCATTTTTTGGCCGAAAGGCCTTGCACACACTGTCCACGGTTTCCATATACGGCCCGCCAATCAAATCCACGCAATAGGGCACGGCCGCAAAAATACCGGGCACCTTCACCGCACCACCGTCGTCTTTGAGGCCTTCTAGCGTTTGCGCAATCGACTTGGGCTGACCCGGCAGGTTGATGATCAGGCTCTTGCCTCGTATCACCGCCACTTGGCGCGACAAAATCGCGGTGGGCACAAAGTGCAGGCTGATCTGGCGCATTTGCTCGCCAAAGCCGGGCATCACCTTGTGCGCCACGGCCAGCGTGGCTTCGGGCGTCACATCGCGCAGCGCCGGGCCGGTGCCACCAGTCGTCAGCACCAGGCTGCAATCGGCATCCACTAACTCAATCAGCGCTGCGCTAATGCCTGCTTCTTCATCCGGTATCAGGCGCTCTACAAAAGTAATCGGGTTGTGCAGCGCGCTTTGCAACCAGTCCTTGAGCGCGGGCAAGCCCAAGTCTTGGTACACACCGGCACTGGCGCGGTCGCTAACAGACACTAATCCAATGCGCACGGCCTCGGGGCCGCTATCCCTATCGCTCATACATCTGTTCCGGGGTTGGTGGGTGGCAGCGCGGCATCATCGCTTGCGTTTTCGCCTGCAAGCTGCGCGCGCACCAGCTGAAAAATTTCGCGGTAAGGGCGGCCATGGCGGGGCGCCAGACCCGGTTTTTCCGGCAGGGCGTCTTTGCGGGCTTGGCGGATCAGTGCGCGCAATTGCTGGCTGTCCGTCTGCGGGCTTAAGTTGATCCATTGGCCCAGCGCATCGTCATCGGCCAACAGGCGGTCGCGCCACATTTCAGTCTGGTGCAGGGTCTGGGTTTCCAAGGCCGAGGGTGTGTGCTGGGTCACCAAGGCCGCGCGTACAGCGTCCAACATGGGGGCCTCAAGCTTGCGCATAAGCTTGCCGATAAATTGCATCTGCCTGCGCTTGCCCTCGAAATTGCTGATGCGCTTGGCCTCGGCTACGGCTTCCACCAACTTATCCGGTAGTTGCAAGCGGTTCATCAATTCGGCGCGCAAAGTGAGCAAATCCTCGCCCAGTTTTTGCACTTCGGTGCTTTCGCGCTTGAGGTCGGTGCGGGTGGCATCTTCGGTGCCTTTGAGCTCACGCTTGTATTCCAAGTCCAGCGCGCTGCCCTCCGCAACAAACTGACCTTTGACGAAATAGCCTTTTTTTAGTTTTCTTGACATAGCCAAGTATCATAGCCGCCGCATGAAGAACCCCAAACACTCCCCCCGCCATCGCTCTGATACCCCGCTTGCCGGATTTGCCTACAGCCGCGATTTCTTTGAATCCCGCGTTGACCTCAGCCTCAAGACCGCCGAAAAACTGGGCGCTAGCGACTCCGCTGCCGAAGTCTCGGAGTCCTGCGGTCTGAGCGTGTCGGTACGCAATGGCGAGCTAGAGAACGTGGAACGCAACCGCGACAAATCGCTGGGCGTCACCGTCTACCTAGGCCAGCGCAGGGGAAATGCCAGCACTTCGGATTTTTCCGATGCCGCCATCGCGCAAACCGTGCGCGCCGCCTACGACATAGCGCGATTCACCGCCGAAGACGCGTTTGCACGCCTGCCCGAATCCAAAGACGTGTGCCCGGAAAGTCAACGCGGCCGCAATCTGGATTTGTTTCACCCCTGGAACGTGCAAAGCGACGAGGCAGCGCAAATCGCCCTGGCCTGCGAAGCCGCCGCCATGACGGTGGACAAGCGCATCAGCAATAGCGAAGGCGCAGCGGTGTCGGCGCAGCAATCCCATTTTTTCACCGCGCACACCAATGGCTTTCGCGGCGGCTACGCCAGCTCGCGCCATTCGCTGTCGGTATCACCCATTGCCGGCAAAGGCAAAGATATGCAGCGCGACGGCTGGTACAGCTCTATGCGCAAAGCCTCTGAACTGGCCTCGCCCGAAGCCGTGGGCCGCTACGCCGCCGAACGCGCGCTAAGTCGCCTCAAGGCCCGCAAAATCGCCACCACCGAATGCCCCGTCTTGTTCGAGTCGCCCATGGCCGCAGGCCTGTTGGGCACTTTTGTGCAAGCCGTCAGCGGCGGCGCGCTGTACCGTAAAAGCTCTTTCCTGCTCGACAGCCTGGGCAAGCGCGTGTTCCCCGCGCATCTGGATATTTTTGAAGACCCCTTTGTACGCGGCGGCAAAGGCAGCTCGCCTTTTGACGACGAAGGCGTACGCGTGCGCGCCCGCCAAGTGGTGGAGCGCGGCCGCGTGATGGGCTATTTTTTAAGCAGCTATACCGCGCGCAAACTGGGCATGCGCACCACGGGCAATGCCGGTGGCTCGCACAACCTGGTGCTGAGTTCGCGCCATACCCGCCCCAGCGACGATTTGCCCGCCATGATCCGCAAACTCGGGCGCGGCCTCTTGGTGACCGAATTGATGGGGCAGGGCGTGAACTACGTGACCGGCGACTATTCGCGCGGCGCCAGCGGCTTTTGGGTAGAAAACGGCGAGATCGCCTACCCGGTGCATGAAATCACTATCGCCGGAAATATGAAAGACATTTTCAAAGGTATCGAAGCGATTGGCGCCGATTCCTACAACTACGGCGCCAAAACCGTGGGCTCCATCCTGGTCAACCGCATGATGGTGGCCGGCTCCTGAGCAAGTCGCAGCGCGGGGCCATTCGAACCCCGCGCGCTTGGTAACTGCCTAAGCGCTCAAGGCGGCTTTCACCGCCGCCGATACGGCCGACATTTCGGCTTTGCCTGCCAGTTGTGCCTTTGCCAAGCCCATGACCTTGCCCATATCGCCAGGGCCGCTGGCACCACATTCGGCCACGATGGCGCGCACGGTGGCCAGCACTTCGTCGGCGGACATGCGCTGCGGCAAATAGCCCTGCAAGACCACGATTTCCGAAGCTTCCTTGTCCGCCAAATCCTGGCGCTCTGCTTTTTCATAAGCGGCCACCGAGTCTTTGCGCTGCTTGATCAGCTTGTCCACCAGCCCAATCACGGCGGCATCGTCCAGCACCACGCGTTCATCCACTTCTTTTTGCTTGCACGCGGCCAGCAGCAAGCGGATGGTGCCTAGGCGCTCGCTGTCTTTGGCGCGCATGGCGGTTTTCATGTCTTCGGTAATTTGGTCTTTCAGGGACATGGTGTTCTCCAAGAGGATGCGGGGCGCAATGAAAAAAAGCCCACCGAGGGTACTCGGGCGGGCTTCGGGGCGAGCGGGCGGCTTATAGGCCGACCCACCCGGCAACACGGTTTGTGGCGCATTGCATTCAGCGGCGAACCGCTGGAATCGGGTTTAAAACAGTTTCTTGGGCAACTGCATGCTGCGGATGCGCTTGTAGTTGCGCTTCACTGCGGCTGCTTTTTTGCGCTTACGAATGGCGGTGGGCTTTTCGTAGAACTCGCGGGCGCGCAAGTCGGTCAGCAGGCCCAGCTTTTCAATCGTGCGCTTAAAGCGGCGCAGGGCAACGTCAAAGGGTTCGTTTTCTTTTACACGGATCGTGGTCATTACGTAATGGTGTCCAAAAGGTGCCGACGATGCACTCGGGGGAAGATCGGGCCTCCGAAGTCATGTACAGCGAAATTCCCCGCAAAAATGGTGATCAGGCAGCGGGGGTTTGCCAGCAAAGCCTAGCATTATATCCTTGCCGCAGTGGCTTTTCGCCCAGGCTGCCGGGATTTAAGCGGGCGGCCCGCCGATCAGGCCGTGGCGGACGCGGCGCCGGCCAGCGCGCGGGCGCTAGCGTAGGCGCTGGCCCAGGCCCACTGGAAGTTGTAGCCGCCCAGCCAGCCGGTCACATCCACCACTTCGCCAATGAAATACAGGCCGGGCTGGCTCGATTCCATGCTTTGGCCCGACAAAGCCGTGGTCGCCACGCCCCCGGCGGTGACTTCGGCCTTGCGGTAGCCCTCGGTGCCGTCGGGCGCAATCTCCCAGCGCGCCACGCGCTCGCCCAGGGCGCTGAGCACCTTATCCGGCAAGTCGTTGATACCGCGCTCCAGGCTGGCAGGCGGCAGGCCGCTGCCCGCCACCCAGGTGTCGGCCAGGCGGCTGGGCAGCAAATCGGCCAGCACCGTGGCCAGGCGCTTGCGCGAGGCGCTGGCTTTGGCGTCTAGCAAGTGCGCGGTGGGGTCATGGTCCGGGCTCAGGTTCAGGCGGATGGGGCTGCCTTCGCGCCAGTAGCTAGAAATTTGCAGCACGCCCGGCCCGCTCAGGCCCCGGTGGGTGAAGAGCAGGTCTTCGGCGAAGTGCATGCCGGTTTTCTTGTCGCCGGTGGCAATCTGCACCGGCAGCGACAACCCGGCCAGTGCCGCAAACGGCGCCCACACCTCGGGGCTGAAAGTCAGCGGCACCAGGGCAGGGCGGGTGGGCACCAACGGCAGGCCAAATTGTTTGGCGATTCGGTAGCCAAAATCGGTGGCGCCAATTTTGGGAATAGACAAGCCACCCGTGGCGATCACCAGCGCGCGCGCCTGCACCGTGCCGCGCGCAGTGTCGATCTGGTAGCGCATGCCGCCCTGCGCGCCATCGCTGTAACGCACCGCCACCACCGCGCAGCCCTGCCAGCGCATCACGCCGCCTTTGTCGCACTCGGCCAGCAACATCGCAATCAGGTCTTCGGCAGATCGGTCGCAAAACAACTGACCTTTGTGCTTTTCGTGGAACGCGATACCGTGTCTTTTGACCAGGGCTACAAAATCTTGCGCCGTGTAGCGCGCCAATGCCGAGCGGCAAAAACGCGGGTTGTCGCTCAGAAAGTGGGTGCCGCTGGTGCCGGTGTTGGTGAAATTGCAGCGCCCGCCGCCGGAGATGCGGATTTTCTCCGCCACCTTGTCGCTGTGGTCCACCAGCAAGACCTTTTGGCCCAATTGCCCGGCGACGCCCGCGCAAAACAGGCCAGCGGCACCGGCGCCGACGATGACAACATCAAATATTTCCATGCGCCGATTGTCGCCCGCCTGCCGCAAGGCGGGCAGGCGCGGGGCTTAGGCCTTGAGTGGCAGGGTGTGTAAGAGCTGGCCATGCGGCCGAGTCGAGTGCCGCAGCATTGCGCTAAAAACCAAGTCAATAACGTTAATCGTTACAAATTTGAAGTTATAGTGAACGCATTGAAACTGCTCGCAAACCTGTAGAGCGAGCGGGTGGACTGTAAGCAAGGAGCGCCGGGTTTCATGGGAAATTTATACCTGTACGAGAAAATAGGGTATGGCCGTCCAAGCCATGCTGCAAGTGGTTTTCGGCCATTTCAACCACAAGATGTATCGACTTGGTCCGGATGTATCAACCGGGTTTTGCGGTCTACATTACGTTAGGCAGAAAGAAGACCAGAAAGGGGGTGTAGCAATGACATCTCGGTGAAGCAGTGTATTCAATGTTGCGAACCATAGTGTATTTTCATCTATTACCTCACTGACAACCCTACGAAGGAGATAAAACATGTCTAAGAAATTGCTGACGCTAAGCCAAGACGAACAATCCATCATGGATGATGCGGGAAATGTCTTATATGTTGCAACCAAGGATAAGAACGGTGATGTCTATTTCGACATACCAAGCAACATATCCAGAGGAAGAGTATGCATCGGCTGGGATACTACAGAAGTCTGTTTGAAGTGGGACAAAGATCATAGTGTGTGCTTATCTCTTTCTGGAAAGAAGGTATGCATTGAGTGGTCAGCCTAACAATGCAAATCAACACGGACTGCCAAAGCCGCGCCGCTTTGCTCTGCGACTTTGGCAGCCAGTTATTTGCGACGTTAGGCGTCGCCAAAGCACCCCATGCCAACTGAAGCCACACCCGCCCTCTTTGCTGATCCTTCAAACAATGCTCTGTTGCGCCGGTTTGTCCTAGAACTCAACCTCTTGCCGAAGGAGTCGATCGCGCCAGCAGGCCTTCTGCAGAATCTGGACCAAATCATTGACTTCATGATTGCTAACCCTCTCAAGTTTGATGAGTATGGATCAGTGAACTCCGAGTGGATTGGGAAGCACTTCTTCGGAGAAATAGAGAGCTATTTCGGTGCGCCACCAGAGAAGCGCCAAGCGGTCATTCGATCAGTATTTACTTCCGCGTACCGCTTTCTTTGCGAGCTGGAGTTCACTCAACTAAGTGACCCGAGTTTTGAAGTTCGAAAGGTTATGAACTTCGTGCACGAGAATCTGGAAGCATTTGAGGGAAATGAACGACAGCAACTCGTGTATGCAGCGTACACAATGCCTGCGCAAGTTGCCAAGAAGCTCATTGGGCACCCCGCAGTTACTGAGTTTCGCAAGTTCTCTGAAACAGTGGAAGCGTCGAGAGCTTTAAGGGAACAATGGGATATCGATCTAGAGAAGCGTCAGAACCTCCTAAAAGGTCTTAGCGAAAACATCAAGAAGATCACATCGGAGTACAACTTTGTCGGTCTGGTAAACGGATTTCAGAAACTGAAGGAGACAAAAGAAGGTGAGCGCGGCATTGCGTTCTGGTCGCTTGTGATCATGGGGACCCTAATGCTAGCGCTACCTGCCGCGCAGATCAACTTCGTGATCGAAAGACTTGCGGAGATTGATAAACACAGATCGATCTTGGTCTATTCACTTTCAACGATTATTGCTGTCGAAATCATTCTGCTTTACTTTTTCCGGGTTGTGCTCGCGCAATTCAGATCCGTTAAGGCGCAGCTGCTGCAAGTGGACCTTCGCATATCGCTATGCCAGTTTATCGAGAGCTATGCCGAATACGTATCGAAGCTCAGAGAGAAGGACTCTACTGCCCTAAGCAAGTTCGAGGCTCTCATCTTTAGTGGACTCGTCACTGAGGAGTCGGGGATTCCATCGACATTCGATGGCGTTGAGCAAGTCGCAAACTTAGTTCGAAGCTTGCGTGGCGAGTCGAAGCCGTGACGCCTAACAGGCCGTTCAACCGGACCGCCAACGGCAGGCCGCCAGGCCCGGGCTGGCGGTGCGCGGTACATTTTCGCCAGCTCGGGCCTGGCGGCCTGCCGTAGGCGCCCGGTCAACTCCGCGTTAAACCCCGCAATGCCGCTGCTCGCTGTCCTCTTCGATCTTGATGACACGCTCCACGACAAGTCAGCCACGCTCCAGCGCGTCGCAGGGGTTCAATTCAACGCGTTCAACCTATCTGGTTACGGGATCGCACAAGTCCGCTGGCATGAGCAGTTCCGAGGGTTGAACAACCAGCGTATCGAGAAGACAGAGGTCTTCAGGCGGCTCGCCACAGAGTTCAGGTTGCCAGAGGCGCTGGAAATCGCGCTCCTGAAGGACTTCGACGAAAACCTAGGCAATCATGCTTGCCCATATCCTGGAGCATTGGAACTTCTGGCCTCTCTTCGAGAGAGAGGAATGAAGCTGGGCATCGTCACGAACGGCCGCGACGCCTTTCAGCGCAGCAAGATTGAAGGCATGGGAGTCACCAAGCTCGTTGACTCAATCGTCACGTCCGGCGGCTTTGGTGTGAAGAAGCCAGATCCCAGAATCTTTGTTGCGTGTCTGAACCAGCTTCAGGTCGCTCCGGAATCAGCAGCCTTCGTCGGCGACGACTTTGCTGCTGATATGGAGCCCGCAATTGCACTTGGCATGCTCCCCGTGTGGAAGAACGCGGAGCGCTCCAATCGTGTAGCCTTCGCAAGTCATGAACTTACTCCAATTGGCCAGCGTCTGCTCAGCCGGCCTAACCCTCGCTCAAGCCGAACCCCACTGGCGGGCCACCAGGCCGCAGCCACAGGTACGGCCACATCGCTGACCCGGTCCCAGGCATTATTGTCCAATAGCAGACCGCCCAGCACGCTGGACTCGCTTTCCAGTGAGGCCTGACCCCTCATTACAAAGGATCGGCCTTTCCAAATACAACGCCACTGACGCGCATTCCCCGCTGTTCCTTGCTTGCGGCATCAATGCCTTAGGGCTGGCTAAGTCCAGGCGGCAACCGCCTTCTCGCTTAAGAAACCTTCAGCGGCAAGCTACGCAAGCGCTGCCCATTGAGCGCAAAAACTGCATTAGCCACCGCAGGAGCCAGCGGCGGCACGCCGGGTTCGCCCACACCGGTAGGGGTGCGCTCACTAGGCACGATGTAGGTATGCACCTGCGGCGCCTGCGCCATGCCTAGCACCGGGTGCTGGTGAAAGTTGCGCTGCTGCACTTCGCCTTGCACGATATCCACCCCGCCCCAAAGCGCTGCCGACAGCGCAAACACTACCGAGCCTTCCATTTGCTGGGCCACGATGGCCGGATTCACTACGGTGCCGCAGTCGATCGCGCAAAACACTTCGTGCACGCGCAGGGCGCCGTCTTCCAGCGATACCCGCGCCACTTGCGCCACGATGGAGCCAAAGCTCTCGTTCAGCGCAATGCCTTGTGCCTGTCCTTCGGGCAGCGTTTTTCCCCAATTGGCTTTTTCGGCAGCCAGGTTCAGCACGGCCAAATGGCGTGGCGCGTCTTGCAGCCATTGGCGGCGAAAGGCCAGCGGATTGGTGCCTGCCTTGGCTGCCAGTTCGTCGATAAAGCTTTCAGAGAAAAACGCGTTGTGCGAATGGCCTACCGAGCGCCAAAAGCCCACAGGTATGCCCACCTTAGTGGCCACATGTGCCATTTTTTGGTGGGCAAAGCTGTAGGGCAGGTCAAACAAGCCTTCGGAATCGGTTTTGTCCGGCGCGTCAAACGGGCCAGAAAACGCGGGCAGCACGCGCTCCATCCAGCGCGGGCTGATGGAGTCGCCAGCGGATTTGATTTGCAGGCTCTGCACCTGGCCCTGCCCGTCGTGGCTGGCTTGGAGTTGGGCCACATGCATGGGCCGAAAAAAGT
>JBILPS010000015.1:0-50335 GCA_044373655.1 Rhodoferax sp.
TCTTGAGTGCAGCTAGGTTGCTGGTGCCCAGGCCATTGAGCTGATCACTGGTCAGGGCCTTTACCTGTGCATCCAGGAGCGATGTCGCCTGCGCGCTGCTCAGCACCAGCATATTGGCTACGCTCAGCGCTACCAGATCGGCGCTCTGCAATGCCGCAATTTGTACACTCGTCAGCGCCCTTACATTGGCCGAACTAAGCGATGCAGTTTGGTCTGTCGTCAGCGCAACGATCTGGTCTGCATTGAGCGCGGCTACTTCGGCGCTGCTCAAATTGACTACCTGGTCGGTACGCAGCGCAGCGATCTGCGCCGTGCTCAGCTCAGCACTGCGCGCCGGGTTGAGCATGCCCGTCACTTGCTGGGTGGTGAGCGATACCAACTGGCTGGTATCCAACGCCAGTAGCTGCGTTGCGCTCAATGCATTGAGCTGCGCCGTGCCCAGAACCGCCAAGTCGCCTGTCTCTAAGACCGCTACCTGCGTGATATCCAAGCCCCGCAGGTTGGCCGTGTTCATGCTCGCAAACTGCCCCGCCTCCAACGCACGTATCTGCGACGTACCCAAGGCCTGTAGTTGCGCCGCAACCATCGCCCGCAAACTGCCCGATGTCAGCACCGCTACATCGGTGCTCTGCATCGCCGTAAACTGATCGCTGTTGAGCGCCACAATGTTGGCCGTGCTCAAAGCCACAATCTGGTTGGTGCCCAAGGCCGCTATTTGCGTGCTGTCCAAGCTGCGTATCTGGTTACCCGACAAGGCCCGAACGCTCGCCTCACTCAAAGACGCTACGTCTTGCGTCTCTAGCACCGCAATTTGCGTATCCAGTAAAGCGAAGACATTAGAAGTGCTAAGCCCCTGCGCCTGTGAGGTGCTCAGTGCGAGGATCTGGTCTGTACGCAGCGCCCGTATCTGGTCCGCGTTAAAAGCGCGTAGATTGTCCGTGGTGAATACATTCACACCGACCGTTCCGAGCGCCGGAATATGTGCAGTAGTCAGTACGCGTAAATTGGCAGCACCAAGCGAGCTCACTTGCGCTGTCGTGAGGGCTGCCAGTTGGCTAGTTAACAGTACCGCAACCTGGGCTGTGTACAGCTGACCCAAATTGGTATTGCTCAAGGCCACAAAGCCCATGGTTTGGAGCGCGACAATTTGGCTTAGCTTGAGCGCACGCACATCTTCCACATTGAGCGCTGACACCTGCGTGGTAGTGAGCGCCGCGATCTGCTCGGGCGTCATCGAGGCGACCTGTACGGTAGTCAAGGCAAGCAGCTGCGCCGTATCCATGACGATGACCTGCGCGGTCGTCAGTGAGGCGGTGTTGGTCGTACCCAATGCCACCAATTGGGTACTTGTGAGGGCAAGCAATTGCGCGCTAGTCCAGGCAGAAACCTGCATCGTGGACAAGGCCCGGATGTCGGCGCTAAGCATGCTTACGAGATCGGCCGTCTCCATCGCCACGATTTGCGCGGTTTCCAATGCATTGGCATTGGCCGCGGTCAGACTTTGCATTTGCAAAGTACTCAGCGCAACGACTTGGTCAGAGCGCAAAGCCACGATCTGGGCAGAATTCAGCACGCGTAGCAATGCGGGGTTCAAAGCTGCCAGATCTGCAGTCTCCAGCGCGGCGATCTGGCTCTCCTGCAAGGCCGCCAAGCTCGCCGTATTGACGGCGGCGGCCTGGCTGATGCTCAGTGCGATTAACTGCTCTGTGCCCATCGCAAACACTTGTGCCGGCGTCAACCATGCGGCTTGGCTGGTGCCCAAAGCGACGATCTGGTCTGTAACTAGCGCTGCGGTCTGGGCTGTCGACAAGGCTTGGACTTGCAAGCTGCCAAGCACTGCGATCGCATCCGTGCGCAAGGCGATGATTTGGGTGGTGTCAAGCGACGCCAGGTGCGCTAGGCTGAGGCTGGCAACCTGGCTGGTGCCTAAGAATGCGATCTGATCCGTACGCAATACCTGCACACGGTCAACGCTGATGGCGCGCAAGCTGCTGGTGCTCAATACCGACAGGTTGGCGGTATTGAGCACCAGCACCTGCGAGGTAGTCAGCGCGCTGGCGGTGGCGGTCCCGAAAGAGGCGACCTGAAGAGTGGTCAGTGCCAGCACTTGGTCGGACGATAGCGCAGCCACTTGCAATGCACTGAGTGCCTGCAGTTGCGCAGTGGACAAGACTACGAGATCATCTATCTCTAATGACTCGACCTGACTGGTTTGCAAGGCTGCAATCTCTACCGTGCGCAGCGCCACAATTTGCTCGGTTGTGAATACCTGAACTTGGCTGGTGCTCAAATTTGCGATTTGGGCAGGTGTCAGTGCAAAGGCCTGGCTTGTGCTTAGCGCCGTTACCTGACTATCAGTGAGCAGAGAACTGCGTACCTGGTCAGAACTGCCCAACATCGCCACGACCTGGGCGCCGGACAGGGCCACCAATTGCGCCGTGCTCAGCGCCAACACCTGCGCCGAGGTCAGCGCTTGCATATTTGCCGTGGCGATGGCAACCAAGCGGCCGGTTTCCATGGCCTGCAACTGCGGTCGCGTGAGGGCCGTGACATTCGCAGCGCTGAATCCGGCCACCTGGCTGTCTGTCAGTGCGTTGAGCTGATCTGCCTCTAGTGCCACCATTTGGTCCAATGTGAGTGAACGCAGGTTGCTTGTCGTCAATACGGCAAAGTCGACGGTTTCCAGCGCCTGGATTTGGTCTTGACTAAAAGCACTGAGATTGGCCGCAGACAAACTACTTGCCTGAGCGGTCGTCAGCGCTTCAATTTGTGCAGTGGCCAAGGCGGCGATTTGCGCGGTGAGCATCGCCACTACATTGGCCGAACTCAAGGCTGCAAAGTCCGCAGTTTCTAGAGCGACGACCTGGGCTTCCGTGAGGGCCTTGACCTGCGATGCAATCAAAGCGCCGATTTGTTGGGTCTCCAGACTCACGATTTGCGCAGTCGTCAATGCGGCAATTTTGCTGACCGAAAGACTGCGCACTTGCGTAGCAATCAACGAGGCGATTTGCGCCGTAGTGAGCGCGATGATTTGTGCCGTGCCCACCGCATTGAGGTTGGCCGTGGTAAGCTGAACTAAATTGGCGGTGCTGACAGCTTGCCATTGCGCATTGGTGAGTGAGGCGCTGTTTACCGCACTCAGGCCGGCCACTTGCTCCGAGGTCAGCACCGCAATCTGACTGGTTCCAAAAGAAACAATTTGCTCTGCACTCAGCGCACGGATTTGGGCAACTGAAAGCTGTACTACATTGCCTGATTCAAACGCAGGTAGCTGCGCAGTGCTTAGCGCCCGCACGTCTGCGGTGCTCAGCCCAGCAATTTGGGCGGTGGTGAGCGCTGCGATTTGAGAAGTCAACCAAGCGTTGGCTTGGCCACTGGTAAGACCTGCGAACTGGTCGCTGCCTAGGCTGGCGACCTGGGTCGTACCTAATGATTGCAATTGGAAGGCTGACAAGACCACTAACTGCGCCACGGACAATGCCTGCAAATCGGCAATCTGCATTGCGCTGGTTTGCGCCGTGGTGAGGCCACTAATGTTGGTCGTCGAAAGTTCTTGGACCTGTGCTGTCGTTAAGGCAACTACTTGGTTGGTAGTCAACGACCCGATTTGTGAAGTCGTCCAAGTGCGGAGCTGGCTTTGTGACAACAAGGCAATTTCGTTATCGTCAATGGCAGCTAGTTGATCGCCCGTCAGGGCACGCATTGCCGCGGTAACTAAGCCCTTGATCTGGCTACTTGAAAGCGCCACGATTTGCGCGGTCGCTAGGGCGGACAGAGCGTTGGTATTGAGTGCAATAAGCTGCTCATCACTCAGGGCCGAAACCTGTGCCGTCACCAATGCCTGCGATTGCTCGGTGGACAGCTTGCCCAAACTCGATGCCAACACATTGCGCAAACCACTCGTAGGAATTGCTGCAATTTGCGATGCGCCAAGGGCCATGACGTTAGCCGAGCTCAATATGCTGAACTGGGCGCTATTGAAGGCGGCCACCTGGTCCGAGGTCAATGCCTGAATTTGTTCATTGCGCAGCACCCGTAGGCTTATCGGGTTGAGCGCCGCCACATTGGCCGTGGCTAACAATACCAATTGATCCGTGGTCAATCCGCCGATGCTGGCAGTGGTCAAGGCAGCGCTTTGGCCCGTGCTCAAGGGGGCCATTTGCTGAGTGCCCAGTGCACCCACCTGGGCCGAGCTCAAAACGCCCACTTGCAAGGAAGTCAATGCCGTAAGCAATGCCGTCGTGAGGGCTGCGATTTGCAAGGTGGACAGGCTTTGCACCTGGCTTGCGCTCAATACCACCAGATCCGCTGATTGCATCGCGCCAATCTGGTTGGCAGTCAAGCCATCTAACTGGCCAACGCCCCAGGCCTGGATCTGCTCTGTAGTTAAGGCTACAACCAGATCACTGGTTAAGGCCGACACTTGCGCTGATGACAAAGCGCGCAGAACATTTGCACCTATGGCCTGTAAGTCAGCACTCTCCAATGCAGCTATTTGACTGGTTTGCAGGGCGCTCAATTGCGCTGTTTTGAGGACTTGCCACTGCGATGTAACCAGTGCCTGCAATTGGTTGGTCACCAGATTGAATATGCCCTCGCTGGTGATGGATTGCATCTGCGCGGTCGTCAAGCTGGCGATTTGCTCGGTTGTCAGTTGCGCGATGTCCTGCGTGGACAAATTGCTGATATTGGAAGTGCGAAGTGCAGCAAACGCCCTTGCCGAAAGCGCCTGCAGTTGTGCGAACGATAGTGCGTCGGTATTCGCACTGGTAAGTGCTACGGTCTGCAGCGAAGTGAGTGCGTTTAACTGGGCTGTGGCCAAACTGGCAAGTTGATCGCTAGTGAGTCCAGCTAGCTGCGTTCCAAGGAGTGAGACAAACTGGCCTGTTGTCAGCGCGCCCAGTTGATCGTTGGACAAGGCACTGATATTGCCCGTTGTAAGAGAAATCAGATCGGCAGTCTCTATCGCAATGAGCTGTGCTGAACTCAAGCCAGATACGTTTTGCGAGTTCAGTCCGGCAAACTGGGTCGCAGACAATGCGACGATCTGCGCGGTGGTCAGGTAAGCGATTTGATCGCTGGTCAAAGCGCGCAGCTTCGCGCTGGTGAAGGCTGCGAGTTGACCGCTACTCAATACAACCAACTGGGTGCTGGTAAGGCCTGGGATATTGCCCGCTACCAGGCCGGACAGTTGGATGTCCCCTAAAGCAGCGATCGCGGCTGTAGAAAAAGCGCCGAGCTGATCCGATGAAAGTGCCGCGACGTTCAATGCTGAAAGGACTGCGGCGTCTTGGGCCTCTACCGCAGCCATTTGCTCCAGCGTCAGCGCCTGAACATTGGCCTTGCTGATGGCTTGGTACTGGTCGGTGATAAGTCCAGCAATTTGCGCTGTCGTAAGAGATGCAGTCTGTGCCGCGGTTAATCCATTTATCGCGGTCGGTGCGACTACCGCCAGGTTGGCGGTTGTTAAGGCAATAATTTGGTCTGCCGTCAAATAGCGGATCGTGCTGGCACTAAAGGCTTGCACTTGCTCCGATGAGAGGCCTGCTACCTGTTCCGCAGACAGCGACGATATCTGTGTCGCAGTGAGGAGTTTGAAATTCGCGACCGGCAACGCCGCCAAGGTTGCGGTACTCAAGCCCAGTAATTGATCGCCAGTGAGGGCTTTAACCGCCAAGCTGCTCAGTACTGCAACCTGCGCAGTACCCAGCCCTGCAAAAGAGGTGTCCTGAATATAGGCGACCTGCGACGCAGTCAGCGCGGCGACCTCAGACGTACTTAGGCCTGCCACCCCGGCGGCATCAAGCATTAGTAAGTCGTTAGAACTAAACGCCACTTAATTTTTCATTCAGGTTTTCAAAACAGAAAGTCAAAATGCAGGAACTAGCTCCGTAATTCAAGCAAAAGCGCTTGAAACCCATGTGCATTGATTGCATTCCGACATTTTCTATGTTTTTTGCTCTTAATTCGTTAAATTTGTTATTTCTATGTGTAATTCGTGCAATCTTTGTAAAAATCATTTAATTCAGCATTAGAAATGGCCGATTGGTTTTTAAATAAAAGTGGATGAAAGGCCTCAAGTTGCGCACTTTGCTGCCGATACACACAGGAAGCCATTGTTGGAGACCTGCCATGCTGAACCCGACCTTTACGATTGATTCCCCCGCATCGGGGATTGAAATGCCGCCGCTGCGCCGATACCCGTTTAACCGCATGGGCGTGGGCGATTCCATACTCATCGATGATTTCCGGTTGGCCCAAAGTGCCCGGGTTTCTGCGATTAACTACATCAAGCGTCATGATTTAGGTTGGAAATTCAGTATTCGAAAAATGGAAAATGGCTGGCGGATATTCCGGGTTAACTAAGCCCTAGGGCTCGCGAATAGATTCATTCATGGCTTTGGTCAGCGGCCATAAAAGGTAAGACATCACCGAGCGCTTACCCACCACAATCTCTGCAGACAGCGTCATTCCGGGTAATAAACGCATTTTTTCGTTCATATTGCGCAAGGCGGAGCCGCTAAAACTTATCCGGCTGAGGTAATAAGCGTCCAAACCACCCGAATTACCCGCCGCATCGCGCCTAAAGGCGTCTTCGCTGATGGTGCGGATGTGACCTTCCAAGGCACCGTGCTTTTGAAACGGGAAAGCGTCCAACTTAAGGTGGGTGGCATCACTGGTCTTGATATAACCAATATCCATTGAGTCAATCCGCACTTCGGCTTCCAATTCGGCGCCCAGTGGAACCAGGGTGAACATCTGCTCAGCGCCCTGCACCACCGAACCTTCGGACAGTTTGGCCATGTCCAGCACCACCGCATCGACAGGTGATACCAGTGATACCAACTGCCGTCGCTTATCGGCTTTTTGCAATTGCTCTTTGATACCGTCGCGGTCGCGCGCCGTGTTGAGCAACTCCTCCATGGTCTTTTGACGCCAACTACGCATAAATGCGACCTTTTCCGCCTCAAGTGTTGACAACTCACTCCTTAGCTCAATCTCTTTGCTGCGCGCCATTTCCATTTCGCGCTCGGCGCCCAGGCGCCGGTCACGCGCCTCCAAGAGCTGCATACGGGCGCCAAAGTTCTGCGCCATCAGGGTTTCTTGCATGGCTTCCAGTTCGACCAGCGACTTCATACGCTGACCCATTACCTGCTGGTCACGTCGGTTGGTGTCCATCGTGGCTTTGACGCGCGCAATGTTTTGCTCTAACTTGTTTAACTGCGCCGAGTAATTGGCCTGGCGCTCGGCGGACAGCTGGGCCTGCAAACTGGCATCGGTATCTTTTTCTGCCTCTTTTTCTTTGGATTTGGCCTTTGTTTTGTCATTGGGCCGCACCTTGGAGGGTGTGACAGGCGCCAGCAATTCGGCATTTAATCCGCGCGTCTGGGTATCTAAGCTTTGCAAGCGCGTGCGGAGCTGCGCTTCATCGGCCTGAGCGAAAGTCGGGTCCAGGGTGGCCAAAATTTCGCCCTTTTTCACAATCTGCCCCACACGGACGTGGATTTTTTGGATGATGGACGTCTCCAGCGGCTGCACCACGATATTGGGCAGCGGGTTCACCAGCCGCCCTTGCGCCACCACGATGCGCTCCACCTCCGAAAAAGTCGCCCACAAGATGAACGCCAAAAAAGCCAGGGCCAACATATGGGTGGTGACGCGCAAAACCCAGGGTAGCGGTGTGCGCTCGATCGCATCCGCGTCGGGGAGAAACTCCACCGCCGTCGCGTCCTTGGCTTTCACAAGCTTCGGTCTTAGATGTGACTGGTCTGCTGGTTCCATAAGGTTTGGTAGGTTTCGCAGCGGGTCAGCAATTCACTGTGGCGCCCACTGTCCATGAGTTGCCCGTTTTGCATCACCAAAATAGTGTGCGCATTGACTAAGGTGGATAACCTGTGGGAAATCATGATCACCGTACGACCGACGGCGATCTTGGACAGGTTATTGATAAAAATGCTCTCGCTTTCCGGGTCCAAGGCGCTGGCCGCTTCGTCCAAGAGCAGAATCGGTGGCCGGGTCAGCAAAGACCGGGCAATGGACAGGCGCTGTTTCTGCCCGCCCGACAAATTGGAGGCGTTTTCCTCCAACATGGTGTCGTAGCCCTGGGCCATACGCTCGATGAATTCATCGGCGCCAGCGGCCTGCGCAGCTGCGACGATTTCCTCGAACGAAGCGTCGGCCTTGGCGATCATCAGGTTTTCGCGCACCGTGCCCCGAAACAAAAAGTTTTCCTGCAACACTACGCCGATCTGGCGACGCAAATGCGAGAGTTCAATTTCGCGGGCATCGACACCGTCAAAACGCACCACGCCTTCTTGCAGCGGGTACAAACCCTGGATCAGCTTGGTCAAGGTGGTTTTTCCCGACCCGCTGCGTCCCACGATACCCACCACCACGCC
Source organism: Rhodoferax sp. (assembly GCA_044373655.1). Lineage (GTDB taxonomy): Bacteria > Pseudomonadota > Gammaproteobacteria > Burkholderiales > Burkholderiaceae_C > Allorhodoferax. Next base: position 8,400 of record JBILPS010000015.1, read on the forward strand.
GGAAGGGATCGTGAAAGTGGCCCGGTTCAGCGCCATATTGGTAGCGCCCGGATAGCGAAAGCTCACTTGCTCAAAGCGAATTTCACCCTCCAGTTGGGGACGCAAACCGCCTGCGGCGCTGCGGCCTTCCGGCTGGCGGTTCATCACTTCGCCCAGCATGCGCACCGATAAAACCGTTTCCTGGTATTCGTTGACCAGGCCGACCATGGCGATTAGCGGCTGGGACACCCGGCCCGAAATCATCTGGAATGCAATCAAGGCACCTACGGAAAGCGTTTGGTCAAAGACTTGCTGGGCGCCGATCACAATAATCACCACCGGCAACAGTTTGCCCAGAAAGTCGGTGATCGCATTGCCGGTTTGAGATACACGCCCCACCCGGTAATGCATGGTGATGGCCTCGGCAGAGCGCTGGTCCCACACACGACGCAGGCTCGGCTCAATCGCCAGAGCCTTCACGGTACGGATGCCGTGGATGGTCTCCACCAGCATGGACTGGCGCTGACCTTCCGCGGTGTACAAGGCGTTGAGGCGGCGCTGATAAGTAGGCACCATGGCACCGATGACTGCACCGATGATCAGGGTGAACATCAGCACAATGAGCGCCAATTGCACCGAGTACGAGAACAGAATCGGCAGAAAAATCAGCAGCGAAACAATATCCAGGCCGGTAAAAAACAGGCGTCCGGTCAGAAAGCTACGGATTTTTTCAAGCTGCTGCATGTGCCGTGTCACTACGCCTGCAGACGTGGTTTCAAAATAATCAATCGGCAGGGACAACAGGTGCGCAAAAGTGCGCCGTGTCAGGCGCATATCGATCTTGTTGCTGGCCGCCAGCGTGAGCATCTGGCGCAAATAGCCAAAAATCGAGTCGAAGGCGATGGCAATCACAATGCCCACCGCCAGCACCCACAGCGTAGTCTCGCTCTGGTGGGTCAACACCTTATCAATCACCAGTTGGAAGAATATCGGCGAGGCCATGGCGAGCAGTTGCATGACTGCCGCTGCAATGAAAATGTCTCTAAAAGCTTGCTTCTGCTTCCAAATCTCTGGGATAAACCAGGAAAAACCGAATTTCTGCTCAGGATCTGTCAGCTTGTGCTCGCGTTTGAGCAAAATGACCTGCCCGCTCCAAAGGTCTGCAAAACTGAATTCGTCCAGCAGTTGGACGGCTGCTTGTGCGCTGGCCGGGTCCAGAATAGCAACTTGATCCGCCCCAGAAGCTTGCCGGCTGATGCCCACCACGATCACCATGCCGCCCGAACGGGTGTAGGCAATAAAGGGGAAAACACCATCCTGCACGCGCAAGCCGTCCCAAGACAGCGCCTCGATCTTGGCTTTGAGCCCGATGTCGGTCGCCATGCGCAGCATGACCAAGGTGCCCGGCTCTTCCTTGCCTAAGGCATAGTCAGAAATCAGGCGCTCAGGGTTGACCTGCAGCCCGTGGTGCTGCGCAATAGCCGTCAGGCATTGCACACCGGTATGGGAAAACAGGGTTTCCGCGCTCATGGAGCCACCCCTCGGCGCCCAAAAGCAGACAAAACCGTCCCCACCCGTCGGGTTTGGCGGGAAAAATCGTCGGTTTGCAGGCAATACGATGTCATCAAACCACTTTCGGTGTCGGCTAATTCACACGGGGGAAAACGTTTTGCAGCGGAAAAACTAACAGAAGCGTGCAATCCATGAAAATAAGCACGTTTCGGGCCAGCTAAGCACTAAGAAGCTTTGTGTCGAGGCCTCCGCGCTGGCCCTCGCCGAGGCCGCACCGGGCTAGCCAACGGGCTCAGGAGAGCGGATTGGATTGTTGTCAAATAACAACGATTGTTGTGGGCAAGCCTGCGTTTAGCCGGAGGCTTTGGCTGTCGCGCCTGGATGGCAGTCCCTTAACCAGGTGTACAAGCCACGGCGTCATCTAGGCGCATGTGGCCTGAGCCCCTGCTTAGCGCTTGCGTTTGGTCGGGGAAGTTGGGAGCAAGCCGCCGCAAGCGGGGCGGCTAAGCCAGCAGCGAAGCCAGGTGCCCCAACGCAGCGGCCAGCACCAGGATTAAGGCGACGCCGGTGCGAGGGCGTATCGCCAAGCCAAACACATGCTGCGTTGGAATTGAAAAAGTCTGCGCGATCGCGGCGATCTTCAAAGGATGCACATCAAAAAACCGCTGGTCGGTGGCCAGGACCATCATGTCGCGCCGACTGCGGTAGCGCACCATACCGACTATCGACCAGCCCGGATCGGGCGGCGTGTTCCAGGCATCCACATAACCACCGGCCTGGCGCATCATCATCATCGGGTGGCCGCCAGAACGAATCAGCGTCGGCACAAAGCCACTGAAATACATTTGCACCATGTCGCGTGCGCTGTGCATTTTTCCGGTCACCGGGTGCGCCACCTCATGTGGATACAGGCGTACCAAATTGCACATCACAAATTCTTTGCCGTCATCGGTTTCCATGAAGCGGCGCAAGACCTGCAAATCTGTATGCCGTGCACCAGGGGCCTGCTCCGCACGGGCTAGAAAAGCGTCTATTTCGGCTACGCGCAAAGGGCCGCGCCAGTTGTCGTACCAAGCGCGGAAAACTGCGTATACAAACAATGCCAGCGGCCATACCCACCATGCGCCATGTAAACCCGAAGTAGCCATTTGTGTATGCCTCGTATCGCGCAAAGCGCATGCAAACCTGTTGCTGACAAGTGCGCGTGCTAGCGACGGCATCATCGTTCCCTGCAAAGACCTGTAAGTGTGCCATAGCGATCAGCCGCATCAGGCCGCCACTGATGCATAGCGGACAGTGCGATTTGCGCCAAGCGCAATGCCGCACGGGCTGGCGATTCATAATGCGGCGCTGTCCATTGTTGGCATGCAAAAAAATTCAGAGGAGCACCGTCATGAAAACCAAAATCACCGAAATGTTCGGCATCGAACACCCCATCATCCAAGGCGGCATGCACTATGTCGGCTTTGCCGAACTCGCCGCCGCGGTGTCCAACGCAGGCGGCTTGGGCGTGATCACCGGCTTAACGCAGCGCAGCCCCGAAGCACTGGCCGCTGAAATTCGGCGCTGCCGCGACATGACGGACAAGCCTTTTGGCGTCAACCTCACCTTCTTGCCCACGGTCAGCTCGCCCGACTATCCAGGCTATATACGGGCCATCATCGAAGGCGGTATCAAAGTGGTGGAAACTGCAGGCAACAACCCGCAAAAATGGCTACCTGCCTTGCATGAGGCAGATGTCAAAGTGATTCACAAATGCACCTCAGTGCGCCACGCGCTCAAAGCCGAGGCCATAGGCTGCGATGCCGTCAGCGTGGACGGCTTTGAGTGCGGCGGCCACCCGGGAGAGGACGATGTACCCAACTTCATTTTGCTGCCGCGCGCTGCCGAAGTTTTGACCATCCCCTTTGTGGCTTCCGGCGGTATGGCCGATGGCCGCTCTCTGGTCGCGGCACTGGCGCTAGGCGCAGAAGGCATCAATATGGGCACGCGGTTTATTGCCACCACCGAGGCGCCGGTTCATCAAAACGTGAAGGACGCCATCGTGGCCGCCAGTGAGTTGGACACCCGCCTGGTCATGCGGCCTTTGCGCAACACCGAACGCGTGCTGCGAAACGCTGCAGTGGACCGATTATTGGAAAAGGAAAAAAGCCTAGGCGCAAACCTGAAGTTTGAAGACATCATCGACGAAGTAGCCGGCGTGTACCCGCGCATCATGCAAGAGGGCACTATGGACGCGGGTGCTTGGTCTTGCGGCATGGTGGCCGGGCTGATTCACGATATACCCAGTGTCAAGGTCTTGATCGACCGCATCATGCAAGAGGCCGAAGCCATTATTGGAAAGCGACTTGCAAATATGGCGCTGCGCTAAGGGTAGAGCCAATAGGCTGTAGCTTGGCCTTCCACAATTTACGGTGATCGCCTATGGCGACTGTATTTGCGACATGCGCCAGGATGCTGTGCGTCCGCGTTGAAGACCGACGAGTAAGCTCAGCACTTGGTGCCGCCTCTTTGGCTGAGTCCTTATAAACGCAGCAACAAAACGCGGCCGCATATTCATTTTTTTCGCCTGCAAAGGCTAGCAGAGAAGATAGAAAAAAAGCCGTCAACCTTGCGATTGACGGCTTTTTGATTTGGCGGAGTGGACGGGACTCGAACCCGCGACCCCCGGCGTGACAGGCCGGTATTCTAACCAACTGAACTACCACTCCTGGTAGCGATAGCGTTGCCGCTATCTACTTTTGCTTTCATCATCTTGCGATGAATCTGGCGACCCCACGGGGATTCGAACCCCGGTACTCACCGTGAAAGGGTGATGTCCTAGGCCTCTAGACGATGGGGTCAAAACCTTGGACTAATCCGTTTTTCTTGGAAGTTTGTGGTGGAGGTAAGCGGGATCGAACCGCTGACCTCTTGCATGCCATGCAAGCGCTCTCCCAGCTGAGCTATACCCCCAAACCGCGAGGCTCTGCAAGCAGGGCCTTCAATTTCCAAGCCCTCAATTATAGCCAATAAATTTAGGCAGCTTCCAGGCGGTCCAGAACTTTTTGCCGATCACACAGCGCCAGCACTGCATCGAGCGCCGGAGTTTGCGGTGTCCCCATCACCAAGACACGCACAGGCATGGCCAATTGCGGCATCTTCAGGCCCGCTTGGGCCAACACCTCTTTAATCGCGGCGCTAATGCCCGCTTTGTCCCAGTCACAGTGTGCCAATTGCGCGCGCAACAAGTCCAATGCCGGGCGTACCGCATCGGTCACATGCTGGGCCAGGTCTTCGGCGCTGGCCTGCACATCGGCGTAAAAGCGCCCCACCCAATCGGCCAATACCAAGGTGGTATCGCAGCGGTCTTTGAATAAATCGCACAAACGCGCAAGGCGTTCATCCGATGTCACGCCTCGGTCCTGCAAATGCTGATTCACCAATAGTGCCAATGCCTCACCGTCCATGGCTTTCATATGCTGCGCATTCACCCAGCGCAACTTGGCTTCGTCAAACTGCGCCGCACTGCGACCCAAGTGGTCCAGATTGAACCAAGCCACAAATTGCTCGCGGCTGAAAATCTCTTCATCACCATGGCTCCAACCCAGGCGCGCCAGGTAATTGACCATGGCATCGGGCAAGTAGCCTTCGGCCGCGTATTGGGTAACGGCCTTGGCGCCATTACGTTTGCTCAGCTTTTCACCCTGCTCATTGAGCACCGTAGGCAAATGCGCATAAACCGGTGGTTCTTTGCCCAAAGCAATAAATATATTGATTTGGCGCGGTGTGTTGTTCACGTGGTCATCACCGCGAATGACATGGCTGATCGCCATGTCAATGTCATCGACCACCACGCAAAAATTGTAGGTAGGGGTACCAACAACTTCTCCGGCTGGCGCTGGGCGCGCGATCACCAAATCGTCCAACTCGGTGTTGTTGATTTCAATGCGGCCTTTGACTTTATCCTCCCAGACCACGCTGCCGCTTTGCGGGTTTTTAAAACGCAACACGGGCACCACGCCTGCCGGTACCGGCGGCAGCACTTTTCCCGGCTCGGGGCGCCAGGTGCCGTCGTAGCGGGGCTTTTCTTTGGCCGCCATTTGGCGCTCGCGCAAAGCATCGAGTTCGGCCACGCTCGTGTAGCAGGGGTACACCCACCCTTCTGCTTGCAATTGCAACAGAACTTCTTTGTAGCGCGCCATGCGCTGCATTTGGTAGAAGGGCCCTTCATCAGGCTCCAGACCTAGCCAGCGCATGCCTTCCAAAATCACATCGACAGCGGCCTGGGTGCTGCGGTCTTCGTCGGTGTCTTCGATTCGCAAAATAAAGTCGCCGCCGGTAGCGCGTGCGAAGGCCCAAGGGTACAAAGCTGAGCGGATATTGCCCAGGTGGATAAAACCAGTGGGCGAAGGCGCAAAGCGGGTCCGTGTTTTAGTCATGCCAATTCAGATTCAAAGTGTGTCCAGACCGCGCAGCAAGTCGTCCTGCATATCGCCCACATGTTCCAGGCCCACCGCCACCCTGATCAAGCCCTGGCCAATGCCAGCGGCCTGGCGCTGTGCCTCGGACAATTTGCCGTGCGAGGTGCTGGCCGGATGGGTTAACAAAGTTTTGGTGTCGCCCAGGTTGGTGCAAAGAGACAGCACGCGCAGACTGTCCAGCACATGAAAAGCGTGACTGCGCGCCAGTTCCGGGTTGGCGGCCTTGAGGTCAAAAGATACGACTGCGCCTCCCAGATTAGACATCTGCTGCATGGCCAAGGCATGCTGCGGGTGGCTGGGTAGCCCTGGGTAGTAAACCCGCTGTACCAAGGGTTGTTGCTCCAGCCACAGGGCCAGGGCATGGGCGCGGGCGCTTTGGGCGCGCATACGAATGTCCAAGGTTTCCAACCCTTTGAGCACTACCCAGGCATTGAAGGGCGACAGCACCATCCCACTGTTTTTCATGACCGGCAGGCATTTGCCGTTAATCAAGGCATCGCTTGCGCACAGCGCTCCGGCCATGACGCGGCCCTGCCCGTCCAAATACTTGGTACCCGAGTGCATCACAATGTCGCTACCCATTTCCATGGGTCGCTGCAATACCGGTGTGGCAAAGCAATTGTCCACCGCCAGCAAAGCCCCCGCGTTATGGGCCAAGTCCGCCAAGGCTTGAATGTCGCATACCTCAGTCAAAGGGTTAGTCGGGGTCTCGGCGAAGAAAAGCTTGGTATTGGGGCGGATAGCGGCTTTCCACGCGGCCAGGTCGGTTTGCGATACGACGGTGGACTCCACGCCAAAGCGGGCAAACTCCGAGCCGATCAGCTTGATGGTAGAGCCGAACATGGACTGGGAATACAGCACATGGTCCCCCGCCTTGAGCAGGCTAAAGAGCATCAGCATCACCGCCGACATGCCCGAAGAGGTCGCTAGCGCTGCTTCGGTGCCTTCTATAGCCGCCAAACGCATTTCAAAACTGCTGACCGTGGGATTGCCCGAGCGGCCATAGGTGTAACCTTCTTCCTCGCCACCAAAGCGGCGCGCCGAAACCTCAGCCGAGGGCTGCACATAGCCGCTGCTCAGGTACAGGGCCTCAGAATTTTCGCCATACTGGCTGCGCTCCATAGCCACGCGCTGGGCCAGGGTGTCGGGATGCAGTCCGGGGGGCAATGGGTGGCTTGGCATGGGATTTCCAGAAGTTAGACCGGAGCTCTTGCTATGCCGGGTTGGGCAATGCCAGGCGCGAGCTGTCCTGCTCGTCTTCCTGGCCGCTGACGCGCGCCGCGCTTAGGCGCGCAATATCCGCAAGGCCGACATCGCCGGTGACGTACACGCCGTCAAAGCACGAGGCATCAAAATCTTTAATGGCGGCATTGAGCGAACCGATGGCGGTTTTCATGGCATCGACGTCCTGGTAAATCAAGGCATCGCAACCGATGATGGCGCGCACTTCTTCCACCGAGCGGTTGTAGGCCACCAGTTCCGAGCTGGTGGGCATATCAATGCCATACACATTAGGAAAGCGCACCGGTGGCGCGGCGCTGGCCAAATAGACCTTGCGCGCACCGGCGTCACGCGCCATTTGGACAATCTCTTGGCTGGTGGTACCGCGCACGATGGAGTCGTCCACCAGCAGTACATTGCGCCCTTTGAATTCGCTGGCTATCGCATTGAGTTTTTGGCGTACGGATTTTTTACGCACCGCCTGACCGGGCATGATGAAGGTGCGACCCACGTAGCGGTTTTTCACAAAGCCTTCGCGGTAAGGCAGACCCAGCAATTGCGCCAGTTGCGCGGCGCTGGGGCGGCTAGATTCCGGGATGGGAATGACCACATCAATTTCGCTAGGCGGCACGGTGGATACCACACGCTTGGCCAGGGTTTGTCCCAGGTTCAGGCGTGCCTGGTACACCGAAATTCCGTCCATTACCGAGTCGGGCCGCGCCAGATACACAAACTCAAATATGCAGGGGTTGAGCACCGGCGCATCGGCACACTGCTGCGCCAGCATCTTGCCTTGGAGGTCGATAAACACGGCTTCGCCCGGCGCCACATCGCGCTCTACCTGGTGCATCGTGCCTTCCAATGCCACCGATTCGCTGGCCAGCACAATTTGCCCTGGGCCGCGCCCTATGCACAAGGGGCGGATACCAAACGGGTCGCGAAAGGCCAGCACGCCATGGCCGGCAATCAAGGCGATGACTGCGTACGAGCCCTTTATGCGCCGGTGGACATTGCGCACCGCTTCAAACAAATGGGCCGCTTGCAAGGGCATGCCGCGGGTAGTGCGCTCGATTTCATGGGCCAACACATTGAGCAGTACCTCGGAGTCACTCTCGGTATTGATGTGCCGGTGGTCCACGGTAAAGAGCTCATGCTTGAGCGCTTGCGCATTGGTCAGGTTGCCGTTGTGCACCAGCACAATGCCAAAGGGTGCATTGACGTAAAAAGGCTGAGCCTCTTCCTCGCTAAAAGCATTACCTGCAGTCGGGTAGCGCACTTGGCCCAGGCCACAGTTACCCGGCAGCGCGCGCATATTGCGGGTGCGAAATACGTCTTTGACCATGCCTTTGGCCTTGTGCATGAAAAACTTGTTTTCCTGTTGCGTCACGATGCCCGCTGCATCTTGGCCGCGGTGCTGCAACAACAGCAAAGCGTCATAAATGAGTTGGTTGACTGGTCCGTTGCTGACAACGCCTACGATTCCACACATGCTAGGTTTGCTCGCTCAAGGTAAATAGGGACTTAAGGCCTGAGGTAACCAGGGTTTGAGTCCGGACAGCACCGATTGTGCAATGTGCGGACTATAGGCCTGCAGCCACCAATCGCTGCGGGCCAAGGGCGTCATACGCAATACAAGCGTCGCCGATAACAGTATGAGCAGCGCCCGCAAGCTGCCAAAGCCCAGTCCCAGCAGCCGGTCCACCAAGCCCATGCCGCTAACGTGAACCACTTTTTTGGTCAAAAACACCAGCACACTACCGGCCAGCAGGCACAAAATAAAGGCGCAAAAAAATGCCGCTCCATAGCGCACCATGTCGCTGGCACCGTGCATAGGCAGCAATTGCGCTATCGATGGCGCGGCCCACTGCGCTAACACAAAGGCCAGCACCCAATTGACCACCGACAGAAGCTCATAAACCAAACCGCGCCAGGCACCGATAGACAGCGACAGGGCCAGCACGGCCAAGCAAATCCAATCGAGATCGGCCATGGCCTGTTTGCACTACAGCGTTAAAACCGCAGCGGGAAGATTCAGGGACTTGATCTTTTCTGCGGATTTCTCCGCCTCTGCTTTGATGGCAAAAGGCCCTACGCGAACCCGGATGCGCTTGCCATCGTTATTGCTGATGACCTGGGTATAAGTACTGAACCCGGCTTTTTCTAGAGTTTGGCGCGCTTCCTGGGCTTTTTGCGCTTCGGCAAATGCGCCCACTTGCACCACATAGCGCGGGCTCGGCCCAGGCGCTTCTGGCGCTGGCTCTTTGCCTTCTAGCAAAGTCTGGGCTTTGGCGGCCTCGGCCGTGGGCGGGGTATCGCTTGCTTTGGTTTGGGGTTTGGCAAGCGCCTTGGTCTCGGCCTTGCTATCGGTCTTTGCTATGGCCTTGGTATCGGCAAGCGGCGGCGTTTGCGCACTGGCTTTGTCGGCAGCTACGTTTTCAGGCGTACCGACGACAGCAGCCACGACCGCTTTTTCGCCAGGGGCAGGATAGACCAGCGTTTCTTTTTCCACCGGCTCAACTTTGGGCGGCTGCGGCGCTTCCGCCTGCGACGCTGTCACCATAGAAGGAGTGGCCGCCAGGGGCGCTACTTTGTTCTTGTCGGGAATGTTGATGGCAATATCCACATCAATTGGGCGCGGCTGGCTGTCAAACAGCAAAGGGAAGCCAATGACCCCGATCAGCACCAAAGCGGCCGCGCCTATCAGCCGTTGACGGGCCCGTTTGCGCATGGCTTCCAAGCTTTCGGCGGCCGGTGCGGGGGCTGCAGGCTCGGCACCGTCTTTGCGAAACTTGAAAAATGCCATAGCGTGATTTTTTAAGAGGATGCGAGGTGGGCTCCGGAAAGCCGGGGAAGCCCTTGCTGGAGTACACCGCCAACGGTGTAAAACGAACCAAACACAAGGATTCTATCAGCGGGGTCGGCGCAGCGAAGGGCCTCTTGCAAGGCCGATTGGGGGTCCGAAAAGGCCTTGCCGCTAGCGTCTTTACGGGTATTTTGGGTCTGCCAAGACTGCATCAAATCCGTGCCCGCGGCTGCGCGCGCAGTAGGTAAATCGGTGAAATACCAGCACTCGACCAGCGGATTCATGCGGGCCAGCATGGGCGCCAGGTCTTTGTCCGCCATGGCCCCGAATACCGCATGGGTACGCGGGAAAAAGCCCATGGCATCCAAATTGGCCGCCAGCGCCGCGACCGAATGCGGGTTGTGGGCCACATCCAGCACCAGGCTGGGATTGCCTGGAATGATCTGAAAGCGCCCCGCAAACTCCACCATGGCCAGGCCGCTGCGTATGGCCTGCGCGGTAACCGGCAGTGGGTCCCGCAAAGCAGTCAATGCCGCCAGCACACCCGCCGCATTGACCAGTTGGTTGGCGCCGCGCAAAGCGGGATAGGCCAGGCCGCTGTAGCGCCGCCCCCTGCCAGCCCACTCCCACTGCTGCGGGTCGCCCCGGGTGTTGAAGTCCCGGCCCACGCGCCACAAATCGGCGCCGATTTCCAGCGCATGGTCCAGCACGCTTTGCGGTGGCACCGGATCGCTGACCACCACCGGACGGCCGGTACGCATAATGCCGGCCTTTTCAAAGCCTATCGTTTCCCGGTCGGTGCCCAGAAACTCTATATGGTCCAGGTCGATACTGGTGATCACTGCGCAATCGGCGTCGATGATGTTGACAGCGTCCAAGCGCCCGCCCATGCCGACTTCCAAAATCGCCACATCCAGGGGCTGGGTGCGCATCACATCCAGGATGGCCAGGGTGGAAAACTCAAAATAAGTGAGTGACACCGGCTCTGGGCCTTCGGTGCGCGCGGCCTCCACACGGACAAAGCCTTGCGTCAAGGCATCGGACGCAACGTTCTGGCCTTGCAGGCGCAAGCGTTCTTCAAAATGAACCAAATGCGGCGAGGAATACACCGCCGTGCGGTAGCCCGCCTGCATCAAGATGGACTCCAGCATGGCGCAGGTGGAGCCCTTGCCGTTGGTGCCGGCCACGGTGATCACGGTGCAGGGCAAGTGCAAATCCATGCGCTGCGCCACCTGGCGCACCCGCTCCAAGCCCATGTCGATGTTTTTGGGATGCAATTGCTCGCAATAAGCCAGCCAGTCGATTAAATTTTTCATAGGGCTGGGATTGTCGCGCAGACCGAGGTCTGCGGCTCATGCTAAGCCGTGGCATCATCGCGCCCATGAACCATACTGTTGCCGCCCCGGCCATCACCGTATTTGGCATCCCCAACTGCGACAGCGTGAAAAAAGCCCGCCTGTGGCTGCAAAACCAAGGCCTGGCCTATCACTTTCATGATTTCAAAAAAGACGGCGTGCCGCCCGATGCCCTAGCCCGCTGGATGCGGGCGGTGGGCTGGGAGATGCTACTCAACCGCAAAGGCACGACTTGGCGCAAGCTCGACCCGGCCTTGCAAAACAGCGTGGGTGACGCGGCCAGCGCTGCTGCGCTGATGCAAGCCCAAGCCAGCGTGATCAAGCGGCCCGTGGTGCAGTGGCCCGATGGCCGGATCACCGTGGGCTTTGCACCACAGAGCTTTGCGGACCTGCTGCCTTAAAATCGAAAGCTTTGCGGGCGGCCCGCTTGCACTGATAAGCCGCCCATTCCCCAGCCGCGCCGGGCATACACCGGCCCCTACCGATTTATAGCCATGAGCACCACCCACCTCCAAAGCGCCAGCATCACCACCCAAGCCAGTGTCTATTTCGACGGCAAATGCGTCAGCCACAGCCTCACTATGGCCGACGGCAGCAAAAAATCCGTTGGCGTGGTACTGGCCGCCGAACTCACTTTTGGCACCGCAGCGCCGGAAATCATGGAATGCGTGGCCGGCAATTGTGAATATTTGCTAAAAGATGCCAGCCAATGGGCCAGCTGCCAGCCTGGCCAAAGCTTTAGCGTGCCTGGCCAGAGCAGCTTTCAAATTCGCGTGGCCGACGCCTTTCATTACATCTGCCATTACGGCTAAGCCTCCGAGCCCCGACCCCTTCAGCCTAGGCCTCTATGTCCACCATTCTTCAAAACATCCCCGCAGGCCAAAAAGTCGGTATCGCATTTTCCGGCGGCCTCGATACCAGCGCTGCGCTGCACTGGATGCGCAACAAAGGCGCAATTCCCTACGCCTATACCGCCAACTTAGGTCAGCCCGACGAGGCAGACTACGACGAAATTCCGCGCAAAGCCATGGAATACGGGGCCGAGCACGCCCGTCTGATTGACTGCCGCAGCCAACTGGCTGCCGAAGGCATTGCCGCTTTGCAAAGTGGCGCCTTTCATATTTCCACCGGTGGCCTGACCTACTTCAACACCACGCCTATCGGGCGCGCCGTGACCGGCACCATGCTGGTGGCCGCCATGAAAGAAGACGATGTGCATATCTGGGGCGATGGCAGCACCTACAAAGGCAATGACATCGAGCGCTTTTACCGCTATGGACTGCTTACCAACCCGGCGCTGAAAATTTATAAGCCTTGGCTGGATCAGGCCTTCATCGACGAACTTGGTGGGCGTGCGGAAATGTCGGCTTTCATGACCCAAGCGGGTTTTGGCTACAAGATGTCGGCGGAAAAAGCCTATTCCACCGACTCCAATATGCTGGGGGCCACCCATGAGGCCAAAGACCTAGAGCACCTGAGCAGCGGTATGACCATCGTCAACCCCATCATGGGCGTGGCCTTTTGGAAGGACGAGGTCAGCATCGCGCGCGAAGACGTGCGGGTGCGCTTTTACGAAGGCCGCCCGGTCGCGCTCAATGGCGTGGAGTACCCGGACCTGGTCAGCCTGATCCTGGAAGCCAACCGCATCGGTGGGCGGCACGGGCTGGGCATGAGCGACCAAATTGAGAACCGCATCATCGAAGCGAAAAGCCGTGGCATTTACGAAGCCCCCGGATTGGCGCTGTTATTCACCGCGTACGAGCGCTTGGTAACCGGCATCCACAATGAAGACACGATTGAGCAATACCGCGAAAACGGGCGCAAACTCGGCCGCCTTTTGTACCAAGGACGCTGGTTTGACCCGCAAGCCATCATGCTGCGTGAAGCGGCGCAGCGCTGGGTGGCACGCGCCGTCACCGGCGAGGTCACGCTGCAACTGCGCCGCGGCAATGATTACTCTATTCTGAACACCGAATCGCCCAACCTGACCTACCACCCCGAGCGTCTGACCATGGAAAAAGGCGCATCCATGTTCTCCCCAGCAGACCGCATCGGGCAACTCACTATGCGCAACCTAGATATTGCCGATACCCGCGAAAAACTGGGTATTTACAGCCAAGCGGGCTTACTCGCGCAGGACCCGGGCACCCGCATGATGGGCTTGACCAAAGACGACTGAACCATTAAAAAGCGGGTCACTATAGACACCTAGTTTTCAGCAACGCAACGGTCTTTAAGGGGGGGGGCGAGCAATGGCAAGTACGAGGGCTCTCGCTGGCAATGGCGGCTGATAAACGTCCGGTCGCCCTAGCGGTTCGCGACGGGCAAGCAGGCGAGCCGCGCTTAAGCCTGCGCACGCGCAATACCATTTTGGCCACGGTGCTTGCCAGCCTGTGCATCGCGGTGGCCCTGCTTTTTTACCTGCAGCAAGCGGCTTCTCAGTATGAGCGTCTGCACAGCCATACCAGCGACATTTTCCTCGTCGCGGTACTGTCCTTGGTAGTGCTGATAGTGCTGCTCTTGCTTACGGCAGGGACCTTGCTTTTGCAGAATCGGCAACGCGCATTGGCGCAAGAAAAGTCGCTCCAAATGACCGCGTATTTCCGCGAGACGCAATTGCAAGCCGAAACTGCGAGCCGGGGCAAGAGCCGCTTTCTGGCCAATATGAGCCATGAGCTGCGTACGCCTTTTAACGGAGTTTTCGGCATGCTTAGCCTGCTGGGAACCACCCCGCTCAATGCCATGCAGGCGGACTATCTCAAGATCGCCAATGCCTCGGCCAACCATTTGCTTAACGTCTTGAACGACATCTTGGACCTATCGGCTCTGGAAGAAGGAAAAATCACCCTGCACTATGCGCCCTTGGAACTGCGTCAAGTCATTCGCGAGATCGGCGATGTTATGCGTCCGCAGGCTGAGCAAAGAAAGCTGGACTTTGACGCACAGGTACACCCAGACGTGCCGCAGTGGCTGCTGATGGACGTTAAACGCCTGAAACAAATATTGTTCAACCTTTCCAATAACGCGCTTAAATTCACCAACCAGGGCGGCATCCAGATCAAGGTCAAATTGGGAGTGCCTGCATCCTCAGACGACCAAGACTCTGTCTTGCTGGACATTAGCGTGGAGGACAGCGGCATCGGGATCAGCAGTGACGCGCTGGAAAATTTGTTTCAGCGCTTTAACCAGGTTTACAACGGCATCAATAAAGACTACGGCGGCACCGGTCTGGGCCTGGAAATCTCACAGTCCCTGGCGGGCTTGATGGGAGGGCAGATCGAGGTCACGAGTGCGAAGGGCGTGGGTTCTTGTTTTACCTTGCGGATACAGGCGCAGCGCACACAAGCGCCCTTGCCCACCAGCCAAGCCAAGGTATTCCAGCTGGACCCACCGACCAAAGCGGAACGCTTGTATCGCATACTGGTGGTCGAGGACAACGAGGTCAACCGCAAGTTTGTTGATATCTTGCTCAAGCGCATGGGCTACCTGACCTATTTCGCGGAAAATGGAAGTGTCGCCATCGAGCGCCTGCAAAAACAAAGCTTTGACTTGGTGTTGATGGACTTGCACATGCCGGTCATGAATGGCATAGACGCCACACGCGCGATACGGGCGCTGGGGCATCCGGCGGCAAAGCTACCCATCATCGCGCTCACGGCTGATGTGATGAACGATGCACATGAAGACGCACTGGCCGCAGGCGTGAACGACTTTGTCACTAAGCCGGTGCACATGGGCCGCTTGCAGGATGTGATCCGCAAGCACCTCGAACCGGGCAGCGAAACCGCGCCAAGCTAGCGGTGGCGGTTGCGTACGCCCAGCAAGCCCTGGCTTGCGGGCTCGGGGAACAGGTATTGCGGGCCTATGGCCTCCAAGCTACTGGCTTCAATACCCAAAG
The DNA here is from genome assembly GCA_044373655.1 of Rhodoferax sp. Taxonomy (GTDB): domain Bacteria; phylum Pseudomonadota; class Gammaproteobacteria; order Burkholderiales; family Burkholderiaceae_C; genus Allorhodoferax. Next base: position 23,631 of record JBILPS010000015.1, read on the forward strand.
CCTCCAATCCCGGCAGGTCACCCGCAACCACATTGTCCACGCGCATAGAGTCCAGGTTGTCCTGGCTCATCACCGGCTCACCCGGCATCAAACCCAGTACAAAAGCCTGGATGCGGCCCATCCACAAAGGAAGGCCGATGACCGGCCGTCCAAGGCCTTGCCGTATGCCGCTGCTGCGCGCCGCAAATTGCACCAACTGGCGCAAGGTGTAGACCTGCGGGCCGGCCAGTTCATACACCTGCAAGGAGGGTGCCTGGCCCAAGCCGTGGGTCAGGCTGCTGATTACCGCACTGGCAACATCTTGCACCCACACCGGCTGAAAGCGCGCATCGGCACCGGCCAGGGGCATTACCGGAAAAATGGCTTGCAGGCGGGCAAACACATTCAAAAACTTATCGTTGGCGCCAAATATCACGCTGGGCCGCAGCACCGTCAGGCCGCAGCTACCCTGGCCGCCCTGCCCCCATCCCAGCGCGTCGGCCAGCAGCTTTTCGCCTAGTGCTTTGCTTCTTAGGTAATTGGAGGGCGCGGCCTGCGGCTGCGCACTGTTCACGCCCAGCGCGCTGATATGCACTACATGGCGCACCCCACTGCGCACGCAAGCGCGCGCTATCTTGGCTGGCAAGTCCTGGTGCACATGGACAAAGGCTGCGGGGCTGCCGTGCAAGATAGCAACCAGGTTAATCACGCCATGCATACCCACCATGGCGCGGGCCAAGGCCGCTTCGTCATGGATATTGCATTCAAGGACGGTGAGCCCAGGCAAATGCATCACGCACCTCGCATGGACCGCTTTGCGCGTAATGACGCTCACCCGGTAACCGGCGCGCACCAGTTTTTCGCATACATGGCCGCCGACAAACCCGGAGCCCCCCAGAACCAAAACCTGTTTCATGGCAAACACTTCCCCACACTTTCAAGACCCGGGCCAAGCCCGTGGCGGTATTGTCGAACACGCGCCTGCGGCGCCCTTTGCACTACCTCAAACCCTTTACAAGACCACGGGCTCCGTCTCGAGCAGTAAGCCAAAGCGCTCATACACACTGGTTTGAATCGCCTTAGCCAAGGTCATCACCTCGCCGCCGGTGGCGCCCAGGCTGCCGTTGCCCCGGTTGACCAGCACCAAGGCCTGTTTTTCATAGACCCCCGCCTGTCCTACCGACTTGCCGCGCCAGCCACAGGCGTCAATCAACCAGGCGGCAGCCAGTTTGAAGGAGCCATCGGCCAGTCGGTAATGCACTACCCGGGGGTCCCGCGCGATGATGTCGGCGCATTGCTCGGCGCTGACCGTGGGATTTTTGAAAAAGCTACCGGCGTTGCCCAACAGCGCCGGATCGGGCAATTTGCTGCGCCGGATGCGGCAGACCCAGTCAAAAATCTGCTGCGCATTAGGCTTCTCGCAGGCCTCTTGGGTGCGCATTTTTTCGATGTCGGCATACCCTAGCACCGGCTTCCAGGCCTTGGGCAGGGCAAAGCGTACGCGCAAAATCAGCGCCTTGTCCTTCAGGCCCAGGCCCGGCGCAGCGCTTGTGTGCTTAAAAATCGAATCGCGGTAGCCAAATGCGCATTGGGCCGCATCCAGGCTAAAGACCTCGCCGGTGTGCAAATCCATGGCGTCCAGTGAATCAAACACGTCTTGCAACTCCACCCCGTAGGCGCCAATGTTTTGCACAGGCGCGGCACCCACGGTGCCCGGAATCAAGGCCATGTTTTCCATACCGGGCATGCCTTGCTCCAGTGTCCAAGCCACAAAATCATGCCAGTTTTCGCCCGCCCCGGCCTCCACGATAAAGGCCTTGGGCGTTTCCCGCAGCCGGCGGCATCCGACAATTTCGACCTTGAGCACCAGGGACTTGACGTCCCCTGTCAGCACCAGGTTGCTGCCACCGCCCAGTACAAACTTCGGTAGCGCTGCCAGCGCAGTGTCTTGCAGCACGGCAGTCACATCCTCTTGGCTACGGATACGCACCAACTGCTGCGCCCGCGCCACAATGTGAAACGTATTCAATGCCTGCAAAGGCACATTGTTCTCGACTACCATGGTGGGATTGTCGCATTCGCCCGCCCTGGCGCGCGGCGCGATACCCGTCAACCTTTGTTGGAGAAATTTGAAGATGCCCTCGTTTGATACTGTTTGTGAAGCCAACCTGGTCGATGTGAAAAACGGCGTAGAAAACACCACCAAAGAAATCGGCACGCGTTTTGATTTCAAAGGCACAGCCGCCGCCATAGAGATCAAGGACAAAGAGATCACCCTGATAGGCGATGCCGAATTTCAACTGGATCAGATCGAGGACGTGCTGCGCAACAAACTCACCAAGCGCAATGTGGATGTCCGCTTTTTGGACAAGGGTGACGTGCAAAAAATGGGGGGCGACAAAGTCAAATGCGTTATCAAAGTGCGCAATGGCATCGAAAGCGAATTGGGGAAAAAAATCCAACGCCTGATTAAAGACAGCAAACTCAAAGTCCAAGCCGCCATTCAGGGCGACGCGGTACGCGTCACCGGTGCCAAGCGCGACGACCTGCAAGCGGCCATGGCACTGCTCAAAAAAGAAATTACCGATATTCCACTGAGCTTCAACAACCTGCGCGAGTGAAGATACAGCCTGGCACAAGGCCAGCGTAACTTAGCGTTTACAGAGTTTGACGCAAGGTCTTCTTCATGAGCTTGCCGTTCGCATTTCGCGGCAAGGGGTCGGTACCCAAGCGCCATTGCTCGGGGACTTTATAGTCCGACAAGCGTTCTTTGCACCAATCAAAAAGCGCTTTTTCACTTGCGGTGGCGCGAAGGCAGACGAAGGCGCACACGCGCTCGCCCAGAATATCGCAAGGCATCCCGATAATGGCGGCCTCGACTACTGCAGGGTGCTCTAGCAAAACCGCCTCAACCTCGCTGCTATAAACTTTATAGCCACCGCGAATGATGATATCTTTGATACGGTCCAGCACCTGGACGTAGCCTTCGGAATCAATTCTTCCTATATCTCCCGAGCGCCAAAATCCGTTGGAAATAGCCTGTGCAGACGCTGTCGGGTCGTTCCAATACGCCTTGACGACCATGGGTCCGCGAATCCAAATCTCACCGATCTCCCCGTTTGCTAGGGCTTGTCCATGTAAATCAACCACTTGCAGTTCGGCGCAGGGCACTGCACGCCCAACGGAGTCGGGCCGTTTAGCGGTATCGGAGGGCGGCATGATGGTCGCCGGTGACGTTGTCTCGGTGGCGCCATAAGCGTTCATCAAACGCAGCCCCGGCCAGGTTTTGGCAATGGCGGCGATAGTGGCGGGGACCATAGGCGCGCCGCCGTAGGCACCGATCCGCCAATGGGACAGGTCATGCGAGGCTACATCGGCTTGCACCAGACATAACTGGTACATCGTCGGCACCATGACCGTATGCGACATGCGCTCACTGGACGCTTTGGGCAAAAAGTGAGCCGCTTTGAATCCGCCCATCAGTATGACGGTCCCATGCACCAGCGCCATGGTGCACAGTTGCGCAATGAGTCCTGTGACATGCGAGAGCGGAACGGCTACCAAACTGCGATCAAGTGCGCCCAGCCCCATGCAACTGGCATAGTGCATGGTGGAGTGAACAATTCCTAGGTGCGTAAGTTCGGCACCCTTGGGGCGCCCTGTGGTACCGGATGTATAAAGTATGACTGCAGTATCTTCTTCTTCCACAGCTACCACGCCATCGGGTTCCATGCTGAGGTGACCTTCACGCAGCGCATCCCAAGACAGCCAATCAGCCCCGGGGTTACCCTCCAATACAACGCGCAAGCGAAGCGCTGGCGCCTGCCCTAAGTCCGGCACCAAGGTCAAAAATTCCGCCTCGGTCAGCACTGCGGTAGCGCCACATTGCTGTGCCACATAGCTCACTTCCGGTAATGACGACCGACCCGAAACAGGTACGGCGATTGCACCGATTCTGACAAGTGCAAAAAAAGCAATGACGAATTCGGCGCGATTGCTCATCAACAGCAATACGCGGTCTGTGCAGCCAATGCCTTGCAAGCGCAGGCCAGCGGCAATTACTGCCACTTGTGCCTCAAGCTCTTCCCATGTGAATCGCCCCTCGGGGCTAACCAAGGCCTCGCCATGGCCACGCGCTTGAACAGCGCCCGCGAATAGGGCATACAGACTTCGTGGCCGTTCAACAAAACAGTGGACATTACGGTCACCGAAATGCGATTCGTTTTGCATTGCTGGAATGTTGCCAAGCCAATTTGGAGCTACAGTCATTGATTACTCCTACTGCAAGACTTCCAGGCCCCGCAAAGCCATGGGAGTGGCCAGCGCTCCTACCGCTTGGGCGCGACTATTGACCGCGTTTCCATGGCGTGCGCGTGCAGCAATCCCTTCGAAAATAACCGCCCACCGCATGAATGAAAATGCGAAATGAAACGGCGATAGGCCGCTAGGATCACCCCCACTTTCACGATAATGGGCCACATACTCCGACTCCGTGGGTATGCCAAGTGCGCCTAGGTCAAGGCCCCGGATACCGCCAAATTCATCGGGCATCGCCCGCCAAGCAGCGCAATTAAAAGCCACGTCAGCCAAAGGATGCCCCAAGGTAGATAGCTCCCAATCAAGAACGGCGATGATGCGCGGCTCGACGGGATGAAACATCAGATTGTTGAGCTTGAAATCTCCATGTACCAAAGCCCTGACGTCATCGTCTGGCACATTGTGGGAAAGCCATTCGATCAAGGTGTCCAGTGCGCAGTTTTCATGGGTTTTCGAACTCAACCACTGCTGCTGCCAGCGACTCACCTGTCGCTGAAAATAATTGCCGACCTTGCCGTAGTCATCCAATCCTAAAGTGCTTGTATTCAAATTGTGCAATAGGGCCATCACGCGCGCCATCTCAAGATAGATCTCACGTCGCTCGGACGGTGCCATGCCAGGCAATGCAGCGTCACCAAAAATTCGCCCGTCCAAACGCTCCATCAGGTAGAAGGGCGTACCCACAATTTCGGGTGACTCGCAATAGAGTACGGTACTTGGCACGGGAAGCGCGCTGTGTTTTAGCGCGGTCATAACGCGATACTCCCGATCTATCGCATGGGCTGAAGGCAGGAGGTGGCCATCGGGTTGGCGCCGCATGACAAATCGACGGTCAGCGACTTCAACGAAGTAAGTGGGATTCGATTGCCCTGCCCCTCCGACAGGCCTGATATGCAATGCCCCAGTCAAACCCTTGACATGGGCATGCAGATACCGTTCCAGCGGCAACTGGAATTCATCTACGGTCAAATCACACCTGCACTGCGAAGAGCCTCAAAACGCTCAGCGCTGATACCAAGCCATTGCACATAAACCTCATGATTGTGCTGACCGATTTGGGGAACTTCACCCTGGGTCCGTGGCGGCGTACCCGAAAGTTTCATGGGTGAGCCGAATACCTCAACGCTTGTCTTCCCAAAAGGCACCTGCACAAACATCTGGCGCGCTCGCAGGTGCGCGTCCTCCACCACCTCGTCGATACGCTTAATCGGAGTCAGTGCAATCCGGCTTCCTGCCATTGCTTCGAGCTCCGCTTTGGTGCGATGGGCAAACCAACGTTCAAGAATTGGTTTTATCCGTCTTTCGTAGGTTTCATCATCGAATCTCTTGGCCATGGTGTCAATTTCAGGGTCGTCGGCCAAAGCAGGTTCACCAAAAATCTCGCAACTGTCGCGCCATAGCTTGTCCGTGTAGCTACCAAAAAATACGAAGCCATCTTTGCAAGCGTACTGTCCGTAGGGCCTTGCGAATGGATGCTCATTACCAAGAGGTTCAGCCACTTTTCCGTCCACCGTATAGTTGACGATGGCGCTCTCGGTGAGTGTGACCACCGAGTCCTGCTGTGAAATATCGACACGCTGCCCAAGACCACTGCGGTCCACATCGCGTAATGCGGCTAAGGTGCCAATAGTGGCGTAAAACGATGCAGCCAGATCACCCAAGATGCTACCCACCCGAATCGGTGGCGCGCCCCGCTCGCCGTTCATAGACCAAAGCCCACCAGCGGCCTGGGCCGTACTATCGTAGGAGGGGCGCAAGGAGTTAGGGCCTTCATGACCAAATCCGCTGATACAGGTATAGATAAGGCGAGGGTTAATCGCCTTCAAGATATTCCATCCTAGACCTAGCTTATCCATAGTGCCCGGTCGAAAATTTTCGATCAAGATATCCGCTTTTGCCGCAAGCTCCAACAGCATGCGCTTGCCCTCCGGGTGCTTGAGGTCCAGACTGATACCCAATTTATGGCGGTTGTACTGCGCAAAATAGCCGCTACCCGCGTCGGCACCGTCTGCGTCATGCAATCGGGGAGGGAAGCTGCGCACATAGTCAGCGTCGCTAGGATGCTCAATTTTGATGACCGTGGCCCCTAGGTCCGCCAACATCATGGCGCAGTAAGGGCCCGCTACAACCTTGGTAATGTCGAGCACGAAAATTCCTGCCAATGGATGGGCACGTTTGTCTTGCGAAGCTTCGTTTGTATCACTCATATTTACATCCTTACCAGCCGCCAGAGGTCAACCATTCATCGACCAGCTCCAGCCGGTCCGAGCCCCAAAATTTTTCTTCGCCCACCATAAAAAAGGGCGATCCAAACACCCCTTTCTCCAGCGAAGCTGCCACTGCATCGCGCAAGTCACTGCGCGCCTGGTCGCTTTCAATGCCGCTAAGTAGCTCTTGCGCATCCACTCCCATGCTGACTCCCAGTGCGGCCACCTGCTCAGCTGCGCTCAGATCAAGACCATCGCGCCAGTAGCTTGCAAAGGCCGCGCGCGCGAAGCCTGCTTCCTGTCCCGGACGGTTCCTGCGCATCCAGTAAAACCCTCGCGCAGTGGCTCTGGGATCCATCATCGGGTCGGTCACTTGCCGGCTCAGCTTCAAGCCATAGCGTCGCGCATAACGCGCGGTATCGCTAATCACATAGTCACCCTTTAGCGGCGTGTCGAGTAGCGGTTTGAGGCCCATGGTCTTCATGACTGACACGCCCAAGAGCATGCTATGCCAATGAACTTCGCGTCCATGGCGGGCAGCCAATGCGTCAATGCGCAAGCTGGCAAAGTAGCCGTACATCGAAAGGAAGTCGAAATAAAAATTAATGGGTGGAGGGCTGATCTGCATACTAAAGTCGATTAGTGAATGGCTGCGTACATGATCTTCTCTTCATTGGCCTCAGTGGCCGAATACTCCTCAACGACTTTACCCATGCGCTGAACCAGGATGCGATCCGACAGCGCCATGATCTCAGGTAAATAGGAAGAGATAACCACCACCGCTTTACCTTCGTCCGCAAGCCGATTGATGAGATCGTGAATTTCGGTAATGGCGCCCACATCCACACCTCTTGTGGGTTCGTCAAAAATAATGATTTGCGGGTCTTGCACGAGTGACTTCGCAATAACTACTTTCTGCTGATTGCCACCCGACAGCTCAATAGCCTTAACGTCCTTGCTGATGGCACGCACATTAAGACGTTTAATCCAATGTTCGCCCACCGCGGCCGCCTCTTTTCTAGAAACTAAAAATCGATTGCCACCGAGCTTGGCCAGCAAACCCAAGTAGATGTTGTCCGCGATGGACTTGGTTTCGAAGAATCCTTCAATTTTGCGGTCTTCAGTGACGTAGGCAATGCCATCGCGTATCGCTGAGGCAGGCACAAAATAGCGCACAGGCTTGCCATTGAGCAATACCTCGCCACCGTGCATAAAGTCACGCTTAATGATCCCTGCAACCACCTTAAATGTCTCGGTTCTGCCAGAGCCCACCAAGCCAAAGACACCCGTGACCTGGCCTGCAAAAACCGACAGCGAGTTATTCTTTACCATCGCTGCCATGCGAAGGTTTTGCACAGAAAGCACGCGCTTGCCTTGGCGTCGAACAAAGGTTTTTTTCTGCCCGTAGAGCGTCTGTGACAGATCGCGACCCACCATCGCCTGAATAATGCGTTCGCGGTCAAAATTGGCGGCCCCATCCGTTACCACATGCTTGCCGTCACGCAAAATAGTAATTCGATCGGACACCAACAGCGCTTCTTCCAACGCATGCGAAATAAAAATCACCGATACGCCACGCGCTTTGAGTTTGAAGACCAGATCAAAGAAGTACTTCTTCTCTTCGGGCGTTAGGCTGGCGGTCGGTTCGTCAAAAATGATGACCTTCGCTTCGTGCAGCACGGCGCGGGCAATTTCAACCATCTGTTTTTTTGCCGCACCCAGTAAGCTAACTTGCGCAGTGGGATCCACATCGAACTGCAAAGACTGCAAGAATTGTTGGGCGGAAATATAGATTCCACGCAGGCGATTGAAAAACTTTTCCTGGCCCAGAAAAAGATTTTGCGCCACCGTCATCGTCGGCACTAATGCACTTTCTTGAAACACCATAGCTACGCCCATCTGGAGCGCATCATTGGGCGTCTGCGGGTTCACCATCTGCCCGTCTACCAACATTTGCCCGGAACTAAGCTGCACCACGCCGGCCATAACCTTGGTCAGGGTAGATTTTCCTGCGCCGTTTTCGCCAATAATGGAATGGATTTCCCCAGTCAAGAGCGTGAAGTCGACGTCCTCAATAGCGGGAATGCCAGCATAGCGCTTGGTGGCCTTGCGCAGTTCCAAAACAGGGGTGGAATTCATTGGATTAGCTCCTTTTCGGTTTGGGCGATATCTATCATCAGCAAACGCTTACTGCCTTTTGCAATCACATACAGATACCCACCACATTCAGCGGCTGCGCAGATGCCATGGTTCTTTCCATCAAAGCGGCTGTGCAAGGAGTAGCGCACCAGCCCCTGCGCATCTAAGCGCACCACCAATCCATAAGAGCGTGGGGGCGCCCAGGGCTTTACAACGCCCATCATCTTGAGTTGCGCGCCCTGCATCGGTTCTAAGAAGGTGTTGCCTGAGTTCAATGCGGGCGCGATCCAATAGGCGGGATCAATCTCCGCAATCATTCGTTTCCGGTACGTAGGTTCGCGCAGCACAAATTCAACCAACTGGGTACGCAAAATAAAGCAAGTCAGCCATGCTCCACCGCCCGTCGCGGGAACGATTCTTGAGGGATAACCGGGCAAGTCATCCGTGACCGGCACGGGACGCGCACCCGCTGCGATGCCTACAACGTGGTGCTTCCAGCTTTCGCTAACCCAGAGGTGGGACCCAACCGAGCAAACCCCAAATGCGTAATGCAAGTTCGAGGCTAACAGCCTGCCATCCCCATTGTGCGGATTGAGCTCAAATACGCGGCCGGTTTTGCCCAGACTCATGAGGTCGCGCTTCCACTGCGCATACTCCAACTCGGTGGAACCATCGGTCACCATCAACAAGCCATCGGCTCCAATTGCAATCGCATTGACTGCGCAAAACGGCTGGCCGCCAATCGCACGCCAATGCCTGCCATGGTGTGGGCCGCCTTCGATACGCACCTCTTGGCCGTCGATACCAAGGGCCAATCCGCCGCCCGGTACGCAGGCCAATGCAGTGATCGTGCCCTGCACCTGCAGCACCTCCAAAAGGCCCTCCGGCAGCACCTGCAACACCTTAGATCCATCCGCAACAAAAACTGCCGATCCATCCGTGGCCAGATCCTCAGGTGCATCCAAGGTCGCCAATACCTGTGCGTCTTCAATATAGCGATTGGACTTCAGTGCACCATCAAAAACCGGCACGGTGATGGACGCGCTACCGCGGCCTAACTGTCGATCTATCCATTCAGTGATTGCGGTGATCATGCGGAGTCCTTACTATTTTTCGCAGCCTTAGCCCAACGCCATTCGTACTGAGACCAATGTGGATCAACGCCTTCCAGTTTGAGGCGACCTATGCGGTTATTCATGATTCCGCCCAGGTAGAGATGACCACGGTGTTCCCGCATCGAGGTGATCATGGGATGGTTTTCACCCCCGAGATCCCACATCGTTTCTAAAACTTCACCGCTTTCACTGAACTTCAATACGCATCCCGTATTGATATTGGGAAACAACCATTCGTCCCGAGGGACCTGCTTTGCCATGCGGCGACGAAAGCTAGGCATCTTCCATGCAAGGTCCATAGCGGGGCATCGCATACCCACAAGCGACATCCAATAATGACCGTCTGAGGAGTTGTTGATGTTGTCGGGAAAGCCTGGCAGATTTTCCAACACGATCTCCGTGGTGCCCGCTTTGGGTCCTTGGAACCAGTGACGTTTCACCGTACAGCCCCAGGTCTCCGCAAATAGGAAGCTTTGTCCATCACTGGCAATGCAGACGCCATTGGGGAAAATCAAATCATCAATGACGGTGTGGGTCTTCTTGGTGTTGGTGTTGTAGCAGATGATTCGGCCATTGCCACGTGCCTCCAATCCATCCGTGGCCCACTCATGCATTTCGTAGCGCACTGTGGCTTCTGAGAAAAATATCAGACCATCATCGGTGATATCTAAGTCGTCGGCTAATCGCAACCGGCTGTCGTCATTGATGGATTTGAAATTTCGATTCGTTTCATCGGTAATTTTCACTACTTCACGCTCGGGTGTCACCATGTACAGACCCATGCCACCAACACATACATAGAGGTTGTCCTGGCGGTCAAATGCCATGCCTAAAGGCGTTCCACCGATATGGGCAAAGATCTCCATCTCTTGATAATCGGGAGCCAAAAATCGGATGATGTCGCCATGGCGCGATCCCGCATACAAATTGTCTTTGCGGTCCAGGATCACATCCTCAGGGCCTTCAATGCGTCCTAGTCCAATAGGTAATGCCGGGCGTAGTTTGTCGTTAAGCGCCCATTGCGTGCCAGCTTGTGGGTCACAGGATGGTGCGGGTGGCATGCCATGGTAGGTCGGGCTCACATACACTTTATTGACGATGCGGTGTTTGTTTTTGAGCCACCGAATATCTACCACGGCAGCGAGCAAAAGGATAGCCGCCAACACCATACGGTTGTAGCCACCATCCAAGCCGGTCGAGGTCAAGCCATTGACGATGAGCAAAACAATGAGCGTGCCCACCAACGCTTTGGCCACTGAACCTTTTCCGCCGCCAAGGCTGATCCCTCCAAGCACGGCTGCGGTCAAAACCGTTACTTCCAGACCGACGCCAATATCGCCCCCTGCAGTGGATAGGCGGGACGCAAAAAACACACCGCCTAATGCTGTAAGTATTCCGCTGGCAACATAGCAGCTAGCGACGGTTTTGCGAACAGCAATGCCGGTGTTGTAGGCTGAGCGGCGCGAGCCGCCAATGGCCGTGATGTGCCAACCAGCGCGCAAACGCGTTATGAAAATGTGGCCAAATATGGCCACTGCTGCGTAAGCCCAGACCACCGTTGGCACACCAATCCATTCTCCTGCGCCTACGAAATCCCAGGTGGCGGAATCGGGCATGCCACCTGCGATTGCCGTTGCATATTCTGTCGTCAAGATATCGTACCAAGCGCGGTACACAATCAATGTGATCAAGGTAGTCAAAAAGGCGCGCAGCCGAAAGTAACCAATCAGCACACCATTGACTGCGCCCAAAAGCGCGCCAAAGATCACCGTTATCGTGACCGTGGCAGCGACCGGAAGCTTCAGTAAGTGCATGCAGTACAGCGCACAAAAGTTCGTCAGCGCGAACATAGAACCAACGGAAAGGTCAATCCCTCCCACAATCATCACCAGCGCCATACCTAATACGATGAAACCAATTTCTCCCGCCTGGCGCCCGGTATCAGCCAGATTGGTCGGGCCAAAGAAATTGGGCAATATTTGCGAAAGCGCCAAGGCAACTAGGAGCAGAACCGCAACCGGAATTGCCGTTTCCATCCAACGCTTTGCTAGCAACTCGCCCAGCATATGGTCTGGCCAGTAGGTAAAACGCCAACGGTTGAGTTTGTCCTCGAAAGTTTCGTGCAGTACTGCCTTAGGGGGAATTCCGCTTGGAGTCTGTGAAGCTGTGTGAATCATGGTTTCGTCTCAACGGGTGGCGTCTGTCCCTGTGCCGAACTGGCTGTCGGGCGCAGGCACATACGGCGGTTACAAACTGGAAATTGGGGTAGGCAAGGCGCCTACCCCGCATGGACAATTAGGAAGCTAATTTCCAGCAAGTACCCTCAACCGAGGCATTGGCCTTGGTGATCGGGATCAGTGTCGTGTAGATCGAACCCTTGGTGTCTTTGGCCTTACCCGGGTTTTGCAGCAACCACTTAATCATCGCTGCCATATTGCTCGCCTGCGTTGGCACGTCATAGCTGAGGTTCAGATCAAACGATCCGTTTTTGACCGGATCACACGCCCCTTTTTGCTCGCCCCCGCCCGAGGTCGCAAGAAAAACCTTACCTGTCAAACCCGCTTCTTTAACGGCCGCTGCGGTACCACTGTCCATACCGTCCCAAAAGCCAACAATGCCGCACAGATCAGGATGCTGCTTCAACACGGTTTGGGTAATTCCCTTGGCCTTGGCGGCATCCCAATCAGCCGCTTGGCTGGAGACGAGCTTGATTTGCGGGTTTTTGGCCAAGGCATTTTCCACACCCTTGAGCTGATACGCACTCGCAGCGGCCGACAGTGCACCTTGTACGACAGCGATCTTGTTCGACTTTCCTTTGCAGTGCTCGGCTACGGCGTTGGTAGCCCTTTCGCCAATCTCAACGTAATCAGCACCGACAAAGGCAACCGATGAGTAGGAAGAACGCATATTGACCTGCACGATGCGGATACCTTCGTTTTCGGCGCGCTGCAAGAGCTTGGCGTAAGTTTGTACATCGGGGTTATGCACCACGATGACATCGGGCTTTTCACCGATCAGCGCGGTCAATGCTTGGGCACCAGCGTTGGTGTTCCAATTGGGATCACGAGAGACGATCTTTACGCCGAGGGGCTCAAGCTCTTTCTTCAGACCAGCCATCCAACCTTGTGCAAGGTCAAAACCCATGGCTACGGGAATGTAACCCACTACCTTGCCCTTGGTTGATTGGGCATAGCCCGCACGAAAAGGCTCGTCCAAGCCCTTGCCCTGTGCTTGCGCTGCCTGAGGGAGAGCGACTGATAAGGCCAACCCCGCGACGGCCAATAAATGGCTAATAGTGATGCTTTGCTTCATTGAAATTGTCTCCTAAAGGTACGCCGGGTTTTAGTGATGCGGTCCGGCAGTTTCCCGCATGCGGCTAGATGTCGCCTTGCTGCGCAGTTTCCTCATTACGAGGGTTAATCAGTGAATCAATAAGGATGGCTAACAAAAGCACGATTCCTTTGACCATGTTCTGCGCCGAATAGGACATATCCAAAATCGTCATGCCGTTGAGTAGGGTACCAATAAGCAAGGTGCCGATGATGACGTTTATCACGCCACCTTTGCCTCCTGAGAGTCCAATACCTCCCAAAACGACTACCAAAATCACGTCATATATCAAAGTGGAGTTGTAGATACGGGTTGGCATGCTGTTGACCGAAGCGGCCATCACCAAGCCGGCAAAGGTTCCAATAAGCGCTGCTATGACGTACTGCAACACCATCAAAGGTCGGGTTGGAATGCCGGTAGTCCGTGCGCCCTGCGGGTTATCGCCAATGGCGTAGATATAAGCGCCCAATCTTGTGTAGCGCAAAAACAGCGCCACAAAAATTGCGACGACGCCAAACATAATGATCGGCATGGGAATACCGCCCAGGGTTCCGCGCCCTACCCATGACAATTGATCGAGTTCCGTACTCCACTGCACAATGTCCAGCCTAAAGAATGCAATCTGCCCCAAACCCGCCAAGAACAATCCGCTAGCGAGCGTTGTAAACAAGGACGGAACCTCAGCGTAGGCCACCAGCCATCCATTGACCAGGCCAAAGGCCAGTGCAAGCGCCAGTGCTGCGGCCAAAGAAAAGGGGATGGAATGGGCGTCTTGCACCAACTGCAACACCAGTCCGGCTGGGACCGCAAGTATGGCGACCATCGAAATGTCGACTCCTCTGCCAATAACGATGATGGCCATACCCAGCCCCAAGATTCCCAGGATGGCGACGTTTTGTAGCAAGCCCAGCATATTTCCGCTGCTCAAAAATCCTGGCAAAAAAATGGAAAAAATCGCAAACATCATCAGAAAAATAGCGAAAACGATCGATTGCTGACTGATGGGATTTTTCTTTTGTTGATTGCTCATGAGAAGTTTTCCGTTATGGCGTTGACTGACGCATGCATAGGATCGGTGAGCGCTTCGACAGGCGCGTCCATGGGGAGTCCGGCTTTCAGAAATCCGGCACGAAAATCGACTAAGTGTTTATGCATCCAAGAGTACGAGCGCTCTGGATCGCGCGCTTTTAAAGCATTGAGAATCTGCTCATGCGCTTGCACATTACGCAGTGCCGACTGCGGCAGCGCTTTTTGTAATAGGGTCAAGGCCGGGCGATACAAAAGACTGAAGGGCTCACGCGCCAGCATCAGGGAGCGATTGCGCGAGGCGCGGGCAACTAAGGCGTGAAACTCGACATCCAAGCCCGAGTGAATTTGTGCCGCCATGGCAAGATCCGCAGTTTCAAGGGTGGCACGGCAGGCGGCCAAATTTGCATCTAACTGCGCAAAGTCGGCCTCGTCAATACGCTGAGCCGCCAGGCGCGCTGCAGCAGGCTCGACAACACTGGCGACCTCCCAAAGTTCTTGGAATGTCACCTGATTCATGATGAGCGAGCGCGCGGCGCGCGGCGCCAGATCAAACAGGCCCGGCAAGGCGACAAACATTTTTTTTCCGCCACGGCGCTCTACCAGGCCCTCCTGCTCTAACTGCCGGATGGCCTCGCGGATGGTCGACCGATTGACACCAAATTGCGCTGCGAGGTCAAGCTCGGTGGGTAATGCCGTTCCGGTCTTTAAGCGCCCCGATAGGATGTGCTGCTCCATCACTCCAGATACGGCTTTGTAGGCCGGATCGCGACGTAAAGTCTTGAAGATCGGGGCGGCGTAACTGTCCGGTGGATCGAGCGTTTGCTTGGCCATGTGGGGATGCGCTGAGAAACCTTTGATGGTCATACTGTCGGACTGTCCGACAATCTATTGCGTCATCGTACTGGCGTCCTGCACATTTAATATGGGTAGTTACCCTAGGCGAAACTGGGGCATTGGCCATGCTGCCCCAGCAGGCGCCCGACATAAGCCTTTAAGGCCCAGGCACCGATTTTTTTCCCAGTCGGGACTCCGTGCCCTTTACCAATCGCACCAGATTTGGCGCGTGGCGCCAGACCAGCAGGCCACTCATGATGGTCAGTGCCAGGGCAATACTGTTGTCGGCGCGCCAAGCCACGCCGTCACCGAATAAGTAATAGACAGGCGCAAAAATGGCCGCCACGACCGAGGCCAGCGACACATAACGGGAAAAGTAAGTGATGATGAGCCAACTGGCCCCGACGGCCAGTGCCAGCCAAGGATTGGTGGCCAAGACCACGCCGACGGCAGTGGCCACGCCTTTGCCGCCCTGAAACCGAAAAAACACTGGAAATACGTGTCCCAAAAATGCGGCCAGGCCCACCAGCGCTACTGCGCCAGCCTCTAAGCCGTAAGGGACGCCCCATTGCTGGACCGCATAGACCGGCAGCCAACCTTTGGCGGCGTCCAGCAAAAGGGTGACCACCGCGGCGGCTTTGCTGCCCGAGCGCAGTACATTGGTTGCGCCGGGGTTTTTGCTGCCATACGTGCGCGGGTCGTTCAGGCCCATGAGGCGGCTGACGATGACGGCGAACGACAAAGAACCAATCAGGTAGGCCGTCAGTACAGCAATCAATGTATTGCCCGCCAGGGCCCATGGGCTCAGTGATTCCATGCATGTTCTCCTTGATGATGGGCGCCGAATCCGGGCCTGCGCTTTACGCTTGCATAGCGCACTGTACCGCCTTGGCTGCTAGCAGGCGCACGCACCACTGCGGATCCAGCCCCACCAGGTAGCCGCGCCGCCCGCCGTTGATCAAAATTTTTGCTAGACCCAAAATACTCTCTTCCACATACACCGGCATAGCCTTGCGCGTGGCAAAAGGCGAGGTGCCGCCCACCAGATAGCCGCTGTGCCGGTTGGCAGTGTCCGGCGTGCAGGGCTCTACCGACTTGGCGCCAATCTGGCGCGCTAGATTTTTGGTCGATACCTTGCGGTTGCCGTGCATGAGCACCACCAGCGGCTTGGCGTTCTGGTCTTGCATGATCAGGGTTTTGACTACATGAAAAGGGTCCCAGCCCAGCACCAATGCGCTGTGCTGCGCGCCACCATGCGCGAGGTAATCGTAAGAATGCTCACTGAAATCGACCTTCGCGCTTTTCAGCAGCTGGGTAGCCGGTGTTTCACTCACCCGCTCATTTTTTGCCACGGCACAAGCCTCTTGGTTCCAAGCGCCTTATTGCGCCGGGTCGCGCATCTCGTAACGGATCGCGTCAATCGCTTTGAGCAGCTCAGGCGTCAGTACGGTGTTAAACGCGTCAATATCCTCGTCCAACTGCGCTTGCGTGGTGACGCCGATGATGGTGCTGGCCACCTGCCATTTGCTATTGCAAAAGGCCAGCGCCATCTGCGCCGGGCGCATGCCGTTTTCACGCGCCAAAGCGTTGTAGCGCCGGGCGGCGTTCAGGGCTTCGGGCCGGCCCCAGCGCTGCTTGCGCACCGAGTCAAACAGGGCGATTCGCCCGTCCTTGGGCGCATCTGGCCCAGTAATGCCCGAAGCATCGTATTTGCCGCTGAGCAATCCATAGGCCAGCGGTGAATAGGCGAGCAAGCTGACTTGCAAATGGTGCATGGCTTCGTCCATGCCGTTCTCATGCGTGCGATTGAGCAAGTGGTAAGCGTTTTGCACCGTAGCCACACGCGGCAGACCGTGCGCGTCGGCCAAACGCACAAACTCGCACACCCCATAAGGCGTTTCATTGGACAGGCCGATGGCGCGTACTTTGCCGGCTTTTATCAGTTGGCCCAAGGCTTCCAACTGGGTGTGGATAGAAGTGACTTCACGGTCTTTGCTGGGATCGAAATACATTTGCCCGAACAAGGGCAAATTGCGCGTCGGCCAGTGCAGTTGGTACAGGTCTATGACATCGGTTTGCAAGCGGCGCAAACTGCCTTCGCAGGCCTCGATGATGTCTTGCGCGCTCACATCCATAGCGCCGCCGCGCACCCAGGGCATGCCGCGCGAGGGACCCGCCACTTTAGTCGCCAAAATCAGTTGTTTGCGTACCCCAGGATTTTTGGCAATCCAATTACCCAGAAATGCTTCGGTCACTTGAAAAGTTTCCGCCCGTGGCGGTACCGCATACATTTCTGCCGTGTCCCAGAAAGTCACCCCTCTTGCTACGGCGTGGCTGAGCAGGCGGTGGGTGCTGGGTTCATCGACCTGCTCACCAAAAGTCATGGTGCCCAGGCAAATCGGCGATACATGCAGCGCACTGCGACCAAGTTGGATATGTTTCATAACGGTCAGTTTAACGAGGCTTCAATCGCCGCGAGTCGCCTTTGCGGCGCGCGCTTCCTCCTGCAAGCGCAGCACGCGACGCTGCACTTTGCCGGTAGTTGTCATCGGTAAGGCTTCAACAAACTCGATCTCTTTGGGGTATTCATAAGGCGCCAGCAGACCGCGCACATGGGCTTGCAGTTGGCGCGTCAAATCAGCTTCAAAGGCCTTGCGCTTTTTCGCCTGCAGCGCGTGCGCCATCAGGTATTCCGGCGCGATCACCACATAGGCCTTGACCAGCGCGCCCCGGTCCGCATCGGGCTTGGGCACGACGGCGGCATTGGCTACGGCAGCGTGTTTGACCAGGCAGTTTTCAATCTCGCCGGGGCCGATGCGGTAACCGGCGGACTTGAATACATCGTCGCTGCGCCCCTGGTACCACAAATAGCCTTGCGCATCGCGCACCGCCAGGTCGCCGGTGCGGCACCAGTCGCCGGTGTATTTGTCTTGCGTCGCCTGCGGATTTTTCCAGTAAGCCAGAAAGAAAATGGGGTTCGCCTTGCCGTGCACATCCAAGCGGTGCACAGCCACATCACCGGGTTCACCCACTGCGCACTCAAAGCCCGCCGCATCAATCACCGCCACCCGGTGCCCGGGATAGCCCATACCCATGCTGCCGGGCTTGGGCGGCCACAGGCGCGCGCAATTGCCGACGATGTAATTGATTTCGGTCTGGCCGAACATTTCATTGACCGTCACGCCCAGTTGCTTTTTGCAATAAGCAAACACCGCGTCGCCTACCGCCTCGCCCGCGCTCATGATGGCCTGCAGTTTCAGACCCCAAGCACGGCGCACGCTGCGGCCTGGTTGGCCCGGCGCGGCTTTCATCATGGCTTTGAGCGCGGTAGGGAACAAAAAAGTATGCGTCACACCGCAGCGCGCCATCAGTTGCAAAGCCACTTCCGGCCCAAAGCGCCCGCCATAGGCCACAATTTCGCGCCCAAAGTACAGCGTGGGCAGCAGCGCATCCATCAGCCCGCCGGTCCAGGCCCAATCGGCCGGGCTCCAAAACACCGCGTCGGACCCCTTGGGCAGCGCACCCGCAGCCAAGGCAGGCGCTGCCAGGTCAAAACCAAACCAATTCTGGCTGCACACAAAACCGGTGAGGTTACCGATCAAGGCACGGTGCGGAATCAGGGCGCCTTTGGGGTTGCCGGTAGTGCCACTGGTGTAGATCAGCACTGCCGGTTCTTCGGCCAGAGTGCTCACCGGCTTAAAGCTGGCTTTGCTCTGTGGCGCCTGCGCGCTACGCACCACCCGCAGTTGGGGGCATTGCGGCTGCAAGCCCACTAGCGCGCTGTACACGCTGTCATGGCAAATCGCGAGTACCGCCTCACTGTCCTGCAAGCGGTAGGCCAGAGCTTCGGGGCCGAACAACATAGACAAAGGCATGGCCACGGCGCCCATTTGCAGCACGGCGATATAGGCTACCGCCGTATCAAAACACTGCGGCATCACGATCGCTACCCGGTCGCCGCGCAGCACACCCTGCGCCCGCAAAGCGTTGGACAAACGGTTGGCCTGGGTTTGCAATTGCGCATAGCTGTAACTTTGGGTGCTACCGTCCTCTTGGTAACTGCGGATGGCAATGCGCCGGGCGCTGTCGGGCGCGCGCGCCCAGCGGGCGGCGCACACCGCGGCCATATTGAAGCGCTTGGGCACCTTCCAGCTGAACTGGCGGTGAAGCTGCTGATACGCAGCAGGCGCGACGTTGGACGCAACTGCGGTGTCCCGTTTCGGACTGCGGGGCGAGGCGGGCATAGCAAGTCTCCTTATGATGGCGAAATGTACCAAGCCCGACGCATCGCCCGTAGCGAATTTATCCCCATCCGCAATCTCAGCTACCACGTCCAGGTCTGGGGCACGCCCGCGCCGCAGCGCATTCCCCTGGTCATGGTGCATGGTTGGATGGACGTCGCCGCGTCCTACCAGTTTGTCGTCGATGCCATGGCACAAGACCATTACATCATTGCCCCGGACTGGCGCGGTTATGGCAAAACCGCCTCGGGTGGCGTGGACAATTTTTGGTTTCCGGACTATTTGGCGGACCTGGACTTTTTGCTGGACCACTACGCTCCCGCCGACGGGCCACAGCCGCAGGTCAACCTGGTCGGGCACAGCATGGGCGGTAACGTGGTGATGCACTACGCCGGCGTGCGCCCAGAGCGCATACGCCGCCTGATCAACCTGGAGGGCTTTGGCCTTCCCGAGGCGGCGCCGGCGCAGGCGCCGGGTCGCTACGCCAAATGGATGGACGAGCTAAAAAAGCTGCACCAGGGCGAGCTGGACCTGCGGCCCTACGACACGCCGCAAGGCGTGGCGCGCCGCCTGATGAAAACCAACCCCCGTCTGGGCGCAGACAAAGCCGAGTGGTTGGCACGCCACTGGGCAGCCGAGGATGTGCAGGGCCGCTGGCGCATCCAGGGCGAGGCGGCGCACAAAATCAGCAATGCCAATATTTACCGGGTGGAGGAAGTGCGCGCGCTCTACCAGCGCCTGACGATGCCGGTCTTGGCCGTCGAAGCAGCAGACAACAGCCTGGATGTCTGGTGGAAAGGTAAATTCACCTTGGCCCAGTACCACGAACGCCTCAAAGACGTGGCGCAGGTAGAAATCGCCCAGATAGAAGACGCCGGCCACATGATGCACCATGACCAGCCGCAGGTGCTGGCGGCGCTGATTGAGCGATTTATCGCCTAAAAAAGGCTTTTTCCCCCGGCCGCGAGGCCGCAAAGTGGCGGCGCCCTCTCTCCCCTAGCCCTTCGCTGCTGTCTCGGACAGCCGCGCCGGCCAAGGCGGCGACATCGTTGCGTGAGAAAATGCGCTTTTACGCAATTAGCAGGACACAAGACCATGGAAGTAGAACGCAGCAACCTGATCGGCAGCAATTTGGCGGATTTAAGCCACCGCAGCGCCGAACTCCGGGGGTATCTTTGACTACGCTGCCAAATCGGAACGCCTGCGCACGGTCAACGCCTGGCTGGAAGACCCCACCGTCTGGAACGACAGCAAGCGCGCCCAGGAACTAGGCAAAGAGAAAAAAGCCCTGGACGGCGTGGTGGTGACGCTGGACGAACTGACGCGCGACCTCGCGGATAACACCGAATTATTTGAAATGTCGCGCGACGAGGGCGACGAGGCCGGCCTGCTGACCATTGAAGCGGACGCGGCCAGGCTGGCGCTGATCATCGAAGGCCTGGAATTCAGGCGCATGTTCAATAACCCGGCAGACCCGATGAACGCGTTTTTAGACATCCAGGCCGGCGCAGGCGGGACGGAGGCCTGCGACTGGGCCAGCATGCTGCTGCGCCAGTACTTGCGCTATGCGGAGCGCAAAGGTTTCACCACCACCATCGAAGACGAAACCGCCGGCGATATCGCCGGTATCAAAGGCGCGACCATCAAGATCGAGGGCGAATACGCCTTTGGCCTCTTGCGCACCGAAACCGGTGTACACCGGCTGGTGCGCAAATCTCCCTTTGACAGCTCGGGCGGGCGCCACACCAGTTTTGCCAGCGTGTTTGTCTACCCCGAAGTAGACGACTCTATTGAAATCGACATCAACCCCGCCGATGTGCGGGTGGACACCTTTCGCGCCAGCGGCGCCGGGGGCCAGCACATTAACAAAACCGATTCGGCCGTGCGCCTGACCCATTTGCCTACCGGCATCGTGGTGCAATGCCAGGACGGGCGTAGCCAGCACGGCAACCGCGACGTTGCGTGGAAGCGCCTGCGCAGCCGCCTCTACGATTTTGAAATGCGCAAACGCATGGAAGAGCAGCAAAAGCTGGAAGACACCAAGACCGACGTAGGCTGGGGCCACCAGATCCGCAGCTATGTGCTGGACAACAGCCGCATCAAGGACTTGCGCACCAATTACGAAACCTCGGCCACGCAAAAAGTGCTCGATGGCGACCTTGACCCCTTTATCCAAGCCTCGCTCAAGCAAGGTGTGTAAACCCATGAGCCGCCCGGCCCCTAGCGCCCGGCCTAGCGCAACCCCAGGAGTAAACCCATGACGCAAGCAAGCGACGCTAGCCAAACCGCAGCCGCTATCCACCGCAAGGACTACCAGGCACCACCGTACTGGATCGACACCGTCGATCTCGCCTTTGACCTGGACCCTGCCAAGACACGCGTGCTCAACAAAATGCGCCTGCGCCGCAACCCAGAGGTGCCGGCCCAGGCCTTGCGCCTGGACGGCGAAGAGTTAAACCTAGCGCGCGTGCTGGTCAACGGCCAAGGCACCTCTTTCAAAATCGATGGCGACAAGTTGGTGCTGGAAAACCTGCCCGAAGGTCACGAGGCTTTTGATCTGGAGATTTTTACCACCTGCGCCCCGGTAAAAAACAGCAAGCTCATGGGCTTGTATGTCAGCAACGAGTCGTTTTTCACGCAGTGCGAAGCCGAAGGCTTTAGGCGCATCACGTATTTTCTAGACCGGCCCGATGTCATGGCCAGTTACACCGTCACGCTGCGGGCGGATAACGCGCATTACCCGGTTTTGCTGTCTAACGGTAATTTAGTAGCACAAGGCGCGCTGGAAGATGGACGCCACTTTGCCAAATGGGTGGACCCGCACAAAAAACCCGCGTACTTGTTTGCCCTGGTGGCGGGCAAGCTGGTGTGCCGCGAGCAGCGCATCACCGCGCGCAGTGGCAGCGAGCATTTGCTGCAAGTGTGGGTGCGTCCGGGCGATCTGGACAAAACCGAACACGCCATGGAATCGCTCATGGCCTCGGTGGCCTGGGACGAAGCCCGCTTTGGTCTGGCGCTGGACCTGGAGCGCTTCATGATCGTGGCCACCAGCGACTTCAATATGGGAGCCATGGAGAACAAAGGCCTCAATATTTTTAACACCAAGCTGCTGCTAGCCAACCCCGCCACCGCCACCGATGGCGATTACGCCAATATCGAAAGCGTGGTCGGCCACGAGTATTTCCACAACTGGACTGGCAACCGCATTACCTGCCGCGACTGGTTCCAACTCAGCCTTAAAGAAGGCTTGACCGTGTTTCGCGACCAGGAATTCAGCCAGGATTTGTGCGGTGAGCCGTCCGCACGTGCCGTCAAGCGCATTCAGGATGTTCGGCTTTTGCGCACCGTGCAATTCCCCGAGGACGCCGGCCCCATGGCCCACCCGGTGCGGCCCGAAAGCTATGTAGAGATCAACAATTTTTACAGCGTCACCGTCTATGAAAAAGGCGCCGAAGTAGTGCGCATGATGCAGACCCTGGCGACCGAGGGCGCAGCCGTGTCCGGGCGCGAAGGCTTTGCACGCGGCATGAAGCTCTACTTTGAACGCCACGACGGTCAGGCCGTCACTTGCGATGATTTTGCGCAGGCCATTGCCGATGCCAACCCGCAATCGCACCTGGCCGCGCTGCTCGAGCCCTTCAAGCGCTGGTACAGCCAGGCCGGTACGCCACAGCTCACCGCCGGTGGCCACTATGACGCGGACAAGCAAACTTACCGCATGACTTTTATGCAAAACAGCACGGCGCGGCCTGGCCAGCAAGCCAATGCGCCCTTTGTTATCCCGGTCAGTTTGGGCTTGGTGGGCATGCACAGCGGTGCTGCCCTGCCACTCTATACCGCGCCAGACGCCGCGCCCAGCGACAGCCATTTGATAGTCATGTCCGAGCAGGACCTGGAGATCACCTTTTACCAAGTGACCGAGGAACCGGTGCCCTCGGTGCTGCGCGGTTTTTCCGCGCCGGTGGTGCTGCACTGCGAATACAGCGATGCGCAACTGCTGGTCTTGCTGGCGCATGATGCCGACCCCTTTAACCGCTGGGAAGCCGGGCAGCGCCTGGCCATGCGCCGCGCTTTGGCGGCGATTGCCAGCGGTGGCGCCAAAGAGCAGGTATTGGACAGCGCGTTTTTAGAGGCCATGCGCCAGGTGCTGCGCCACCCGGGCCTGGACGCGGCCTTCAAAGAGCTGACGCTGACCCTGCCTTTAGAAGCCTATATCGCCGAGCAATTGCCCCAAGTGGACCCGCAACAAGTGCACGCGGTGCGCGAAGCCATGCGCTTGCAAATGGCTCGGGCACTGCATGCCGACTGGCAGTGGGCATTTGAAGCGCACCGCCACAACGGCGCGTTCAAACCGGACGCCTTGTCGGCCGGGCGCCGTGCCCTGGCAGGGCAGGCCTTGGTTTATTTATGCCTGGCCGGTGTGGCCGACCAAGACACGCAGTGGCAACAGGCGGCGCTAAGCAGCTTTGAGGGCGCCGGCAATATGACCGACCGCTTTAACGCGCTGAACGCGCTGGTGGGTAGCGGCAGCGCGCTGGCAGCGCAAGCGCTGGCGCGCTTTCACGCCTTGTTCAAAAACGAGGCGCTGGTCATCGACAAATGGTTTGCCATACAGGCCGGCACCTGCGACCGGGGCGGCCAGGTGCTACGCGAAGTGCGCCAGCTGATGGACCACCCCGACTTCACCTTGCGCAACCCTAACCGGGCACGCAGTCTGATTGCGGTGTACTGCAATAACCCGGGCGCCTTTCACCGCCCCGACGCCGCCGGTTATGTGTTTTGGAGCAAGCACGTGGCCGAACTGGACGCCATCAATCCGCAGGTGGCCGCTCGCCTGGCCCGTACCTTGGACCGCTGGGCCCAACTGGCCGAGCCCTACCGCAGCGGGGCCCGCGAGGCCTTGCTGCGGGTTGCCGCCAAGCCCGATTTGAGCAATGATGTGCGCGAAGTCATAGAGCGCGCGCTGTCCATTTAGGCCAGACGCCAAGACAGCCCCACCTGTTTGGAGAACAAGACCATGGCCAAATCCATATCCCTCACCCGCTATCTGGTGGAACAACAACGGGTGGACGGACTGATCCCCGCGCAACTACGCCTGCTGCTCGAAGTGGTGGCCAGGGCCTGCAAAAGCATCAGCCATTCGGTGAACAAAGGCGCCTTGGGCGAAGTGCTGGGCAGCGCGGGCAGCGAAAACGTACAAGGCGAGATTCAAAAAAAGCTGGACATCATCGCCAACGAAGTGTTGATCGAGGCCAACGAATGGGGCGGCCATTTGGCGGCTATGGCCAGCGAGGAAATGGACGAGATTTACCAGGTGCCCAACCGCTACCCGCGCGGCGAATACCTGCTCTTGTTTGACCCCTTAGATGGCTCCAGCAATATTGATGTCAACGTGAGCATCGGCACTATTTTTAGCGTGCTACTCAAGCCCGAAGGCGTAGACGTTTTGGAAAAGGATTTTTTGCAAGCCGGCCACCAACAAGTGGCCGCAGGCTACTGCGTGTATGGTCCGCAAACTACTCTGGTGCTAACCGTGGGGCACGGCGTGGCGATGTTCACCCTAGACCGCGAGCAAGGCTCTTTTGTGCTGACGCAAGAGCATGTGCGCATCCCCGAAGACACCCAAGAATTTGCCATCAACATGAGCAATATGCGCCACTGGGATGCACCGACCAAACGCTACATCGATGAATGCCTGCAAGGCCGCGAAGGCCCGCGTGGCAAAGACTTTAATATGCGCTGGATTGCCAGCATGGTGGCCGATGTGCACCGCATCCTGACGCGCGGCGGCGTGTTTATGTACCCCTGGGATAAGCGCGAGCCGGGCAAAGCCGGCAAGCTGCGCCTAATGTACGAAGCCAACCCCATGGCCTGGCTAGTAGAACAAGCTGGCGGCGCCGCCACCAACGGCCAGCAGCGCATTTTGGACATTGCGCCTGAACAACTGCACCAACGTGTCAGCGTGGTGCTCGGCTCGAAAAATGAAGTGGAACGGGTGACGCAGTACTACGCGCAAGCCACCCCAGCCTGAAGGACTGCTAAATACCCCCCTGGCTATAATCCCGCGCTGGTGTGCCGGTGTAGCTCAGTCGGTAGAGCAGCTCATTCGTAATGAGAAGGTCGGGTGTTCGATTCATCTCTCCGGCACCAACACGAAGCCCTTTGATTTGCCAGCCATTTCGAGGGCTTTGATATTTAAATCAGTGTACAGATTGTTTTCTCTGTCCCTCTTTAAATTTAATTTCGATTTGAATTTCTCATTTAAATTGATTGGTCCACCATTTTAGAATTGATTCTGCTGGTTTACCTCTAATGCTCGCAGATTTGTTAAATGCACCCGCGTGAATAGTACCTAAATAGTTTATTAAGGTTCCATCGGCGTTGATGTCGGGTACTGAAGCATCTTCCAATCCATAATTGTCGCCATACCAGTAACCCCAACTCAATATGCCCGCCACATGCCCTTTGGCAACACTGCCGTCATTGATTACTTCTAAAACAGCCTGATAAACATCGGCTTGCGCAAACAAATCCATTGTGTGAGAATTTGCAACACTACTGCATTGAAGGCATGGCTCAATGTAGTCGTTTGTTGTCGCGCCATCCTGCACTGAGGGTGTGCCAATCATTATCATGAGTGGCACCGGATAATTTTTAAAATCAGCCAACAAATTCTGAAGATTAGTTTTTATAATGTCTCTTGAGACATAGTTTTTACCATTATCTTGTGATGCTGCACTGTATATATTCAGAACAATATAATCAAACAACTGAGCAAAAACGTAATTCTTTTGCAGTGCGGTCAAACTGCGATCCAATGAGTAAGCATTAAATCCACTGGCTTCATTATAAGCACCGCTAATTGGTGAGGCGCCTGCTTGATAAACTAGCTTGCCCTGATAACCAGAAGCTTTAATGGCACCTATTAAATCCTGCCAATATCCCACATCAACACTTGACATAAATCCATGATTCATCCCAAGAGAAATATAATCGATCCCTAAGGCTTTGGCTATCGCAGTCTGTTTTAGTACTAAAGGCTTGTATGCGGCAAACCACGCGTCCCAATAATCTTTGGACTGCGGCTCCCAAGGTAGACTTACGCCGTTGGATGGGTATACTCCAATTTGCATTAAAAATTTCAAATTTCTTTCTTTCGCTAAATTTACCATATATGTATATTGAGCGAGGGTATACATTGGAATTGAATCTGTAGCGCTCATGGTCACTACCGAATTTACAGTATCCGAACGGGTGACCCAAGCAGGATCAGAAATCGCAACTAGATTTGCAGATGTATTTGAGACAATTCGATCATATGTGGATGGAAATTTATTTTTTGCAAAAACCTCGGGCATGAATCCCCCGCTATCCATGGTAAAAACTCCTGTTACAAAACCTACTTTCTTTTGTACAGTTTGCAATGGATACATACCAAAGTTCAAGTTTGATGGATTAATTTCTAACAAAGATCGATCTATAGAAATAGGAATATGGTTTGTATTTGTCAATAT
>JBILPS010000122.1:0-5016 GCA_044373655.1 Rhodoferax sp.
GGGGCTGACTGGAGCGAGCAGCACGCAGGCACTTGCGGCGTGGGCACGTGCATCAGCACGGGGCAGGCACTCACGGTGCACCTGAACGACCATTTTGACGCCACACACATTCCCTTGACCTGCACCTCGGCGCCGGTTTATGACAGCCGAGGCCTGCTCAGCGCGGTGCTGGACATTTCGCAATTGAGCTCGGCCCAACCCAAATCCAGTCAGCACCTGGCTTTGCAGCTGGTGCAGATGTTTGCACACGACATCGAAAACGCCGCTTTTTTGTACCGCCATCGGCGCGACTGGATTTTGCGTCTGTCCAGTGCGCCGCAATTTCTGGATGTGCAACCCGATTACATGCTCGCGTTGGATGTGCATGGCCGTGTGGTCGGCCACAACCGCCGCGCCCAACTGGACCTGAAAGCCGACGCCCTGCAGCCCTTGCTGGGCACGCGCTTCGAGCGTTTGTTCGATTTGCCCTTGGCCGATCTGGGGCGGTTTGTTCAAACCAGGCCATCGGATCAGCGCGCCGTCATGCACACGGGGGGACGGCAATTGCTTTTCTTGTCAGCCACCCCACCGCCCAAACTGCCCATCAGCCCGCACCCACGCGAAGCGGCGGTGCCCCCCGCTTTGGCGGCCCTGTCGGCGGGCGATCCGCCTTTGGAGCGGCAAATCGAGCGCGTGGCGCGCTTGGTCAATTCGCCCATCAGTTTGTTGATCACGGGTGAAACCGGCTCGGGCAAGGAATACTTTGCCAAGGCGGTGCACGCCAGCAGCGAACGCAGACACAAGCCCTTTGTGGCGGTCAATTGCGCTGCCATTCCTGAAGCCCTGATCGAGAGTGAGCTGTTCGGGCATTTGCCCGGCAGCTTTTCAGGGGCGTCGCCTAAAGGCAAGCGCGGCTTGATTCCAGAGGCCGATGGAGGCACCTTGTTCCTGGACGAAATCGGGGACATGCCGCTGGGCTTGCAAGCCCGGTTGTTGCGCGTGTTGTCCGAACGAGAGGTCTTGCCGGTCGGTGCCACCCGGGCCGTGCCGGTCAATGTGCGGGTGATGGCGGCCACCCATGCGCCATTGGAAACCTGGGTGCGCGCCGGGCGTTTTCGGGACGACCTGTATTACCGCTTGAACGGGGCGCACATCATGCTGCCGCCCTTGCGTGATCGTTCTGATTTGAACGCCATGATCGACCGTCTGCTGCCTGGGCGCACGCTGGCACCCGATGCCCGGCAGCGCTTGTTGCAGCACCGCTGGCCGGGAAACTTGCGTGAACTGCGCAATGTGCTGGATTACGCCAGCAGCATGTGCCGTCATGGCACGATTGGCCTGGACGACTTACCCGAACTGCTGGGCTGCCAAGATGCCCCACGCATGGACCCCGAAAACAAGGCCCAAGACAGCGGGCCACCCCGCAGCGATGACGATTTGCTGCAAGCCCTTCGCTTGTCGCAATGGAATGTGAGCGCGGTTGCTCGCAGCCTGGATGTCTCTCGCATGACGCTGTACCGGCGCATGAAGCGGGCGGGCATCGTGGCCCCGCATCGACAGGCGGGGTGAATGTGGTCTGTGACACCTGTCACAGGTTCAGGTGTGACAGGTGATGCGCTGTGACATCCGGGTAGACCCCGAGGAGGTTTTTATTTCTTGTGCTCTGACAAGGACTTGCAAGTGGCGAAGGACTTGGCACGGCACTTGATTGTTCAGCTGCACCGCACCGTGTCGAGTGCGGCACAACCAGGAGAGAAACCCATGAGTGACAAGACCCCCTCGCAGCGGGCGCAAGATTGGCTGTCGGACTTTGAGCAAGCCATGCGCCAAGGCCAGGCTGCACAAGCTGCGGCGCTGTTTGACACCGACTGCTATTGGCGGGATTTGGTGTCGTTCACTTGGAACATTGGCACCCAGGAAGGCCAAAGCGCCATCGAGGCCATGTTGCAAGCACGACTGGCCGATGTGAAGCCCTCGAACTGGTTGCTGGAAGGCGAGGCCACCGAGGCCGATGGTGTGGTCGACGCCTGGTTCACTTTTGAAACCGGCGTGGCGCGCGGGCGCGGGCACCTGCGCCTCAAGGCCACCGCCCAAGGCGACCGGGCCTGGACGCTGCTGACCACCATGACCGAGCTCAAAGGCTTTGAGGAAAAAAAGGGCGGCCGACGCGTCAAGGGGGCCGAACACGGGGCGCAAGTGGGACGCAAAAGCTGGCTGGAGCGTCGTCAGGACGAAGAGGCCCGCTTGGGCTACGACGAGCAGCCCCATGTGCTGATCGTGGGCGGCGGGCAGGGCGGCATCATGCTGGCAGCCCGGCTGCGGCGTTTGGGTGTGCCCACCATCGTGGTTGAGCGCAATGAAAAAGCCGGGGACAGCTGGCGCAAACGCTACAAAAGCCTGTGCCTGCACGACCCGGTCTGGTACGACCATTTGCCCTACATGCCTTTTCCTGACGACTGGCCGGTGTTTGCCCCCAAGGACAAGATCGGCGACTGGTTGGAGATGTACACCAAGGTCATGGAGATCAACTACTGGGGATCGACCACCGCCAAAAAGGCCACATTCAACGAGGCCCAAGGTGAGTGGGAAGTCGTGGTGGACCGGGCTGGGCAAGAGGTGGTGTTGCGCCCCAAAGAGCTGGTGTTTGCGCTGGGCGTGTCGGGCTACGCCAACGTGCCCAAAATTGCGGGTGCCGAAAACTTCGTGGGCGATCAACACCACTCCAGCAAGCACCCTGGCCCCGAGGCTTACAAAGGCAAAAAAGCGGTGGTGCTGGGCTCCAACAACTCGGCGCACGACATCTGTGCTGCCCTGTGGGAAAACGGCGTCGATGTGACCATGGTGCAGCGCAGCAGCACGCACATCGCGCCCTCGGAGTCGCTGATGGCGCTGGCTTTGGGCGGGCTCTACAGCGAAGAGGCGGTGCAAAGCGGCATTGACCACCACAAGGCCGATCTGGTGTTTGCCAGCGTGCCCTATCAGATCATGCACACCTTCCACATTCCGGTGTACGACGAAATGAAAAAGCGCGATGCCGACCTGTACGGTCGGCTGGAGAAGGCGGGCTTCATGTTGGACTTTGGCGACGATGGCTCGGGCCTGTTCATGAAGTACCTGCGCCGGGGCTCGGGTTATTACATCGACGTGGGCGCGAGCGAACTGGTGGCCAACGGCAGTGTGAAGCTGAAAAGCCACAACAACATCGAGCGCATCAACGCCAAGAGCGTGACCCTGACCGATGGCACCGAGCTGGAGGCCGACGTGCTGGTGTACGCCACCGGCTACGGCTCGATGAACCACTGGCTGGCCGACCTGATCTCGCCCGAAGTGGCCGACCGCGTGGGCAAGGTCTGGGGTCTGGGGTCGGGCACCACCAAAGACCCCGGCCCTTGGGAAGGTGAACTGCGCAACATGTGGAAACCTACCCAGCAAAAGCAGCTGTGGATCCATGGCGGCAACCTGCACCAAAGCCGCCACTACTCGCAGTTCCTGTCGCTGCAACTGAAGGCGCGATACGAAGGCCTGGACACGCCCGTGTACAAGCCTGCACCGGTGCACCACTTGCGCTGAAACGGGCGCTGCAAAAAGTGCAGAGCAGCCCGTGATTCCCGCCACCATGGGCACATTTTGGGGTGTGCCGGTGGGGTGGGGCCATGGGTTACACCCCGGTGAGCTCAAGGTGGCGATGGGGCGTTATGCTCATCGCCCATGCACACCCTTGAACAACTGCGCAGCGGCGCACTGGCGGGTACGCGCCGCCTGGACCTGACCTGCGGCCTGAACGAGCTGCCGCCCGAAATCTTTGCACTGGCCGACACGCTGGAGGTGCTCAACCTGAGCGGCAACCGGCTGCGCGATTTGCCGCATCAGCTGCCGCGCCTGCACAAGTTGCAGGTGCTGTTTGCTTCAGACAACGACTTCACCGTGCTGCCCGAAGTGCTGGGCGACTGTCCGGCATTGCACATGGTCGGTTTCAAGGCCAACCGCATTGCCCATGTGCCTGCCGCCGCGCTGCCGCCCGCTTTGCGTTGGTTGACGCTGACCGACAACGCGATCGGCCATTTGCCCACCGAACTGGGCCAACGCCCGGCTTTGCAAAAGCTGATGCTGGCGGGCAACCAACTCACCGCGCTGCCCGACAGCCTGCAGGCGGCTCAAAAACTGGAATTGCTGCGCGCATCGGCCAACCGCTTGGAGCGCGTGCCCGGTTGGCTCACTGAACTGCCGCGCCTTTCATGGTTGGCGCTGGCGGGCAATGCCCTGGGCTGGACTTTTGCAGAAAATTTTGCGGAAGATGTGCCGCTGCCCGAAGTGCCGTGGACTTCACTCACACTGGGCCCATTGCTGGGCGAGGGCGCATCGGGCCACATCCACCGCGTGCAGGCGGCTGGCTGGCCGCAGCCGTTGGCGCTCAAGCTGTTCAAAGGGGCGGTGACCAGCGATGGTCTGCCCCAAGACGAACTGGCCGCCTGCCTGGCCGCTGGCCAACACCCCACGCTGACCACGCCCGTGGCGCGGCTGAGCCAACACCCCGCTCAGGCCCAGGGCTTGTTGATGCCCCTCATCCCGCCCGCGCACGTCAACCTGGCGGCGCCGCCCAGTTTGCAAAGTTGCACGCGTGACGTGTATCCGAAAGGCTTTCGTTTGAGCAGCGATCTGGCCTTGGGCATGGCCTGCGATGTGGCCGATGCGCTGGCGCACCTGCACCAGCGTGGCGTGATGCACGGCGACCTGTATGCGCACAACATCCTGATCGACCCGGTGCACGGACAGGCCCGGCTGGGCGACTTTGGCGCGGCCACACGGCTGCCCGCCCAGCCAAGCGATGTGTGCCGTGGCCTGTTGGCGCTGGAGGTGCGGGCCTTGGGTTGTTTGCTGGAGGAGTTGGGCTCGGCCGCCTCGCCACCGGTTGCTGACCATCAAAGCCCTGCCCAAGCCACTGACCCGGCCATACAGGCCATGCTGGGCTTGGCTGCTGCCTGCTTGTCAGAACGGCCACTCGAGCGCCCCGGTGTGGCCGAAGTGGCTCAGGCGCTT
>JBILPS010000062.1:0-16389 GCA_044373655.1 Rhodoferax sp.
CGCTGGTATTGGCATAGACCACGACGGTGCGGTCCGGGTGGGCATCGCAAAAGGCGCTGAATTCTTCAATCGGGCAGCCGAGGTCTAAGGAGCAAGTGGCGTCCAAGTCCGGCATGAGCACGCGCTTGTGGGGGCTCAGGATTTTGGAGGTTTCGCCCATAAATCGCACGCCCGAAACTACCAGCGTTTGCGCGCTGTGGTCGCGGCCAAAGCGCGCCATTTCCAGCGAGTCGCTAACCAAGCCGCCGGTGGCTTCGGCCAGGTCTTGCAAGTCTGGGTGTACGTAGTAGTGCGACACCATGACCGCGTTTTTTTCTTTGAGCAAACGGGCGATTTTTTCTTTCAAAGCGACGCGCTCGGCCGGGCCGGGCTCCACCGGTACCCGCGCCCAGGCGTGGCGGGTACTGCAAGCGGGTTGCTCGTATTCAACGTCTATGCGCTGCAGCGGCGATTCAAGGGTTTGCATTACACATCCTCCATGCGCATGGAAAAATCTACCGCGCGTATGTCTTTGGTCAGGGCGCCTATGGAAATGCGGTCTACACCGGTAGCGGCAATGGCTTGCACCGTGTCCATGTTCACGCCGCCGGATACTTCCAATATCGCGCGCCCGGCGTTCATATCCACCGCCTCGCACAATTGCGCGTGGCTCATATTGTCCAACAGCACCATGCGCGCGCCGGCCTGCAAGGCTTCGTGCAATTGCTGCAAAGTCTCCACCTCGATTTCAATGAAGGCGGCTTGCGCTGCGGCAGCTTGGGCGCGCTGCAGAGCGGCGCTAACGCCGCCGGCAGCGGCAATATGGTTTTCTTTGATGAGCACCGCGTCGTACAGGCCGATGCGGTGGTTGGTGCCGCCGCCACAGCGCACGGCATATTTTTGCGCCAGACGCAGGCCGGGCAGGGTTTTGCGCGTGTCCACAATCTGCGCCCGGTTGCCCGGCACTGCCTGCACCGCAGCCACAAACTGCGCTGTGTGCGTGGCCACGCCACTGAGCAATTGCAAGAAATTAAGCATGGTGCGCTCTGCCGTGAGCAAGGCTTGGGCCGGGCCTTCCAAATTCAGCACCACTTCATTGGCCTGGCCTCGGGCGCCCTCGGCCACTTGCCAGTGCATCTGCGCTTGTGGCGCCAGCGCATACAGCGCGGCCTGCGCCCACGGTTGGCCGCACAGAACAGCGCTTTCACGCAACAGCACCCGGGCACGGGCGCGGCGCGCTGGATCGACCAAGGCGGCGGTCAAATCGCCGCTGCCCACGTCCTCGGCCAGGGCGCGGGCGGCGTCTAGCTGCGCTAGGCGGGCAATGGCGTCTGTAGAGAAGTCAAACTGCGTCATAGGCAAATTGCGTGATAGGGCGCATAGCATAGCGGCAATACGGCTAAGGGCTGGGGCTTTAGACCTACACTGCGGCCTGCCCCTAGAATCGGTCGCCACAAGGATTTGCCATGTCATTATTTCGCCGCCCCGATTACCACTCTGAAGCTAGCTTATTTATTGACCAGTTCAAAGCCAACCGGCCGGCACTGGAAGCGCAGCAAAGAGCAGGGCGCGCACTGCTGTGGGACCTGAGCCTGGACCGCAGCGCGCAAGCGGGCTACCGCGACGCCAAAGTGGCGCAAAAGCCTTACGTTTATCAAACCAAGTCGGACCAGTAAGCCCGTCTTTACCCCGTCTGACCCAGCCAGCACCAACCCGGGTGATCGTCCCGCCATCCCGCGATGAACCGCAGCGCTAATTCCCTGCCCATGGAGGCCACCGCATTGGCCAACGGCTCGCCCGCTTTGGTGGACCATGTGGCCGTGGCCCGCCTGTATGGCGAGCCCTTGTTCGCCATGCCGCTGGATTTATACATCCCGCCGGACGCGCTAGAGGTTTTTCTAGAAGCCTTTGAAGGCCCGCTGGACTTTTTGCTCTACCTGATCCGTAAGCAAAATTTCAATATTCTGGATATTCCGATGCTCAGCGTGACGCGGCAGTACCTGGTGTATGTGGACCAGATCCGCAAGCGCAACCTGGAGCTGGCCGCCGAATACCTGCTGATGGCGGCGATGCTGATCGAGATCAAGTCGCGCATGCTGTTGCCGCCCAAGAAAAGCGCCGAAGGCGAAGAGCCCGAAGACCCGCGTGCCGAGCTGGTGCGCCGCCTGCTGGAATACGAGCAAATCAAACGCGCAGCCGCCAACCTCAACACCGTGCCCCAGTTTGGGCGGGATTTTTTGAAAGCGGCGGTCTATGTGGACCAAAGCATTGCCGTACGCTTCCCCGATGTGGAGGTGGTGGATTTGCAGGAAGCCTGGCGCTCCATGGTGCAACGGGCCAAGCTGGTGCAGCACCACAAAATCAGCCGCGCCGAACTCTCGGTGCGCGAGCACATGAGCATGGTGCTGAAAAAATTGCAAGGCAAGCGTTTTGTGGGCTTTGAAGATTTGTTTGACCCGCAACTAGGTCTGTCGGTGCTGGTGGTGACCTTTATCGCTATGCTCGAACTTGCCAAAGAAACGCTGATTGAAATCACCCAGGCTGAAGCCTACGCGCCAATTTACGTGCGCTTGGCCTTTAGCCAGAACTGAAGCCGGCCCCGCCCACCTCTGCCTCACTGGAGATACCGTATGGTCACCACCACGCCTGCCGAATCCACAGCCAACGCCAGCCAGCTCGGTGGCACGCCGTATGGCACCCTGCCGCCGGCCTCGCCCATGGCCAGCCGCAAGCCGATCAGCCTGCCGCGTATTTTGGAAATGCGCAGCCGGGGCGAAAAAATCACCATGCTGACGGCCTACGATGCCACCTTTGCGGCTGTGGCAGATGCCGCCGGTGTGGAATGCATTTTGATAGGCGACTCGCTAGGCATGGTCTGCCAGGGTTTGCACAGCACGGTAGGCGTGAGCCTGGAGGACATGCGCTACCACACGGCCAGCGTGTCGCGCGGCATACGGCGCGCGCAGGGCACGGCCTGGCTGATCGCCGATTTGCCCTTTGGCTCTTACCAGGAGTCCAAAGAGCAGGCTTTTCGTAGCGCCTCGGTGCTAATGCAGGCCGGGGCCCACATGATTAAGTTGGAGGGCGGCGGCTGGACTACCGAGGTGGTGCATTTTTTGGTGGAGCGCGGTATTCCGGTGTGCGCGCACCTGGGCCTGACGCCGCAAACTGTGCACGCTCTGGGTGGCTACCGGGTGCAGGGCCGCACCGGCGCTGCTGCCGATATCCTCAAACAACAAGCCCATGCGCTGGAAGACGCTGGTGCGTCCATGTTGGTGCTGGAGATGGTGCCCGCCGATGTGTCCGCCGAGCTCACGCAAGCACTGCAACACTGCGCCACCATCGGCATAGGCGCCGGTAAAGACACGGCGGGCCAGGTACTGGTGCTGCACGATATGCTGGGCGTTAATCTGGGCAAGATGCCTAAGTT
This sequence comes from Rhodoferax sp., assembly GCA_044373655.1. Classification (GTDB taxonomy): domain Bacteria; phylum Pseudomonadota; class Gammaproteobacteria; order Burkholderiales; family Burkholderiaceae_C; genus Allorhodoferax. The sequence continues at coordinate 3,410 of JBILPS010000062.1, forward strand.
TGTGCGCAATTTCATGGCCGATGCCAGCTCCATCCGAGGTGCCATGGAGGCCTATGTGGCGGCGGTCAAAGACGGCAGCTTCCCGGTCAACGCGCTGCACGCCTGGTAAGACAAGGGATTTGATGCGCATCGTCAACAGCCTGCCCGCGCTGGCAGAAGCCTTGCAGGCCTACCGGCACCCTTCGGTAGTGCCCACCATGGGCAATTTGCATGAAGGGCATCTGGACCTGGTGCGCATCGCCAAGCCATTGGGCGATGTGCAACTGACCACGATTTTTGTCAACCGATTGCAGTTCGGGCCCAACGAAGATTTCGATACCTACCCGCGTACTTTTGAGGCCGATTGTGCGCAACTAGAAGCCGCAGGTTGCGACCTTTTGTTCGCGCCCACCGAGGCCACGCTCTACCCCGAGCCTCAAGGCTTTAAGGTAACGCCACCGGCCGAACTGGCCGATGTGCTCGAAGGCCAGTTTCGCCCCGGTTTTTTTGCCGGTGTCTGTACCGTGGTGCTCAAGCTATTGGCCTGTACCCAGGCGCGCACTGCGGTATTTGGCAAAAAAGATTATCAGCAGCTGATGGTGATACGCCACATGGTGCGTCAGTTCAATTTGCCGGTGGAGATTGTGGGTGTGGACACCCGCCGCGCCCCCGACGGGCTGGCGATGTCCTCGCGCAATGGCTACCTGTCCGAAGCCGAGCGGGCGCAGGCGCCGCAATTACATGCGGCCTTGCAACAAATGGCCCAAGCGGTGCGCAATGGCAGCACAGACTTCGAGGCCATACAAGCCAAGGCCCTAGATATGCTGGCCGCGCAAGGCTGGCAAGCCGACTACGTAGCGCTGCGCCGACAAGCCGATTTAGGCGCCCCCCGAGCCGGTCAGGCCTTGGTGGTGTTAGCCGCTGCGCGCCTGGGCCGCACGCGGCTGATTGACAACCTCGAAATCTAAGCCAAGGGCGCCATTTGCCTAGCTGCCGTAGCCGATCAGCGCCTTGACTTCCAGGAAGTCGTGTATGCCCCAATCGGCGTATTCGCGACCGTTGCCCGACTGCTTGTAGCCGCCGAAAGGCGCGTAAATATCCCAATCCGGGTAATTGATATTGACTTGACCGGCGCGCAACTGGCGTGCCACGCGGCGCGCATGTTCCAGGTTTTGAGACTGGACAAAAGCGGCCAGACCAAACTCGCTGTCATTGGCAATCTCAATCGCCTCGGCCTCGCTGTCATAAGGCATGATGGCCAGCACCGGCCCGAAAATTTCTTCGCGGGCAATCGTCATGGTGCGATTGACGTTGCCGAACACGGTAGGCCGCGCGTAATAGCCGTGGGTAAGGCCTGCGGGCTTGCCAGTACCACCGGCCACCAGCGTAGCGCCTTCGGCGATGCCGATCTCGATCAGGCGCTGCACTTTGGTGTATTGCATTTCGCTGACCAAGGGGCCCATGGTGGTGCCTTCGGCGCGCGGGTCGCCCACCACTTGTTCGGCGGTGACGGCGGCGGCAATTTCGAGCGCCTTGGCGTGCAGGGCGCGCGGCACCAGCATACGCGTGGGCGCATCGCAGGACTGGCCGGTATTGCTCATACAGCTTTCCACGCCTTTGCGCACGGCGGTTTCAAGGTCGGCGTCTTCCAAAATAATATTGGGCGACTTGCCACCCAACTCTTGGGCCACGCGCTTGACGGTATCGGCTGCCGTCTTGGCCACCATCACGCCGGCGCGGGTGGAGCCGGTAAAGGAGACCATGTCCACTTCTTTGTGCGCCGCCATGACTTGCCCGACCGAGGGGCCGTCGCCATTGACCATGTTGTACACACCGGCAGGCACCCCAGCGTCGTGCATGATTTCAGAAAACACAATGCCGCTGATGGGTGCGATTTCGCTGGGTTTGAGCACCATGGTGCAACCGGCGGCCAGGGCCGGTGCCACTTTGCACACGATTTGGTTGAGTGGCCAGTTCCAGGGGGTGATCAGTGCGACCACGCCAATGCCCTCCTTCATGATGCGGGTGGCGCCACGCTGGTGTTCAAACTCGTAGCTTTCCAGGGAGGCTATGGTGGCCTCCAAATGCACCCGCCCGGCCCAGGTCTGGGCATCGCGCGCCCAGGCTAGCGGCGCACCCATTTCGTCTGACACGGCCTGGGCAATCTCTTCGGCGCGCTCGTTGTACAAAGCCAATATGCGGCGCAGCAGCGCGAGGCGCGTGGCTTTGTCGGTCTGCGTGAAGGCGGGGAAGGCGGCGCGGGCGGCGGCCACGGCTTTGTCCACATCCGCGGCACTGCCCATGGAGATCTGGGTGTAGGCCTGCTCGGTGGCCGGGTTGATGACATCCAGGCTGCGGGCCACCGTGGGCTGGACCCAGGCGCCGTTGATATAAAACTCTTGGTGGTGGGACATGGTGTGCTGGCGCGCAATACGCGTTATCGGGTGTGAGGGATTGGAGAACAGATAAGGTTAGCAGAGATTGCCCGCCGCAAGCGATAGGCAGAGCGCCTCTGCCTGCAACCGTGGCGACGGCGTTTGCAGAAGTGACCGCCGTGGGCACCTCAGGCGCTAGGATGCAAGCCCAGACCCGATAGGAGACGCCCCCATGCATGCCCAGGACTTTGCTTCCCCGACCGTGCGCGCCTTACGTGCCGACCTGGCGCTGGCGCTGCGCGCCGCCGCCCACCACGGCCTGGCAGAAGGCGTTTGCAACCACTTCAGTATCGAGCTGCCCGATAGCAGCGGGCGCTTTTTACTCAACCCGCGCGGCCTGATGTGGAGCGAAGTACAGGCCGATGACATTGTGATGATCGACGCCCGAGGCCAGGTGCTGGCCGGGCGGCATGCCGTCGAGCCCACGGCCATGTTTATCCATGCTGCGATACACCGTATCGCCGCTAAAGCCTGCGTGCTGCATACGCACATGCCTTATGCCACGGCACTCACCCTGACGCGTGCGCGGGCGCTGGACACCCGCCTGTCGCAAAACGCCATGCGCTTTCATGGTCGGGTGGCCGTTGACGCGCAGTACCAAGGCTTGGCGCTGGACGTAGGCGAAGGCGAGCGTATCGCTCACGCCATGCAGGGCGCCGATATTGTGTTTCTGGGCAACCACGGCCTAGTGGTCTGCGCCCAGCGGATGGACTATGCCTACGACGATTTGTACTACCTGGAGCGCGCTTGCATGGTGGAGGTGCTGGCGCGCCAAAGCGGCCTGCCACTGGAGCCGGTGGACGAAGCCCTAGCGGCCCATGTAGCCGAGCAAACGCGGGGCGAGCAATTGCAAGCCGAGTTGTTTTTCAAGGCCTTGGGACGCAAACTCTGAGCGTTTTGATCGCTCAGCGGCCAAGCAGTGTCTTACAAAAACCGGTCGAGTATGCGCTTGCTATGCGCATCCAGCGCCTTTTGGTCGGGCACCAAATAGTGGATGCCATGGGCGTCGGCCACCAAGAGGCTGCGGCCGGTGCCGATGCGGCGAATATCCTCGTCGCCGCGCAACACGAACTCGGTCCGGCCCCGGTCGGTTTCCACGGTCCAGGTGCAAGGCGTGGAAAAGCTGCTGACCTCCAGGATGCGGTGCAACTGCGGCATAAATTCGCGGCGTGCCAACTCCTCCTCGATCAGGCTTTGGTAGGCGGCGGGCAATTCGCTCAGGCGGTCCACCCAAGCCACTTCATGGCCTTCGGTGCTGAGTAATGAAATGCCTTCGTCTGGCGCCAGTATGGGAAAAGCGCGCACCGGCAGCACCCCGACAAAGCGTTCACCCTGGGCATTGGTCAGAATCAGTTTGCCGAAGTCGGTGCGCTCCAGCACAAACGAAGTTTGTTGCAGGGGCGCGCTCATGCCGCACCCCCGAGCACCGCCAATTGCGCATCGGCATTGCGCGCCTGGGCCTGGTATAAATTGAAATACGCGCCTTCTTGCTGCATCAGCGCATCGTGCGTACCCTCTTCCACCACCTGGCCCCGGTCCAGCACCACCAGGCGGTCAGCCCGGTGCAGCGTGGACAGGCGGTGCGCGATGGCAATCGTGGTGCGGCCTTGCACTAAATTTTCCAGGGCTTTTTGAATTTCTTTTTCGGTTTCTGAATCGACCGAGGACGTCGCTTCATCGAGTATCAAAATGCGCGGGTCAATCAGCAGCGCCCGCGCGATCGAGATACGCTGGCGCTCGCCGCCGGAGAGGCCTTGGCCGCGCTCGCCCACCATAGAGTCGTAGCCATGGGGCAGGCGCAAAATAAATTCATGGGCATGCGCGGCGCGCGCAGCGGCCATGATGTCGGCGCGGCTGGCCTCGGGTTTGCCATAGGCGATGTTGTCGGCAATCGTGCCGAAGAACAAAAATGGCTCTTGCAAGACCAGCCCAATATTGCGGCGGAAATCGCTGATAGCGTAAGAACGTATGTCCACGCCATCGACCAAAATCGCGCCCTCGGACACATCGTAGAAACGGCAAATCAAATTCACCAAAGTGCTTTTGCCTGAACCGCTGTGACCCACCAAGCCGATCATTTCACCCGGCGCAATGGACAGGTTGATGCCACGGTTGACCGCGCGGTTGCCGTAGCGAAAGCCCACTTCGCGCAGTTCGATACGCCCTTGCACGCGGCCCACGCGCACCGGGTTTTGCGGCTCGGGCACGCTGGAGACATGGTCCAGAATGTCAAAAATACGCTTGGCCGCCGAGGCCGATTTTTGGGTCACTGACACAATCCGGCTCATGGAGTCCAGGCGCCCGTAAAAACGGCCTATGTAGGCGATAGCGGCCAGCAACATACCCACGGTAATTTGTCCGTGCGCCACCTGGTAAATGCCAAAGCCCCAGACCACCAGCAAGCCCAGTTCGGTCAGCAAAGATACCGAGGGCGAAAACAAGGACCAGATTTTGTTGATGCGGTCATTGACCACCAGATTGTAGCGGTTGGCATCCCGAAAACGAGCGGCCTCGCGCTGCTCTTGGGCAAAGGCTTTGACCACGCGAATACCCGGAATCGTATCGGCCAGCACATTGGTCACTTCCCCCCAGACGCGGTCAATTTTTTCAAAGCCGGTGCGCAAGCGGTAGCGCACATAGTGAATCATCCAGCCGATAAACGGGAGCGGCACCAAAGTAATAAGTGCCAGCCAGGGATTCATAGAAAACAAGATCACCGCCGTCATGGTGATCATCACCACATCGCTGGCAAAGTCTGTCAGGTGCAGCGATAAATACACCGCAATCCGGTCACTCTCGGTGCCCACGCGCGAAAGCAAATCGCCGGTGCGTTTGCCGCCGAAATACTCCAGCGAGAGTTGCAGCAAATGGTCGTAGGTGGTGGTGCGCAAATCCGCCGCGATGCGCTCAGAGGCCAGCGCCAGGATATAGGTCTTGGCCCAGCTCAGCACCCAGGCCACCAGGCCCGAAGCCAGCAAGCCGGCCAAGTACCAGGCAATTTGGGAGCGCTCAATATGCTGCCCGTTTTGCAGCGGGATAAGCACCTCATCGACCAGCGGAATGGTCAGGTAAGGCGGCACCTGGCTGGCGGCGGTGCCCAGCAACATCAGGACAAAGCCCCACAGCAATTGGCCACGGTAGGGCCTGGCAAAGCGACATAAGCGCAGCAGTGTCCAGGTCGAAGGCGGGGTATGCACCACCTTGGTACACACCGAACATTCTTCGGCCTCCGGGTCCAGCGGCGCCTTGCAACTGGGGCACAGGGCCTGGTCCGGGACGGGCACCGGTACGCCGCTTAAAGCACTGTTGTGGCGGGCGCTAAATTGGTCCACCAAGCGCAAAGCGTGCAGGTTATGGCCCAAAGTGAAGCGCCAATGCGCCAACCGGCTTTGCTCGTCCTGCAATTGCAGGTGCCCCACGCCGGCGTGGTCATGGTGCTCTAGGCGCAGGCCGGGCCGGTAATCCCAGCTTTGCGCGCCTGACGCTTGCAGGCTGAGCAAGCGCTTATCGGTGGCCACCAGCACACTGGGCACAAAGCGCATGTGGGCGTCCAGGTCAACCTCCAGCAGCGCACAAACGTTTTCATCATGTGAGAGCTGCGCCGCGAGCGCATCGTGCCAGGCGGGGGGAGTATTCACTGCGCCCAAGGGGCCGGGCGCTTGCTTGTGATTCATGGAAAAGCCAAATTGAAAAGTAAAAAACTGCCGGTTGCGCGGCCCCAAGGTGGGGGGCGCACCGCGTCCAAACCCCCTACTATGCCTGAGCCTGGGCTAGCGTCCCATGGGAGCGCAGCGCTTTCGGCGAGAATACCCAACGCACGACGAACCAGCCCGGTGGACTTGAACATCCGCTCCCACGCATGACGCGCCAGAAAAAAATTAGTATTTTGCGGGTGAACCACCTGCGCGGACCCAATATCTGGACCTACCGGGCAGTGATTGAGGCATGGGTGGATATTGGGGCCCTGGAAGATTTCCCGTCTAACACCCTGCCGGGCTTTTACGAGCGCCTGACCGGCACCCTGCCCGGCCTGATAGAGCATGAATGCAGCCCTGGCGTGCGCGGCGGCTTTTTGCAACGCCTACAAGAGGGCACCTGGGCGGCCCATATCTTGGAGCATGTCTGCCTAGAGCTTCAAAACATGGCCGGCATGCGCACGGGCTTTGGTAAAGCGCGCCAAACCTCCCAAACCGGTGTGTACAAAGTGGCCTTTCGCACCCGCCAGGAAGATGTAGGACGACGCGCTTTGCACCTGGGGCGTGATTTGGTCGAGGCAGCTATCCACAACACGCACTTTGATGTGGCCCAGGCAGTGCAAGAGCTGCACGACATGGTGGACTCGCTCTGCTTAGGGCCGAGCACTGCGCACATTGTCGATGCCGCCACGGCGCGCGGCATACCGCATACGCGCCTGACCGATGGCAATTTGGTGCAACTGGGCTACGGCATTGCACAGCGACGTATCTGGACCGCCGAGACTGACCAAACCAGCGCAATTGCCGAAGAGATTGCCAGTGACAAAGATTTGACCAAACGCTTGCTGCAAGCCTGCGGCGTTGCGGTGCCGCATGGGCAGGTGGTGCAAAGTGCTGCGCAGGCCTGGGAAGCAGCGCAGTCCATCGGATTGCCGGTGGCCATCAAGCCCTACGACGGCAACCATGGGCGCGGCGTAGCCCTGGACCTGGAAAACCAGGCTGACATTGAAGCCGCCTTTGCGCTGGCCCACCAAGAAGGCGACGGGCAGGTGATTGTGGAGGAATTTATCCGGGGCAATGAACACCGCTTGTTGGTGGTAGGCCGCCAAGTGGTAGCCGCCGCGCGCGGCACCACGCTCTATGTGCAGGGTGATGGCGTCTCCACTATGAACCAGCTGGTAGATCAGCAAATCAATAAGGACCCACGCCGTGGGCGTGCTGAGTCCTTCCCACTTAACGTGGTGGATTTGTCTGAAAGCCCGGAAGTCTTGCTCGAACTCGAACGCATTGGTCTGAGCCCCCAGTCAGTGCCCGCGGCCGGGCAAAACGTGCTGATCCAGCGCAATGGCAATGTGGCATTTGATGTCACCAGTGAACTGCACCCCAGTGTGGCGCGGGCTGCGGCCCTGGCGGCGCGCGTAGTGGGTCTGGACATTGCTGGTGTGGACATGGTGCTGGAAAACTGCGCGCTGCCGCTAGAAGGGCAGCGCGGCGCGGTCATCGAGGTCAACGCCAGCCCCGGGCTACTCGCCCATATCAAACCGGCCAATGGCACGGGCCAAGCGGTGGGTACGGCCATCATCAGCCACTTGTTTGACAGCAAGCAAGACGGGCGCATCCCGATTGTCGGCATCACCGGCACCCACAACACCGGTCGCATGGCGCGCCTGGTGGCCTGGCTGGTGCACATCAGTGGCAAGCATGTGGGCCTGGCCTGCAGCGAAGGTTTGTACCTGGACAGCCGCAAGCTAGAGGCCGCTGACAGCAGCACTTGGGACGCGGGCCAGCGCATTTTAATGAACCGTTCGGTACAGGCTGCGGTGTTTGAAAACCCTTGCACCACGATACTGGGCCAAGGCCTGGCCTACGATAAATGCCAGGTGGGCGTGGTCACCGATGTCAGCTGGCACGAAGGTCTGCGCGATTTCGACATCCTGGACGCCGAGCAAACCTTCAAGGTCGCGCGTACCCAAATCGACGTGGTCTTGCCCAGCGGCACGGCTGTCATCAACGCCATGGACGCACAGGCGCTCGAACTGGCCGAACTCTGCGACGGGCGCGTCATCTTCTACGCGCCCTCGCCCGAACACCCCACGCTGCTAGCACACCGCGCGCAAGGCCATCAGGTGGTATGCCTGCGCGAGGGCCAGATCGTGTTCGCCCATGGCGCGCAAGAGCGGCCTTTGCTGCGGCTTGACAGCTTGAAGCCTGCCAAAGCGGCGCAGCCCGAGATGGTGATGGCCGCAGTGGCCGCTGCCTGGGCCCTGGACATCACACCGGAACTGATTGCTGCGGGATTGCGCACCTTCGAGTCCAATCCGCAAAAAACGCCTTACTAGCGCCCCCTTCACCCCTACGCTGAGCCGCACTACGAACCACGCCCATGGAAGTTACCCGCATTCGCGCCCTGCGCGGCCCCAATCTCTGGAGCCACCATACCGCCATCCAAGCGGTCGTCACCTTCGCTCCCACGCAATGGGATATTGCGGACATGCGGGGCTTTGAAACCCGGCTGCGTGCGCGCTTTCCTGAAATCAGCCCCTTCCAGCCCATAGGCCATGCAGACACGGTGCCCCTGGCCCGCGTGCTGGAACTGGCTACTTTGGGCTTGCAAGCCCAGGCCGGTTGCCCTGTCACTTTCAGCTGCACCAAGCCCACGCTGGAGGCTGGGGTGTATCAGGTAGTGGTGGAGTACAGCGAAGAGGCCGTCGGGCGCTTGGCGCTGGAGCTGGCGCAAAACCTGTGCCATTCGGCCCTGGACGACACGCCTTTTGACCTGGCCAGCGTGCTGCACCAGTTGCGCGAACTCGACGAAGACGTGCGCCTAGGCCCCAGCACCGGTTCGGTAGTGAACGCCGCGCTGGCGCGTAATATTCCCTACAGCCGCATGACCGATGGCAGCATGGTGCGCTTTGGTTGGGGCAGCAAGCAAAGGCGCATACAAGCGGCCGAAATCGACGCCACCAGCGCGATCGCCGAAGCCATCGCACAAGACAAAGAACTGAGCAAGCGTTTACTGCATGCCGCGGGCGTGCCGGTGCCACGCGGCCGCGCGGTACGTGACGCGGACGACGCCTGGAAAGCCGCGCAAGACGTCGGCTTGCCCGTGGTCGTCAAGCCCCTGGACGGTAACCAGGGTAAGGGGGTGACAGTCAACATCCTGAACGAGGCGCACTTGCGCGCGGCCTATGCGGTAGCCACCGAGTTTCGCGACACCGTGCTAGTAGAGCGCTATTTGCCGGGCAACGACTTTCGCCTGCTGGTGGTGGGTGACAAATTGGTAGCTGCAGCGCGGCGCGACCCCCCAAAAGTCGTCGGCGACGGCGTGCACACCGTGACGCAGTTGGTGGACATGGTCAATGCCGACCCTCGCCGGGGCGACGGGCATGCCACCTCGCTGACCAAAATCCGATTTGACGATATTGCCCGCAGCTGCTTGCGCAGCCAAGGCTTTGAGGCCGACGCTATCCCGGAAAAAGGCCAGCGCGTCAATTTGCGTAACAACGCAAATTTGTCTACCGGCGGCTCAGCCACCGATGTCACCGATGACGTACACCCTGACGTGGCGGCCCGTGCAGTGACTGCGGCGCACATGGTGGGTTTGCACATTTGCGGCGTGGATTTGGTGTGCGACAGCATCTTGCGGCCGATCGAGGAACAAGGCGGCGGCGTAGTAGAAGTGAATGCCGCGCCAGGCTTGCGCATGCACCTGAGCCCGTCCTTTGGTAAAGGTCGGCCGGTAGGCGAGGCCATCATGTCCAGCCTGTTCAAAAACGGACAGGATGGCCGCATACCCGTGGTAGCTGTTACCGGCACCAACGGCAAAACCACGACCGTGCGCCTGATTTCGCACTTGCTGGCCCAGCAAGGCTGGTGTGTCGGCATGACCAATACCGATGGCGTCTATGTGGACGGCCATTGCATTGATACCGGCGACTGCAGCGGCCCCAAGAGTGCAAAAAACGTCCTGCACCATCCCGATGTGGATGCGGCCGTACTGGAAACCGCCCGCGGCGGCATTTTGCGCGAGGGCCTGGCCTTTGACAAATGCGATGTGGCCGTGGTGACCAATGTGGGCAGCGGCGATCACCTCGGGCTGAACTACATCACCACCGTCGATGAGCTTGCGGTACTCAAGCGGGTCATTGTGCAAAACGTGGCCCCCAAGGGCACGGCCGTGCTCAACGCGACCGACCCGGTGGTAGCGGCCATGGCGGCCAAGTGCAAAGGCGCGGTCACCTTTTTTGCGCTGGACCAATACCACCCGGTGATGGCGACCCACCGGGCTCAAGGCCATGCGGTGGTCTATGTGGACAAAGGCCAGATCGTAGCTGCCAAGGGTACGCAAAAGCATTACCTGAACCTGAGCGAGATTCCCATGACGCTGGACGGCGCCATCGGCTTTCAAGTGGAGAACGTGATGGCCAGTGTGGCCGCAGTCTGGGCCTTGGGTCTGGACTGGGAAACCGTGCGCGCCGGCCTGGCTAGTTTTTCCAGCGAAAACGACAATGCGCAAGGCCGCTTCAACATCTTCAACTACAAGGGCGCCACCGTTATTGCAGACTACGGCCATAACCCGGACGCGATGGCGGCGCTGGTGCAAGCGGTGCAAGCCATGCCGGCGAGCCGACGCTCGGTGGTCATCAGTGGGCCGGGCGACCGGCGCGACGAGGACATTCGCCAAATCACCCAAATCCTGGGCGACGCTTTCGACGAAGTAGTGATGTACGAAGACCAGTGCCAGCGCGGCCGATCGGACGGCGAAGTCATGGCTTTGCTGCGCGCGGGCCTGGCCGGCGCGAAAAAAACCACGCAACGCAGCGAAATCTATGGTGAGTTTTTAGCCATCGACACGGCCCTTGCGCACTTGCAACCGGGCGAGCTATGTCTGGTACTGGTGGACCAGGTGCCCGAGGCCATGGCACATATTGCAGCGCGCATTGAGGCTTTGTAAGCGCAGATGCGGGGGCAAGCGGCCCACGGCGCACTCAACGCGCAACTTAGGTTTCGGCAGCGGGTTCGCGGCCCATCAGAGCGGCTACCGCCTCGCTAGCTTGCAGTTGGCCTTCCAGCAGCGCCACCACACAGCGTGTGATCGGCATCTGAACGCCCAATGCATCTGCGCGTTGCAAAACGGTGCGAGCGCTGTACACGCCTTCGGCCACATGGCCCAGCGACTGCACCGCCTCCTCCAGCGACTGGCCCTGCGCTAAGGCCAAGCCGATACGCCGGTTGCGGGATAAATCACCGGTCGCCGTCAAGACCAAATCGCCCAGACCGCTCAGGCCCATAAAAGTTTCCGCCTTGGCGCCTAATGCCAGCCCCAGGCGGGTGATTTCAGCCAAGCCGCGGGTTATCAAGGCAGCGCGCGCGTTCAGGCCCAGTTGCAAGCCATCGCACAAACCGGTGGCAATAGCCATGACGTTTTTGACCGCGCCGCCAACCTCAACACCGACCACATCCTCGCTGGCATAGACCCGTAGCTGCCCGCTGTGAAAGGCATCTACCAGCGCGCTGCGCACCGTGGCATGCGCGCTAGCGGCCACCAACGCGGTGGGCTGGCCCAGCGCAACCTCCATCGCAAAACTGGGGCCGCTGAGCACACCGCCGCAAAGGCTAGGCGCGCATTGGACCTGGATTTCATGGCCTAGCAAGCCTTGGCCGCCCTGCGCGCCGCCGGCTTCAAAGCCTTTACACAACCAGGCTATCGGCACGGCTAAGTCCGCAAGCAGGACCAGCATATCGCGCAAGCCCGCCATGGGGGTCGCAATGACCACCAACTCCTGGCTCGCCAGGTGGGCACGCAGGTAATTGCCTTGAAGTTGGCTGACGCGCAGGCCTTCAGGGAAAGCCAGCCCCGGCAGGTAGCGCGGGTTGTGCCGTTCAGCTTGCATGGCGCGCTGTTGGCGCGCGTCGCGCGCCCACAAAGTGACGGTGTGTTGCGGCATGCGTGCTGCCGCGACGGCCAGCGCGCTGCCCCAGGCACCGGCCCCCAATACGCTGATTTTCATGGGCTCATCTTTAGGCGCTGATCGCCACCGGCATCCACCGGCCAGCGAACAGCTGCTTTATTGGGGCAAGGTAGCGGCCGCGCCGTTTTGCGCTGATTGGCTTTGCTGCTGCTCGTACATGGCCTGGAAGTTGATTTCTGACAAATGCACAGGCGGAAAGCCGCTACGTTGAATCAGGTCGGCCACATTGCCGCGCAAATAGGGGTACACAATTTGGGGGCAGGCAATGCCCATGATCGGGCCCATTTGCTCTTCGGGCAGGTTGCGCACTTCAAAAATACCGGCCTGTTTGACTTCCACGAGAAACACGGTTTTGTCTTTGATTTTGGTATGCACAGTGGCCGTCACACTGACTTCGAACACACCTTCTGCCACCGGATTGGCTTCAATGCCCAGTTGAATATCCACCGAAGGCTGCTCCTGCTCGAGCAGGATGGCCGGCGAATTGGGCTGCTCCATCGACGCCTCTTTGAGGTAAACGCGTTGGATTTGGAAAACCGGGGCTTGTTCTGACATGGCGTGAATCTTTCAATTGAAAACAAAGCCCAGCGTACAAAAGCGGGGCCTGTGGGATGGTGCGCAGTGGCTTGCTAGGCCTTTGGCGCCCTGAATTATCGCAGCAGGTCGGTGCAGGCTGCAGGCGCGCTCAGGGCGCTAGCAACAAGGGCATCAGACCGCCGCGGCTGTCTAAGTCCATCAGGTCATCGCAGCCGCCCACATGGGTATCGCCGATAAAGATTTGCGGCACGGTGCGTCGCCCGGTGCGCTCCATCATGGCACTGCGCTCAGTCGGGTTGGTATCGATGCGAATCTCTTCGATTAACTCCACCCCTTTGGACTTAAGAATACGCTTGGCCTGC
>JBILPS010000123.1:0-4873 GCA_044373655.1 Rhodoferax sp.
CGGAGCGCGTGGCGAAGAATTTCGTGACGATTTGCGGACCCCTGGCGCGCTTAATGCCCAGGCCCGCAAAGCGCTCAGCGCGCAGGAGTTGCTGCCTTTTACCCAACTAGACGATGTGCGCTCGCTGCTGGCGATGGCGCAAACCGGCGTGCTGTTGGTGGTCGCTGGCGCGCTGATCCTGGGCCTGTGGGGCAGCCTGTGGATGTTGGCCGGTATCGTTTTGATGGGGATCGCGCAGCACAGCTTGTTTATCCTTTCGCACGAGGCGGCGCACTACCGTTTGTTGTCGCATCGCGGTGCCAACGAGGTGCTGGGGCGCTTGATCGGCATGAGCAGTGGTGTGTCCATGTGCACCTACCGGGTAACCCACCGCTTGCACCACAACAACCTCTACGGCAGCGAAGACCCGGACACTGCCATCCACGGCGGCTACCCCCGTGGTAGAGCCTATTTGCTGCGCAAGCTGGCGCAGGACATCGTCGGCTGGAATGCCTGGAAAACTTATGCGTATTTCTTTGGTGCGCCGGCTATCAACGAAGACACGCAGCGCGCCATCCGCCCCCTGGATGACACCTCGGCGCAATTGCGCAAGGCCGCCCGGCAGGACCGTTACTGGGTCGTGGGCGCCCATATCGCCATGCCGCTGCTCGCTTACGCCCTGGCGGGCTGGCAGGGCTTGGTGGTTTATCTGGTGGTGTGGATCGTGCCTCTTATGACCACGCTGCAACCCATATTGCGTTTGCGCGCGGTATGCGAGCACGGTGCGGTGAGCGATTTGTCCTCGCCTTTGACGGCTGCGCGCAGCAACCGCACATTCGGCAATTGGCCCAATCGGGTGCTGGGTGCTGTTCTCTTCCCGCACCATGTGAACTACCACTTGGAGCACCATTTATACCCCGCTGTGCCGCATTACCATCTGCCGGGGCTGCATCGCGCTTTGCAAGCGCGCGGCGTGCTCGAAGGCGCCGAGGTACGCGACATACCCGAAACTTTGCGCTTGATTTTTGCACCGCGCAAACCCAAAGCTGCCGCAGGAACCTCTTATGTCTGAATCTGCCTTAACCCCGGTTCTGCACCATTACAAAATTTCCCCGTTTTCAGAAAAAGTGCGCTTGGTGCTGGGCTACAAAGGCTTGGCTTGGCGCAGCGTGAGCGTGCCCAACATCTTGCCCAAGCCGGACGTGCTGGCCCTGACCGGCGGCTACCGCAAAACACCGTTTTTGCAAATCGGCGCCGACATTTATTGCGATACGGCGCTCATATGCGAAGTGCTGGAGCATTTGCAGCCCAAGCCCAGCTTGTACCCGCCGGCAAGCAAAGGCGTGGCGCGTGTATTGGCGCAGTGGGCTGACAGCACTTTGTTTTGGGCGGCTATGGGCTACAACCTCAGCGCCAAAGGCGCCGCCGCTTTGTTTGCCAATGCGCCGCCAGAAGCAGCGCAGGCATTTAGCGCGGACCGTAGTGCTATGTCCGGGGGTATGACACGGCTGCGCCCGGGCGATGCCAGCGGCATTTACAAGTCCTATTTGCGGCGCTTATCGCACATGCTCGATGCCCAGCCCTTTTTATTGGGCCAGGCGCCCTGTGTTGCGGACTTTGCGGCCTACCACCCCTTATGGTTTACGCGCCAAGTGGTACCGGTGATGGCCTCCATTTTGGACGCTACGCCGGCCGTTCTTGCCTGGATGGACCGCATGGCCGCTCTTGGGCACGGCGTATCTGAAAAATGGAGTGCCGAGCAGGCAATTGGTCTGGCCCATAGCAGCCAGCCTGCGGCATTGCCGACCTCGGATGTGTTTCAGGACGACCACGGTATTGCCCTTGGCTCGGTGGTCAGCGTCGCCGCTGAGACCTTCGGGCAGGAGCCCACCCAGGGCGTGCTGCTGGCGGCGACCCGCACGCGCTACAGCTTGCGCCGCGAAGATGCCCGCGCGGGCACAGTGCATGTGCACTTTCCGCGCATTGGCTACGTGCTGCGCGCAGTTACCGTATAAATTTTTAACTTCACGGATAGGACACCTCGGCATGATTTCGGATTTTCGCAACAAGACAGCGGTGCTCACCGGTGCAGGTTCTGGCTTTGGCTTGGAGTGCGCGCGCATCGGCGCTAAGTTGGGCATGCACCTGGTGCTGGCCGATGTGCAGCAAGACGCGCTAGACCGCGCTGTGGCTGAGGTGCAGGCTGCCGGCGCGCAAGTGCTGGGTATGCGTGTGGACGTTTCTAAGGCAGACCAGGTCGAAGCCTTGGGCGCCGCCACATTGGCGCGTTTTGGCGCGCCGCACTTCGTGTTTAACAATGCCGGTGTCGGCTCGGGCGGCCTGATCTGGGAAAACAGCTTGCAAGACTGGGAATGGGTCATCGGCGTCAACCTGATGGGCGTGGCCCACGGTATCCGCGTCTTTACCCCCATGATGCTGGCCGCCGCCGAAAAAGACGCTGCTTTTCAGGGGCATATCGTCAACACTGCCAGTATGGCCGGGCTGCTCAATGCGCCCAATATGGGTATTTACAACGTCAGCAAACATGCTGTGGTCAGCATGAGCGAAACCCTGTACCAAGATTTGGCCCTGGTCACCGACCAGATCAGTGCCAGCGTGCTGTGCCCCTTCTTCGTGCCTACCGGCATCAGCGAAAGCCACCGGAATCGGCCCGAGGGCACGCAAGCTGCGCGCCCTACGCGCAGCCAGTTGATCAGCCAGGCCATGAGCGATAAAGCCGTCAGCAGCGGCAAAGTCTCGGCTGCCGAAGTGGCGCAAAAGGTGTTTGACGCGGTGGGCGCCAATCAGTTCTACATCTACAGCCACCCCAAATCCATCGCTTCGGTGCAAGTGCGTATGGAAGATATCTTGCTCTCGCGCAACCCCACCGACCCGTTTGCGCACAAGCCCGAATTGGGCGTAGATCTGCGAAAAGCACTGCGCGCCTAAGCCGCTGGAAGGACAGCGCAAAAAAGTGGTCAAATACCCCACCTCGTTTTTAATTCATCAGGAAAGATTCTCATGGGCAATTCCATCGTTACCGAAGCAGACCGTAAAGCTACCCCCGCACCCAAACCACCAGCGGGCATGAGCTCGCGCACCGGCGGCCACGGCCAGCGCGTCAGCCTGGAGCGCGGTGTCGCCACGCGCAGCAAGAAAAACCCAGGCAAGCGGGCAAAAAAGGGCGGCTAAAGCCCGCGCGGGTGCGCGCAGTCTGTCAATGGCCTGTTGGAGCGGGTCGCAAGTACCACCTGAGGGGAACCCAGGTGGTATTTTTTTACTTGGGTTTATCCGGACTGCGCTTCATCACGCGTTGACCATCACCAGTTTGCCCATCACCGCGCGCGAGCCCATGTGGGCGTAGGCGGCTTTGAGTTCGGACATGGGCATGGTGCGGTCGATCACCGGTTTGATCTTGCCTTGCGCGTACCACTGGGCCAGTTCGGCCATGGCGGCCATGCTTTTTTGCGGTTCGCGCTTGGTGAAATCTCCCCAGAACACACCCACGATGGATGCGCCTTTGAGTAGGGCCAGATTCAGGGGCAGGGCGGGGATGGGGCCTGCGGCAAAGCCGATAACCAGGTAGCGTCCGCGCCAGGCGATGGAGCGAAAGGCCGGTTCGGCAAAGTCGCCGCCCACGGGGTCATAAATCACGTCCGGGCCTTTACCGCCGGTCAGGGCTTTGATGGCTTCGCGCAGGTTTTCGGTACTGTAGTTGATGGTCTCATCGGCGCCAATGCTGCGGCACAGGGCGCATTTTTCATCGGTAGAGGCGGCAGCGATCACCCGTGCCCCGGCGGCTTTGGCGATTTGGATCGCCGAGGTGCCTACGCCGCCCGCCGCGCCCAGGACCAGCACGGTCTCGCCCGCTTTAAGCGCGGCGCGGTCGATCAGCGCATGGTGCGAAGTGGCGTAAATCATGATGAAGGCGGCCGCGTCCACCATCGGGAAACCCGGCGGCAGCGGCATGCACAGCATGGCCGGTGCAATTGTGTGGGTGCCAAAGCCGCCCGTGCCGCTCAGGCAAGCCACCGCCTGGCCAACTTGCAGGTGTTTGACGCCTTCACCCACGGCTTCGATAGTGCCCGCATATTCCGAGCCGGGCACAAAAGGCAGCGGCGGCTTCATCTGGTATTTGTTTTGCACGATCAGCAAGTCAGGAAAGTTCAGACTGGCCGCTTCTATGCGCACCAGTACCTCGCCGGCCTTCGGGCTGGGCGTGGGCAGTTCTTTCCAGGTCAGGGCATCGACACCGATGGGGTTTTCGCAAAGCCAAGCGTGCATACAAATTTCTCCAATAAATGACCGATGATAGAGGGCGGAGCCACAGGCCGGCCTAGGGGCCTTGTCCCTCGCGCGACGACGGTCCTGGGGGCGTGCGCCACGCCCCTCGCGCCTGCACCGACCCCCCGCGTGAGCGCGGCATGTTAATGCGGACACCTACAATCAGCCACCCATGAAAATACTTATTTCCAATGACGACGGCTACCTGGCGCCAGGCCTAGTTGCTTTGTATGAAGCGCTGAAAGATGTCGCCCAAGTTGAGGTGATTGCGCCCGAGGTGAATAACAGCGCCAAGTCCAACGCACTGACCTTGAATGCGCCGCTCTACGTCCACCGAGCCGCCAACGGCTTTCGCTATGTCAACGGCACACCGGCCGATTGCGTGCATATCGCGCTGTCAGGCTTGCTGGACTACCGCCCCGATCTGGTGGTATCGGGCATCAACAACGGTGCCAATATGGGCGACGACACGATTTATTCCGGCACCGTGGGCGCGGCCATGGAGGGCTACCTTTTTGGCATACCCGCCATCGCCTTTTCTCAGGTGGACAAGGACTGGGTTGAACTGCCCAGCGCCGCTCGCAAAGCCCGCGAGTTGGTGCTGTCGATA
>JBILPS010000124.1:0-4804 GCA_044373655.1 Rhodoferax sp.
CAGCACTTTGCCTGCGCCACCGGCGGACTGGATGCCGATGGAGTTAAAACCTGCGGCCACAAACAAATTACGCACTTCGGGCGTTTCACCCAGCAAATAGCGGTCGTCGGGCGTGAAGCTTTCGGGGCCGTTGAAAAACAAATTGATACCGGTTTTTTCCAGCGCCGGGGTGCGGTGCATGGCAGCGGCCAGCAGCGGTTCGATGTGTTCCAAGTCGTCGGGCAAAGACTCGAAGCTAAAGGTCTCGGGAATGCCTTTCATGCCCCAGGGCTTGGCCACTGGTTCGAACCAACCGACCAGCAGCTTGCCCGCGTCTTCTTTAAAGTAAGCGCAGCCGTCCGGGTCGCGCAGCACCGGCAGATTGGAATGCAAACCTTCCATGGGCTCGGTCACGATATAAAAGTGTTCGGCGGCGTGCAGTGGCACCGTGGTGCCGGCTTTGGCGCCGAGTTCATGCGCCCACATACCAGCGCAGTTGACCACCATGTCGGCGCGGATGGTGCCGAACTCGGTGCGCACGCCCACGGCTTTGCCGTTTTCAATCAATATCTCCTGTGCCGCGCAATTTTCAAAAATGCGCGCGCCTCGGCTTTTAGCGCCTTTGGCCAGCGCTTGGGTGGTATCAATCGGGTTGGTACGTCCGTCTTTAGGCAAGAAAACGCCGCCGACCAAGTCGGACACCGTGACACCGGGCCACATACTGGCGATTTCCGACGGCGTGAGGGTTTGCACTTCCAGCCCAAAGCACTTGGCCATGGAAGCGCCGCGTTGGAGTTCTTCCAGGCGCGCCAGGTTGGTGGCTATGGCAATCGAGCCGGTTTGCCGAAAGCCGGTGGCCTGCCCGGTTTCCTGCTCTAGCGAGGCGTATAAATTGGTGGTGTACTGGGCCAGGCGCGTGAGGTTGTAGGTGGCGCGCAATTGGCCGACCAGCCCCGCTGCATGCCAGGTGGTGCCGCAGGTAAGTTGCTTGCGCTCGAGCAGCACCACATCCCGGCACCCGCGCAATGTCAGGTGATACGCCAAGCTGCATCCGACGATGCCGCCGCCCACAATGACCACACTGGCCTGATTAGGTAGATCCATACGACCCCCGCAAGTAAAAAAAATGTCGAAAATTATTTTAGTGTAAAAAATTCGCGCTAAATTTTAATTTTTATGCCTACAATCCAAAAAATTCGCGCCAGGGAGCATTGTGACCCTTGGCCTTGGTGTGAGACCGTCTTCGGAGCTTGATTCATGACAGAACATGCGCGCGTCGTTGTAATTGGGGGTGGAGTGGTGGGCTGTAGTTGCCTCTACCACCTGGCCGCTTTAGGGGTGAAAGACGCCCTGCTGCTGGAGCGTGACGAGTTGACCTCCGGCTCCACTTGGCATGCGGCGGGCAATCTGCCCACGTTCTCCAGCAGCTGGAGTATTTTGAAGCTGCAAAAGTATTCCGCTGCGCTGTACCGCAAGCTGGCCGCGTCTGCCGAAAACCCCATTAATTACCACCTGACGGGCTCGGTGCGCCTGGCCCACGGGCGTAACCGTATGGACGAGTTCCACCATGTCAAAAGCATGGCCAAGGCCAATGGCTTGGAGTATGAAATCCTCTCGCCCTCGGACCTGAAAAACCGTTACCCGCTGATCGAAACCCACGACTTGCAAGGCGCGCTGTGGGACCCGCTCGATGGCGATATCGACCCCTCGCAACTGACACAAGCCCTGGCCCGCGAAGCGCGGCTGTTGGGCGGCACGATCCGCCGCCACACCCGCGTGACCGCGCTGGCGCAAAAGCCCAATGGCGAATGGCTGGTCACTACGGACAAGGGTGAAATCACCGCCGAAATCATTGTGAATGCCGCAGGCTTTCGCGCGGGTGAAGTCATGGCCATGGTGGGGCGCCATTTGCCCATCGTCGTCATGTCGCACCAATACCTGGTGACCGAAGACGTCCCCGAGCTCACGTCGCGCGGCGAGGCGCGTCTGCCGCTGTTGCGCGACCCGGACACCTCATATTACCTGCGCCAAGAGCGCGAAGGCTTCATCCTCGGGCCCTACGAATGGAAGGCCACGCCGATGTGGCTGGACGGCATGCCCGACGACTTTGCCAACCAGTTGTGGAACGACGATTTCGAGCGTCTGGAAAAATACATTGAAGACGCGATGGCCCGCGTGCCTGCGCTGTCGCGTGCCGGCATCAAGCGAGGTGTGAACGGCCCCATCCCCTACTCGCCGGATGGCAACCCCTATATCGGCCCCGAGCCAGGCTTGCGCAACTTTTTCCATTGCAACACCTTCAGCTTTGGCATTACCCAAGGCGGTGGCGCTGGCAAAGCGCTGGCCGAGTGGGTGGTGCACGGCCAAACCGAATGGGACTTGTGGTCGCTGGACCGTCGCCGCTACGGCGACTACGCCACCACCGAGTACACCGTGGCCAAAGCCATCGAGGTCTACCAAAACGAATACGCTTCGTCCTTCCCATATGAAGAGCGCCCGGCTGGACGGCCCTTGCGCACCTCGCCCTTGTACGAAACGCTCAAAGCCAAGGGCGCCCGCTTTGGCGCACGCGGCGGCTGGGAGCGTGCGGTGTATCTGGACTTGAAAGGCGACGTCCCGCCCGACACCCATTCTTTCCGCCGCCAAAACGTATGGCATGGTGCGGTCGCTGAGGAAGTGAAAGCCGTGCGCGAGCGCGTGGGCATTTTGGATTTGCCCGGCTTTACCAAATACGAACTCAAAGGCCCGGGCGCATCCAAGCACTTGGATTATTTGTCCTGCTCCAAGCTGCCTTCGCAAGGCCGCGTGTCGCTGGCCTATGCGCTCACGCCCACCGGCAAACTCTGGAGCGAGTTCACCATCACGCGCTTGAGCGAAGACCATTTCTACATCATCAGTGCCGCGATTGCCGCCACGCATGATATGGACTTGCTGCGCCAGGGCTTGCCTGAGGGCAGCCCCATCAGCGTGACCGATGTCACCGCCGATTTCGGCACCCTGATCATCGCCGGGCCGCGTGCGCGCGATGTGCTCGGCCAGGTTACGAAAGCGGATTTGTCGAATGCTGCTTTCCCTTGGCTCACGGCGCAGCACATCGAAACCGTAGCGGGCCGCTGCTTGGCCATGCGCGTCAATTACGTAGGCGAACTGGGCTGGGAGTTGCATGCACCGGTAGCCCAATTGCCCACCTTGTACGCCGCCATTTGGGCTGCAGGCACGGACCATGACATACGCGACTTTGGCCTGTATGCCATGGACAGTTTGCGCGTAGACAAATGCTACCGGGGCTGGAAGAGCGACCTGGAAAGCGGCTACACGCCTTTAGAGGCCTCGCTGGACCGTTTTGTGGATGTGAACAAGGCCGACTTCATCGGCAAAGCCGCGCTGGTGGCCGAACATGCACGTGGCGCAGCGCAACGTTTTGTGCCGCTGATTTTTGACGAAGACGGCGACGCCGAGAGCCCGTATTGCGCGCAAGTTTTTGATGGCGAGAACAACGTCGGGCTGACCACCTCGGGCGTATGGAGCCATACCTTAAAGAAGAGCGTGGCCTTGGCCTATGTCAAAGCCGACAAGGCGACGCCTGGCACCAAGCTGCAAGTCAACGTGTTGGGCACGATGCGCGGCGCCACCGTGCATGCCGAACCTTTGTACGACCCGAAAAATGAAAAGCTGCGCGCCTAAACCGCGCCAGGCCCGAGCCGTATTCGCTAAACACTGATCGACCGAATCACCGACATTTAACTGAGGTACCCCATGAGCGCAATTCTTGAAAAAACCAACCCCCGTGGCGGCGCACGCGATGCACGTCGCGCTGCGCGCTCGGCACCTCTGCCAGACAGCCTGCGCCCGGTGCGCCCCGGCATGAGTGGCGGCGCTTATAAAGCCTTAAGCGATGCCGATGTGGTCAAAATCCATAACGCCGCTTTAGACGCACTCGAAAACATCGGCCTGGCCGATGCGCCGGAAAGTGGTATCGAGCTGATGACCAAAGCCGGTGCCAAGCTCACCGACACGGGCCGCCTGCTGTTCCCACGTGCGCTCATTGAAGACACCGTGGCCAACGCCGCACGCCACTTTGTGTTGCACGGGCAAGACCCCAAGCACGACATGGAGCCCTGGGGCAGCAAGGTGTATTTCGGCACCGCAGGCGCGGCCGTGAGCATGGTGGACCCGTATACCGGCGACTACCGCGACTCCACGACCCAAGACCTGTACAACATTGCCCGCGTGGTGGACACACTGGAGCACATCCACTTTTTCCAGCGCTCGGTGGTCTGCCGCGATCTGGATTTGCCGCGTGAGATGGACTTCAACACTACCTACGCCAGCGTCAGCGGCACTACGAAACACGTGGGCTCAAGCTGGGTATCGCCCGAGCATCTAGAAGAGACGCTCAAGATGCTGCACATCATCGCCGGTGGCGAAGACAAATGGCGTGCCCGCCCCTTTGTCAGCCAGTCCAACTGCTTTGTCGTGCCGCCCATGAAGTTTGCCTACGACGCTTGCAAATGCCTGGAAGTGGCAGTGCGCGGCGGTATGCCCGTGCTGCTGCTCTCGGCCGGTCAAGCCGGTGCCACCGCGCCCGCATCCCTGGCCACCGCGCTGGTGCAGGAAACCGCCGAATGCTTGGCCGGTCTGGTGTATGTCAACGCGGTCAAGCCCAAGGCGCCGGCCATGTTTGGTACCTGGTGTTTTGTGTCGGACCTGCGCACCGGCGCGATGTCCGGCGGCAGCCCGGAGCAGGCGCTGTTATCAGCCGCCAGTGCACAAATGGCGCGCTATTACGACCTGACCGGCGCCACCGCCTCGGGCATGTGCGACT
>JBILPS010000063.1:0-16018 GCA_044373655.1 Rhodoferax sp.
CCTTTTCTTCAAGAAATGCGCTCATGGGGCTGGTGTGTTTTGGCTGCAGGAGGATGAAACCCGCGTGCGGGTAAACCGCCTAGTGTAAAACCTCGGCGCACGCGCCCAAGCCCAAGCTTGTTTTCTGCCATGATAGGGCCTATGTCCAGCCCGAGTTCCCAAGCGCCAAGCCTTCTAATAGCCTGTTTGTGCGCCCAGTGGTGTGGCACTTGCCGCGATTACCGACCGCTGTTTGACCAATTGCAAGCCGAGTTCGGCGCCGCGCGCTTTGCATGGGTGGACGTAGAAGACGAAGCCGACCTGGTGGACCCCATAGATGTGGAAGACTTCCCCACCCTGCTGATTGCCAGCGAGGGTCAGGCCCGGTTTTTCGGGACGCTGACGCCGCACCTGGAAACCTTGCGCCGCCTGGTGCAATCCCAACTCGACAGCCCAAGCACGCCGCTCCCCGACGCTACGGTGCAAGCCCTGACGCAGCGCCTGCTGGCGCGCGCCTAAGCAAGGGCTGGATCAGTCGCTGGGCCGTCCAATCGGTGGCGCCGCGCAGGGTGCCTCGCGCAATACCCTCGCAATCCACCAAGACCGTGGACGGAAACATTCGCCCCCCCCGATTGGCGTGCGATTGCACCGCCGCTGTCGCGCATGACTTACAGCCGCTCGCTGACCCAAGCCTTGGCACTGGCGATAGCGGCATCCAGTTTGGACGGATCGGTGCCGCCGGCCATGGCCATATCGGGCTTACCGCCACCTTTGCCGCCCACCTGGCCGGCCAGGTAGTTGACCAATTCACCGGCCTTGACTTTGCCCGTCATATCCGCGCCCACACCGGCTACCAGTTGCACCTTGTCGCCCTCTACCGCGCCGAGCACGATGATGGCGCGCGGCAGCTTGTCGCGCAGCTTTTGCAAGGTGGTGCGCAAAGCGGCTGCATCAGCGCCTTCCATGCGTGCGGCTAAAAAGGGCACGCCCTGGATGTCTTGCACCTGGCTAATCAAAGCCTCGCCCTGGAAACCGGCCAGCTTGGCCTTGAGGGCAGAAATCTCTTTTTCCAAGGCCTTGGTGTGGTCCACGGTACTGGCGATGCGCAAGCCCAGCTCGGCCACCGGGGTTTTGAGCGCCTGCGCGGCCTGGGCTACGGTGTCTTCCAGGTCTTGCAAATAGGCTAAGGCGCCCTCGCCCGTCACGGCTTCGATGCGGCGCACGCCCGAGGCAATACCACCTTCGGACACGATTTTGAACACGCCGATGTCGCCGGTACGGCCCACATGCGTGCCGCCGCAGAGTTCGCGCGTGCTGCCAATGTCCAACACGCGCACGATCTCGCCGTACTTCTCGCCAAACAACATTTGTGCGCCGGTTTTCTTGGCTGATTCAATATCCATCAACTCCGCTTTGGTGGCACTGTTGGTCAGGATTTGGGCATTGACTTTGGTTTCGATGGCGCGGATTTGCGCGTCGGTGACCGGCGCGTTGTGCGCAAAGTCAAAACGCGTGCGCTCGGCGTTGACCAACGAGCCTTTTTGTTGCACATGGTCGCCCAGCACTTCGCGCAAGGCCTCGTGCATCAAGTGCGTGGCGCTGTGGTTGCGCATAGCGGCCGCACGTACTGCGGCATTCACTTGGGCCTGCACCACGTCGCCCACTTTAAGGCTGCCATGCGACACGCCGCCGTGGTGGCCGAACACATCGGCCTTGATTTTTTGCGTATCGGCGACGGCAAACACGCTGTTTGCGCTGCTGATCGTGCCCTCGTCGCCCACCTGGCCACCGCTTTCTGCATAAAACGGCGTCGATGCCAGCACCACCACGCCGCTCTGGCCGGCGGCCAGTTCGCCCACTTCAGCGCCCTCAAAGTACAGCGCCAGGACGGTGCTGCTTTGGCTTAAGTGCTCGTAGCCGACAAATTCATTGCCCGCGCCTGCGTAGTCCAGCCCCCGGTCTTGCTTGAATTTGCCAGCCGCACGGGCCTGGGATTTTTGGCGCTCCATGGCGGCGCTAAAACCTTCGGTGTCCACTTCCAAACCGCGCTCGCGGCACACGTCAGCAGACAAGTCCAAGGGAAAGCCATAGGTGTCGTGCAACTTGAAGGCCACATCGCCGGGCAAGACTTTGACACCGCCTGCCAGGGCCGTATCCAAAATGTGCATGCCGGTTTCCAGCGTCTCGTAAAAACGCTCTTCCTCCAAGCGCAGCGCTTCGGTGATGCGTTTTTCGTCGCTGCGCAGCCTGGGATAAGCATCGCCCATCAGGCGCACCAGGTCGGCCACCAGCTTGTGGAAAAACGGGGCTTTTTGCCCTAGTTTGTAGCCGTGGCGGATGGCGCGGCGCACGATGCGGCGTTGCACATAGCCACGCCCTTCGTTGCTGGGCAGCACACCGTCGCTGACCAAAAAAGCGGTAGCGCGGATGTGGTCAGCAATCACTTTGAGCGAGTTGTTTTGCAGATCTGTGCACGCAGTTTCGCGGGCGGCGGCTTTGATCAGTTGGTCAAAAATGTCTATTTCATAGTTACTGTGCACATGCTGCAAGATGGCAGCCAGGCGCTCCAAGCCCATGCCGGTATCCACGCAAGGCGCGGGCAGTTGGTTCAAGCTGCCATCGGCCTGCATGTCGAACTGCATGAACACATGGTTCCAGATTTCGATAAATCGGTCGCCGTCTTCGTCTGGGCTGCCGGGCGGCCCGCCGGGGATGTGGGCGCCGTGGTCGTAAAAGATTTCAGAGCAAGGGCCACAAGGGCCGGTATCGGCCATCATCCAAAAATTGTCAGAGGCGTATTTTTTGCCCTTGTTGTCGCCGATGCGCACGATGCGCTCGGCGGGTAGGCCGATTTCTTTGTGCCAGATGTCATAGGCCTCGTCGTCATCGATATAGACGGTGACCATCAAACGCTCGGGCGGTAGTTTGTACACCTGGGTCAGCAGCTCCCAGCCCCATTTCAGGCTTTCACGCTTGAAATAGTCGCCAAAGCTCCAGTTGCCCAGCATCTCGAAAAAAGTATGGTGGCGCGCGGTGTAGCCCACGTTTTCCAGGTCGTTGTGCTTGCCGCCGGCGCGCAAGCAGGCTTGTACCGAAGCGGCGCGCACATAAGAGCGCTTGTCCGTGCCCAGAAACACGTCTTTGAACTGCACCATGCCCGAGTTGGTGAACATCAGCGTTGGGTCGTTGCCGGGTACCAGCGGGCTGCTTTCCACCACGGTGTGGCCTTTGGAGGCAAAAAAGTCCAGAAAAGTCTTGCGGATGTCGGCGACGCTCATGACGCCCGGGGTGGCTGAAGAACTCATGTCAATGGTGCTCGGTACAGAAATAGAGAGGAAAACCGCCCCTGGCAGGCGCGGCCGATAACACCGGTCATTATCGCCGTGCGTGGGCGCGACAGCGCTCTGCGAAAGCGCGCAAGCTTCACATGGAAGCGAGCAAGATATCCCGGTAGTCGTCTCGTGTGGCGATGCGCGGGTTGGTTTTGTGGCAGTGGTCGGCCATGGCGCCGTCGATGATGCGCTCGAACAGGTCTTCGGTAACGCCCAGGGCCGCCAGGCCGCTGGGCAGGCCCAGGCGGGCATTCATGGCCCGGATGGCGTCGTCGATTTCGGTGCCATGGGCGTCGCACCTACCGATGCCCATGGCGCCGGCCATGCGTTGCAGGCGGTTCTCGTTTTGGATGGAGGCAGCGCTGGCGTTAAAACGCACGACCGCGCCCATAAACAAGGCATTGAGCGTGCCGTGATGCAGGCGCGGATTGACGCCGCCCAGGCTGTGGCTCAGGCTGTGCACGCAGCCCAGGCCTTTTTGAAACGCCATGGCGCCTTGCATGCTGGCGCTCATCATGTTCCAGCGTGCATCACGGTCCGCACCGTTTTCGGTGGCACGGGCGATATGCGCCCAGCCGCGTGCCAGGCCGTCCAGGCCGATGCCATCGGCCGGCGGGTTGATGGCCGGGGCCATAAAGGTTTCCATGCAATGGGCAATCGCGTCCATGCCGGTGGCCGCCGTCAGTTGCGCCGGCAGGCCCAGGGTGAGTTCGGGGTCGCAAATAGCGGCCTTGGGCACCAGAAACCAACTATGAAAACCCACTTTACGCCCGTCGTCCAAGATGACGATGGCGCCGCGCGCCACTTCGCTGCCCGTGCCTGCGGTGGTGGGCACGGCGATCAGCGGGAGCACGCGCTCGCTGATTTTGGGGCTACCGCCTTCGATGGTGGCATAGGTTTTGAGCGGGCCGGGATGGGTGGCGGCAATGCACACGCCTTTGGCCAGGTCCAGGCTGGAGCCACCGCCCACGCCGATCAGGCCGTCGCAGCCATGCGCTTGCAGCACCGCCACGGCGGCGCGCACCGCCGCTTCGTTGGGGTTAGAGGGCGTCTGGTCAAACACCGCATAGGGGATGTCGCCCAGCGCAGCCAGGGCTTTGTCCAAGACGCCCGCTGCGCGCACACCCGCATCGGTGACGATGAGCGGCTTGCGCATGCCCACGCGCTCGCACTCGGCGCGCAAGAGCGAGACTGCGCCAAAGTCCAGGTTGATTTGGGTGATGTAGTTAATCAAGGCCATAAATTTCTCGTGCCGCCAGGTCCATAGGTTCTAAAGGCGCACTGTACCCGTTTGGCGCACGCAGGCGCTTGCGCGCAAACCGCGTGCTGAGGGCGCGGCAAATTGCCGCCAAGATGCCTGCATATGGCATCGTATGATGGGGTTTTGGTCGGGGCCACAGGCGCTGACCGCCTTTGCTAATCACCAGCCTGCCCGCACCATGACCCAAAATCCCTCCCCTCTTCTTTTGCTCAAAGACCCCAGCCTGCTCAAAACCGATGCTTTGATCAACGGCCAATGGGTGACCGGGCCTTCACGTTTTGATGTGCTGGACCCCGCCACCGGCCACAAGCTGGCCGATGTGGCCAACCTGGGACCGACCCAGGCCACCCAGGCCATCGCTGCCGCCGATGCCGCTTGGCCGGCATGGCGTAACAAGACGGGTAAAGAACGCAGCATCATCCTGCGCAAATGGTTTGATCTGTTGATGGCCAACCAGGAAGACCTGGCCCGCATCATGACCGCCGAGCAAGGCAAGCCCTTTGCCGAAGCCAAGGGCGAAATCGCCTACGGCGCCAGCTTTGTAGAGTGGTTTGCCGAAGAAGCCAAGCGTATCAACGGCGAGACGCTGCCGCAGTTTGACAACAACCGCCGCTTGTCGGTCATCAAGCAGTCCATAGGCGTGTGCGCAGCCATTACGCCCTGGAATTTTCCGCTGGCAATGATCACGCGCAAAGTGGCCCCGGCACTGGCCGCTGGTTGCCCCGTCATCATCAAACCGGCGGAACTCACGCCGCTGACGGCACTGGCCGCCGCCGAGCTGGCGCTGCGCGCTGGCATTCCGGCAGGCGTGCTCAATATGATTACCGCGGACGCCGACAACTCGATTGCCGTGGGCAAAGTGATTTGCGCCAGCGACACCGTACGCCACCTGAGCTTTACCGGTTCCACCGAAGTGGGCCGCATCTTGATGGCGCAATGCGCCCCTACAGTGAAAAAAATGTCGCTTGAGCTCGGTGGCAACGCGCCCTTTATCGTGTTTGACGACGCCGACCTGGACTCGGCCGTGGAAGGCGCCATGGCCAGCAAATACCGCAATGCCGGCCAGACCTGTGTCTGCGCCAACCGCTTTTATGTACAGGCCGGGGTCTATGACAGCTTTGTCGCCAAATTCACCGCCAAGGTCAAGGCCATGAAGGTAGGTAATGGCTTTGAAGACGGTGTGGCACAAGGCCCGCTGATTGAAGACGCTGCGGTTGCCAAAGTCACGCGCCATGTGGCTGATGCGATTGCCAAAGGCGGCAAGGTGGAGACGGGGGGCAAGGCCTTGGGCGGCCAATTCTTCGAGCCTACCGTGATCTCAGGTGCCAGCGCCGATATGCAATGCGCCACCGAAGAAACCTTTGGTCCGTTTGCGCCCATCTTTAAATTCGATACTGAGCAGCAAGCCGTCGATGCCGCCAACAAAACCGAGTTTGGCCTGGCCAGCTATTTCTACAGCCGCGACATCGGCCGCATTTACCGCGTAGCCGAAGCCCTTGAATACGGCATGGTTGGCATCAACGTCGGTATATTGGCTACCGAGCATGTTCCTTTTGGCGGAGTCAAACAGTCCGGTCTGGGCCGCGAAGGCTCGCACTTCGGTATCGACGACTACGTGGAAATCAAGTACTTGTGTATCGGCGACATTTTGAAGTAAGCCATAGCTTGAATCATCGCGACGCGCTGCGCGAACGCAGAGCGTCTTAACAATAACCTAGAAAGAACAGGTCATCTTGTATGGCCAGGAGTTGGAAGATGTTGCGATTCGCACTACTTTTCTTGCTGTCCACCAGCAGCGCCTGGGCCGATTGGGTTGCCATAGGCAAGTCGCCCGACTTCATCATGTATGTGGACCCGCAGTCCATGCGGCGCAGTGGCAATATCGCTAGCGCCTGGATCATGGGCGACTACGCGAAAACGCAAAAAAAGCGCTTCCCACCGCCTGTTTCTTGGGTGGACTTTAATTCCATCAAAGAGCTGAAGAATTTTGACTGCAGCAAAGGCATGCACCGCACCGACAAGACGGTCATCATGGCGGGAAAATTGGGCAAAGGCGATCCGCTGTATTCCTTCACCTCGGTACCAGACTACTTTCCGGTACCCAATGGCGAACTGGATATTGCGCAGTTCAATTACGTTTGCACCAACGCGCGATAAAGCGCTTGCCAAGCCTCCCCGGTGGGCGGGCCGTAGCAAGAATGGGCAGCGCGCGCCTAAGCGCTTGCAGCCTGTAGCAAGTCAAACAATTGCGCTGCTTGCTGCGGGCGCACCAAGCGCCCTACTTCTTGCCCATCGCGCAATAGCACCAGCGTGGGCCATTGTTTAACCCGGTAGGAGCGGCCCAGAGGCCGGCCCGCGCCGTCTTCAATCCAGTAGCGCGCAACATCCGGGCGGGAGGCCATCGCCGGCTCAATCAGCGCTTGGGCGTTTTGGCAATGGCCGCACCAGTTGGTGCCGAACTGCAACAGGACTAGGCCAGACAGGCTGTCTGCGTTTTCGCGTTGCAGGTCTGATATGCCGTAGTTTGTGCCTGGCGTCATAAGGGCTTCACTTTGCACTGATGGCTGCATCGACTGCGGCCTGGGCTGGGGATGGAGGTTTCGCTTCGGCGCCGGACGGGTCCTCGGGCGCAGCATCCGACTTGGCCATGCGCAGGGCGATCAGTCCGGCCACCACAATCACGGCGGCGCCTGCGACCGTGGTGGCGCGCGGTACTTCATTGAAAAACAAAAATCCCCATAGCGGCGCCCATAAGATACCGGTGTACTCAAACGGCGTCACCGTGCTGGCTCGCGCCACCCGGTAGGCACTGGTCAAAAGCATGATGCCGATGGAGGCCACCACGCCGCACAAGCCAATCATCAAACCGTCAAATAGCGTCGGCACCGTCCAGGGCCGCACCACAAAGGCAATACTGGGGTGCACCGCGTGCGCTATGCCCAATAGGTGCAGCAGCAAGGCCACCAGTGCGGCCCCCACCAAAAACACCGCGTTCTGGTAAAAGCCCATCACCGCCGCAGACAGGCTGGAGCCATGCTTGCGCGCCAGCAGCATGGCCAGGCCGTAAAACACGGCAGCCAGCAGGGAAAGCAAAGCGGCCGGATTGAACAAGCCGGTACCCGGTTGCAGCATGACCATCACGCCGACAAAACCCAGCATTACCGCCGCCCAAACCGGCCAGCCATTGCGCTCGCCCAGCATCGGACCAGCCAGCGCCGTCACGACCAAGGGCACGGTGAAATACAGTGCGACGGCATCAGCCAAAGGCAAAGCCGGAAAGGCCATGTAATAGGCCGCATAGGCGCCAAACATGACCATCGCGCGCAGCACCAGCGTGTCCAGGTGCGAGGCAAACAAGGAACGCCAGCCCGACTGACGCCATACCAATGCCAACAAAATGGGCGCCGCCACACAGGATCGTATGAATACCACTTCAGTCAAGGCGTAGCTGCCGCTGACTTGCTTGATGATGGCGTCTTGCAAAGAGAAAACCAGCACCCCCATACAAAGGTAAATAATGCCCCGGACCGGCTTGTGTTGCATGTTGGAGATGGGCTGTGTCTAGGGATGCGGTGGAGTAGCTGCCGGACTGCCTGCGCGCAAGCCAGGCCGGTTGAGGCTTGCAGTGTAAACGGGCTGTAGGGCTGCAAATGCCTGGGTACACCAGAGCACCAAGCGGCGCCGCTATAGATGAGCGCGCGGATGAACAGGAGGCAACTTAGGCGGCAGGCCCTGCCTTTTGCGCCTGCCACTGAGCCAATGCTTGCTGCGCCGATGCGCGTGCGGTTTGCATATAGGCATCATGCCCGTCACGCTTGGCGGTCAGTTCGACCACATAGCCGTTGGGGTCGCGGAAATAAATGGAGTCGATAAAGCCGTGGTCCGAAATGCCACGCGTCTCCCTACCCGCGGCTTTGCCTTTGGCAAACATGGTGTGCAAGTCTTGCTGGCTCACTTCTAGCGCAATGTGCAGATCAAAATCATGCTGCTCCTTGAACTCGAAGGGCATGTCCGGCGCTTCAAAAAACGCCAAACACGAGCCATCGTCCATTTCATAAAAAGCGTGCAAGGTCTTGGTGGCTCGCCCACTCTTGGTTTCATGGATTTGAAAGGCTTGTACCAGCGGCAGGCCCAAAAAGTCGCTGTAAAACTTACGCGTTTCCTCCGAATCGCGGCAACGGTAAGCGTTGTGGTGCAGGCCTTTGAGCATTTTGTTCTCCGATGGTTTAGCGCATTCCATGCCGCCCGGGTGCTTTGCTTAGTTAGTCCACCCGCGCGCCGGAATTTTTGACTACCGGCGCCCATTTTTTAACTTCCGCGTCAATCAGGGCGGCAAATTCTTCGGGCGTATTGCCACTGGGAATCGCACCTTGGGCCAGCAGCTTTTCTTTGATGGCGGGCGAGTTCAGGGCCTTGGCGGTTTCGCGCTGTAGCGCCTTGACAATGTCGGGCGGCGTGCCCGCTGGCGCCAACAAGCCGAACCAGCTGCTCGCCTCGAAACCTTTGAGCGGTCCGGCCTCTTCCACGGTGGGCATATCCGGCATCGCGCCCGAGCGCTGGTTGGACGTCACTGCAAACGCTTTGAGCTTGCCCGATTTGATTAGGGCCATGGACGAAGGCAAATTGTCGAACATCACGTCCACTTGGTCCGACACCAGTCCCATCAGCGCCGGGGCCGATCCAGAGTAGGGGATATGCGTCATGAAGGTGCCGGTCATGGACTTAAATAATTCGCCCGCCATATGAATGGAGGTGCCATTGCCGCTGGAAGCCATGTTGAGCCGGCCGGGGTTTTTGCGAGCGTAGGCGATGAAATCGGGCACCGTGTTGATGCCCAGCGTCTTGGCTTTTTCGGCGTTCATTACCATCACATTGGGCACCCCAGCGACCAGGGTGATGGGGGCAAAGTCTTTCTGCGGGTCGTAAGACAACTTGGCATAGAGCGACTTATTGATGCCGTGCGTGCCCACCGTTCCCATCAGCAAGGTGTAACCGTCAGGCGCTGCGCGGGCCACGATTTCGGTGCCGATATTGCCGCCGGCGCCGCCCTTGTTTTCGATCACAAAGGACTGGCCGAATGCTTTAGCCAATTCAGGCGCAACGGCGCGGGCCAAAATATCAGTGGTGCCGCCGGGTGCAAAGGGAACCACAATTTTTACCGGTTTGTTAGGCCAGGCACCCTGAGCCCAGGCCGCAAAGGGCAGCGTGGCGGCCAGCAGCAGAGGTACAAGTGACAAGATCAAAGAGCGCGTGCGTTGCAACATATTCATTTCTCCTCATAGATAACCCACAGACCGATGCTCTACAAGCCGACCCGCTTGAAGGCCTGCCTTGGCGCAAAGCAGCGGCGCCGCGCAAATCGGCCATCGGGGTGCCAAGTCTGCGCGATGCCGATCATAGTGGGCCGGTGCCACAATACCACCCATGCAGCAGACGCAGGCCTGCTAGGCCGCAGGCAGCACCCGAACAGGAACCGGCACCTATGACCACCCTCCCCCACCCCACAGGCGCGCGCCTGCTGATTGACGCCCTGCTCGCCCAGGGCGTGGACACTGTTTTTTGTGTGCCTGGCGAGAGTTTTCTGGACGCCATGGACGCGCTCTATGACCACCGCGACACGGTGCGCTTGATCGTGTGCCGCCACGAAGGTTCGGCCACGTTTATGGCCGAGGCCTATGCCAAAGCCAGCGGCAAACCCGGCGTGTGTTTTGTGACCCGGGCGCCCGGCGCCAGCCAGGCCTCCATCGGTCTGCATACCGCCTTTCAGGACGGCACGCCGCTGATTTTGTTTATCGGGCAGGTGGGCCGCCGCTTTATGGAACGCGGCGCGTTTCAAGAGGTGGACTACCGCAGCATGTTTGGCCCGGTTAGCAAATGGGTGGCGCAGATTGAGCAGCCCGAACGCATGGGCGAGATGGTGCACCGCGCTTTTCACACGGCGCTGTCGGGGCGCATGGGGCCGGTGGTGCTGGCCTTGCCCGAGGACGTGCTGAGCGAAGCAGTAGCCCAGCCGCCACACGCTGCAATGGCAGCCTCTGCCCCGGCCAGCGCGCCCCAAGCTACTGATTTGGCGAAGCTGATGCAATGGCTACAAGTAGCCCACAAGCCGCTGCTGGTGCTAGGCGGCAGTGGATGGAATGCGCAAGCGGTGGCAGCGCTGCGCCGCTTTGTGCACGCCACCGGGTTGCCAGTGGCTTGCTCCTTTCGACGGCAAGATTTGTTTGACCACCGCGACCCGCACTACGTCGGCCTGCTGGGCCTGGGCGCGGACCCGGGCTTGCTGCGCGCCGTGAAAGAGGCAGACCTCTTGATTTTGCTAGGCGCCCGCATGGGCGAAGTGCCCAGCCAGGGCTATAGCCTGATCGATATTCCGCAGCCTCAACAAACCCTGGTGCACGCCATGCCCTGCGCCGAAGAATTAGGCCGGGTGTACCGCCCGCACCTTGCCATTTTGAGCAGCATGCCGGCCTTGGCCCATAGCCTGGCCGCACTGGCCGTGCCCGCTACCCTGCCCGGCCGCTTTACGCCCCATGTGCAGGCCTTGCGTGCGGGCTATGATGCCTTTAGCGGCCCGCGCCCTGCCAGCGCGTGCCAAGACGGCACCATCGATATGGCACAAGCCTGGTTAGCGCTCAATGATGCTTTGCCGGACGATGTCATCATCAGCAACGGCGCGGGCAATTACACCGCCTGGGCGCACCGCTATTTCCGCTACCGCAGCTATGGCAGCCAGATTGCCCCTACCAGCGGTGCTATGGGCTACGGACTGCCCGCAGCCATTGGCGCCAAGCTGGCGCACCCTCAGCGGCCGGTGCTTTGCCTGGCGGGCGACGGATGCTTCATGATGAGTTCGCACGAACTGGCCACGGCAGTGCAGTTGGCACTGGCCATCGTGATCGTGGTGTTTGACAACCAGATGTACGGCACGATCCGTATGCACCAAGAAAAATGGTTTCCCGGCCGTGTCCACGGCACGGCACTGGACAACAACCCGGACTTCGCCGCCCTGGCCCGTGCCTTTGGTGCCCAGGGCCTGCGTGCGCACAGTGTGGCCGAACTGCAAGCGGCCATCTTGAACGGCTTCGCAGCCCATGGGCCTACGCTGATTCATGTGCTTACCGACCCGGAGTACATCAGCCCTGGCGCCACCTTGTCAAGCCTGCGCCAGCACCACGCAAAACCGGTTTAGCTCAAGCCGGTGACCGGCACACCTGCTCCGTGGATGGCGCGGGCGGCGTCAGAGGCCAGGAAGGCGATGACGCGTGCCAAGTCTTGCGGATGGACCCAACGGGTGGGGTCGGCATCGGGCATGTCGGCGCGGTTTTGCGGCGTGTCCAATACGGTGGGCAACACGCAATTGACGTTGATGTTTTTCATCCGCAGCTCGCCGGACATGGCCTCCGTGATGCGCAACACTTCGCTCTTGGCGGCGATGTACGCACCCATGCCAGCCAGGCCGCGTTGTGCGGAGAAAGCACCGACGTTAACGATCTTGCCACCGCCTTGACGCAGCATCTGCGGCACCACAGCGCGGGCCGTATTGCGCAGGGTGAGCACATTGATGTCCTGCATCACATCCCAGGCACTATCGCTGGTTTCATGCACTGTTTGGCCCATGGCAAAGCCGCCGGTCAGATTGCACAAAACATCAATGCGGCCAAAGCGCGCTACCGCTTGATCGACCGCTGCAAGCACTTGAGCTGCATCGCACAAATCAAGCGCGATAGGCAGGCACAGCGCAGGCTCTAAGCTTGCAAGTACTGTGTCGCTCAGGGGACTGCGATCCAATAGCACCAAGTTTGCGCCATGGTGCGCAAAAACCTGTGCTACGGCACTCCCCAGGTTGCCGGCTGCACCGGTCAGGAGAACGGTTTTTTTAGGGGGCGTCATAGGCTAATTGAAGGTAAACCGTCTTTACCGAGCTTTACTGTTTTCATTTAATTTCTTCCATCGGAATGCGAAATAATCGCCAGCCACGCGATCACCCTAAGTGCCGACGATTATGTCGCACCCAGCCCGCACCATAAGGACCACGGAGACCCGCATTGAAAGCAAGAAAATACACCCTACCTGCTCACAGGTTTTTCAGTGCTTTAGCCCTTGCAATAACCTTGTCACTCAGCGCTTGTGGTGGTGGCAGCAGTTCTTCAAGCACCGACACCGGTGGCTCCACAGGCACCACTTACTCCACCGCTGGCGTGCTGTGTGCCCTGAGCGGGAACGGTAACACCGTAACCAACGTAGCAGCCAACAGCAGCCTTCCGTTTCAATTTGCCTGGTCATGCTCTAGTACCCTGCGAACTCTGGTAGCCAACGGTATCCCCAACCACACGGTCGGCAGTTTTCCCAATGCCAACAACCCCAACACCATAGCCGCTTACAACGCCAACCAATCGAGCACGCTATCCCCCAGCGTGTCGTCCGTGCAAGCGGTACCTATCATCGGCTACGCGCTCAACGGCGTGAAGTTCGACCCCAACACCGGCGGCGCCTGCAACAACAACGCCACCTCAGCGGCCACCCAAGGCGCGGGCGCCCAATGCACTTATTTGGGCCGTGGCGACTGGAGTCTGGA
Source organism: Rhodoferax sp. (assembly GCA_044373655.1). GTDB lineage: Bacteria > Pseudomonadota > Gammaproteobacteria > Burkholderiales > Burkholderiaceae_C > Allorhodoferax. The sequence continues at coordinate 13,148 of JBILPS010000063.1, forward strand.
GGCCATCGTACCCAATAGCCCCTTCAATTTTGGAGCAGACAGCAATAACGCGCACGTACAACCCACCGGGGAGTACCACTACCACGGCGCTCCTACCGGCGTCTATAGCGCTGTGGGCGGTAGCGAAAGCAATGGTCTAGGCAACAAAATGCAAATCGTCGGCTGGGCCGCGGACGGCTTTCCGATTTACTACAAATACGGCTACAAAATTGCCGATGATGCAAGCTCAGGTCTGGTGCTTCTCAAAGGCAATTACAAGCCCAATTCAAGCGCGACCACTATGAGCAATCGACCCTTAGCCAGTGTTTTCCCCTTGGGCACCTTTCGCGATGACTGGGCCTATAGCGCAACAAACGGGGGCGATTTGGATGAGTGCAATGGCCGCAACGGCGTTACGCCAGAATTCCCCAAAGGTACTTACTACTACGTGGCCACAGAAAGCTACCCCTATGTGCAGCGCTGCATCAAAGGCAAGCTGAGTTGATCTCCCTGCGCTGGTCGAGGCAGCAGGCCAGGCGCATAGCCTCGGTCGGGCGCGCGCTGCTGCTAGTCGGCATTTGCGTCCTGCCCCCGGCGCAGGCCCATCTTATGGCTGTGCAGCGGGCAACGCTGAACATTACAGAGGACGGCGCCTATATGGTGCTCTCCTTGCCCAGCGATGCCTTCTCGGGCTTGGCGATGAATGACGATGGCGATGGCAAGTTATCGATCACCGAACTGCGCGCGCACCAAGCCCAACTGGAGCAAGCTGTGCGCAACTCGGTGCAAGTCAGCGACGCCCAAGGCGCGCTTCCCCTGGAGGCACTGCTCATTAACTTTGACATTCCCCATGCGTCGCCGCAGCAAGCCATCGCCGTCATCGCGCTAGGAAAATACAGCTTGCGCTCGCCAGCGCAAGCCCAGCGCTGGGACATCGGCCTGTGGGGCCAAGCGCCGCAAGGCTCCAAGATTGAAGCCACCGTCACGCGGTCGGGCACGCCTGGAGGGCCGCTGGAGCGCCAGGTCATCTATTTCAGCGCCGAGCACCCCACCCATGCACTTTTTCCACCGGCCGCTCAGGTACTGACCGACTATGCGGTACTGGGCGCGCGACACATTCTGGACGGAGCAGACCATCTGCTTTTTCTGCTGGTGGTCTTAGCCGCCGGGACCGGTTGGACGGCACTGGTTCTGACATTGAGCGCATTTACTCTGGGCCACGCGACCACGCTCGCTGCCAGTGTGCTGGCTGGCTGGTCTGTGGCGCCCGCGCTTGCCGAGCCCGCCATTGCACTGACCATTATTTTGATGGCGCTATTTGATTACCAAACACGCAAACGGGCGATCAAAACGCCTGTCTGGCAACGCATGGCCTTGGTATTTGGCTGCGCGCTGGTGCACGGCATGGGCTTTGCGTCATCGCTACAAGCCATCGGCCTGGACCAAAACCATCTGCTGCTGAGCTTGGTGGGCTTTAACCTGGGCATCGAAGCAATCCAAATTGCCATTGCCGCCGTGGTGTTCTTGCTGCTCGGGTGGCTGCGGCGCAAGCAACAAGCCCTGGTCCTGGAGTGGATCCAAAGCGTCACCCTTGGGCTAGCTGCTGGTTTGGCCTGCGTATGGTTGGTACAGCGTCTGCAGTGAACGCACAAGGCAAACTCCCTTTTGAGCCGCCCCGCAAGCTCAGGGCAAGGCCCGATTCAAAATAGTCGCCAGGCGGGCCCCCGCAGCGGCCAGGCGTCGCAGCACCACCGGGGTCATGCGCGCCGCATAGGCCTCACTGGGATCGCCTTGCGGATAAAAGCCAGGCTGGGCCACGATGCGGCAAGACTCCTCAGCCATGGCGATCGCCAACTCCCCCGCACTGCTGCCCACATCGGACACCGCAGGCTGGGCTAGCGCTGCTGCGGCAAGCGCCGTGTTGTCCAAATCCAGTCGATCGAGCAGGCCTCTGTCCCACAGGGCGTGCAAATTGCTCGCCTGCATCAAAAAACGCAATTGCACCGTATTGCCGCCCCGGTCATCGCGGTAGCCGGCATGCAGGGGCTGGTGCACATCCGCCACAAAATGCACCAGGTATTTCAAGGCTTTCAAGCGCTCTGCATCACTGGCCGTAGAGGCCAGCACGGCGGCTTGCCGCTCGATCGCTGCCACCACACATTGCCCATCTGGGCAATCGCGCGCGGCGTCAAATTGGCATATACCGCGTGGAAAGTTCAGGTAGTGCCATGGGGCGGTGCTCGCGTCGCGGTGCTCGTCCGCCCAGGTGGCCACCGACGCCAGCGTTTGCCCAGACTCCAGGGCCAACAGGCGCGCGGCCTGGTCGCGGGCGGCGGGCTTGAGGTCCTGCCAAGCCATGGCGGCCACCACTTGGTGGCCCTGTATGCCCCACGCTTGCGCGCTTGCGGTGCACACGCCCCACAGCCCGAGGAGCGCCATGGGCACAAGCAGGCGTGAAGTTAAGCGCGCAAAAGCGCCCGCGCGCAAGTTTAAGCAAGACATAGTGTCACGTTCCAACGAATGTAGTAATGCGCCCATTGTGCCTTTGCGCAGCTAGATTCCTGGGAATCTATGCACTACAAGCACTGGCCGTCGGGTGCAGCCTGTACGTAGTGTTGTGGGGACTGCTGACTTGGAACAGTCTGGCCCCATGAATTTCCAAAGAATCAATATGGCAAAAGGGGGCCGCGTTTATGGGGCGGGCTAAGGGCGTTGATCTTCCGTGGCCTAGGGAAATTTCACTCTTGAGGACTCAACCTACCATGGCCGTAAAACCGGTCTAGTTTTTAGGCACCAGGAAATTCGGGGTATTCAAACCGCAAACACGTCACAGCGCATCGTTTTATTTTTCTCAAGCAATTACGCGTTTTTAAGGAGTGCCATTACTGCTTG
>JBILPS010000064.1:0-15979 GCA_044373655.1 Rhodoferax sp.
TTCTTCGCGCAGGAAAAACGAGCCCATGGGCCCTTCGATACGCAAAATATCTTTTTCTTTCATCGAGCCAAATACCAAATCGGTAAAGCGACCGCCGGGCATATGGCGGATATGCAGCTCTACGCCTGCACCGTGGCTGGGTGCGTTGGCCATGGAGTAAGAACGGCGCGCACCGTCACGCAAAATGAATTCGACATACTGCCCCGCGCGGTACACAAATGTGTCATTGGCCGGTAGTTGCAGTTGCATGACTATCACGTCGTCGGTCTTGCGTAGCAGGCTGCTCACGCGAGTAGGCATTTTTTTCACTGGCAGTGCACCGGCAGGCGTCACCTGGCGCGACTCCAGCGTGATATCGCTCAGTGCGCGGGCGCTGCAAGTAAGTACAAAACCCTGCGCCTCTTCCTCTTCGCTCAGTGCTTTGCGCTGGAAATCGCTCTGCTGCACCTGGCCGGATACCAATTTGCATTTGCAGGAACCGCAAGCGCCGTCTTTGCAGCCGTAGGGCAGGCCGATACCCTGGCGGATACCGGCGGCGAGCAGGCTTTCGCCCGCTTGGGCTTGAAACTGAATGCCGCTGGGCTGAACCGAGATGGCAAAAGAGGCGGCGCCGGCATTCATTGTTATGGTTATCCTTGGGGTTTACAACGAGATAGAGCCCCGATTTTGCCTTCAAACCAAAGCCCCTTAGGCGCCTTACCTGCACGCTTTCGGCGCAGCCGTGTGCTCATTGTCGGCTGCGGTGACGTGGGCTTGCGTGTGGCCCGTTTGCTCGCGCCGCGTGTGCGGGTGCTGGCGCTCACCTCGCAAGCGGCGCGGATGGTAGCTTTGCGCGCGGCGGGCATCACACCGCTTTTGGGTAATTTGGACGACACGCGCAGCCTGCATCGCCTGGCAGCTTTGGGCCAGCGCGTACTGCATTTGGCGCCGCCTGCGCCCAGCGGCAGCCGGGATGTGCGTAGCGCCCACGTGCTGCAAGCCTTGCGCCTGCGGCTCGTGCCGGTGGCCCTGGTGTATGGGTCCACCACGGGCGTTTATGGCGATTGCCAGGGGCAATCGGTATCCGAATTGCGCCCCGTGCAGCCCCAAACCGAGCGCGCCAAGCGTCGCGTGGATGCGGAAAGTCGTGTGCGCCATTTTGGGCGCGCCACCGGAGCGCAGACGCGTGTGCTGCGCATTCCCGGCATTTACGCGCTCGACCGGGAGGGTGGCACGCCGCTGGCGCGATTGCAAAAAAGCACGCCGGTACTGGTATCTGAGGAGGACGTTTACACCAACCATATCCATGCCGACGACTTGGCGCGCGCCTGTGTGTTGGCCTTGTGGCGCGGACGCGCGCAGGGCGTCTATAACGTCAACGACGATGCAGTCATGAAAATGGGCGACTATATGGATGCGGCTGCGGCCCTTTATGGCTTGCCGCCTGCGCCGCGCTTGGCACGCGCGGCCTTGGAGCAGGTCTTGTCGCCCATGCAAATGAGTTTTTTGGGCGAGTCTCGGCGCATGGACAACCGGCGCATCAAGCGGGAATTGCGGCTGGTGCTGCGTTACCCCAGCGTGCTGGATGGTTTGGCGCTAGGCTTGCCGCAGCGCAGCACCTGAGGCTTGAGTTTGCTTGCTTGGTGGCCTTAGAGCGGGGGGCTGTCCCCGGTATCGGCAGCACCATGCCTAGGTGTGTACGCCCACAAGAGTGCGCGCCAGATCACCCAACTGCACAGCAAGGTGATAGGTCCGGCCCAGAGCACGTCGCTCAGCCAGTGCGCCATATCGGCCATGCGGGCAAAGCCTACCAAGGCTGCGGCGCCCAGGCCGGTCACCAGCCAAAGCTTGCGCTTGCGTGGCGATAGCAACATCAGCGATGCAAAGAAAAAGCCGCAGGCCACATGGCCGCTGACAAAGGAACAATTGTTATTGCATTGGTCGGTGATCAGGCCGGCGCGGGTAAATTCTGCTGCACCGCCAAAGTTTTGCACCTCGTAGGGGCGCGAACGTGCCCAATGCTCTTTGAAGCCACTATTGACCAGCAAACCCGGCCCGAGGGCGCCTGACAGCACCACGAAAGCCAGTGCCAGGCGCCAATGGCGGTAAGCCGGGCGCAGGCTGGCCGCTATCCAGCCGACCAGCGCCACCAAGACCAGGCCACGAAAAAAAGCGGGCACATAGAGATTGATCAGTTCCACCCACCACCATTGGATGATGCGCTGCTCGGTGCCCGGCCCGGCAAACCAGGCCGCTAGCTGCAGGTCCAAGCTGGGCCAAACGGTAGGCACCATTGCCAAGGCGGCCAGGGCGAACACCATGCGCCAGAACAGTGGCGGCGCGCGGTGGGGGCTGCTGGCAGATGGGGTAAGGGGGGCTGGATTCAATGGTCTTGGGTGTTGGGTGGCGGCCTGGGGCGTTTGGGCTTGGTCCAGACGCTGCCCGCGCGCAGGCGATTATCGTTGGGCCTCAATGGCCTGCGGCTGTGCCGTCTTGTAGGGCTGTCGTGTAAAGCCTGTCAACCGGCAGCATAGCCCCACCGTTAAGCACCTATGAACAACTGTGCTTTACCGGGTGCAGAGTGCAAACTGGCTGCTTAGCCGCAAGGAGATACCTATGAAAACGTGGTTTGTAAGCCTCTTGGCGCTGTGCGCTGCAAGCGCGGGTTGGGCCCAAGACGTGGGTCGGGTCCTGTCCTCGACGCCCATCATCCAGCAAGTGGCCGTACCGCACCGGGTGTGCAATACCGAGCAAATCAGTTACCAGCAGCCCAGCAGTGGTGCCGGCGCTATCTTGGGCGCGCTGGCCGGAGCGGCGATTGGTAACTCGGTGGGCGGGCGCGGCGCGGAGCGCGCGGCGGCCACAGCCATCGGCATGGTGGGCGGCGCGGTGATTGGCGACCGGGTAGAGGGGCCCGGTGGCGAGCGCGTCCAAAATGTGGAGCGTTGCACTATGCAAAATTTTATGGAAAACCGCACCAGCGGCTACCAGGTCGTCTACGAATTCGCCGGCAAACAATACAGCGTGCAAATGGCCCAGGACCCCGGTCCCTCGATTGCGCTACAAGTTGCGCCTGTCAACGGGTTGATGACCCAGGCGCCCGCGCAAACTGCCGTGATTTCCTCATCCAACCCAGTGTACACCCAGCCTAGCGTTACTTATATCAGCGTGCCCGCGCCTAGCGTCTATTACCCGGTCGCTAGCTACCGCCCCGTGTTTGTGCCGACGGTGGTGATTCCCTGGGGTCATCGCCATCGTGACCGCCATTTCTGGCGCTAGGCCTTTCGCAGGCGCGGCCAAGCCGCATCAGGAAACATCCAGCGTCGGGTCGGTAATCGGGCCGGTGCCGCTAAAACGGTTCATGGCCAGATAAATCACCGGCGTGATAAACAGGGTGATGGCTTGGGAAAACACCAGTCCGCCGACCACGGCCAGGCCCAGCGGCTGGCGCAACTCCGCTCCCGCCCCCACGCCCAGGGCGATGGGCAAAGCACCGAAAAGGGCTGCCAGCGAGGTCATCATGATGGGGCGAAAGCGCATCAGGCAGGCGGTATGAATGGCTTCCTCTGGGCTCATGCCTTGTTCGCGCTGGGCCTGAATGGCAAAGTCAATCATCATGATGGCATTTTTCTTGACGATACCGATGAGCAGCAACACGCCAATGGTGGCGATCAAGGTCAGATCTTCGCCAAATAGCATTAAGGTTGCCAGCGCGCCCATGGCCGCTGAGGGCAAACCAGCAAGAATCGTGAGTGGATGGATATAGCTTTCGTACAGCACGCCGAGCAAGACATAAATCACCAACAAGGCTGCCACCACCAGAACGACTTGCCCGCCTTGCGCGCTTTTAAAGACCGCTGCGTCGCCGCCGTACGACGTGATGATGGACGATGGCAATTCAATCGCGTCACGCGCCCGGTCGATTTTGGTGGTCGCATCGCCTAAGGCCGCGCCGGGCGCCAGATTGAAGGAAATAGTGACCGCTTGCAGCTGCCCAACGTGGTTGATCGCCGTGGGCCCCATCATGCGTTCGACGGTGGTGAAATTGCTAATCGGTACCAGCGCGCCGGTACTGGAGCGAACATAGATACCGGAGAGGGCCTGCTCATCTTGTTTGGCTTCTGGTGCCACTTCCATAATGACTTGGTAGCTGTCGGTGGGCAGGTAGATGGTGGACACCTGGCGCTCGCCAAAGGCGCTGAACAGGGCAGAGCGCACGGCCTCCATGCTGACGCCCAGGCTATTGGCCCTATCGCGGTCGATTTTGAGCTGCGCTTGCAGGGCGCGAAATTGTGCATCGCTGGTGACGTCACGAAACAAGGGGTCGGCGCGCAATTTTTCTTGCAACTTACCGGCCCAGGTGTTCAGCTCATCGGCGCGCACACTTTGCAGCACGTACTGAAACTGGGCCTTGCTGGTACGGCCACCCAATTGCAAGTTTTGGATCGGGCGCATGAAGACATTCAAACCAGCGATAGAGCGCAGTTTTTTGCGTAAATTCTCAATGACTTTTTTTGCGGGCAGGCGCTTCGACGAAGGTTTGAGCGTGACAAACATACGGCCCGAATTTTGGCCACTGTTGCCGCCGATAAAAGAGTTCACTGCATCCACGTTTTCGTCGTTGCGGATGATGTTGGCGGCGCGCTCTTGCAGCTTGATCATGGCGGCAAAGGAGATGTCTTCGTTGGCCTCGGTGGTGACCGTGATTTGCCCGATGTCCTCTTCCGGGAAAAAACCTTTGGGGATGATGTTGACCAGGTACACCGTGCCAAAGAAGGTCGCAATCGCAATCAGTAAAACGGTTTTACGCCAGCGCAGGGACAGGTTGAGCATGCGGGTGTAAGCAGCCAGCATATTGTCAAAGCCGCGTTCAAACAGGCGCACCAGCGCGCCGGGTTTGGCCTGGCGGGATTCTTCTTTCAGAAAGCGGCTGGCCAGCATGGGCACCAGGGTCAGGGACACAAAGGCCGACACCAAAATAGCCAGACTGACCACGACTGCGAATTCGTGGAACAGCAAGCCGATGACGCCCGGCATAAAAAATATGGGAATGAAAACTGCAATCAGTGAGGTGGAAATCGACACAATCGTGAAGCCTACTTCCCGCGAGCCTTTGATGGCTGCGCTAAAGGGCGCTTCGCCCTTTTCCACATGGCGGATGATGTTCTCCAGCACCACGATGGCATCGTCCACCACCAGGCCCACAGCCAGGGTAAGACCTAGCAGAGAAATATTGTCCAAGCTGTAACTCATGCCCCACAGCAGGGCGACAGCACCCATTAGCGAAATCGGCAGGGACAGCGTGGGAATGGCCGTGGCCACAAAGCGGCGCAAGAACAAAAAAATCACCAGTACCACCAAGGCCACGGTACCGGCCATGGTGAGCGAGACATCATGCAGCGCATCGCGCACCGAGATGGAGCGGTCGTTGATCGGCGTCAAGACCACCGAGCCGGGCATTTGCGACTGCAAATTGGGCAAGGCAGCGCGTATGGTGTCCACCACTTTGACGGTGTTGGCGCCTGGTTGCCGTTGTACTGCAATCGTGATGGCATTCTCGCCATTAAAGGTGGCCCAGGTACGCAGGTTCTCCACGCTGTCCTCGACCTTGGCCACATCGCGCAGGCGTACCGGATTACCGCCTTTGTTGCTGATGATCAGGTTGGCGAACTCGCGCGCGGTGCTCAGTTGCTTATTGGCTTGCAAGACCAGGGTCTGCGTCGGACCGTCCAAGGTGCCTACTGGCGTATTTACATTGGCGGCACGCAGCGCGGCACTGACTTCGTCCAGGCCGATATTCATGCTGGCCAAGGATTCGGGCCGCACCCGCACCCGCACTGCGAAGCGCTTGGCACCGTAAATATTGACCTGCGCCACACCGTTGATGGTGGACATGGTGGGCGAAATCAGATGCTCTGCGTAGTCTTGTAATTCCTGAGGCGAGAGCGAGGGCGAGGTCAGGGTCAGAAAAAGAATAGGTGCGTCGGCCGGATTGACTTTGCGATACGACGGCGGATTAGTCATGTCCTGCGGCAAATTGCGCTGGGCCCGCAGCAAGGCGGCCTGCACATCGACGGCGGCGGCATCGATATTGCGGCCTTCTTCAAACTCCAAGGTCAGGTTGGTCTGGCCCAGGGTGCTGGTGGAACTGATGGTTTTGAGGCCAGGCACGGTTTGAAACTGCTTTTCCAGCGGCAAGGCTACGGAAGTAGCCATGGTGTCCGGGTTGGCACCGGGCAGCGAAGCTGACACATTGATCACCGGCGTGTCATAGCTGGGCAGGGCGGCTACCGGGATGCTGCGCAAACCGATCACCCCGGCCATAAAAATGCTCAGATTTAAGAGCACCGTCATCACCGGACGACGGATAAAAATCTCCGAAAAATTCATGGCGCGCTCGCTTTGGATGCGGGTGCCTCTGGGCTGCTGGCTGGCGCCTTGGGGTCTTTCGCGGCGTCTTTGTTGCGCTCTACTACCGTGGCGCCAGGGCGCACGTTTTGTTTACCTTCCACAATAATCGACTCGCCCAGGGTGACCCCGGTCACCGCCATTTCGGCACCTTGCGCCTGCACCATTTTGATGGGCCGTACCACTGCTTTGCCGCTTTCGACCGCATAGACAAAGGGGCCGCGCGCGCTGTAAATCACCGCGCCCTGCGGAATCACCAGGGCTTGCTTGATCTCACGCAGAGTTTGCTGCACCTCGACAAACGCGCCGGGCCAGAGTTTTTCCTCGTCGTTCCTGAAATACGCCTTGGCCTTGACCGAGCCGGAGGCGGCGTCAATCTGGCTATCGACGAATTGCAGTTTGCCTTGGAAGCTGCCGCCGTTGTCCGCCAGCGTGGCCGTGACCGGCGCGCCGCCGGCCTTGAGGGCGTCAAGGGCGTCCGAGATATTGCGCTGGGGCAGGCTAAAGGTGACGGCAATCGGATTGACTTGGGTGATGGTGAGCAGGTTGGTTAGGTTGGCCTGTACCGTGGCGCCATTGGAAACATGGACGGTGCCGATACGGCCCGCTTGCGGTGCCAGGATGCGGGCATAGGATTGGGCTACGCGGGCGCCGTCGATAGCCGCATTGTCCGCGTTGACCGTGGCCGTCCACACTTCCACATTGGCCTTTGCCGTATCCACCTGGCCCTGGGCAATAAAGTTTTGCGCGGCCAGGTCCTGCGTGCGCTTAAGTTGTCGCTGGGCATCGGCCAGTGAGGCGCTGTCCTTGGCTAACTGGGCCTGGGCTTTGACTATGTTGGCATCTTCGGTGCGGGCGTCCAGGGTAAACAAGAGATCACCATTTTTTACGAATTGCCCGTCACGCACATGCACTTTGGCGATGATGGAATTGGTTTGCGCCTTCACGTCCACGCTGTTAATGGGCGATACCACGCCAGTGGATCGCAAGCGCACGGCCAAATCTTTTTGCTCTACGGCCACGGTGCTGACGGTGACTGGGGGCATCGGTGTTGCCGCAGCAGATGCCCCGCTGGCCGGTGCAGCAGGCGCCGACGCGGCGGCGCTGGCGGGCGTTGCGCTTGTGCCAGTTGTACCTGCACCCGCAGGCGCTTCCTCTTTATTGCCGCAAGCGCTTAGCAAGATCACCGACAGGCTGAAACAAAGGCTGGCGTTTCGCAACAAATTTGAACGCGTTTTTTTCATTTTGAAGTGAGGGCAAAAGTTACTCGAAGGCACTGGATCGATAGAGCCTAGTAGAGCGCAAGCTGGCAACTCGCACCGTGAGCATCTTATCTGCACTGTATGGCCGCGCGATGTCTGTGGGGCTGCAGAACATGGAGGCGCATTTGCTCCTCCCGAGCCGGGTGGCCGCAAAAAGTTCGGCTGTCAGCAAGCGGGCGCAGCCGCGCCCTTGCTCAGCGATTGGACTTTTAGGGCGGCGCGCACCCGGTGCGCCGCAGGCCGAGCGTGTTGTGCGGCCTTAGGCGAATACGCCGGCGCTGTCCTGCATACGCGTCGCCACTTCACCGAGCTGGTGCATGCTGTCGCCGTAGCTCATTTCCATTTGGGTCATGGCCTTGAAGTAGTGGCTGACCATGTACTCATTGGTCACGCCGATACCGCCGTGCAATTGCACGGCCTGCTGCCCAACGTAGCGTACGGACTGGCCGATCTGGTACTTGGCACGGGCCATCGCGGCGCGGCGCTCGGGCGCCGGCGCATTGAGCTTGAGGCTGGCGTAGTAGCTCATAGAGCGGCCTAGCTCCACTTGCATCTTCATGTCCGCCGCCCGGTGCCGCAGTGCCTGGAAGCTGGACAAAGTGGCGCCAAATTGTTTGCGGGTGTTCATGTACTCAGCCGTCAGGGCCAAGGTCTTGTCCATGGCGCCCACTGCTTGAGCGCACAGCGCGGCGATGCCAATGTCCACCGCATGTTCTAGCGCGGCAAGGCCCTGGCGGGTAACTAGGGTGGCCGGCGCATTGTGCATTTGCAGTTCGGCGGCGCGCCCGCCGTCTTGCGTGCCATAGCCGCGGGTTTGCACGCCGCTGGCCTGCCGCTCCACTAAAAACAGGGCCAACGCGCCGTCAAGCTTGGCCGATAGCAAAAACGCATCCGCCTGGTCACCGGCGGGCACCAGGCTTTTGGTGCCGCTGATCTGGTAGCTGCTACCCGCCACCGTGGCGGTGCAGGCCGAAGCATCGAGTCGGTAGCGGTTGCCATGTTCCTGGGAGGCCAGGACCACCAAGGCCTCGCCACTGCACAGCTTGGGTAGCCACTGCGCCTTGGTCTGCGCATCGGCATAGCCCGACAAAACCGCGCCGCAACCCAGCGCTTGCGCCAGCGGTTCGAGCACGATGCCACGTCCGAGCTCTTCCATCACGACCATGCCCTCGACCGGGCCCATGCCCATGCCGCCGTCATCTTCGCTGACGTAGAGGCCGCACAGGCCTAGCTCTGCCAGTTCATTCCAGGCGCCACGGTCAAAGCCACCGGCCTGTTCAATGCTGCGGCGACGATCAAAGCTGTAGGCCTTATCCACCCATTTGCGTACCGCGTCGCGCAGTTGTTCTTGGTCGTCAGAAAAATCGAAATCCATGGTGTGTTTCCTTTGGTGGCTGCGGCCTGTTAGCCCAGCACAAATTGCGAGACGATATTGCGCTGCACTTCGTTGCTGCCGCCGTAAATCGTGGTTTTACGCATATTGAAATAAGTCGATGCCAAAGGCGCGCAATGCGCATGCCCGACATGGTCACCCTGCCAGCCCGCTTCCATGGCCTCGCGGATCAAGGGCAGGGCGAAGGGCCCGGCTGCCAGCATCATCAGTTCGCTGTAGCGCTGCTGAATTTCGCTGCCGCGGATTTTTAGCAATCCCGCAATATCGAGCGACTGTTTACCGGCCTTTTCTGCGGACAGCACGCGCAGCACCATCATTTCTAAGGCCACCACATCCACTTCGAGCTTGGCGATTTCGTCGCGGAAGCGACTGTCTTCGTAGACGCCTTCAGTTTTAGCGATGCGTTTGAGGCGCTCGAGTTCGCGTTTGGCGCGGTTGACATCCGCAATATTGGTGCGCTCGTGGGCTAGCAGGTACTTGGCGTAACTCCAGCCCTTGTTTTCCTCGCCGATGAGGTTTTCCGCCGGCACTTGCACGTTGTCAAAAAATACCTCGTTCACTTCAGCCGAGCCGTCCAAAAGGATGATGGGCCGCACTGTGACGCCGGGCGACTTCATATCGATGAGCAAAAAGCTGATGCCGTTTTGCGGTTTGCCTTCGGCCGCAGTGCGCACCAGGCAGAAAATCCATTCGCCGTACTGGCCTAAAGTAGTCCAGGTTTTTTGGCCGTTGACAAGGTAGTGATCACCCACCCGCTCGGCGCGGGTTTTGAGCGAGGCTAGGTCGGAGCCCGAACCCGGTTCGCTATAGCCTTGGCTCCACCAGACCTCGCCACTGGCAATACCCGGCAAAAAGCGCTGTTGCTGCTCGGCGTTGCCAAAAGCCATGATGACGGGTGCGACCATCACCGGCCCAAAGGGCACCACGCGCGGCGCACCGGCTAAGGCGCATTCTTCTTCGAACAAATGTTTTTGGATCGCGTTCCAGCCCGGACCGCCAAATTCCTTGGGCCAGGCGTGGCCCAGCCAGCCTTTTTTACCCAAAATTTGGCCCCAGCGCTGCATATCGTCCCGCGTCAGTTGCAGGGCGTTGTGGACTTTGTGGGCAATGTCCTGCGGCAGATGGGCGTGCACCCAGGCGCGTATCTCTTCGCGAAAACCCAGCTCTTCGGGGGTAAATGCCAAATCCATAAAGGCGTCTCCAGGTGGTCTATCGGTAAGGGCAATTTGCCCGTGGCGCGTTTTTAGCACGATCGTTCGTTTTTATCTGTCGGTGTTGCGACATGGGCTGGGGCTGCGTGGGTATTTGCCGTGCCTGCGCTGGGCCGGATAATCGGCCACTTATGCAAGCGATTGTGATTTTGATTTCCGGCGGCGGCTCCAATATGGCCGCCCTGGTTCGCGCGGCGCAGCGGGAAGACTGGGCTGCGCGTTACGGCGCGCCTATTGCCGCAGTTATCAGCAACCGGACCGACGCCGCAGGCTTGCGCTGGGCGCAGCAGCAAGGCATTGCCACCCAAACGATTGCCCACGGGGACTTCCCCGACCGCGCGCAATTTGATGCCGCATTGGCGCAGGCCATCGCCTCGGTTGCTGGTACGGGCGAGCCGCCCCTGGTCTTGCTGGCCGGCTTTATGCGCATCTTGACGCCGGCCTTTGTACAAGCGCACGCCGGGCGTTTGATCAACGTCCATCCCTCGCTGCTGCCTGCGTTTACGGGTTTGCACACCCACGACCGGGCGATTGCCGCCGGTTGCAAATTTGCCGGTGCCACGGTGCACCGCGTGACCGAGGTGCTGGACGAGGGCGCTATCTTGGAACAATCGGTGGTGCCGGTGCTGCCCGAAGACGACGCGCAAAGCCTAGCGGCGCGCGTACTCGCCACTGAACATCTGATTTACCCGCGCGCGGTGCGCAGACTTTTAGCGGCCGGGATTAGCTAGCCAAGTCCAAGGCGCCCGCTGGCAAGGCGCCGATGCGGGTAAAGCGGCGTTGCTGCGCGCCTTCCCACAGCACCATCTCGTCAAACATGGCCGCCGGCCGTACCCACAGGCCATGGGCACCATAAAGGGCGCGGTACAAAGTCATGGGCTCCAGGCTTTCGCTATGGCGCGTGGTCGCCAATACCGCGTACATGCCGCCTTTGTAATGGCGGTACAGGCCGGGCGGTGTCTGGATCAAAGGGGGAAGGTCTTCATCTTGCATGGGACAATGCGCTGCTTATGCATCCAAAAGCTTTACTAGACGCCTGCGCCGAATTGGTGCGGCTGACCCTGCGATTTGAACATCCGGCCGACGCCACGGTGTCGCGGTTTTTCAGAGACCACAAAGGCCTGGGGCCGCGCGAACGCGCCACCATGGCCGAAACCGTTTACACCGTCTTGCGTAAAAAGCTCTTGTTTGACCACCTGGCGCCCTCGGGCAGCGGCCCCAAAGAGCGGCGCCTGGCGATTTTGGGCTTTTACGGGCCGGGCGACTTTTTACGCAGCGCGCTGACCGACCAGGAAAAAAACTGGCTCGATGCCTGCGAAAAAGTCAAACCGGACGATTTGATGGAGCGCCACCGGCATAACTTGCCTGAATGGCTGGTGCAACCCCTGAAAGACCAATTGGGCGGGGATTTCTGGCCCCTGGTGGAGCAAATGAACCAAGGCGCGGGCTTGGATTTGCGCGTGAACGACTTCAAGGCCAAGCGGGCCGATGTGCAAAAAGCGCTGGCCGCTTCGGGCATCAAGGCCCTGCCTACGCCGTATTCGCCCTGGGGTTTGCGCATTGCGGGCAAGCCAGCGCTGAACAAGCACGAAGCTTTTTTGCGCGGCGACTTTGAAGTGCAGGACGAAGGTTCGCAAATTTTGGCCATGCTGCTCGATGCCAAGCGCGGCGAGATGGTGGTGGATTTTTGTGCCGGTGCCGGAGGTAAAACCCTGGCCATAGGCGCCTGCATGCGCAGTACCGGCCGCCTGTACGCTTTTGATACCTCGGCACACCGGTTGGACTCCTTCAAGCCGCGCATGGCGCGCAGTGGTTTATCCAATGTGCATCCGGCGGCCATTGCCCATGAGCGCGATGACCGGGTCAAGCGCTTGTCGGGCAAGATCGACCGCGTGCTGGTCGATGCGCCTTGTTCGGGCCTGGGCACGCTGCGCCGAAATCCAGACCTGAAATGGCGCCAAAGCCCGCAGTCGGTGCAGGAAATGGCGGTTTTACAGGCATCGATTTTGCAAAGTGCCTCGCGGCTTTTAAAAGCAGGCGGGCGTTTGGTATATGCCACCTGTAGCTTGTTGCCCCAGGAAAACGAAGACATTGCCCAGGCCTTTAGCGCTGCCAACCCGGATTTTGAGCCTTTGGACGTGGCCAACATCCTGCTTGGGCTCAAGGTAGCCGATGCTGCCAGTTTGTGTGCCGGGGGGGCAGAAGGCGGTCAATACCTGCGCTTATGGCCCCAAAGGCATGCGACCGATGGCTTTTTCGCGGCGGTTTGGCAGAAAAAAATAGCGGCTTAAGGCGGGTTTCTATGCTTAATTTCCCCTATTTCTTGTTTCCGAGCCCTTTTACAGCGACAAAGCAGCCCCATCTTTTTACAATAGTGTGTTTGCCTAGGGGGCTGATAGGGCTGTGTGCTACGTATGCACAGCCTCACTTAATGAAAGATGCAGATCCATGTTTTTGACCGATTCGGCAATGTTCAACGCCATTTTGGAGTGGCTCGGCCATGGGACCTGGCATTTGGCTTGGTGGCAAATTGTTTTATTCACCCTGGCGCTGACCCATATCACCATGATCAGTGTGACCGTGTTCTTGCATCGCCATCAGGCGCACCGCGCCCTAGACCTGCACCCTGCAGTGGCCCATTTTTTCCGTTTGTGGCTGTGGTTGACCACCGGCCAGGTCACCAAAGAGTGGGCAGCGATACACCGCAAGCACCACGCCAAGTGCGAGCAGGCCGATGATCCGCATAGCCCGCAGGTGTACGGCATCCGCAAAGTCCTGTTCCAAGGCGCTGAGTTATACCGGGCCGAGTCCAAAAACAAAGAAACCATATCGCGCTACGGGCACGGCACGCCGGATGACTGGATTGAACGCAATCTCTACACCCGCTTCTCTTGGCAGGGCGTAGGCTTAATGATGATTATCAACCTCTCGCTGTTTGGCGCCCTGGGCCTGACGGTGTGGGCAGTGCAAATGGCTTGGACGCCGATTACCGCCGCAGGCATCATCAATGGCGCTGCGCACTTCTGGGGTTATCGTAACTTTGAGTCTCCTGACGCCAGCACCAATATCTCCCCTTGGGGCATCATCATTGCCGGCGAGGAACTGCATAACAACCACCACACCTACCCCACCTCGGCCAAGCTCTCGGTCAAGCCCTATGAGTTTGATATTGGCTGGATGTATATCTCGATGCTGCAGTTCGCTGGTCTGGCGCATGTGAAGAAAACACCGCCCAAAGCCGCGTATGGCGATGTGCGACCTGTGGCGGACGAAAAGACGCTAGAAGCCCTGATTGCCAACCGCTATGAAATCATGGCCGGTTTTGCCAAGCAAATGCAGGCCACTGTGCGCCAGGAACTCGCCGCCATGAAAGCCCGCAGTGCGGATACGGCAGCCATCAAAGCGGCCAAATTGTGGGCCCATCGCGATGCCGAAAATATCCCTGCAGCGGCGATCCCGCAATTGGCGCTGGCCCGTGCGGCTTCGCCGGCGCTGGACAAAATGGTCACCATGCGCGAAGAATTGCGTCAGATGTGGCTCAACACGGCCGTGTCCCGCGAGCAACTCACCTCCGATCTAGCTGCCTGGTGCCACCGGGCCGAGGACAGCGGTATCGCCACTTTGCGCGAGTTTTCCTTCAAACTGCGTTCCACGCAATTAGCCTAAGTGCGGCGATCGGGCGCCATGGGCGCCTGCTCTGCCTGACAGGAGTTGGCTGCGAAGTCCACCTTAGACGAAAAAAAGCCCGCGATAGCGGGCTTTTTCTTTCGTGCCAGATAGAAGAGTTACTTCAATTTGGTTTCTTTGTAGTCCACATGCTTGCGTGCTTTGGGATCAAATTTCTTGATCAGCATTTTCTCTGGCATGGTTTTCTTATTTTTGCTGGTCGTATAGAAGTGACCGGTGCCCGCTGTGGATTCGAGCTTGATTTTTTCGCGTCCGCCTTTGCTTGCCATGGTGTTACTCCTTATGCCTGGCCGCGTGCGCGCAGGTCTGCGAGCACGGCGTCAATGCCGTTTTTGTCGATCAGGCGCAGGCCGGCGTTTGAAATACGCAGACGCACCCAGCGGTTTTCAGATTCAACCCAGAAACGGCGGTACTGCAGATTAGGCAGAAAACGGCGCTTGGTTTTGTTGTTGGCGTGGGAAACATTGTTTCCGACCATGGGGCCTTTGCCCGTGACTTCACATACGCGTGCCATAAGGACACTCCGATACTTTGAAACGGCCTGGCTGTGCCTGACAAGTCAGCGCAACCAAACCTCACCTCGCCAAAATCCGGGTGGCGGTAACCCGTTGCTGCCAAGCGAGCTGCCCGTGGGGCGGCGTTAGCAGCAAAGCCCACGATTATAGCTAGGTAGAAAATCAGGCGCCTGATCTCTGGTGCAGGCGACCGATTCGCATATGCCCCAACGCTGCCCAGCGCAACTACGCTACCTACAATGCAGCCATGTTTGTTCACCTGCGCCTGCACACCGAATTTTCCGTCGTTGACGGCACCACCCGGGTCGATGAGGTGGCGCAATTGGCCGCTTCCGATGGCCAGCCGGCGCTGGCTATCGCAGACTTCAATAATCTGTTTGCTACCGTCAAGTTTTACCGGGCCTGCCGGGGTCAGGGCGTCAAGCCGCTGATCGGGGCGGAAGTGTTGGTGGAGGGCTTTGCGGCCGATGCGTCTTTGAGTTCGCGCATGGTGCTGTTGGTGCAAAACGCCCAAGGCTATTTGAACCTCTCCGAATTGCTGGCGCGCGCCCACACGCAGAACACCGGCAAAGCGCAAGTGCTGCTGCGCAAAGCATGGTTGCAGGAACTCAACGCGGGTTTGCTCTGCCTGTGCGGCGCACAGGCCGGCCCGGTGGGCCAGGCGCTGATGCAAGGCGACCCCGCGCGCGCCCATGATTGCGCTTTGCAACTGTCCAGCCTGTTTCCGCATCGCTTTTACCTGGAGTTACAGCGTGCCGGCCGCCCGGAGGACGAGGCCCATGTGCTGGCCGCCGTGCAACTGGCCGCGCGCATGCATTTGCCGCTGGTGGCCACGCACCCGGTGCAGTTTGCCCATGCCGACGACTTTGAAGCGCACGAAGCCCGGGTGTGTATTTCCGATGGCGAGTTGCTTAGCAACCCGCGCCGGGTCCGCCGCTTTACGCGCGAGCAGTATTTCAAGTCCACCGCCCAAATGCAGGCGTTGTTCGCCGACATACCTTCAGCGCTGGCCAATACGCTGGAAATCGCCAAGCGCTGCAACCTAAGCCTGGTGTTGGGCAAGCCGCAATTGCCCGATTTCCCCACGCCCTTGGTGGATGGTGTGCGCATGAGCCCGCAGGAGTACTTCCGCCATGCCTCGCAAGCCGGTTTGCAAGAGCGCATGCAGCATCTGTATCCGGATGCGACCCGGCGCGCCCAAGAGATGCCGCGCTACCAAGAGCGGCTGGAGTTTGAGCTGCAAACCATCATCACCATGGGCTTTCCAGGCTATTTTTTGATCGTGGGTGACTTCATTAACTGGGCGAAAACCAATGGCTGTCCGGTGGGGCCGGGGCGTGGTTCGGGCGCCGGTTCGCTAGTGGCTTATTCGCTCAAAATTACCGACCTGGACCCGCTGCGCTACAACCTGTTGTTTGAGCGTTTCCTCAATCCCGAGCGGGTGTCCATGCCCGACTTTGACATCGACTTTTGCCAGACCAACCGGGATCGGGTGATTGATTACGTCAAAGACAAATACGGCAA
>JBILPS010000016.1:0-48710 GCA_044373655.1 Rhodoferax sp.
CGATTATTTTGGCGGCCACACGCACACGGTGGACATCACCCTGGACACGCCCACCGGCCCACGCACCCACGGCGTGGATACCGGGTTTTTGGTGTTTAACGATCGCACCTATCCGCAATTAATAGCCTTGTTCGCTGAACTGGGAGTGCCCTCGGCCGATTCGGATATGTCCTTTTCGGTGCAAACCGCCGCGAGCGCGGATACCCCGGCGCTGGAGTGGTGCGGCACTTCTCTGGACGCAGTGTTTGCGCAGCGAAGCAACCTGCTGCGGCCGCGTTTTTGGCGCATGCTGCTTGACGTGCTGCGCTTTAACAAGCTGGCTACCGGTTTGGCGCTGCGCAATGCCGATGCCGAACTCGTGCAGCCGCTGGGCGAATTTTTGCGCCAGCATGGCTTTTCCCGGGAGTTCAAGGACTGGTATCTCCTACCCATGCTGGCGTGTATCTGGAGCTGCCCTACCGACCAGATGTTGGCTTTCCCGGTAGCCACCATGGTGCGCTTTTGCCATAACCACGGCCTGATCGCGCTAACCAACCGGCCCCAGTGGCGTACCGTACCCGGTGGAGCGCGCCAGTACGTTGAAAAAATTCTGGCCGGTATCGCGGACAAACGCTTGCGCGCGCCAGTGCAGTGGATAGAGCGCTTGGCCGATGGTGTGTTGGTGCATGTGCAAGGCCAAACCGAGCGTTTTGACAAAGTGGTGATCGCCACCCACAGCGACCAGGCACTGGCGCTGATGGCCGATGCCAGCGGCCTGGAACGCCAGACCTTAAGTGCCATCCGCTACCAGCCCAACCATGCGGTATTGCATACTGATGCATCGGCGCTGCCGCGCCGCAAAAAAGCCTGGGCTGCGTGGAATTACCAACGCGCGACCGACAGATTAGATGGCGAAACGGGTCCACGCGTCTGCCTGCACTACCTGCTCAATATGTTGCAACCCTTGCCTTTTAGCCAGCCGGTCGTCGTCTCCCTCAACCCTGCGCAGGAGTTAGATCCCGCGCTGGTGCATGGCCGCTTTGACTATGCGCATCCGGTGTTTGACCTGGCAGCCACACAGGCGCAAAAACGCCTGCCCGACATTCAGGGCGGGCGTCACACCTATTTTTGCGGTGCATGGACTGGCTTTGGCTTCCATGAAGATGGCCTGAAATCGGGCCTGGCCGTGGCGGATGCCTTAAGGCCTTTGTTGGTCCAGAGTACGTGAATATGGCCGCAGCACAAGCAATGATTGGTTTTGGCCAGGTGCGCCACACCCGGCTTGCGCCCAAGCACCATGCCTTTGCCTACCCGACCTACTTCCTGATGCTGCCCATGCGCAGCCTGCAAAGCGCCCCCGGTGACTTGCCGCGCAACCGGCGCGCAGCCCTGAGCTTTTACGACTGCGACCACGGCGACGGGCGCAGCCCGCAGCAAGGTGGCGCCTTGGCCTGGCTGGAGGAATTGCTGCGCAGCGAAGGCATCACCGATGCCGATGGTGAAATTTGGCTGCATTGCTACCCGCGCGTCTTGGGCTTTACGTTCAAGCCGGTCAGCTTTTGGTATTGCCACCGCGCAGACGGCAGCTTGCGCGCCGTGCTGGTGGAGGTGAACAACACTTTTGGCGAACGGCATTGCTATTTGCTGTCGCAAGTGCGCTTTGGCGTGGAGCAGCGGGCGGACAAGGTATTGCATGTCTCGCCGTTTTGCCCGGTGCAAGGGCAGTACCGCTTTCGCTTCATGGTCAATGCCCAAGGCGACCGCACCGTGGCCCGTGTCGACTACGACGACGCGCGCGGCCCCTTGATTCAAACCAGTGTCAGCGGGCAATTGCAGCCCTTTAGCGCGTTGGCCGCACGCCATGCCTTATGGCGTTATCCGCTGATGACTTTTGCCGTGGTCTGGCGCATCCACTGGCAGGCGCTGCGCCTGTCGCTCAAGCGTGTCCCATTTTTCCGTCAACCCCCTGCGCCTGAAAGTTTTGTCAGCCGCTAGTTGTGTCTAACCACCATGAACCAAACCACTGCCAAATACAGCGCTTCGCGCACTGCTGAACCCCCGCCTGCGGCAGCGCGCACGGTGTTGCAGTTGCTGCAAAAAATCCGCCACGGCAGCCTCACGCTGCATCTGCCCGATGGCAGTGTGCAGCGCTTTGGCGACAGTGCCAATCCCCATGCCACGCTGCACCTGAAAAACTGGAACGCGTTTACCGGCGCACTGAAATCCGGTGACATCGGCTTTGTCGAGAGCTTTATCGATGGTGACTGGACTACGCCGGACCTGACCGGTTTACTGCGCGTGCTGGTGCAAAACCGCGCCGAAGTGGACAGGGTGATTTTTGGCAGTTGGCTGGGTCGGCTGGCTTACCGCATCAAACATTTGCTTCAGCGCAATACGCGCAGCAACAGCAAGAAAAACATCCACGCCCATTACGACCTGGGCAATGACTTTTATGCTTTGTGGCTAGACCCGACCATGAACTATTCGTCGGCCCTGTTTGGCGGCGACCTGAGCCAAAGTTTGTCGCAAGCGCAAAACGCCAAAGTGCGCCGCGCATTGCAGCAAGTGGACCTGGCTCCAGGGCAGCGCTTATTGGAAATCGGCTGTGGCTGGGGCGCACTGGCCGAGATGGCGACGCTGGAATACGGC
Organism: Rhodoferax sp.; assembly: GCA_044373655.1. GTDB lineage: Bacteria > Pseudomonadota > Gammaproteobacteria > Burkholderiales > Burkholderiaceae_C > Allorhodoferax. Next base: position 2,629 of record JBILPS010000016.1, read on the forward strand.
GCGCGGGTAAGCGGCGTCACCCTGAGCACCGAACAGCTGGACTTCGCGCGCGCACGCATGCAGCGCCAGGGCATGGCAGAGCGGGCTGACTTGCGCTTGCAGGACTACCGCGATATCCAGGATGGCCCGTATGACGCGGTGTGCTCTATCGAAATGATTGAGGCCGTAGGCCAGGGCTTTTGGCCCACTTACTTCGCCACCGTGGCGCGCATGCTCAAGCCTGGTGGCAAGGCCTGCATCCAAAGCATTGTGATTGCCGATGACTTGTTCGAGCGCTACCTCGCCTCCACGGACTTTATCCAGCAATACATCTTCCCCGGCGGCTGCCTGCCCAGCCCCTCAGCGTTCAAAGCGCAGGCGCGCGCGGCCGGCTTGTTAGTGGTGGACGAACACGCCTTCGGCCATGACTACGCGCAGACGCTGCAGCGCTGGCGCGAAGCCTTTTTGGCCCAGCGCGACGAGGTGCTGGCCCTGGGCTTTGACCAGCGCTTTATGGACATCTGGGAGTTTTATTTGTGCTACTGCGAAGCGGCCTTTATGGAAGATAACATTGATGTCTTGCAGTACACCCTGCAAAAACCCCATGCTGCAGCCTAAAGCGACTCTGCATACCTGGCCGCAGGCCCTGCTGGCGCTGTGCTTGGCCTTGCTTTGCGCCTGCAGCGGCGTGCAGGCTTCCACCGCACCCGTGCTGCCGGGCGAGCTGGCGCGCGACTTGGAAAAGCCCGTCTTGGCCGGCAGCGGGCGCTTGCGGGCCTTCGGTTTCTCGGTGTACGAAGCCCGCTTGTGGACCGCACCGCAGTTCCAGTCCGAGCGCTTTGGCGCGCATTCTTTTGCGCTGGAGATCCTCTATGCGCGCACCATCAGTGCAAGTATGTTGACGGACGCTACGCTCAAACAGATGCGGGCCTTGGAAGCGCCGCCCGGCGTGCGGCAGAGCGATTGGCTTGCGGCGCTGCAAGGCGCTTTCCCCGACGTCAAAGCCGGCGACCGGCTCACGGGCGTGCATCTCCCTGACAAGGGCTTGCGCCTGTACTTCAACGGGCAACTGCATAAAGCGATTGACGACCCCATACTGAGCCAGCATTTTTTTGCGATTTGGCTCAGCCCGGCGACGCAGGAACCCCGGTTGCGCGCGCAACTCTTGGGTAGGGGCAGCTAAATGGCAAGCAAGCCAGGCCTGTCGGCATTGCCCTGGCCGCAAGGGCTGCGCTACGGGCTCATGGCCTTGCCCTTGGCCTTTGTGGCCTTGCCGCTGTATGTGTTCCTGCCCAATTACTACGCCCGCAGCTTCGGATTGCCCTTGGCCAGTCTGGGCCTATTGCTGCTGCTGGCGCGGGTGGCCGATGCCCTGATAGACCCTTTGCTAGGACGATGGATTGACCGCTTGTTTGCCCGCTCCCAAGCGCAGGTATTGCGGTTTTCCGCTCTGGCTGCAGTCTTGCTGGGGCTTGGTTTTTTCGCTTTGTTTTTTCCGCCGGTGCGCGAGCACGGGGCCCTTTTGGTTTGGGCCGCGGGTGCCTTGGTGTTGTGCTACCTGGGCTATAGCGCGCTAACTTTGGTCCAGCAGTCCTGGGGTGCTTTGCTCGGCGGTGATGCGGCCTTGCGCAGCCGCATCGTGGCCTGGCGCGAAGGCATGGGCCTGGCCGGCGTCATCCTGGCTTCGATGGCGCCTTTGGTCTGGGGTTTGCCGCTGACGGCGTCCATTTTGTGCCTGGCATTGGGCATGGGCTGGTTGGCCTGGACCAGGGCGCCTTCGCCGGTGCTGGCTCCAGCGCCCGTAGCGGACGATGTGGGCGCCGGCTTGCGGCTATTGGCGCCACTGCGTTACCGGCCGTTTCGTGCTTTGCTGGCGGTTTTTCTGGCCAATGGCATTGCCAGTGCTTTGCCTGCGACTTTGATATTGTTTTTTGTCCAGGACCGGCTGCAGGCGCCTGCGTCCATGGAGCCCTGGTTTCTAGCCAGCTATTTCCTGGCTGCTGGGCTGGCGATGGCGCCGGTCTCGCGCCTGGTGGCTCGCTGGGGTTTGCAAGCGCTTTGGCTGGCGTCCATGGGCTTGTCGGTATTGGTGTTTGCCTGGGCCGCGCAACTGGGTAGCGGCGACAGCCTGCCGTTTATCGCCATTTGCGTGCTTTCTGGTTTGTGTCTGGCGGCGGACCTCACCGTGCCTGGCGCCATGCTGGCTGGCCTAATCAACAGCCAGCCCGAACCCGGGCGCGACAGCGGCATTTACTGGGGTTGGTGGAATATGGCGGCCAAGCTCAATCTGGCGCTGGCCGCGGGTCTGGCCCTGCCTTTGCTGTCCTATGCCGGCTATGAACCGGGCAGCCGTAGCGAAGAGGCATTGCGCAGCATCACCTGGGCCTATTGCCTGTTGCCTTGCTTTTTGAAGCTCGGTGCTGCGGCACTTTTGTATTTTTTCATTATCAGGAAAACACCATGAATCGACGTCGCTTGTTTGCGCTGACACTGGGCACCGGTGCAGCTTTGGCATTAGGTGGTTGCGCCTCGCAAAAGCTGGACACCTATGCGCAGGAAAAACCGGCGCTCGATTTGCGCCAGTATTTCAATGGCACCCTGGACGCCTATGGCGTGTTCACCGATTACACCGGCACCGTGGTCAAACGCTTCAAGGTGGTGATGGTGTGTACCTGGACCGGCAACGAGGGTGTGTTGGACGAGGACTTCATTTATTCCGATGGAACCAAACAAAAACGCATCTGGCGCCTGACTGCTGGCCCGGATGGCAGCTACACCGGACGGGCCGATGATGTGGTGGGCGTCGCCCAGGGGCGCACGCAGGGCAACGCCTTCCAGTGGCAATACACCTTGGCGCTGCCGGTGGACGGGAAAATTTATGATGTACAGATGGATGACTGGATGTACCTGGTCGATGAGCGCGTGATGCTCAACAAAGCGCGCATGCGCAAGTTTGGCCTACCGCTGGGCGAGGTCACGCTTAGTTTTTACAAGCGTTAAGCCATGGCCTGGACGCAATCTCTGAACCCGCCCCTGCGCGACTGGCGCGGCCAATCGGTGTGGATACTAGGGGCCAGCAGTGGCATAGGCCACGCCACGGCCGCGGCGCTGCATGCGCAGGGCGCGCTGGTCACGGTGTCGGCGCGCAATGCGCAGGCCTTGCAGGCTTTTGTCCAAGCCCATCCGGGCAGCAGCGCCCAGACGCTGGACTGTAGCGACGCGCAAGCCGTGGCGCAGGTGGCGCAGCAGTGCTGGCCGGACAGTGCGCCGGCCATGGTTTTGTATTGCGCAGGCCACTACCAGCCCATGCGTGCGCAGGCCATGGACTTGGAGGATATGAGGCGCCATTGGGAGGTGAATTACCAGGGCGCGCTGAATGTGTTGCACGCGGTGCTGCCCGCCATGCGCGCACGCGCTACGGGGCATATCAGCTTGGTCGCCAGTGTGGCGGGTTACCGTGGCCTGCCCAATAGCCTGGCCTATGGGCCGACCAAGGCCGCCATGATCAACCTGGCCGAAAATCTGTACCTGGATTTACAGGCCGACGGTGTTGCGGTATCGGTGGTGAATCCGGGCTTTGTGCAAACTCCCTTGACTGCAAAAAATAGTTTTTCCATGCCCGCCCTGATCAGCCCTGCACAAGCCGCCCAGGCCATGCTGCAGGGATGGGCGCGCGGCCAGTTTGAAATCCATTTCCCGCGCCGCTTTACGCTGTGGATGCAGCTCTTGCGCATCATGCCCCGGCGCTGGTACTTTTACCTGGTCGCTAAGGCCACAATATGAATCCCTCGGACAAGCCGCCCCTGCCCGCCACGCCTAGCGATGCTGCACAGGCCGCTGCCGTGGACGCGCTGGTGCAATGGTTCGAGCATTTGACGCCCGCCAGCGTGCAGCAGCTCTCCCGGTTTTACGCGGTAGATGCACGCTTCAAAGACCCCTTCAACGACGTGCAGGGTGTGCCTGCTATGGAAGCGATTTTTGTGCATATGTTCGAAGCCCTGATCGCGCCACGCTTTGTGGTGACCGGTCGCGTTGCGCAAGGCGCGCAGTGTTTTCTGACCTGGGAATTTCGCTTTTGCTTTCGCAATTTCCACCAGGGCCAGGAGCAAGTGATTTTGGGCGCCTCCCATCTGCTGTTCGACGCCGCAGGTAAAGTGCAGCTGCACCGCGACTATTGGGACGCGGCAGAGGAGTTGTATGAAAAATTACCCTTGGTGGGCAGCCTGATGCGCTGGCTTAAGCGCCGCGCAAACAGCTAAGGCCACAGCGCCTATTTAAGCGCCTACTTAAACAGGCACGGTGTCGGCAAAACTCGGCCGCTCGGACAGCTTTTCATAGAGCTTGGCTAGATTGGCGTGGCGGGTACGCCAGTCGATATGGGCAAAGCGAAAATCCAGGTAGGCCAGCGCACAACCGACGGAAATGTCAGACAAGGTCAGGTGGATGTCGGAGCAAAAATTGCGATCGCCCAGACCGCTGGACATGGCTTCTAAGGAGGCATCCACCTTGGCAAGTTGGCGGTCCATCCAGGCCTGGCTGCGCTCACCGTCTTTGCGGCCGGCCCAGGTCGCCTCCAAGCGGACCAGAATCAGTGCATCGAGTACGCCGTCGGCCAGCGCTTCCCAGGTCTTGACCTCAGCGCGTGCGCGCCCGGTGCTCGGTATCAGTTTGCCCACGGGCGACAGCGCTTCCAGGTATTCCACAATAACGCGCGAGTCAAACAAGGCTTCGCCGCCCTCCATCACCAGGCAGGGCACTTTGCCTAAGGGGTTGGATTGGCCTATGGTGGTGCCAGCGGCCCAGACGTCCTCGGTGACAAAAGCGTAGTCAAGTTTCTTTTCTGCCATGACTACGCGCACTTTGCGCACATAGGGGCTGGACGTCGAGCCAATTAATTTCATATCGAGTGCTTGTTCCAACTAGGGAGTGGCATTCTATACAGGGTGATGAGCCTACAATTGACGGATGAATTTCTTCCCCATCGACGCGATTTCGCCATTGGACGGACGCTATGCCAATAAGCTGACTGATTTGCGCCCTTTAATGAGCGAATTGGGCTATATGCAGCGCCGCGTTCAGGTGGAAATAGCCTGGTTTATTGCCTTGAGCGATGCGGGTTTTCAAGAATTCAAACCGCTAAGTACCGGTGCGCGTAAATACCTGCTGGGCCTGGTAAAGAATTTTTCGGTGGCTGACGGGCAGGCCATTAAAGAGATCGAAAAAACCACGAATCACGATGTCAAAGCAGTGGAGTATTGGATCAAATCCAAATTCGAGGCACGCCCCGAACTATTAGCCGCCGCTGAATTTGTGCACTTCGCCTGCACCAGCGAGGACATCAATAACACCAGCCACGCATTGCAATTGCGCGCAGCGCGCGGCATCGTGTTGTTACCGCAGCTCGACCGATTGGTGCTGATGCTGCGCGAAATGGCGCATGCTTATGCCGATGTGCCCATGCTCAGCCGCACCCATGGCCAGACCGCCAGCCCGACGACGGTGGGCAAAGAAATTGCTAATGTCGTGGTACGCCTGCAAGCGGCCTGCGAGCGCATTGCCAGCGTGCAAATCATGGGCAAGATGAATGGTGCGGTGGGCAATTACAACGCGCATTTATCCGCCTGGCCCGACTTTGATTGGGAAGCCTTTGCCCGCCGCGTGGTGGAAGAACCCGAGCCGCGTGGCCTGGGCCTGGTATTCCAGCCCTATAGTATTCAGATTGAGCCGCACGACTATATGGCCGAGTTGTTCGACGCGGTAGCCCGCACCAATACGATTTTGATCGACTGGTCGCGCGATGTCTGGGGCTATGTGTCCCTGGGTTATTTCAAGCAAAAGCTGCGCCCGGGCGAGGTTGGTTCGAGCACCATGCCGCACAAAGTGAACCCGATTGATTTTGAAAACGCCGAAGGCAATTTAGGCCTGTCTAATGCGCTCTTGCGCCATCTGAGCGAAAAGCTGCCCATTAGCCGTTGGCAGCGCGACCTCACCGACTCCACGGTATTGCGCAATATGGGTGTCGCTTTGGGTTATGCCTTGCTGGCCTACCAGTCGATGCAGGCCGGTCTGGGTAAGCTGGAGATCAACACTGTCGCGATTGCTGCTGACTTGGACAAATCCTGGGAAGTGCTGGCCGAGCCGATCCAAACCGTGATGCGCCGCTACGGCCTGCCCCAGCCCTACGAGCAGCTTAAAAACTTTACACGCGGCGCTGCCATGACGCGCGAACTGATGCAAGACTTTATCGCTGCACTGGCCCTACCCGACGAAGAAAAGCAACGCCTGCTTGCCATGACGCCGGGCAGCTACACCGGCAAAGCGGCTGAGTTGGCACGGCGCATCTAAGCCGCTAGCACGAGGGCCTCGCGTCGCTCGCAAATGCCCCATCTGCTTGCTTAGCGTTTGACTAGCCAGGCGCTGGCAACTTCCCGTCTTGTTGCTTCAAAGCCAACGCCCTTTCGTACAGCGCATTGCGCGCTTCGCCGCTGATGTCGGCCGCCAATTTGACGGCAGTTTTCAGGGGCAGTTCGGCCAGTAACAAGCGCAGTATCCGGTCGTCTTGGGTCTGTTCAATGGGTGCGTGCGGGGCGTGCACCACCAGGGTGAATTCACCGCGCAAACGCATGCTGTCCGCGCCCAGCCAGTCGCCCAGGGCATCGGCGCGCATGCTGGCGATTTCTTCAAATTGCTTGCTCAGTTCGCGGCCCACGGTCAGCGTGCGCTCGCCAAGGCTGGCAAGTGCCTGCGCCAGCGCTTGCATGCGGTGCGGCGCCTCCAGCAGCACAAAGGCCCGTGATTGGCTGGCGAGCGCGTCCAGTGCCTGCACCCGCTCGCCGGTTTTGCTGGGCAAAAACCCGGCGAACACAAAACCTGCGTCCCCTTCGCCACCTTGCACCGCACCCGCAGCGCTGAGCAAGGCGGTCACGCTGCTGGCGCCAGGCAAGGGCAGCACCCGCAAGCCTTGCGCGCGCACGTGCGCTACTAGGCGCGCGCCCGGGTCGCTGATGCCTGGGGTACCCGCATCGCTGACACAGGCGACGCGCGCGCCCTGGCGCAGCAAGTCGACCACGGTGTGGGCCGCTTGTGTTTCGTTGTGCTGGTGTAGCGCCAGCAACTGGGCACTGCTTTTGTCGATGCCGTAGGCGCGCAAAAGTGTGCGGGTGTGCCGCGTGTCCTCGCAGGCAATGTGGTCGGCCAGTGACAGGACATGTAAGGCCCGTAGGCTGATGTCGGCCAAATTACCGATAGGCGTGGCCACCACATAGAGCGCGCTTTTCGGATAATCCTGGGCACCGGCCGCCTCGTAGGCAGCCTTCAGGGCGGAGTCAAATAATGCAATCACGCAAGGGTTTCCTTGGGGCGCCACGCGCACAGCCTAGCAGCAAAAAAATCGGCGATGCCGCCGAGGACGAAGCCCTGCAGTATTTGCAGGACCAGGGCCTGCGTCTGCTGACGCGCAATTATCGGACACCGGGGCGCGGCGGCGGCGAGATTGATCTGGTCATGCGCTGCCCTGACGGAACGCTGGTGTTTGTCGAAGTGCGTAAGCGCCTGAGCACGCGCCACGGCGGCGCGGCAGCCAGTGTGGGTTGGGTGAAACAAAAACGCATAGTGCGCGCGGCGCAGCACTACCTATTGGCTCTGCCACGCCTGCCGCCTTGCCGCTTTGATGTAGTCGAAATTGATAACGCGGGCGTGCACTGGCTGCCGGGCGCGTTTGATGCGGGCTGAAGTACATGCTTGGCGGTTATCATCAGCGGATGCTCGAACAACGCATTGAACAACACTTTATCGACAGCGCTGACCTGAAGTACCAAGCGGCGCAGGTGCTCAGTAAGCCGATTGCACAAGCTATTGGCGCCATACTGGCCAGTGTGACCAGCGGTGGCAAAGTGCTCGCTTGCGGCAATGGCGGATCAGCGGCGGATGCGCAGCATTTTTCGGCAGAGTTTGTCGGCCGCTTTGAGCGTGAACGGCCCGAGCTAGGCGCCATCGCCTTGACGACGGATAGCTCCATCATTACGGCGATCGCCAACGACTACGATTTCAACTCGATTTTTTCGCGCCAGGTGCGGGCCTTGGGCCAGGCCGGCGATGTTTTGTTGGCCATTTCCACCAGCGGTAATTCAGCCAATGTGCTAGCAGCCATTGAAGCGGCGCACCAGCGCGATATGGTGGTGGTGGCGCTTACTGGGCGTGGTGGCGGGAAAATCGGCCAGGTTTTACGCGATACCGATGTACACGTTTGTGTGCCGCACGAGCGCACCGCGCGCGTGCAGGAAGTCCATATTTTGACGCTCCATTGCATTTGCGATGGCGTAGATGCCCAGTTGATGGGTGAACAGGAAAGTGCGTTATGAAACCTCTGCTTCGTTATCTTGCGCTGGGCGCTGTCCTGCTGGCCACGCTACTGTCGGTGAGCGCTTGCTTTCCGCTGATGGCCGGGGGCGTGGTGATGACTGGCTTTGTGGCGGTGGATCGCCGTACTTCGGGTGCGATGCTGGAAGACCAGGCGATTGAGGTTAAAACTTCCACCCGTATCCGCGACGCATTGGGCGAGCGCGTGCATGTCAACGTGACCAGCTACAACCGCAAAGTACTGCTCACCGGTGAAGTGCCGGACGCGCAAGACAAAGACCGTGTGGGTGAGATCGCCAAAAATATCGACAACACCAGCAGTGTTTGGAATGAAGTCGGCGTCACCGCCATTACCACCTTGACCGAGCGGACCAATGACCTGATCGCAGCAGGGCGCATCAAGGCCGATCTCATTGACGCTAAAGATTTGTTTAGCAATGCCTACAAGGTGGTGGTGGAACGGGGTAACGTCTATGTGATGGGGCGCATCACAGCGCGCGAGGCCAAGCGTGTCTCTAGCGTTATCAGCGGTGTGACGGGCGTTAAAAAAGTGGTCTTGGTACACGAAACCATCACCGAGGACGAACTGGCCAATTTGCAAGCCAAGCCTGCCAACTGAGTAGGCCGGCCAAGGGCCTAGGCGGGCGCTTGCAACTAAGGCGCCGTGTCAAGGCGCCTTGTTTGGGTCGGTGCTATCGCAGGCGTTTGATCAGGCTGGACGTATCCCAGCGCCGCCCACCCATTTGCTGGACGTCGGCGTAAAACTGGTCCACCAGCGCGGTAACAGGCAGTCGCGCCCCATTGCGTTTGGCCTCGTCCAGAACCAAGCCTAAGTCTTTGCGCATCCAGTCCACCGCGAAGCCGAAATCAAATTTATCGGCCACCATGGTTTTGCCGCGGTTGTCCATTTGCCAGCTTTGGGCTGCGCCTTTGCCGATCACGTCCAAAACCTGTTCCATGTCCAGACCGGCTTTTTGTCCGAAGGCAACAGCCTCGCTCAGGCCTTGCACCAGGCCGGCAATCGCGATCTGATTGACCATCTTGGCCAACTGCCCTGCGCCACTGTCCCCTAGCAGGGTAAACGCGCGGGAAAAGGCCATGGCAGTGGCTTGGGCCGCTTCAAAGGCTGCCGCCTGGCCACCGCACATGACCGTCAGCATGCCGTTTTGCGCGCCAGCCTGGCCGCCCGAAACCGGTGCATCGACAAAATGTAATCCCAAGGTCTGTGCCTGGGCGTAAAGTTCGCGCGCCACTTGGGCCGAGGCCGTGGTGTGGTCTACCAGGACGGCGCCCGCGTGCATGCCGGCCAAGGCCCCATCGCTGCCCAGCACTACGCTGCGCAGGTCCTCGTCATTACCCACACAGCAAAACACGATGTCGGCGCCCTGTGCCGCCTGGCGTGGGGTTGGCGCACTGGCATGGGTGCCCAAGGTGCTGGCGTGACCAGCAAACTCCTGCACCCAATTTTGCGACTTGGCTGGCGTGCGGTTGTAGGCAGTGACCTGGTGACCTGCCAGTGCCAGGTGGCCCGCCATGGGGTAGCCCATCACGCCCAGCCCTAAAAATGCGACCCGTTTCGCGGGTGCTGGGGCATAGGTTTTGGGATTTACGGAGGCGCTCTGGCTCATACATCTTCCTTATTGGACGGGTTATCAAAGCCTGCACTTTAGACGATCTTCAGGGCAAGTCATTGCGCCGCATCAGCGTGACGCAAGGCCTCCGCTTAGCTAATCGTGGTCTTTGAAAGCCTCAGGCGCTCTGGCCTTGCTGGCCGCCTCGCCCCAGCTGATGCGTTTGGACTTGGCCAGGGCCATAAGGCTCTGGTCCAGGGTTTGCATGCCTAGGCCATGGCCCATTTGAATGGCGGAATACATTTGTGCCACTTTGCCTTCGCGGATCAAATTGCGGATGCTGTTGGTGCCCAGCATGATTTCATGCGCCGCCACACGCCCGTCATGGGCCAGGTTTTTGCACAATGTTTGCGCGATCACGGCTTGTAGCGATTCGGACAACATCGCGCGGACCATTTCTTTTTCGTCGCCAGGGAAGGCATCCATTATTCGATCTATGGTCTTGGCGGCGCTCGAAGTGTGCAAGGTGCCAAATACCAGATGCCCGGTTTCAGCGGCGGTCAGTGCCAAGCGTATGGTTTCTAAGTCGCGCAACTCACCCACCAAAATCGCATCCGGGTCCTCGCGCAAAGCCGAGCGAAGCGCTTGCGAAAAACCAAGGGTATGGGCTCCGACCTCGCGCTGGTTGATCAGGCACTTGCGCGAGACATGGACAAATTCAATCGGGTCTTCAATCGTTAAAATATGCCCCTGTGCGTTGTCGTTGCGGTGCTTGACCAGGGCGGCTAGCGTGGTCGATTTGCCTGAACCGCTAGGCCCTGTCACCAGCACCAGACCACGCGGCTTGAGCGCGATGTCAGCAAAAATAGCTGGCGTGTTGAGCTGCTCCAGGCTCAAGATGGTGTTCGGGATGGTCCTAAACACCGCGCCAGCGCCGCGCAATTGGTTGAAGGCGTTGACCCGAAACCGCGACAGGCCTTCAATTTCGAAGGAAAAATCAAGCTCCAGCAATTTTTCAAAGTGATCGCGCTGGGCTTGGCTCATGATGTCGTAAATCATGGCCAACACCTCTTTGTGCTCCAGATCGGGCAAGTTGATGCGCCGCATATCGCCATGAACCCTTAACATGGGTGGCAGACCGGCCGAGAGGTGCAGGTCCGAGGCTTTGTTTTTCACGCTGAAAGCCAGTAGCTGCGATATATCCATGGTGCTGGTTTCCCTTGCGCATTGATTGCTTTTTAAGCAATAGAACAATTTTTAAACGCCCACATTAAATTATGTTGGAAATTGAAACCAATTTGCAATCTATCTGGCTACGCATGGCGAAGGCTTGCGAAGCCGCCGCGCGGGATCCGGCCTCGGTGCGGCTGCTTGCCGTCTCCAAAACCTTTGCGGCCGAGGCGGTCGCCCAAGCGCATGCAGCGGGACAGTGCGATTTCGGCGAAAACTACATCCAAGAAGGCGTAGAAAAAATCCAGGCCCTGGCGCATTTACCCCTGGTCTGGCACTGTATAGGCCCGATCCAAAGCAATAAAACCCGTCTGGTCGCCGAACACTTCGATTGGGTGCATTCGGTCGATCGGCTCAAAATAGCGCAAAGGCTGAGCGAGCAAAGGCCCGCCGCGCGCGGGCCGCTACAGGTGTGTATGCAGGTCAACGTCGATGGCGGGCCGACTAAGGCTGGCGTGCCGCCCGAGCAGGCCGCAGCACTAGCCAGCCAGATCGCCAGCCTGCCCGGCTTGCGCCTGCGCGGCATCATGAGTATTCCTGAGCCTGCACAGGACTTTGCCAGCGCCCTGGCGGTCCATCAGCGCAGCCTGGCGGTATATGAGGCTCTTAAAGCCCAAGGCTTTGCGTTGGACACCTTGTCTTTGGGTATGAGTGCGGACTTGGAAGCTGCTATTCAGGCGGGAAGCACCCTGGTGCGGGTGGGGTCGGCGATTTTCGGCGTACGCACGCCCCAGGCATAAAAAAGCCCTTGCTAAAAAGCAAGGGCTTGTTACTTTCAAAATCGGCGATCTGCCGGTGCATCCGCACCGGCGTCAACCTTAGAACTTGGTACCTATTGTGATGCCGTAAGACGCAGGGTCCAGTGTGATGTCCAGTGTTTGGCCAGTCGAAAAAGTATTACGGGTTTTCAGCATCGATTTGCTGTAAAAAGCATCCACAAATAACTTGTCGTTGATGGCGTAGGTCAAGCCGATCTGGGGTGTCACAGTGAACTTCGAATCGACCTTGATCGTTGTCGCTGGCCCGCCGGGGTTCGTCATGGCCGTGAGTGCCGCTCCGCCTTTTTCGTTAAAGAAATAGGCGTACGTAGCGCCTAAGCCAAGGTAAGGGCGGAACTGGCTGTTGGCTTCCATAAACCGGTATTGGAAAAACACCGTCAACGGCAAGGCCTGTACTTCCCCGATTTGCCCGGCCCCGGCCAATGCGCCCGCGCCGATGAGTTTGTGGGTGAAAGGCAATGCCAGCGGTACGTCCACAGAAAAATTATCGGTGTACATGTATGTGACGCCACCGCTGACCTGACTGGCCGAGCTAACGTCCGATTTGGTGCCCTTAAAGCTGGGTGCCGTCATTTCTTCGCTGGTGACTTGCGGCGCGATGGTGGTCATGCCAAGGCGGCCCAGCCAAGTGCCGGCTGATTGGGCGCTAGCGCTTGGGGTAAGCACAATGGCAGATAGAGTTGCAATGATGGAAATAAGTAGTTTCATGGGATCCTCGACTTTCTAATTACAGCCAGCCAGCGTTAACTAAACTTTTGTTGACCAGTTGGGCTAACAATTTATGGCCGTAGGGCGTGGGGTGAAACTCATCGGAGAAAGCATAGGTTTTCCACCAATCTGCTTTGCCGTTAGATCCTGCCGGTGGGGTTTGATTAGATAGAGCGGTCGCGTTGCATTGCAGCCATGTCACAGCGCCAGCACCGCTGCTTGGGCACAGCGGTGTAGTCACGTTTGTTAAGCCGTACTGGGCTGGGTTCGCAATTTGGTTGTCCATTTCTTTATTCAGATCAACAATTACAACCGAACTGTTGCCAGAAAAATTACTTGCCAACTGATCGTTGAAGGCAGCTATCCACGCGCGCACCATTTGATCCGTCTGTGTTTTCGCAGCAGCTCCTGCGGCTCCGCCACCGTAGGCTGCAGCAATTTGGTTAAGTAGGGCAACAAAGCGAGGTGTGTTGGTTATGCCGGGTAAATTAACAATCACAACACGTGTGGCGCCCTTGTCAAGCGCATAGGTCTTGACCGATTGGGAAAAGCCGTCAGCGAGCTTTTTCATGTAGTCAGAGCCTCTGGCAGCCGCAGTGGCTTGAGATGTAGCCGCCGCAATGCCTAAATTGGCTGTGAAGGCGTTGAATGCCGTCAAGGTTTGATCGGCAAGAATTGCCCCGGTTAGCCCTGCTGCATCATTGCCTCCTCCATCAATTAGGAGCAAATCGCTGGCACTGTAGGTGGTTGCGGTGGTAGCCGCTGCAACTAACTGGTAGGGAATTGATAGTGGGCTAAGGGCCCCGCCTTGCGCGCTGGTGTTTTGAATCAAGGCGCCGCCAACTGCAAAATTGGTACAACCCGGCGTTGTATTTGCCACGTAAGTTGCGCCCGTAAATTTAGCCGTATTGCAAAGCGAAGTAATTCCGTAGCTCGCGGCTACTAGCTCGGGCCAAATCTGGGTGCTTGAATCCTGTACGGAAAAAACTCGGCCAAAAGACCCTATGCCGTTGAAGGTTCCGCTGTCAGAAAGGCTATCTCCGATCACCTTGACAGATTTAATCTGAACTTTGAGCGGAATTTCACTTCCGCCACCGCAGGCCGCAAGCAGCACTACCGTGATCGAACCGAGTGCCAACTGTTTTACAAATCGCATGCTGAATGTCTCCTTGGCTGTTGAGGGTGCTGTAATTTGAGTAAATTACAAATTCGCGATGCAATTTAACCTAAGTGACACAAGTATGTAATTCGGGTAAACCCGTTTTTCACAAAGTGACAAGTCAAGGAGTCGTCCAGGTCTCCCAATTCTCTGGGTGGCGGCTGGTTCAGCGCAGTGCACGAACCTGGGCGCCTGGCGTTTGCTAGGAGTCCGTATTTATTCCCGGTAGCGCAGCTTCATGACCAAAATCGCCAAGGCCAAGGCCAGGGTGATGCCATTGGCGATGATGACCGGCCAGGCCGATAGCAGCCAGCCGTAGACTGTCCAGTGCGCGATGCCGATGGTCAGCACCGTGTACATGCCCAGCGAGATGCCGCTGACATCCTTGGTGCGGAAGGTGTGCCAGACCTGGGGCAAGAAGGCGACCGTAGTCAGGGTGGCGCCTACGGTGCCTATGGTGTCAGTGAGGTTCATAAAAGGTTTATTGGTCCTGGGCGGCCCAGTCCACCAGCGCGTCGAGGACGGGTCGCGCGACTGGCGCATTGGCATGGTTGATGACGGCGACCAGTGCGTAGCGTTTTCCGCTGGCGGCATCGACATAGCCGGCGATGGCATTCACGTCCAAAATGCTACCGGTCTTGAGGTGGGCGCTGCCCGCGGCGCGGGCTTTGGAGCGCGTCAGGGTTCCGTCGATGCCGCTAATGGGCAGGGACGCAATTAATTCGGGCATCAGCGGCGAGCGGTAAGCGTGTTGCAGTAAAAGGCCCAGCGCCCGGGCGCTCACGCGCTCGCTGCGCGACAAACCTGCGCCGTTGTCCACCAGCGGCGCGTCTTCGCTGCCGATGCGTGCTTCCCACCATTTTTGCAATAGCGCGCGCGACTGTTCGGCCCGGGCTGTGCCACTGCCGCCCTCGCGCCCCAGCGTTAAAAAGACTTGCTGGGCCATGACGTTATTGCTGTACTTGTTAATCTCGCGTACCACTTCGGCCAGGGGCGGCGAGCGCCACTCCAATAGCGGCTTGGCCTCCAACAGTTTGGCCGGTACCGTGCCCCAGACTGCGCTACCGTCCAAGCCTGCGCCCATGCTGCGCCACAGGCCTTGCACCGCGCGCGGCGCATAGCTGGCTGGGTCGACATAGGCAATTGGCCATATTTTTTCGCCGCAAGAGGCGGGCAGTGTGCCGCCAAAGCGGATGCGCAAAGGATCAGAAAAGTCTGCCTTCAGCCCGGCGCGGTAGTCGGTGCAGGCGCCGCTCGCCAGCGGCACGCTGTCCTGGGTTTGCACACCCCACAAAGGCGGGTCGTATTGCACCCGCGCCAAGCGCCCCGCCGGCTCGGGTGTGAAGGTCATGACGATGGATTTGTAATTGATCAGCAGCGCCTCGGGCCGCGCGTTGTAGGGGCGCAGCGGCTCGCCATCAAAAGCTGCGGGGTCCTGGTCGGGCACCCAAAACGCGCTGTTGTCCAGCACAATGTCGCCGCTGATACGCGTAATGCCCAGGCTTTGCACCCT
Source organism: Rhodoferax sp. (assembly GCA_044373655.1). Lineage (GTDB taxonomy): Bacteria > Pseudomonadota > Gammaproteobacteria > Burkholderiales > Burkholderiaceae_C > Allorhodoferax. Next base: position 17,926 of record JBILPS010000016.1, read on the forward strand.
GCGCAAGAGCAGCCACAAGCGCTCCATCACCAGTTGCGGATCGCCCTGGCCTTGGATGTACAAATTACCGTCCAGCGTGCCATCGCGCACCGGCCCATCGATATACACCGGCGTGCTCCAGCTATAGGCCGGGCCCAGCAAGTCCAGCGCCGCATAGGTGGTGAACAACTTCATCACGGAAGCTGCCTGCATAGGCGCTTCGCTGCGGTGTTGCAAGCGCGGCGAAGCCTTAGCGTCCTGCGCGTCCACCACCAAAAAGGCCGCTGCACCTGCCGGAATACGGGCGCGCTGCAAAGCCTCTTCCACCGCCGCCGGTAACTGGGCTTGCGCGGTAGCGCTGACCAGCATGAACAGTGCAGTCAAGCCATACCGCAAGTAGAAATGAAAACCCATGGTCGATTATCGGTGGCCAGGTGATCTTGGGGGGTGAAGGGGCGGGGGGAAGCGGGGGATAAATCAAGCCCGATAATCTCCCCGATGACTTCTCCTGCCCCCGCCGCATCGCCTTTTGGTCTGTCTCCCGCAGTACAAGGCCGTATCGCTGCAGTGGTGACAATCACCATCTGGACCGCCTTCATCGTGATCGCCCGCGCCACGGCCGACCCTGCACGCGGGGGCACACTCTTGCCTTTGGATGTGGTCTATGCCCGCCTGTGGGGCGCGGCGCTGGTCTTGCTACCTTGGGGCTGGTGGATGACGCGCACGGCCCGCAAGCAGTTGGACCCGCTTACGCCGGGGCGCGGCTCGCTCGGCGGCGTCTCGCCCTTGCCCTGGGCCATTACCTGGCGCATCGGTTTGTTTGGCGGCTTGCTCTACGCCACCCTGGCCTATAGCGGCTTCGCTTTCGCGCCCGCGGCCCATGCTTCGGTGCTGTTGCCCGGTAGCCTGCCCTTGTGGACCACCTTGCTCGCTTTGCTGCTCTTGGGTGAGCGCATTCGCTGGGGCCGGGCACTGGGCTTGGCTTTGATCGTTTGCGGCGATGCCCTGGTGGGTGGCGCCAGCCTGTTGAATGCGTTTGACGGCAGCGGCGTTTGGCGTGGTGATGTTTTGTTTGTGCTGGCGGCCATGTGCTGGTCCATGTACAGCGTGTTGGTGCGCCGCTTTGCCTTGGATGCGGTGCAGGCCACCATTGGCATCACTGCTTTCGCTTTTGTCATGTTCGTGCCGGCCTATACCCTGGCTTGTCTGATGGGGTGGTTGCCCGGCCAGGTATTGCACGCGCCCTGGCGCGAAATTGTGTTTCAGATGGGCTTTCAGGGTGTCGGCTCGGTCGTGGTTTCGGGCATCGGATTTACCAAAATGATTCAGTACTACGGCCCGGTGCGTTCCACCATGATGACAGCGGCGGTGCCCGGCCTATCTGCTTTGTGCGCGGCCTTGTTTTTGGGCGAACCCCTGCCTTGGAACGTGTTGGCTGGTCTGGCGCTGGTCAGCTGTGGCATTGTGTTTGGCGTACGCAAAGTGGCACAGACTCCGGCAGCGCTCATGCCCGTGCCGGATGTAGCCCTTCATAAGCCCTGAGACGCTTGCCAAGCATGCACCTTCTGGCCTTTGACACCAGTACCGACGCGCTTAGCGTGGCGGTGCTGCGCAGCACCCCGGCGGGCCCCCGCTACTGGCAGCACCAGGGAGCGGGCGGCGCGGCCGCCTCGGGCAGTCTGATAGCCGCCATCCTGGACTTACTGCGCCAGGCCGATCTGCGCTTGCAGGACCTGGACGCTATTTGCTTTGGCAGCGGGCCTGGCTCGTTTACCGGTTTGCGCACCGCCTGTTCGGTGGCCCAGGGGCTGGCCTATGGCGCGGGGGTCCCGGTCTTGCCCGTGCCCTCTTTACTGGCTTTGGCGCAGAGTGCCCGGGCGGCCCATGCGCCGCAGGCCATTCAGGGTTGCGTGAGCGCTTTGCTCGACGCCCGCATGGACGAGGTCTATGCCGCCACCTACGCATTTGCTGGCGACGTATGGACCCCATTGCAAGCGCCTTGCCTTTTGGCACCCGAGCAAGTGGCGGAGTGGGCGCACTCTGCTGCAACTTGGGCGCCCGGTGCGAGCGACATGCAGCCCGGGCAGATGATCATGGCTGCGCCGGCTTGGCGCGCTTGGGCTGGCAATGTATTTACCAGCTATGGCGAGCGTCTGGCTGCACCGGCGGGCCTGTTCTGTTGCGAAGCGTTGCCACAGGCTATGGCGCTATTGCAAGTGGCTCCGGCCTTGATCGCTGCGGGTGGCTGCGTACCGCCCGATCAGGCTTTGCCTTTGTATGTGCGCGACAAAGTCGCCAAGACCACGGGCGAACGGGCTTTGGAGAAAGCCCACAAAGCGGGCCTGGCCCCAATGGAGGCGGCCCCCGCTGCCGCGCATAGTGACTCTTTTGCAAGGCATGCGCAGGCACCCGGGCCCTAAAGCGCTGGAGCGCGCCGAGGTGCGCTTATCGGCCATGGACTTGCCCAGCCTGGCGCGGGTGATGGAGGTGGAGCAGCGCGCCTATGCACACCCTTGGTCACGCGCCAATTTCAGCGATGTATTGCAAAGCGGCTACCACGCGCGCCTGCTGCTCGGGGGCGATACGCTGCTGGGCTACTTCGTGGTCATGCCGGGCGTACAGGAGGCGCATCTGCTCAACATCACCGTGGACCCCAGCTACCAGTTCCAGGGCTGGGGCCGCTTGATGCTGGACGCCGCGCGTTTGTGGGCTGTGAGCGAAGCGGCGCGCATCTTGTGGCTGGAGGTGCGTGTGGGCAATGTACGCGCCATCAAGGTCTATCAAAGCCATGGCTTTGAAGTGGTCGGGCAGCGCAAGGCTTATTACGCTGCTGGGCGCGGTCAGCGCGAAGATGCGCTGGTGATGCGCCTGCAACTCGGATAATGGGCCTATGCCGCTTTCTTTAGACACCCGCCAACGCGCCATGCTTTTGGAAATGGGCGTGCGCGTTTGGTTACCGGGCACTGATTTCGCTCTGGCCGATTCCAGCACCTTGCCGGGCGCGGTCTCGGCCAAACAGCCAAGCCCCCAAGGCGTTTTGCACACCACCCCCAACGCCCAAGCGCCGCAGGCCGGTTTGCCAGCGCAAAGGCCTGTTCCCGCCAACCCAGTTGCGCCTGCGACTGCTGGTGGTAGGGACGCCGGACTCGCAAGTCGCAGTGGCGGCACCGCTAGCAGCGCGCCCGCAGTGCCGCGTGGCGATGGCGCCAACGACCTGAGCCAAATCGCCACCATGGACTGGGACGCCTTGGCGCGCACCGCCGCCGATTGCCAGGCCTGCGGTTTGTGCGCTGGGCGCAGCCACAGCATGCTCAGTGCCCAGGCCGGGCGGCATGCGCGCTGGATGGTGGTGGGCGACCCGCCGGACGAAGACGAAGATGCCGCAGGCCAGCCCTTTACCGGCGAAGCCGGGCTGCTGTTGGCCAATATGCTCAAAGCCGTAGGGGCCACGCGCGGCGAGCTGGCACCGGGTTTAGAGGCAGCCTATGTCACCAAAGTCAGCAAATGCCGCCCGCCCCAGGGCCGTGTGCCGCAGGCCGCTGAGTTGACCCAATGCGCCGCCTATTTGCAACGTGAAATTGCCCTGGTGCAACCGTCGGTGATTGTGGCCATGGGCCGTTTTGCCAACCAGGTATTGCTGCAAGAGCACCCGCAAGAAGCGGCGCTGCCGCTGGGCCGCCAGCGCGGCCAGGTCTATCGCTATCAGGGTGTGCCGGTGCTGGTGACTTACACCCCGCAGGCCTTGCTGCGCCAAGCGGCGGACAAGGGCAAGGCCTGGGCTGATTTATGCCTAGCGATGGACTTGTTGCAAACGCCGACTTAAAACCGTCCCAGGCTTGACGTATTGCCAGTTAATGCGCTGATGCGCTTGTCTTAAGCGCGCCGCTGCAATACCCGTTGCAAATAGGTGCCGGTAAAACTTCCGGGCGTGGCGGCGATGTCCTCCGGCGTACCTGCTGCTACCAGAATGCCGCCGCCAGAGCCGCCTTCGGGGCCCATGTCGATCACCCAGTCTGCGGTTTTGATGACGTCTAGGTTGTGCTCGATCACCACAATCGTGTTGCCCGCATCGCGCAACTGGTGCAGCACCTTGAGCAGCAGGGCGATGTCGGCAAAGTGCAAGCCGGTGGTGGGCTCATCCAGGATGTACAGCGTGCGCCCGGTGTCGCGTTTGGACAATTCGAGCGCCAGCTTCACCCGCTGGGCTTCCCCGCCCGAGAGCGTGGTGGCCGACTGGCCTAGGCGGATATAGCTCAGGCCCACGTCCATCAGGGTTTGCAGCTTGCGCGCCAGCGTGGGCACGGCTTGGAAAAACTCCAGCGCCGCTTCCACCGTCAGCTCCAGGATGTGGGCGATGTTTTTGCCCTTGTAAAGCACTTCCAACGTTTCACGGTTGTAGCGCTGGCCGGCGCAAACATCGCAGGGCACATACACATCGGGCAGGAAGTGCATTTCCACTTTCACCATGCCGTCGCCCTGGCAAGCCTCACAACGCCCGCCACCGCTGCCCGCCGGCACATTAAAGCTAAAGCGACCGGCGCCGTAGCCGCGCTCGCGCGCCATCGGCACTTCGGCCATCAACTCGCGGATGGGGGTGAACAAGCCGGTGTATGTGGCCGGGTTGCTGCGCGGCGTGCGCCCAATGGGCGACTGGTCCACGTTGATCGCTTTGTCGAAATACTCGATGCCCTCGATGCTGTCGTGGGGCGCCGGCTCTTCGTGCGCACGGTGGATGGTGCGCGCTGCGGCAGCGTACAAGGTGTCGTTGACCAGCGTGGATTTACCCGAGCCCGATACCCCTGTCACGCAGGTCAACAAACCCACCGGAAAAGCCACGCTGACGTTTTGCAAATTGTTGCCGCGCGCGCCCAGCACGCGCAGCGATTGCCACTCTCCCAAAGTAGCGCGGTGGCGCGCCTCGCGTTCGGCACGCCGCTCAGCGGCAGGGCTAGGTGCAAAGCGCGACGGGTTTTTGGCTTGGTAGGCGACGCTCTCGACCGTCGGTAACCATGCGCGCCGTTGTTCAGGAATCGCAATTTGCAGCGCGCCCGACAGGTACTTGCCGGTCAGCGAGTTGGGGTTGTCACGCACCTGCGCAAAGCTGCCCTGCGCCGTCACTTGCCCGCCGTGCAAACCGGCGCCCGGGCCCATGTCGATCACATAGTCAGCCGCGCGCATCATGTCCTCGTCGTGCTCGACCACTAGCACGCTGTTGCCGATGTCGCGCAAATGCCGCAAGGTGCTGATCAGGCGGTCGTTATCGCGCTGGTGCAGGCCGATGCTGGGCTCGTCCAGCACATACATCACACCTGTCAGGCCCGAGCCGATTTGGCTGGCCAGCCGTATGCGTTGCGACTCGCCGCCGCTCAGTGTTTCGGCGCTGCGCGAGAGGCTTAGGTAACTCAAGCCCACGTCGTTCAAAAACTTCAGGCGCAGCCCGATTTCGCGCACCACCTTGGCCGCAATCTCGCCCTTGGAGCCGCGCAATTGCAGGCTTTCAAAATAGGTCTGCGCCTGCAGCAAGGTGCTTTGGCTGATTTCAAAAATCGCCCGCGCCTGGCTGCCTTCGCCCACCTTCACATGGCGCGCCTCAGCGCGCAGGCGCGTGCCTTTGCATTCGCCGCACGGGTGGGTGCTGCGCAAGCGCGCTAGGTCTTCGCGCACCAGGCTCGATTCGGTCTCGCGGTAACGCCGCTGCAAATTGGGCAGCACGCCTTCAAACGGGTGTTTTTTGCTGACCTTGCGGCCCTGCGAGTTGCCCGACTCCAGCACATAGCTGAACTTAATCTCTTCCTCGCCCGAACCGTGCAACACCGCATGTTGCACATGCGCTGGCAGGGCTTCAAATGGCGCTTCCACATCAAACTTGTAGTGCTTTGCCAGGCTCTCCAGCATCGCAAAGTAATAGCCGTTGCGCCTATCCCAGCCTTTGATGGCGCCGCTGGCCAGGCTGAGCGAGGGGAAAGCCACCACCCGCGCCACGTCAAACATATCTTGCTGCCCCAGCCCGTCGCAGGCGGTGCAGGCGCCGACCGGCGAGTTGAAGGAAAACAAGCGCGGCTCCAGCTCGCTGATGCTGTAGCTGCACAGCGGGCAGGCAAATTTGGCGTTAAAGCGGTGCTCCACCAGGCTGCCATCGGCGGCGCGGCTGTCCATTTCCATCGCAATAGCGCGGCCTGCAGCCAAGCGCAGCGCGGCTTCAAAGCTTTCGGCCAGGCGTTGTTGCAACTCCGGGCGGACTTTGAGCCGGTCCACCACTACGTCGACATCGTGTTTTTCGTTTTTCTTGAGCAGGGGCAAGTCTTGCGCTTCATAGACCACGCCGTTGACGCGAAAGCGCACATAGCCCTGTGCTTGCATGTGTGCAAATACATCTAAAAATTCGCCCTTTTTCTCACGCGCCACTGGGGCCAAAATCATCAGCCGCGTGTCCTCGGGCAGCGCCAGCACCGCATCGACCATTTGGCTGACGGTTTGCGCTTGCAGGGGCTGGTGGTGGTCGGGGCAGTAGGGCGTACCGGCACGGGCAAACAAGAGGCGCAGGTAGTCATGGATTTCGGTGACCGTGCCCACGGTAGAGCGCGGGTTGTGGCTAGTGGCTTTTTGCTCGATGGAGATGGCGGGCGACAGGCCTTCAATCATGTCCACATCAGGCTTGTCCATCAGCTGCAAAAACTGCCGCGCGTAGGTGGACAGGCTTTCCACATAGCGGCGCTGGCCTTCAGCGTACAGGGTGTCAAAAGCCAGGCTGGATTTGCCGGAGCCAGACAGGCCGGTGATGACCACCAACTGGTTGCGCGGAATGTCCAGGTCAATGTTCTTCAGATTGTGGGTGCGCGCCCCCCGAATGCTGATGCTGGGCTGGCGCAAACTGCGGCCCAGGTAGGTACCGGCCTCCTCGCCCAGTTCGGCAGCCAAGTTGATCGGAGTGTGTGGAGTGTTCAAAACGTGCGCGCCAAGCCAAACCGCACATTATCGCCAAGCGCCGGTTTTGATGCGTCACAAGCCATGCTTTGCCCTTGGGCGTGAGGCGCGGCCCTGGGGTGCAGGCCTTGCGCCCCGCGGGCCTAGGCACTTTCCCGCATCGCCAGCGGCTTTCAAAGGCGAGATAATGGCCTACTATTTTGGAGAAAACCCATGGCATCCGTCAATAAAGTGATCCTCGTCGGCAATTGCGGCCGCGACCCCGAAATCCGTTATTTACCCTCCGGCCAGGCCGTGGCCAATGTCAGCATTGCCACCAGCAGCCGCCGCAAAGACAAAAACACCGGCGAGTCGATTGAAGACACCCAGTGGCACCGCGTCACCTTTTACGACCGTCTGGCCGAAATCGCGGGCGAATACCTGAAAAAAGGCCGCCCCGCCTATATCGAAGGCCGCTTGAAGTACGGTAAATACACCGACCAGGCCGGCGTTGAGAAAAACACGGTGGACATCATCGCCACCGAACTGCAACTGCTCGGTGGCCGCGAAGGCATGGGTGGCCCGGGTGAAGGCGACGACGGCGGCCAGCGCCGCGCCGCACCGGCAGCGCGCCCCTCCGCCCCCGCCCCGGCCCGCACCGCGCCCGTCGCGCGCCCGGCCAGCGGCTTTGACGATATGGACGACGATATTCCGTTTTAAACCGAGGGCGTCATGACCGACCGCAGCGTTCATTTGCATCGCGTCCTGCGCGCGCCACCCGACAAGGTGTACCGCGCTTTTGTAGAACCCACGGCGATGGCCAAATGGTTGCCGCCCCACGGCTTTAGCTGTACCGTGCACCACATGGATGCCCGCGTGGGCGGCACCTTTCGCATGTCCTTCCACAACTTCAGCACTGGCGGCGCCGATTCCTTTGGCGGCGAATACCTAGAACTGGTGCCCGGCGAACGCCTGCGCTACACCGACCGCTTTGACAACCCGCAGCTACCCGCCACGCTGGACGTGCTGGTTACGCTGCAAGCGGTCATCTGCGGCACGGAAATCAACATTACCCAAAGCGGCATCCCGGAGGCGATCCCCCTGGAAATGTGTTACCTCGGCTGGCAGGAATCGCTGGCGCAACTGGCAACATTGGTGGAGCCCCATATCCCCGGCTAAGGCGCACTATGGCAAACGTACCCAAGGTCCAAGGGCCTGCTACTTACTTCCCCTCCATCGAAAAGAAATACGGCCAGCCCATAGCCCACTGGTTCGCGCTGGTCGAAACCCGCAGCGGCGCCAAGCACATGGAAATCGTCAACTGGCTCAAGGCCGAGCACGGCATGGGGCATGGGCATGCGAATGCGGTTGTCGCGTTTTGCTTGGCGCAGAAGCGGTGAGCGCTAGGCCTTAAACCCTAAAACTGGCTTGAAAGCCAGCGGCATCGCGATGCGCGGAGTGACGCCGCAATCCAGCAACGCTTGACTGCGAATCCAAAGCGGACGCATTGGTGGAAACTTGGCGTCGATGGGTGCGCCAATGAAGCACAGCATATAAAGTCATCCTGACTTGCAAAGCGTTTCATTTGTGCGGCATTCATATATTGCTAAAAAACATATACTTACCGAAACCGTATTTAAATCAGCCTGACGTTTTTACCCGATCTAGACGTGTCAACCGGGTTTTACGATTTGAATTACGTTAGGCATCGCGGGAAGCACCATGGAGCACCATCCGTCCGTGGAATACAGAAGACTCGCTCGTCGAGCTCACTACGCTTCTGCATCTTGCCTATGCTCGCCTCGGCGACATGGGCCTCAACTACACGGCAGTCGATCAAAGCCCAGAAGTCACGGCTGAACGCATCGCAGGATGCATGTGCTACGTCGCCGAACAAAACGGCAAGCTGGTCGGTACCGCAACGGTACGTGGGCCGTACGAATCCAGCAACTGCGCGTATTACACAAAGCCCGAAGTTGCCATAGTCAACCAAGTCGCGGTTCATCCGAGCTTCCAGTCCCAAGGCATTGCTCGCGCGCTTCTTGCCACTTGCAGCTCTTGGGCGCGACAGCACGGCTATACGAAGCTCGCCCTGGACACTGCACTTCCTGCTACCGGCCTCGTTGCGCTCTACCGGAAGTTGGGCTACAAAGAGGTTGCGCAAGTGCAGTGGTCAGGCAAGGTCTATCGGAGCGCGGTTCTCAGTAGGCACCTCAGTGATGCCTAACTTCTCGCTCAAGCTGACCAGCTACGGCAGGCATTTTAAGCCCGGACTGAGACAATGTACAGAGTACCTCAGGCAAGGCTTACAGAGCTTGCCTACGCGGGCCGCGTAACTCAAAAAATATCTCAAACGTGCTATATTAAATGTATGAGATGGGAGATCGAATATCACGACGATCAATTGCAGGCTGATGTGCTGGCTTTACCGCCGGGCATTTTGGCTAGGTACTTTCAATGCACTGATCGCATGCTCGAGTTTGGCCCCAATTTAGGGATGCCGCATACGCGGGCCATGAGCCTGGGGCTCTTCGAGCTGCGATTGAAATCGCGTGAGGGTATTGGACGGGTTTTTTACTGCACCTTGGTGGGTCGCAAAATCGTCATGCTCCACCAGTTTGTCAAGAAGACGGATAAGACACCTCCCAAGGAATTGGCACTTGCGCGCAAGCGAATGAAGGAGTGGAAAGATGTTGACGCATAAGCAACTTCGCACCAAGGCATTGGCGAATTTTGAGGTAAAGGCGGAGTACGAAAAACTGGCCGAAGAATTTTCCCTTTTGGATGAGTTCTTGAAGGCGCGGGCCGCGCAGGGCTTAACGCAAGCGCAGGTGGCAGAAAAGATCGGCACGACCCAGTCTGCGGTTGCACGCATGGAGTCGGGTAGCGGTAAGCATTCGCCCTCTCTGGCGACGCTGTCCAAGTACGCGGATGCATTGGGCTGCAAATTGGAGGTGCGCTTGGTTCGCTTGCCACGGCAGCGAAAAATTCAAGGAACCGTCCAAGCCTGACCCGCACACGATGGTTTAGGTTTGCTCACTTGCATACGTGCTTAAGTCGAACAGACAATGAGTAGATATGAAATCCGATTCGTCCCGTTCCGAAAAGCAAGCAAACGCGAGTCGCAAACCTCCTACGATGAAATCCAAAACTGGTTGGGTACGACTAAAAAGAGAAACAGTAACGTGTCCCAAGTAAGCAAATACGTTGTTCGCAAATTCGCGTCGTCGGATGCAGAGTCTTTCTACGCAGCGGTGCGCGAGTCAATCGACGAACTGACCTACTGGATGCCCTGGTGCTCCAAGGACTACGCGTTTTCAGATGCGAAGAATTGGATAAAAACAAGCATAGATTTCTGGGCAAACAACACCGAGTATCCGCTCGGCATCTTCGATGCCTCCACAGGCGCAGTGATTGGCGGAACTGGCATTAACCACATCAATCGCGCCAACCGAATTGGAAACATTGGGTACTGGGTGAGCTCGCCTTACACGGGGCAGGGAGTCGCCCGTTTTGCCGCCCACCAAGCGGCGCTACTTGGGTTCGGTGAGCTTGGCCTCACTCGGCTTGAGATTGTCGTCCTCACCCACAACCTAGCGAGTCAACGCGTGGCCATGTCGCTGGGCGCGAAACTGGAGTGCGAGGCGAGGAACCGACTCTACTTCCACGGCGCGCCACACGACGCATTGGTTTACTCGCTTGTGCCTGGGGATGTGCTGTGATGCAAAGGCTGTTCGGAAAGCTGGCTCCTAAAAAATAGCAGTGATGCAGAGAAAACTAGCGCTTTGCTCAATCGGAGCGCTAGAGCCAGGGCAGCAGCTCAGTCAGGCGGCCATGCCTATCATCATCCTCGCGGGCCTAGTAAATTGGCGATGGCGCCCGCTTAGCTAGAACCTAAGGCGCACACCAATGACAATGGCCGACAAATTTCTATATTCCCCGCTTGAGGTGCGCGATATTCCAGAGTTAGCCAACGCGCTCCATCGCGAACTTGTTTACCAATACATTGGCGGTATGCCGAGTAGGGCTGACTTTGATCTTTGGCTTCGTCGCTCGATCGCCGGCCCGCCTTCTGAGGCCACTGGCGAGCGTTGGCTTAACTTCACGGTACGTTTGGCTGAATCCAAAGAAGTCATTGGTAGGCTTGAAGCCAATATTCACGAACATCTTGCTGAGCTTGCGTTTTTGTACAGCCCAAGGCTTTGGGGGTGCGGCTACGCTTCCCAGGGCCTTTTGTGGCTGCAAAGTCAGCTGCGCGAAAATACAAACGTCCAATCGTTTTGGGCTACGACGCATCCTGAGAATCAACGCAGCGCAGGCTTGCTTCAACGTCAAGGCTATGTGCGGGTGCCAACGCGGGGTTTGCCTACGCTGTATTCCTATGACAGCGGTGATCATGTGTACAAGCGTAGTTTATGAAGAAAACCGAAAAGACACACCCCAGAAAATTTGCGCTTGCGCGCAAGCGAATGGAGGACTGGAAAGATGCTGACATATATGCAACTTTGCACCAAGGCCCTGGCCAATACCGAGGTGAAGGCGGAGTACGAAACATTGGCCGAAGAATTTGGCCTACTGCACGAGTTCTTGAATGCGCGCGCTGCGCAGGCTCTCACATCTCGGCAAGCGAGAAATTTACCGAGTCGCCCAAGCCTGATAAATCCTAAACTTGCAGCGGTGAAGTCGTTACGCCATGCCGCATAGTTTTCAAGTACGCACCGGACAGGCTGGCGATGCTAATCGCTTGGCTGTCTTGGCCGCGCAAGTCTGGCTGCATACCTATGCCACCGACGGTATCAGCGATGAGATTGCCCAGTATGTACTTTCAGAACTCACGGTCGAAAAGTTTTCAGAGCACCTGAACGAGCCGCAGACCACCATCCTTGTAGCCGAACGCGACCATTACCTTGCCGGCTTTGCAGCCCTCAAGTTTGGCGCCGCCTGTCCGTCAGGCTTTGGCGCAATGGTGGAGCTGCAAACCCTCTATGTCCAAGCGCAATTCGTCGGCCATGGAATCGGCTGGGCACTTCTTCAGGCTGCGCAGGGTAGGGCGCAAGAACAGTCAAGCTCACCCTTATGGCTAGCGGTAAATAGCAAGAACGCACGAGCCCTCGCCTTTTATGCCCGCCAGGGCTATACCAAGGTCGGCATCACCTACTTTGTCTTGGGTGATGGTCGCCATGAAAACCATGTGCTTGTGGGTGGTTGCGCTCATTAGTGGCTCAAAGCTGAGGCCGCGATTGGCCACAAATTGCAATCAAGTGCAAGCTGATAAAAGTACGCTTGCATCTGGCGCTTAAACACGGAAACTTTTCTGTGCTTCAAGGAATGTGGCGCTCACATAAGGCACCCCCAGCGCTCGCAATCGCTTAGCCATGCACAAAACAGCGTTGTCTTTGCTCAACAAGCCCGCTTGCTGAGCCAGCGCCAGGTCGATAAAGCGCTGGTCATCCGGGTCTTTGCAGCGCAGCGAGGCGCGTGGTGCTACGTCTACTGGGTGGCTGTGCGTGTCGTAGTCGCGCAGCAAGTCAGAGGCGCTGCGCTGGTAAAAGTCCATGCGTTTGGCGATATGCGGGTAGCCCAGCACCCGGGCCAGTTCCTCGCGCATGGGCGCGGTGCTGATCCAGCGGATGCGCGCTTGCGCCAAGGCTTCGCGCAGCGGCTGGGCGGCGGGGTCGGCGAAGAGAAAAACATCGAGCACGATGTTGGTGTCGAGCACCCACAGTGGGCGCTGCGCTGTATCTGCGGGTGGCTGGCTCAACTAGGCGCTCGCGGGGTGGGCTCGGGTCGCCGCTGGCGGGGAGGTTTCGGTTTTCGCACTCTGCCCTGAAGTGCTTAGGTGTGTTGCCATGCAATAGTGCAGCGCCGTGTCAGGCTTTGCTTTGCGCTTGGCCCGGAGTCCCTGCCGGCTCCATCTTGCTTTTGTCCATACGCCCGGCCACCAGATCAAACTTGAACAATCGGCATTCAATAGGCCCGTTCCACAGAGGCACGCGGCGCGATTCTTTTAGGCGCATCTTTCCTGGCAGTTTTAGGTCCGGCGTCAGCACCCAGGCGCTCCAGCCACTGAAGTGCTTTTTCCAGTGACTGGCTAGTTGGTTAAAAAACGCGCCGCCTTCTTCGGTCTCGGCCACTTCGCGGGCACCAAAGCGCGCGCCTTCGCCTGCCACGCCGCCCACTTCAATGCGCTCGCCATAGGGCGGGTTGAGCAGCATGACGCCACCGCCTTCGATAGGCGGCATGCGCTGCAAAGCGTCTCCGCCACGAAAGCTGATCACTCCAGCTACACCGGCGCGCTGGGCATTGCGCTCGGCAAAATCGACCATGCGGTGCGACACGTCGCTGCCGTAAATCAGGGGCGCGTCGCCCGGCTCGGGGTGGATGATGCGCGCCTGCGCCTCTTCGCGGATGGCCTGCCACACATGGGCCTGAAAGGGCAGGTATTTCTCAAACGCAAAGTGGCGCAGCAAGCCCGGTGGAATATTGCAGGCGATTTGCGCCGCTTCAATCGCCACCGTGCCGCTGCCGCAGCAGGGGTCGTACAGCGGCAGCAAATCGGCATCGCCATCGCCATCGGCCCAGCCGCTGGCAGCAATCATGGCGGCGGCCAGGGTTTCTTTGAGTGGCGCATCGCCTGTGTCTTCACGCCATCCGCGCTTGAACAGCGCTTCGCCGGAGGTATCGATATACAGCGCGCACTGGTCGGTCGTCAGGTGCGCAAAGATGCGCACATCCGGCCAGCGGGTGTTCACGTCCGGGCGCACGCCATGGGCCTTGTCGCGAAAGCGGTCGCAGACCGCATCTTTGATTTTCAGAGCTGCAAAGTTCAGCGAGGTCAGCGGGCTGTGCTGCGCCGTCACTTCCACTTTGATGCTTTGCTTGGGTGTGAACCAGATTTCCCAGGCCACCGCAGCGGCGGCGCGGTAAAGGTCTTGTTCGCTGCGGTAGTCGGTTTGCGAGAGTTGCACCATTACGCGCTGGGCCAGGCGGCAATGCAAATTCAGTAACAACACCGCGCGCCAGGAGCCCTGCAGCATTACGCCGCCGCGCCAGCGCTGAATCGACTGCGCGGGCAAGTCGGTAATCGTTTGCACCTCGCCGCACAAGAAGTCTTCCACGCCGGCGGCGCAGGGTAAAAATATCTGTAACTGGTTCATGCCGTGGTGCTGCGCCGGGGCGCGTTGTGGAGTGCGCTCACAGCGCTTTGCGTAAGCTGGCCGGCGCGATCTTCAGGCCTTCGCGGTATTTGGCTACGGTACGGCGCGCGCATTCAATGCCTTGCTCTTTGAGCATCTCGGACAACTGGTTGTCGCTGAGTGGTTTTTTCGGATTCTCGGCCTGGATAAACTGCTTGATGATGGCGCGCACCGCAGTGCTGGAGGCACTGCCGCCGGACTCGGTATCCAAGCCGGAGCCGAAAAAATATTTCAGCTCAAACGTGCCATACGGCGTGGCCATGTATTTGGCGGTGGTAACGCGGCTGATGGTGGACTCATGCAGGCCCAGCTCTTCGGCGATCTCGCGCAGCACCAAGGGGCGCATGGCCAGTTCGCCATGGGTAAAGAAGCTTTTTTGCCGTTCCACCACGGCGGTGCTCACGCGCAAGATAGTGTCAAAACGCTGTTGGATGTTTTTGATAAACCAGCGCGCCTCTTGCAAGCGCTGTTGCAGGCCGGCATGGCTGGAGCTGGCTTTGTGGTTGCGCAGCACATTGGCGTAAATATCGTGCACCCGTAGGCGCGGCATCACTTCCGGGTTGAGCTGCACCCGAAAGCGCGGCGTCATGCCTTCTTTGTGGATGGCGGTGACCAGCACATCGGGCACGATGATGTTGCGTTCCACATCCACAAAACGCCGACCCGGCTTGGGCTCGAGGCGCGCAATGAGCGCAATCGCTTCGCGCACCAGGCTGTCGCCGCCCACGCTGAGTTGCACCAGGCGCTTGATATCGCGCCGCGCCAGCAAATCCAAGGGCTGCTGGCAAATACGCAAGCCCACTTCCAGCACTTCGGCGCGGTGGCGCACGATGGCGGTCTCGTCGTCGTCATCGGCCGGGTCCACCGGGTAGTCGTCCTCGTCCAACTCGGCGCGGCAGTTGGCCAACAGGGCGGTCATTTGCAAGCGCAGGCATTCGCCCAGGTCACGCGCGCCCACACCCACCGGGTCCAGGCTGTGCAAGAGCCCAAGCCCCACGGTGAAGTGGTGCACCAGGTCTTCCACTTGCTCATAGTCATCACCAGCCAGCCCTTGAGCCAGGCTTTCTAAGGTGTCTTCCAGGTAGCCGTCGTCGTTGAGCGACTCAATCAAAAAGCGCAGCGCTGCCTGGTCGCTGTCGCTTAATCGCAAACGCAGCGCCTGGCGGTGCAAATGCGCTTGCAAGGACTCTTGCACCCGCGCCAGTTCGGTGGCGTCTTTGTCTTCGTCGTCGCCCAGGTTGTTGGATTTGGCTTTGGCGTCCCCTCCCCATTCGCCGTCATCGGGGGTGGTTTCGGTGGTGCCATCGCCTTCCCAGCTGATGGCATCGTCGCCGCCCGGCTCGGCCGATAGTGGCGTGGCTTCCTCGTCGCGCGTGCTGTCGCTGGCGACTGTGCTGCTGTAGTCACTGACGGTAGGCGTGGGCGCTTCGCTGAGTCGGTCGCCCTGGCTGACTAGGCTGTCGACCTGTTCCAAACCGAATTGCTCGCGCTCGGCAGCCTCGTGGTCCATTTCCAGAAAAGGATTAGCTTCGAGCATTTGCTCGATTTCCTGCGACAACTCCAGGGTAGAGAGCTGCAACAGACGGATCGACTGCTGCAACTGGGGCGTGAGCGCCAGATGCTGCGAGACGCGTAGCGACAGGCCTTGTTTCATGGCCTCACATCCTGAAGTTTTCGCCCAGATAGACGCGCCGCACATCGGCGTTCTCGACGATCTCGGACGGCAGGCCTTGGGCCAGAACCCGGCCCTCGCTGATGATGTAAGCGTGGTCGCAAATACCCAGGGTTTCGCGCACATTGTGGTCGGTGATCAAGACGCCGATGTTGCGGCTCTTGAGGAAATTGATGATGCGCTGAATCTCAATCACCGCAATCGGGTCTATGCCGGCAAAGGGCTCGTCCAGCAAGATAAAGCGCGGCTGGGTCGCCAGCGCCCGGGCGATTTCTACGCGGCGGCGTTCGCCACCCGAGAGCGCGAGCGCAGGCGATAGTCGCAGATGTTCCACCCGCAAATCCTGCAACAAAGCCGTAAGCCGCGATTCGATGTCCGCCTTGGAGAAGGCTTTACCCTTGGCGTCGCGCTGCAACTCCAGCACTGCGCGCACATTGTCTTGCACATTGAGCTTGCGGAAAATCGAGGGCTCTTGCGGCAAATAGCCCAGTCCCAAACGCGCGCGCCGGTGAATCGGCATGTGCTCTATCGCTTGGCCGTCGATGGTGATGCTGCCAGCGCTGGCGCGCAGCAGGCCGACGATCATGTAAAAAGTCGTCGTCTTGCCCGCACCATTGGGACCGAGCAGCCCCACCACCTCGCCGGTGCGCAGCGATAAGGACACGTCTTGCACCACTTTGCGCGCGCCGTAGAACTTTTGCAGATGGCCTGCTTCGAGCACGCCGATGGCCGTGTTGTGCGCCGCCTCCGCCTGGGCGCCCATTTGCAGCACGGAAGCGCTATCGGATTTCATGGGGTTTTGGCGGGGTTGGTGTTTTCCGGCTTTGGCGTGAGCACCGCGCGCACGCGGCCCGGTGCGGCACCGGCGGCGCTGCCGTCCACCGAGAATTTCTCGGTGGTGTTTTCGTAATTGATGATGGCGCCCGTTACTTCATCGGCCAGGGTGCTGCCCCGAAAGCGGCGCATGACTGCATTGGTTTCAAAGCGCACCGTGTCGGTTTTGCCGTTGTAAATCAGGGTTTCGGCTTCGCCCTCGATAAATTCGTCCAGCCCCTCGCGCTTTTGCCGGAAAAAGGCGCGCTCTTTAGGGGTGCCGGTGACGACGCCAAATTGGTTTCCTTCGGGGTCTTGGCGTACTTCGACTTTGGCACCGCGGATCACGATAGTGCCTTTGGTGGCCACGACTTTGCCCGTAAATATGGTGAGTTGCTGCGCATCCTCGTAGCGCATGCTGTCAGCGTCGATGTTCATGGGCTTGTTGCGGTCGGCTTTTTCAGCCCAGGCGCTGGGCAGCAGCCCGGCGCCAAGCAATGCGCAAAGGATCAAGGTGGGTTTCATAAAGGCACGAAAATTGCTGAAAGCATGATTCGTGCATTCTAGCCACCGCATTTTAAAAGCCCAAGTGTCTTTGGCTTTCGTTGTAAAGAAGTTTTGCGGCTTTGCACCGCGCAGTGGCTTTAGGCGCGCCGCCCGCGCAAGTCATCCACCAAAGATTGCACCACCAACAGTGCCCGATCCATGCTGCGCGCCATGGTGCCGTCGGTATAAAACTGTCCGCCTACGCCCAGGGCCGGCACGCCTTCGACCTTGTAGGCGTTTTGCAGTTGTGAGCCTTTTTGCACCTTGGTGACTACGCCAAAGGCGTTGTACTCTTTGACAAACTTGGCCTGATCCACGCCGTTTTTACCCACCCATTCGACAATGGCCTCAGCCTTGGACAGGTTGAGCTTTTCCACATGGATGGCAGCAAACACCTTGGCGTGCAGCTTATCGAGCAGACCCAAGGATTCCAGGACGTAAAACAGTTTTTGCTGCGGCACGAAGCTGTCATTGAAAGCCACCGGCACGCGCCGGAAAGCGACGTCTTTGGGCAGTTTTTTCACCCAATCGATCAGCATGGGTTCAAAAGCATTGCAGTGCGTGCAGTTGTACCAAAAGAATTCCACCACTTCGATTTTCCCGGCCGGCGCCTCTACCGGCGCGCGCGCATCGAGCACCTGGTAGTCCGTGCCGGCTACCGGTTTTTTGAATTGGGCCAAGGCAATGGCTGGTGCCTGCAAGGCGATCAAACCCGCCATCGCTTGTTGTCCAAAATTACGCCGGGTGGGTGTCATACATACTCCGAAAAATAATGATTACGCCAGCGCACCTGCTAGCGCTGTACTTTGATCAGCACCGTGTCGGTACCGGCCTTGTCCAATTTGTCTTTGCTGCGTTCGGCATCTTCGATCTTTTCAAACGGGCCCACGCGCACCCGGAAAATCGGGCGCCCGCCTTGCTCGCGCTCCGTCACCGCCGCTTCTACGCCCGTCAGTGAGAGCTTGGCGCGCTGGCTTTGTGCATCATCCGCCGAACGAAAAGCGCCTACTTGCACGTAATAAAAAATTTGGCCCGTTGGCATGGCCGCAGACGCAGCTTTGGCGTTGGCCAGGGCGCCGATGGGGTCGGCTGCGGCCGCTGGCGGAGTAGCTGTTGCGGTGGTCGTCGGCGCGGCGGGCGCCGGTGTGGGTGGCGGCGGCACGACGCCGCTTGCGGCCTCTGCAGGGGCCGCAGCTTTTGTCGCTGGCTTACCGGTAATCAGGGCGTTGGGGTCCCAGTCCTTATTTTTTTTGGCCTCAGCGTCGTTTTGGTCGGCGCTGCGGGTCTGGCCTTTGCTCAAAAATGGCAGGGGCACTTTGGTGACGTAAAGCGCTATGCCAAAGGCAATGCCCAGGCCGATCACCAGTCCCAATACAAAACCCAAAAAGGTTCCGCCGCGTTGTCTTTGCATGTCTTGCTACCTTGAATAACTACATTTTGCGCGGTGCGCTTACCCCCAGCACCGCCAGGCCATTGTGCAATACCTGCGCAGTCGCGGCCACCAGCGCCAGCCGCGCCAGGCGCACCGGCTCCTCGTCCACCAAAATGCGCTCGGCATCGTAGTAGCTGTGGTAGCAAGCGGCCAACTCGCGCAGGTAAAAAGTCACATCATGCGGTGCAAAGTCTTGCGCGGCAGCGCTCAGCATATCGGGGTATTTGGCCAGCAGCAGCATCAGCGCCTGGGCTTGCGGGCTGGTCAGTGGGCCCAGGCCGGCGCTGGCCAACTGCGCGCTGTCGCCGGCCCAGGTCGCCAGCACCGAGCAGATGCGCGCATGCGCGTACTGCACGTAATAAACCGGGTTGTCGTTGTTTTTGGCCACCGCCAGGTCCACATCGAAGGTGTATTCGGTGTCGGGCTTGCGGCTGAGCAGGAAAAAGCGCACCGCATCGGCACTCGTCCATTCAATCAGGTCACGCAATGTGACATAGCTGCCCGCGCGTTTGGAAATCTTGACTTCCTCGCCGCCGCGCACCACGCGCACCATGGTGTGCAGCACATAGTCCGGGTAGCCCTGCGGTATGCCAACACCGGCTGCCTGCAAACCGGCGCGCACGCGGGCAATCGTGCCGTGGTGGTCCGTACCCTGGATGTTCACCACCTTGCTAAAACCGCGCTCCCATTTGGCGATGTGGTAGGCCACGTCCGGCACAAAGTAGGTGTAGCTGCCGTCGCGCTTCTTCATGACGCGGTCTTTGTCGTCGCCGTAGTCGGTTGAGCGCAGCCACAAGGCGCCGTCTTGCTCGTAGGTCTTGCCAGCCGCTTGCAGTTTTTCCACTGTGGCCGCTACCCGCCCGCTGCTGTACAAACTGCTTTCCAGGTAGTAGTTGTCAAAGTGCAGAGCAAAGGCTTTGAGGTCTAAGTCCTGCTCGCGGCGCAAATAGGCGACGGCAAATTCGCGGATATTGTCCAAGTCTTCGATTTGGCCGCTGGCGGTAAATTGCCGGTCATCAGACACTACGGTCTTAGCGGCTTTGAAATCTTGCGCTATGTCGGCGATGTAATCGCCGTTGTAAAAACCTTTGCTCGCCGGGTCCTCGGGGTCGGTGGGCCAACCGGTGTCGCCTGGCCGCATGCCCCGCGCGCGCAACTGGGTGCTGGTGGCCAGGGTGTTGATTTGCACACCCGCGTCGTTGTAATAAAACTCGCGGTACACGTCCCAGCCCTGGGTTTGCAGCAAATTGCAAATCGCATCGCCCAGCGCCGCCTGGCGGCCATGGCCGACATGCAAGGGGCCGGTCGGATTGGCCGACACAAACTCCACCAAAACGCGCTGCGCGTTAGGCTCGTGCGTACCAAAGCCAGCCTTACTTTGCAAAACATCGCGCACGACTTCTTGCTTGGCGCTAGGGAGCAGGCGCATATTGATAAAGCCCGGCCCGGCGATGTCAATGTCCTGCACCCACTGCACAAAAGCGGCTTGCGCCAGCAGCAGGGAGCGCAATTGCTCGGCGACCTGGCGCGGATTACTTTTGAGGGGCTTGGCCAATTGCATGGCGGCGGTGCTGGCGAAGTCGCCATGGGCGGCGACTTTGGGCGATTCAAGGGCTGCTTGGCTGCCTGCGCCGGGGAGCAGGGTTTCCAGCGAAGCGGCCAGCGCTGCCAGAAGTTCGGATTTGACGGAGGGCATGGCGGTGATTTTAGGGGGAGGTCCTTGCCGCTTTGCCAGCGCAGGGCGCCGGATACGGCTTTTGCTTGTGCGCCGTCAAGAAATAGGAACCTAGGTGTCAGCGCCCCTGTGCTTTGTTATGCAGCCGTTGTATGCTGGAGCCGGCAGCGAGGATTGCTGTCACCGCGCAAGCGGTTTGTTGATTTAACTCAAGGAGGTTTGTATGAAAAATATATTTGTGGCGCTATCGCTTTGCTTGGCTTTCGCCGGAGGCAGCGCAGTTGCCGCCAGTGAGCAGCAAAACAAAATGGGCACCTGCAATGCCGAAGCCAAAACCAAAGAGCTCAAAGGCGATGAGCGTAAAAAATTCATGAGCGAGTGCTTAAGCGCCAAGGCGCCGGCAGCTGCCGCATCCGAAGCTGGCACAACGCAGCAAAACAAAATGAAGACCTGTAACGCCGACGCCAAGACCAAAGAGCTCAAAGGCGACGAGCGCAAAAAATTCATGAGCGAGTGTCTGAAGGCCAAATAAATCCCCCTGTAAGCGCGCAGGATCCGCTTAAGCGCTGGTAATAGGGCTTAAGCGGATCAAAGGTTTTTCCCTGGCCGGCTACACGATTTTTACCTTGCGGCACCTGTCGCCGGGTGCCCCTCAAGCAGCGGCGCATGCAAATGCCTCGCTGCTCTTATTTTTAGGAAATCCAAACTATGGGCAAGACCATTCTTATCACCGGCGCCGGCACGGGCATTGGCCATGACGCTGCGTTTGCCCTGGCCGCACGCGGCCATCAGGTGCTGGCTACGACGATCAACGAAGACCAAGCCCAGGCCTTGCGCCAGGAATGCGCTGCGCGTGCCGTGGCCATGGAAGTGTTCAAGCTGGACATCACCGACGCACAAGACAGGGTGCTGATTGCCGGGCGGGAGATTGACGTGTTGGTGAACAACGCCGCCTTGGGCGAATCGGGCTCGCTGGCCGAGGTGGACATCGAGCGGGTGCGCCGCATTTTTGAGGTGAATCTGTTTTCCACCCTGGCGCTGACGCAGGTGGCGCTGGGCGGCATGATCGCACGCCAGCGCGGCACCGTGGTGTTTATCAGCTCAATAGCGGGGCGCGTGCCTTTTCCCTTTGTCATGCCCTACTCCATGACCAAGTTCGCGCTCTCGGCAGCGGCAGCGGGCTTGCGCGCCGAAATGGACCAACTGGGCAAAGGTATTGCGGTCTGCGTGGTCGAGCCCGGTGCCATTCACACTGGCTTTAACCAAAGCATGACCGCCAGCAAATACGCTTGGATGGGCCCGGATTCCTACTTCTATGCGCAGAAAGAAAAAATCCAGGCCGAAGAAAAGCGCACATTCAGCTTTTTGGAAGCCAAGACTACAGATTCGGTGGTCGCCGCTATCGTGAAGGCTTGCGAAGCCAAGCGTCCGCGCCTGCGCTATGTGGCGCCGTGGATACAAGGTTTTGGCGTGCGCATGGCACGTATCTTTGGTGTGTAAGTCTTTAGCAGGCGCTCTACGCAGGGCGGCGTCTCTGGGCGCCGTGTGCTTGGCGGGCGGTGGGCGCTTAATCAATGTTGCGCGCTACCAAGGCAGGCTCAGCGCAATGCCCACAAACACGGTAAAGCCCAGCCAATGGTTGTGCCTAAAAGCGGTAAAACAGTGGTCACGCTCGCGCAAGCGTATCAGCCGGTAATGCCACAGCGCTTGTGCCGCCGCCGCTGCCAGGCCCGCCATCCAAGCAGGATAGTGCAGCGTCTGCGCCAGTAAAAACCCCCAGATGCCTAAGTAAGCGGCATAAAAAACCATTACCGCCGCCACGTCCCAGCGCCCCAAAGTGATGGCCGAGGTGCGTATGCCAATTTGGAGGTCATCGTCCCGGTCCACCATGGCGTATTGCGTGTCATAGGCCAGCACCCAAAACAAATTGCCCAAGAGCAAAAGCGCCGCCGTCCAAGGCACCGCGCCTTGCACTGCGCAATAGGCCATGGGGATGCCAAAGCTGAACGCCACCCCCAGCACCGCCTGCGGCATGGACATGATGCGCTTGGCATAGGGGTAGGCAATTGCCACCGCCAAGGCCGCAAACGATAAATAGACGGTGGCGGTATTGGTGGTCAGCACCAGCCCAAAGGCCAACAAGGCCAGTACCGTGCCCACCGCCAGCGCTTCGCGCGCTTGCAGCCGGCCACTGGTTACCGGCCTTTGCGCGGTACGGCGCACATGGCGGTCAAAGTCGCGGTCGGCCACGTCATTGATACAGCAGCCGGCGCTGCGCATCAGCACCGTACCCAGGGTGAATACCAGCAGCAAATGCCAGCCCGGAAATCCCCCTGCCGCCAGCCACAAAGCGCTGAGCGTGGGCCACAGCAGGAGCAACCAACCGGCGGGGCGGTTCCAGCGGATGAGGTCCAGGTACACCGCCAGGCGTTCACGCCATGCGGGGCTTGTGGGCATGAGCTCAGAGGTGTCCATAGATGCAGCAGGCGTGACGGCCCGGCTATTTAAGACAGCCGCGTCACACCCGGCAGTTCGCAGGCATAGACGGCGTTGCGCAGGGAGGCGATGGCTTCGTAGCGGGTAAAGCTGCGCCGCCAGGCCAGCACCACGCGGCGGGTGGGCGGGGCGATGCCTTTGCCATCCTGCACCGGCAGGTATTTGACAAACAATTTGGCGTCGCGCCGCTTGGGCGCTAGCAAGGCCTGCGCGGGCACGCTCAGGCGCGGCACTAAAGTGATGCCCATGCCGGCGGCCACCATGTGTTGGATGGTCTCCAGCGAGGAGCCTTCGAAGCTTTTGCGTATGCCTTCGGTGTCGCTGGAAAAGCGCGCGAATTCGGGGCAGACTTCCAGCACATGGTCGCGAAAGCAGTGGCCGTTGCCTAGCAGCAGCATGGTTTCGTTTTTTAACTCCTGCGCTGTCACATGGTCTTGTTTGGCCAGCGGGTGACTGCTGGGCACGGCGGCAAAAAAAGGCTCGTCGTACAAGGGCGCAATCGCCAAGCCGGCATCAGGAAAGGGTTCGGCCAATATGGCGCAATCGATTTCGCCGGTGCGCAGCATTTCCAACAGTTTGACGGTGAAGTTCTCTTGCAGCATCAGCGGCATTTGCGGCGTGCGGGTGATGACCTGGCGCACCAAATCCGGCAGCAAATAGGGGGCAATGGTGTAAATCACGCCTAGCTTGAGCGCACCGGCCAGTGGGTCTTTGCCGCGTTTGGCGATGTCTTTGATATGCGCCGCCTGCTCCAGCACGCTTTGCGCCTGGCGCACGATTTCTTCACCCAGCGGGGTGACGTTGACCTCGTTGGCGCTGCGCTCAAACAGTTTGACGTCCAGCTCTTCTTCCAACTTCTTGACTGCCAAGGATAGTGTGGGCTGGGACACAAAACAAGCATCGGCGGCCTTGCCGAAGTGGCGTTCGCGCGCTACGGCCACGATGTATTTGAGTTCGGTCAGCGTCATGCGCGCATTATCTGCTTAGGGCTACGGCGGCCTTCAGGCCTTTAGGAATTCGGCCTTGCTGCCCAACCAGCGCTGCACATGCTTGATGGCCAGCGCCGGGTGGCGCTCCAGCAGCAGGGGCGCTTCTTTGCGTGCCCATGCGAGCAGTGCGGTGTCTTGCGCTAGGTCGGCAAAGCGCAGCATCTGGTCGCCCGACTGGCGCGCGCCCAAAAATTCACCTGGCCCGCGAATCTCCAGATCACGCCGGGCGATTTCAAAACCGTCATTGGTTTCCGCCATGGCCTTGAGGCGCTCGCGCGCAGCCTCGCCCAGGCGCGGCGCATCCCCCGTGGAATAGAGCAGCAAGCAAGCCGAAGCGGCCGCGCCCCGGCCCACGCGGCCGCGCAATTGGTGCAGCTGCGACAGGCCAAAGCGTTGCGCGTTTTCAATCACCATCAGCGAGGCATTGGGCACATCGACGCCCACTTCAATCACGGTGGTGCTGACCAGTACTGCGATCTGGCCCGCCACAAACTGCGCCATCACGGCTTTTTTCTCGTCCGGCAGCAGACGCGAGTGCAAGAGGCCGACGCTGTGTTCGCCATCGGGCGTTTGCAAGGCCTCGGCGAGTTCAGCGTGGGTGGCGGTGGCATTGCTGAGGTCGAGCATTTCGCTCTCTTCAATCAGCGGGCAAACCCAATACACCTGTCGCCCTCGGGCCACTTGCGCGCGTATGCGCTCTATCACCTCGGCGCGCCGGTTTTCCGCCAGCACTTTGGTCACGATGGGCGTGCGTCCCGGCGGCAACTCGTCCAGCGTCGATACGTCCAGGTCGGCGTAATAGCTCATGGCCAAGGTGCGCGGTATGGGCGTAGCCGTCATCATTAGCAAATGCGGCTCCATAGCCTCGTGTTGCAATTTGCTGCGTAGCGCCAGACGCTGGGCCACGCCAAAGCGATGTTGCTCGTCAATCACCGCCAGTGCCAGGTTTTTGAAATGCACTTTGGTCTGGATGATGGCGTGCGTGCCCACCACCAACTGCGCTTTGCCGCTTTCGATCATTTCCAACATGGCGCGCCGCTCTTTGGTTTTTTGCGTGCCGGTCAGCCATGCGGTGGTAATGCCCAAGGGCTCCAGCCAGCCCAGCAGTTTGCGGAAATGTTGCTCAGCCAATATTTCGGTAGGCGCCATCAGGGCGCATTGCCAGCCCGCGTCGATGCACACGGCAGCCGCCAGCGCCGCCACCACGGTTTTGCCCGCGCCCACATCGCCTTGGAGCAGGCGGTGCATAGGCGTGTGGCGCGCCATGTCCAAGGCGATCTCCTCGCTGACGCGTGCCTGCGCACCGGTCAGGGCAAAAGGCAGGGCGGCGTGCAGGCGCTGGCGCAGCGCAGCGGGACCAGCGTCGGGCAGCAGCACCGGCGCACGCAAGGCAGCGCGGGCGCGGCGGGCTTGCAACTGCGAGAGCTGCTGCGCCAGCAATTCCTCGGCCTTCAGGCGCTGCCAAGCGGGGTGGCTGTGGTCCATCAAGGTGTCGATGGCCACGTCCGGGCGCGGGTGGTGCAAAAAGGCCAGGGCCTCATGCAGTGTCCACAAACCGCCTTGGGCTTGCGGGTTGAGCGGACTTAGGTCGCCGGGGGGAAAGGTGTCGGACAGTTCGGCGCGTGCCAGCCCGCTGAGTACCGCCTTGCGCAAATAGGCTTGCGGCAAACCGGCCACCGTGGGGTACACCGGCGTGAGCGCGGCAGGTAGCTCGCCGCCGGCCGCGCGCGCCGTGGGGTGCAGCATGGTCCAGCCGGCAAAGCCGCCTTTGACTTCACCGCGGACGCGCAGGCGCTGACCCACCGCCAAGGCTTTTTGCATGGACGGGTAAAAGTTAAAAAAGCGCAGCGTGCAGGTATCCGATCCATCGTCCACCGTGACTACCAATTGGCGGCGCGGGCGGTAGCTGATTTCCTGGTGCGTCACCTGCGCTTCAATTTGCAGCGTATCTCCCTCACGCGCGTCGCGCAGTTTGAGGATGCGCGTCTCGTCCTCGTAGCGCAGTGGCAGGTGCAGGGCCAGGTCGATATCGCGCAGCAGCCCCAGCTTCTCCAGCGCCTTTTGCGGCGCGGACTTGGGCGCAGGCGCTTGCGCTTTGCGGTCGGCGGGGGGACTCATGGGGCAACAATAGCAGAGCAGACGGCCGCTGTGGTCCCATGCCACAATCGCGCCCTCTTTACTTGGAACGGGTCCGTCCGGCCCTCAAGCACCGTGTCTTCTACCTACACCCTCAGCGATTTTGATTTTGACTTGCCCGTGCATTTGATTGCGCAGCAGCCTGCTGCGCAGCGCAGCGGCTCAAGGTTGTTGGACGCAAGCCACAGCCCGCCGGTGGACCGGATTTTTCGCGACCTACCCGAACTTTTGCGCGAAGGTGACTTGCTGGTGATGAACGACACGCGCGTGCTCAAGGCGCGCTTGTTTGGCGAAAAGCCGACCGGTGGCAAGCTGGAATTACTGGTAGAGCGGGTGCTGGGCGGCAACCAGGTCGCGGCGCATATGCGGGTGAGCAAAAAACCGGAGGTCGGGGCCACCGTGGCGCTGCACAGCGCATCCGGCCTGGCCGATGGTTTGTGCGCCACGCTGCTAGGTCGCTGGCCGGATGCGGATGGGCCGCTGTTCCGTTTCGTGCTGTCGAACAACGCGGGCGATGACCCCTACACGCTCATGGAGCGCCACGGCCATATGCCTTTGCCGCCTTACATTGAGCGCCAGCAGCAAGGCGAAAACGCCGATGTAGCGCAGGACGCCGATCGTTACCAGACGGTATTTGCCAAAGCGCCCGGCGCGGTGGCTGCGCCTACGGCGGCGCTGCATTTTGACGAGGCTTTACTGGCAGTTTTGCAAGCGCGCGGGGTGCGCACGGCCTACGTGACCTTGCATGTGGGTGCCGGTACCTTTCAGCCGGTGAAAACCGAAATCCTGGCCGAGCACCGTATGCACAGCGAGTGGTACCAGGTGCCAACCGAGACGCAACAAGCGATTGCCGATTGCAAAGCGCGCGGCGGCAGGGTGGTGGCCGTGGGCACGACCACGGTGCGCAGCCTGGAGTCTTGGGCGGCGAGCGGTCAGGCCCAGGGCGACACGCAAATATTTATCACGCCGGGCTTTGTGTTCCAGCAGGTGGATTTGCTGGTGACGAACTTTCATTTGCCCAAATCCAGCCTGATGATGCTGGTCAGCGCGTTTGCTGGCTATGAACCTATCCGCGCCCTGTACCGCCACGCAATAGCGCAGGAATACCGGTTTTTCAGTTACGGCGACGCGATGCTGTTGGCGCGGGCCACGCAAGCATCGGCTTAGGTCTTTGGGAAGTAGTTAACCCCCGCCAGGCCTTGGTAATCGGCGTCCTGCGTCCAGAAAGTAGCTCCGAATTCCTGCGCCATGCTGTACATCGCAGCGTCGGCCATGGCCAGTTGGTGGCGCACCGCGATCTGCGATGCGGATACTGCGCGGGCGTCGGTGAAATCCAGTACACGGCCCAGGCGCATGACGTTCAGGCAGCGCTCCACCAGATCGTCCGCCAGGCGGCGGCTGAGTACTTTGTGGACTTCAAATAGGGCGATGGTGGGCACCAAAAGGGCATTGCGGTCTTCGATAGCGTCTGCAAACAACTCGGCGCGCGGCGTGTCTTGCAGGTACTCAATCCAGCCTGAAGAGTCAACTAAGTTCACTCAAAACTCCCGATCCGGCTCTTTTTCAGGCTCGATATCGCCCAGGTCGTAACCTTTCAAAATACCCCGGTAAGCGCTTATTGGCAACTCCGGCTTAATGACCAATTCGGCGCCGCGCAATTCAAAATGGATGTGCGAACCGGGTTTGATGCCCAACTTGGCGCGCATGGCGGCAGGCAAGGTGACTTGGCCTTTGCTGGAGACGATGGCCTCAACTTCTGCGATTTCCGACATTTCCTCCTCCTTTACTTTGTAAAAAGTAAAGCGTATTGTAGAAGGCAGGCTGCAATGTCGCAAGTGCCCCGCCTAAAATCACCGCATGCTTGAATTTGACGTGCTTGCCCGAGATCCCGCCCGCCCCGAGGGCGTCTACCTGGGCAGCCTGGCGCGCCGGGGGCGTTTGCGGCTGAACCACGGCTATGTGCAAACCCCCATCTTTATGCCGGTGGGCACCTATGGCACGGTCAAAGGGGTGATGCCCCAAAGCCTGCACGACATGGGTGCGCAAATTATTCTGGGCAACACCTTTCACCTGTGGATGCGGCCGGGGCTGGACGTGATGGAAAAGTTCGGCGGCTTGCACCAGTTTGAAAAATGGGACAAGCCCATACTCACCGATTCAGGCGGCTTTCAGGTCTGGAGCCTGGGCCAGATGCGCAAAATCAGCGAAGAGGGCGTGCGTTTTTCATCGCCGGTCAACGGCGATAAGCTGTTTTTGACCCCTGAAGTGAGCATGCAAATTCAGGCGGTGCTCAATTCAGACATCGTCATGCAGTTTGACGAATGCACTCCGTATTTGTCGGTGGAAACGGCTACCAAAGGCCAGGTCACCACCGAACGCGAAGCGCGCCTGTCCATGGAGCTCAGCCTGCGCTGGGCGCAGCGTTGCAAGACCGAGTTTGCACGCTTAGAGAACCCGAACGCACTCTTCGGTATTGTCCAAGGCGGCATGTTTGAGCATTTGCGCGAGGAGTCGCTAGCCGGTTTAGAGGCGCTGGACTTTCCGGGCATTGCCGTGGGCGGGCTGTCGGTGGGCGAGCCCAAGGACCACATGATGCGCATACTGAAGCACATCGCGCCGCGCCTACCCGATCACAAGCCACGTTACCTGATGGGCGTGGGTACGCCCGAGGACTTGATCGCCGGGGTGCAAAACGGCATCGATATGTTTGACTGCGTCATGCCCACGCGCAATGCCCGCAACGGTACTTTGTTTAGCCGCTACGGCGACCTGAAAATTCGAAATGCCCGCCACAAAAGCGATGCCCAAACGTTGGACACCAGCTGCAGTTGCTATGCCTGCGCCGGTAGCAGTGGTGTTTCCTGGGAAGACGGTGGACGTGATGGATTCAGCCGCGCGTACTTGCACCATCTGGACCGCTGTGGCGAGATGCTTGGGCCCATGCTGGCCAGCATCCACAACCTACACTATTACCTGCACCTAATGCAGCAAGTGCGCGATGCATTAGAGGCCGGACGCTTTGGCGCTTTTGTGACGCAGTTTCATGCTGATCGGGCGCGCGGTGTCTAAGGGTTTTTTGGCCACACAAGCCTTTGCTACACTCAAGCCCATGTTTATTCACCGCAACAGCATCACAGGTCGTAGCGACCGGGGAGCCTGGCCCTGGCGTACCCGTACTGCTATGCGCCGGTCCTGGTTTTCGCTGCCGGTTTGATCCCTTAGCGCGGGACTGTTGCGCACCTCTCCCCCTTTTGTTTAATTGAACGCGCCGCGCATGCGGCCAGCGCATTTTTTCGGCGTTTGTGGCAAATGCTATGTCCGGGCTGCGCTGTACCTAAGTATTCGGGAAGGTGAATCATGGTGACGACCAAAGAAGAGTTTTACGCCCTGGCGCGCCAGGGATTCAATCGCATTCCCTTAACGGCCCAGGCTTTCGCCGACCTGGAAACACCGCTTTCGCTTTATCTGAAACTAACGGGTGACGCGCCCTACAGTTTTTTGCTGGAGTCAGTGGTGGGCGGCGAGCGTTTCGGCCGCTTTAGCTTTATTGGTTTACCCGCCCGCACGCTATTGCGCAGCGGTGGTTTTGGCCTTGCGGCCAGGACCGAAGTGCTAAGCGATGGCGTGGTGGTGGAAAGCGCAGCGGGCAATCCGCTCGACTTTATTGCCGCCTACCAGCAGCGCTTCAAAGTGGCGCTGCGGCCGGGCATGCCGCGTTTTTGCGGCGGCTTGGCGGGCTACTTTGGTTACGACGCGGTGCGCTATATAGAGAAGAAGTTAGAAGCCAGTTGCCCGCCCGATGAAATCGGCTGCCCAGACATCTTGCTCCTGCAATGCGAAGAGCTGGCAGTGATTGACAACCTGTCGGGCAAATTGCACCTCATGGTCTATGTCGACCCGGCCGTGCCCGATGCCTATGTGCAAGGCAGCGCGCGCCTGGCCGCACTCAAAGCCAAGTTGGTGCAAGCGGTGCAGATACCGGCGGTGGTACCCAGCCCGCCGCAAGCAGCGGTGCGTGATTTTTCCAAAGAGGACTATATGGCTGCGGTGGTACGGGCCAAGGAAATGATTGCCGGCGGCGACTTTATGCAAGTGCAGGTCGGCCAGCGCATCAAGAAAAAATACACCCAGTCGCCGCTCAGTTTGTACCGCGCCTTGCGCTCGCTCAATCCCAGCCCCTATATGTATTACTACAACTTCAGCGGCGCCACGGCGGACGGCGCGCCGGATTTTTATGTGATCGGCGCCAGCCCGGAAATTTTGGTGCGCCAGGAAATTGCCGAGGGCCAGACCAAAGTGACCATCCGCCCGCTGGCAGGAACGCGCCCACGGGGCGCAACGCCCGAACTGGACAAAGCGGCGGAAGAAGAGCTGGTAAACGACCCCAAAGAGCGCGCCGAACATGTCATGTTGATTGACCTGGCGCGCAACGACATAGGACGCATTGCGCAGACAGGCAGCGTCAAAGTGAGCGATGCTTTTTGTGTGGAGCGGTATAGCCATGTCATGCATATTGTTAGCAATGTGGAGGGTAGCTTGTTGCCTGGCATGCGCAGCATGGATGTGCTCAAGGCAAGCTTCCCTGCAGGCACTCTGACTGGCGCGCCCAAAGTACACGCCATGGAGGTGATTGACCAGCTCGAGCCGGTAAAACGTGGTATCTATGGCGGTGCCTGCGGCTACCTGAGTTATGCCGGCGACATGGACGTGGCCATTGCCATACGCACTGGAATCATCAAAAACCAGACCTTGTATGTGCAGGCGGCCGCTGGCGTCGTGGCCGATAGCGTGCCTGAAATGGAGTGGGCCGAAACCGAGCATAAAGCCCGCGCCTTGCTGCGCGCGGCCGAGTTAGTCGAATCAGGATTGGAGGGCTTGTAATGGAAGCGATGCAAAACACGGGTCCTATTGCGTGCAGCACCATGGCGCAAGTACGTCAATGCATTGA
>JBILPS010000125.1:0-4764 GCA_044373655.1 Rhodoferax sp.
AACGCCCATTACGAGTTTGACGTTGTGCTCTACAAAGATCACGGTGATGCCGCTATCGCGCAATTTGCGGATGATCTGCATCAGCATCGACGCTTCCTGCGGGTTCATGCCGGCAGCAGGCTCATCCAATAACAAGAGCTTTGGCCTGGTGGCAATGGCGCGTGCTATTTCCAAGAGGCGCTGCTGGGCATAGGCCAGGCTATCTGCAGGTCTGTCTGCCAACTCGGCAAGGCCCACGAAGGCAAGCGCCTTTAACGCATCGTTGCGAATGCCCAGTTCCTCTTCTCGGCATTTTGTCGTACCCAACAAAATACCAAGCAGACTGCCCGGGCTGCGGCATGCGCCACCGACCATCACATTTTCAATAACCGACAAACTCTTGTACAGGCGGATATTTTGAAACGTGCGCGACATACCGGCTACCGCGATCGCGCTAGGGCGAGCCCCCATCAACTCCTGCCCTAAAAGTTTTACCGAACCTGTATCGGGCGTATAGGCGCCCGAGAGTACGTTCAAAAATGTCGTTTTTCCCGAACCGTTTGGCCCGATAACTGCGTGTATCGTTCCAGGCACGACGCTGACGCTAACCCCATCGAGCGCAACGAGGCCACCAAAGCGCTGCGTTACCGATTCCACCACCAGCAATGCATCTTTGGCAGGCGCATCAGGGCTAGCCATAGATGGCAATGAAAAATGGGGGCTGTCCAGTAGTTCCTTGGAAAGTGCAGATATTCCTGCACTCTGCCCCTCGGGTTTTTTCTGCTTGCGCCAACGCGAGCCCAAACTCGCAAGGCCTTCGGGAATGAAAACAATAATTAAGATAACGCCGACACCATAGAGGACTAAGTACCACTCCTTCAGGAATCGCAGTGCCTCTGGTAAGGCAGTCAGCAGCGCAGTGCCCAACACCGCCCCAATGGCCGAACCAGTCCCACCGACCACCAGCATGGTGAAGAAAAGAACTGCCTGCGCATTGGAAAACAAGTCCGGGCTCACATAGTTGACATAGCTCACGTACAAGCCACCGGCGACCCCGGCGTACATGGACGACATAGCAAACGCCAGCATCTTGACGCGCACGGTATCAACACCTGCAACTTCAGCGGCTATTTCAGAGTCGCGCAAGGCAATCATGGCGCGGCCAAGTTTAGAAGCCCTTACCCGCATCGCCAGACCCAGCGCCAGCGCACACCATACCAATAGAAAGTAGTAATGCTCGAGGTTGCCGCTTATCAAATGCCCTGCAATGGAAACCCCGGGCACGCCGCGTAAGCCGGAGGTTCCGCCGGTTACCGGTTCCCAGTGAATCAGCACCAGTTGGACGATTTCCCCAAACCCTATGGTCGCCATAGCCAAGTAATACGCACGCAGTTTTAAGGTGGGAATACCCAGCAAAAGACTACACAAGCCGGTAGCGACAGCGGCTAAGGGTATGGCCAGCCAGAACGATATGCCATTCATCGTTGCGATGGCGGTGACATAAGCACCGATACCCCAAAAAGCCGCTTGCCCAAAATTAATCTGCCCGCAATAACCGGTGATGTAGTTCAAGCCCACGACCACGATCAAACTGATCAGGCCAAGATTGACCAGTTGCAAAAGGTATTTGCCCGGCAGCAAATGGGGAATCGTTAGCAAAAGCAGTAAGGCTGCGCTAGCCACTGCCCAAACGCGGTAACTACCTTGGCTTACACTCATACACGTTCACTTTGCTTCTCGCCGAACATACCCTGTGGGCGCACGAACAAGAATGCCACTAGCAACACAAATGCAAACGCATCCCGAAAATTCGAAGAGATGTAGCCCGCAACAAGCGCCTCAATCAAGCCGAGTAACAGCCCCGCGATTACTGCGCCATAAAGGTTGCCAAAGCCCCCGATCACACTCACCACGAATGCCTTGAGTCCCAATGCGCTCCCCATCGCGGGGTCCGCAAGAAACAGGGGCGCTACGAGCAGGCCACCAGCGCCGGCCAACATAGCTCCCAGCATGAAGGCCACCGCGACAGTCCGATGAACCCGCACACCCACAAGCCGTGCCATTTCCATATCTTGTGATGTTGCCTGGACCATCCTGCCAAAGCGGGTGTGCATCAAGAACCACCATTGCACCAGCAGCAAGGCGGCCGTAGTCGCAAATATAAACACAACATGCTTGGAAACTACCAGATCACCCAAATTCCAATGGGCAGATCCAAATGGCGATGGCACAGACTGCGGTAGCGGGCCAAAGATAATCAAAACAAGATTTTCAAGGACGATACCAACAGCAATGGTTGTAAGAATGACCAAATAAAACGGCTTTCCGCGCAAGGGGTAGTAGGCCACCAGCATGAATACCAAACCCAGTATGGCCATGGCCCCAAAAGTGACCCCATAGGTCATCCACATGGGCATCTGAAAATGCGCGGAGCCGGCTAGCCCCATATAGGCGCCAACCATCAACAATTGGCCCTGGGCAAAATTAACGATTCTTACCGCATTGAAAATTTGTAGAAGGCCCAGTGCAATGAGCGCGTAGATCGCGCCCATTGCCAGCCCGTTGAGCAGCAACTGGAACATAGCGGGACTCAGTTGCTCCCAGCTTTGATAATCCCAATTTGCTCGGTCACCTTACCTTTGTTGCGATAAATCCCCATGGTGTGCGCCAATTCGCCTTCCTTGTCCGCTGTATAGCTGATCATCAGGCCTTGCCAGTCTTTCAAAGAACGAAGCGCATCGCGAATTTTTGCGCGATCACAACCCACCTTTTCGATGACATCCTTCACCATGTACATCGCGTCGCGATAGCCGACCCCAAAATTATCAGGTGGTACTTTGGTACGCTCTAAAACATCTTTGGCAAATGCAAGCGCCTTCTGATTGGTACCCACCTGAGGCAACATGCCCCCGATGCCATAAGCGCCGTCCGACTCTTCAGGCGTCAGATTTGCCACGGTGGTGGCGGCCACGGTGCTAGGGTTACCGATCACGGGAAGTTCTATTCCCAGCGCTTTGCGTTGCTTGAGCACGATGGCCACGTCGCCAGGACGGCCCCACAACAAGATGATGTCCGCGCCAGCCGCTTTTATCTTGGTGAGTTGGGCGGTCATATCCTTGTCGTTTAAGCCATAGCTTTCTACGGCCACCGGTTTCACCCCCAGCTTGTCAAAAGCCGCCTGCAGTCCTTTTGATGCACCCAAGCCATAGTCGTCGGCGACCACCAAAATCGCAGGTTTTGCCTTCTTGAGTGTCTCAACGATGTAACGCGGAACCGCATCAGCGAGTTGGCCATCATGCACATGCATTCTTATCAACCAAGGATTACCTTGCTTCATGAGCTGGGCATTCGTTCCCGCCACCAAGACGGGAGTCTCCCCATTCTTGATCGCATCGTTCTGGGTAAAGATATGCGGACTGATCATGGAAGAGAACAGCACGACAGGCTTTCCCTCCATCAGACGATTCATGGAATTGAGCGCATTGGGCCCCGACCCGGTCGCGTCTTCAACCGATAACTTAAACGCCTTTCCTCCAACGCCTCCGGCTGCGTTGATTTCCCCAATGGCCTGCTCGACACCAAGTTTTGCCTGAATGCCAAGCAGTGCCACGCCAGAGGTCAGCGGCGTCGTAAGTGCAATCGGAATCGGGTTGGGGCAGCTAGCCGCGCTTTGAGCAAAAGCGCCTGTACCGGCTGCACAGGCTGCCAAAGCACCCACGAGAAAGCGCAATGGGAATAAATGCATGAAAGCTCCTAAATAGGCACAAAGTGCATCGACACTTACCAAAAGTTGACCTGCGATGGGGGCCAAGCTTGCTGGGCTGCAAACACTCGCAATGTGAAACTTTATTTCCCTTTGGTAAATTGGTATTTACCCTTGATACAGCATCCATGTCCCAAAAATGGAGATGCAGCCCTGAAAGACTAGCTGCGCACGCATACGCAACCCGACTGGAAGAGCGCCTTACGTGCCATGGGCGCATCAGCGCAAACGAATCAATACCAAGGCGAGGTGCTCAACTTTGAAAGTCCGGGCCACTTCTTTGGGCAACTGACCCAGAAGCGGTGGGACCTTGTGCGCGTCGCCCAAGGCAAAGGCGAACTGACAATTCGGGAGCTGGCCCGCTACATTGAGCGCGATGTCAAACGGTTCCACGAAGACATTGGCATCCTCACCAACCTGGGGCTCTTCGAGCGCGCAGAAAGCGGCCGGGTGATGTGCCCTTACACCTCGATGCACATCGACATGCACATGAAGGCCGCTTAACCGGCGAAGTCATTACAGTTTTGTTGCGGGGCAAGCCAGTTGCAACCATCGCCCCTGCGCGCGCAGGCGGCGGGGAACGCGAGGCAGCCAAGCTCAACTTATTGGCACGATTGCGTCAGCAAAAACCCAGCGGCACCCGAAGCTGGACGCGCAATGAGTTGTATGAGGGTTGATGGCCTCGTACATCGCATCGGGTGCCAAGTCCACATGGCCTGGCCACGTCACGGCACCGTCGTCGATATGGGCTTGCTGGAACACGAAGGGAGCTTTCAATGCCGCAAACACGCCGGTGAGATGGCTGGGCTCAAACCTGACCTGGCCGACAGTCCCGTCCGCAAACTCAACCTCGAGCGCCAAAGGCGCAACGGGTTTGACAGCGATAACCTTCCATTCCATGAGTAATAATCGCAAATCAAGAGTGTCGATGCTTACAAATTCAGCGCAAGCACACGCTAGAGTTCGGGCCCCAGCCAAATAAACCCACCCCACAAAAAAGCCCAACCCGATCACTCCGGTTG
>JBILPS010000126.1:0-4735 GCA_044373655.1 Rhodoferax sp.
CGGGAAGAAGGGGTACTCGGGGGCGCGGCGAGGGGGCTTACAGAGGTAGACAAAAAGGGGCTTTCAATGCGCCTCTCACCCAAGAGCTGGTTGGGCTCCCAGTCTAGGCAGTAGCTGCGCGCGGCGTATTGCGATAGGTCAAGGTAATGGGAAGAAAAAAGTGCTTAGTGCAATGGCACGCCGGTCTTGGACTGCAAAAATTCGCGCGTCACCCCAGGCGCCAACTCCACCACTTTCAGACCCTGCGGCGTCACATCCATCACCGCCAAGTCGGTGATGATGCGGTCCACCACACCCACGCCCGTCAGAGGCAAAGTGCATTGGGGCAAAATTTTCAGGTCTTCGCTGCCGTCTTTCTTTTTGGCCACATGCTCCATCAGCACGATGACGCGCTTGACGCCGGCCACCAAATCCATGGCGCCGCCCATGCCTTTGACCATCTTGCCCGGAATCATCCAGTTGGCCAGATCGCCGTGTTCGCTCACTTGCATTGCGCCCAAAATACTCAGGTTGATTTTGCCGCCGCGGATCATGGCAAAGCTCTCATGGCTGCCAAAAATACTGGACCCTTTGATGGTGGTCACCGTCTGCTTGCCGGCGTTAATCAGGTCAGCGTCTACCGCGTCCTCGGTGGGAAAGGGGCCAATGCCCAGCATCCCGTTTTCGCTTTGCAGCCAGACTTCCTTGTCGCTTGGAACAAAGTTGGCCACCAGCGTGGGGATGCCGATGCCCAGGTTCACGTAAAAACCGTCTTCGAGTTCTTGCGCTGCGCGCGCAGCCATTTGGTCTTGGGTCCAGCTCATGCTCAGGCTCCTGCTTTTTCGGTTTGTGCCGCGCGGTCTTGCGGCGCTTCGGTGATGGTGCGTTTTTCAATGCGTTTTTCGGGCGTGGCGTTGAGCACCAGGCGGTGGACGTAAATACCGGCCAGATGCACATCGTCGGGGGCGATAGCGCCGGTCTCGACGATTTCTTCTACCTCCACAACCGTAATTTTTCCGGCCATGGCGACTGCCGGATTGAAGTTGCGCGCCGTCAGTCGGAACTGCAAATTGCCCGACTTATCGGCCCGGTGCGCTTTAACCAGCGACACATCGGGCATCAAAGCGCGTTCCATGACATAGGTTTCGCCGTCAAACTCGCGCAATTCCTTACCCTCGGCTACCAAGGTGCCGACACCGGTTTTGGTGAAGAAAGCGGGGATGCCAGCGCCACCAGCACGCAGCTTTTCGGCCAGCGTGCCCTGGGGCGTAAATTCCAGGGCCAATTCACCGGCCAGGTACTGGCGCTCAAACTCTTTGTTCTCGCCAACGTAGCTGGAGATCATTTTCTTGATCTGGCGGGTTTCCAGCAGCTTGCCCAGGCCGAAGCCATCGACCCCGGCGTTGTTGGAAATCGCCGTCAGGTTTTGCTTGCCACTGTCGCGCAGCGCCTCGATCAAGGCCTCGGGAATGCCACACAAGCCGAAACCACCCACCGCAATGAGCTGGCCGTCCTGCACAACGCCTTCAAGCGCCGCTTTGGCGCTGGGATAAATCTTGTTCACGCAATTGCTCCATGGAAACTAAAGGGCCGAGACTGCAAAACATCTCGCACAGGGGTTCGCACCCAGGCCAAACGGGGCTGGGCCGTCCCACCAGCGCGCATTTTGACCGATTGGCCTGACCCAAGACTTGCGCCGGGATTGTCGATGCGCCAGGCAAAGGCATCGGAAAGCTGCAGCAGGCCAGGTGAGGCGCCAAAGGCACAATGGCAGCATGACTGAGCAAACCACCCCTGACGAAACGCCCGGATCGCTAAATGACGCACGTCTGACCGCCTTGGAAATCAAAGCCAGCTTTGCCGAAGACCTACTGGACAAACTCGACCAAACGGTAATCCGCCAGCAAACCCAAATTGCCGCGTTGATTAGCGAGGTGCTGCATTTGCGCCAGCACATCGGCAACGCGCAAGGCGACACCCCGCGCAGCCTGCGCGATGAACTACCGCCGCATTTTTGAAGCGCCGGCTTTCAAAACACCACACAGTGCCGCCAACGCCGCCCCATAATTCGAAGACGCCCCATTATTTCCATACCCCAGGACCCGCCCATGCCCCGCTACCCCCTGCCCGACCTGAACAGCTTGCCTGCCGATATTCAAGAAAAAATTTTGGAAGTGCAGGAAAAATCTGGTTTTATCCCGCATGTGTTTTTGGCGCTGGCGCGCCGCCCGGCCGAATGGCGGGCTTTTTTCGCCTACCACGATGCACTGATGTTGCGCGAAGGCTCCAGCCTGAGCAAAGGCGAGCGCGAGATGATTATTACGGCCACCAGCGCCGCCAACCAGTGCCTGTACTGCGTGGTGGCGCACGGCGCGCTCTTGCGCATTTATGAGAAAAAGCCCTTGCTGGCCGACCAGGTGGCGACCAATTACCGTAAAGCCGACATCACGCCGCGCCAGCGCGCCATGCTGGACTTTGCGATGAAGGTCTGCCAGCAGAGCCACACGGTGGAGGAAGCCGACTTTGCCGCATTGCAGGCCCATGGTTTTGACGATGAAGACATCTGGGACATAGCCGGCATCACCGCCTTCTTCGGCCTGTCCAACCGCGTCGCCAATGTGAGCGGCATGATGCCCAACCCGGAGTTTTACACCCTGGGGCGCCTGCCCCGCCAAAAATAGGTAGCGATATGCCCAGTCAGCCCGTGCAGGCACTGCGGCTTTCCGCGCTCGGCGGCCTGATCATGGGTGCGGCCCTGTGCGCGGCGGCACAGGCCCAAACGGTAGCGCCCGCAGCCAGCGCGCAACCCGAAGGCGCTAGCAAGATCGTCCAAAACCCCGGCTGGCAGTTTAAAAAACAGGCCGTCGCTGCGGCTAACCCCTTGGCCACCGAAGCGGGCCACGCCATGTTGGCAGCGGGCGGCAGCGCGGTCGATGCCGCCATCGCGGTGCAAATGGTGCTCAGCCTGGTCGAGCCCCAAAGCAGCGGTATTGGCGGCGGCGCGTTTTTAGTGCACTTTGACGGCAAAAACGTACAAGCCTATGACGGGCGCGAGACCGCCCCTGGGCAAGCCGGGCCAGATTTGTTCCTGGCTACGGACGGCAAGCCCATGGCCATGAAGCAAGCCATCGTCGGCGGGCGCGCGGTTGGCGTACCCGGGGCACTGCGCATGCTGGCCATGGCCCATGCCGCGCACGGCAAACTGCCCTGGGCTTTTTTGTTTGCGCCGGCAATACGCCTGGCACGCGATGGCTTTGTAGTGAGCTCCCGCCTGGCCACCTTACTGGCCGCCGAGACCGCTTTGCAAAAAGACCCGGTGGCGGTGGCCTATTTTTATGACACCCAAGGCCGCCCATGGCCAGCGGGCCATCTGCTGCGCAACCCGGAGCTGGCCGCTGTAATGCAGCGCATAGCCACCGAAGGCCCGGATGCATTGATGAGCGGCGAAGTGGCCCAAGCCATGGTCAAGGCGGTGCGCCAGCACCCGAGCAACCCGGGCCTGCTGCAATTGAGCGACTTGGCCAGCTACCGACCGATGCTGCGCGAAGCCCTTTGTAGCCCCTACACGGTAGCGCCGAAAACCTACCGCCTGTGCGGCATGCCGCCGCCGAGTTCGGGCATGCTGACCATCGCCTCCATCCTGGGCACCCTGGACTTCACGCCGGCCACAAGCCTGCCTCTGACAAATGACCAGCCCGGCGCCGACTGGCTGCACCTGTACAGCGAAGCTGCGCGCCTGGCCTTTGCCGACCGCGCTACCTATGTGGCAGACCCGGCGTTTACCCAGGCACCGGCGGGCGACTGGCTCAGCCTGGTGCAACCGGCTTATTTACAAGCGCGCGCCGCCGCTATTGCGCCCCAAGGCCCGGTGATGCCGCAAGTGCAAGCAGGAAGGCCCGGCGCAAGGCCAGAGCCTTTGAGCTGGGCGCCCATGGCCGAACAGACCGAGCACGGCACCTCGCACATTTCGGTGCTCGATCGCTGGGGCCATGCGCTGGCCATGACCACCACGATTGAAGACGCCTTTGGCGCGCGCCTGATGGTGAACCGGGGCCGGGGCCTGGCCGGTGGTTTTTTACTGAACAACCAGCTCACCGACTTCAGCTTCAGCCCTGAGGGAGCCGATGGCCAACCCGTGGCCAACCGGGTGCAGGCAGGCAAGCGGCCCCGCTCGTCCATGGCGCCCACCTTGGTGTTTGACGCAGACAGCGGCGCGCTGCAATGGAGCGGCGGCAGCCCTGGAGGTGCCTTCATCATCCACTTCACCGCCAAGGCGCTGTACGGCGTGCTGCGCTGGGGCCTGAGCCCGCAAGCGGCTATTGACCTGCCCAATTTCGCCAGCATGGAGGGCACCACCTTTTTAGAAAAAGGCCGCTTTGCCCCCGCCACTGCGACAGCCTTGCAAGCGCGCGGCCACCAGGTGCTCGAAATTCCCCTGACTAGCGGCTTGCAAGTGCTAGCACGCAGGCCCGGCGGCTGGGCCGGCGGTGCGGACGGCCGGCGCGAAGGCGTGGTGCTGGGCGACTGAGCCCGGCCCCACTCCTACAATCTTGCGATGGCGATCCCCCAGACTTTTATCCAGGAATTGTTGGCCCGCGCCGACATTGTGGACATCGTCGGGCGCTATGTGCAGCTTAAAAAAGGCGGCGCTAATTTCATGGGCTTGTGCCCTTTTCATGGCGAAAAATCCCCTTCCTTCTCGGTCAGCCCCAGCAAGCAGTTTTTCCATTGCTTTGGCTGCGGCAAAAACGGCAAT
>JBILPS010000065.1:0-15681 GCA_044373655.1 Rhodoferax sp.
CCCACCGAGCAGGGAAGCGATCTGTACCGGTTTTGGGGCAGCCGCATCACCGATTACCTGAACGAACGCCTGCAAGACGATGCCGCGCCGGTGCTGGTGAACCTCGCCTCGCAAGAGTATTTCAAATCCGTCAAGCCCAAGTTGCTTAAAGCGCGGGTGATTGAATGTGTGTTTGAAGACTATAAAAACGGGGTTTACAAAATCATCAGTTTCAATGCCAAGCGGGCGCGCGGCGCCATGATGCGTTTTGCCATTGAACAGCGTATAGATAAGCCTGAGCAATTGCGGCAGTTCAAGGGCGATGGTTACAGCTTGGCAGCTAAAGTGTCCACGCCAGAGCGCCTGGTATTTCGCCGTAAGCTGGCAGCTGCCTGAACCGCTATGAGCGCCACTCCCTCTGCCCCAGCCAAACCCGAGCAATCGCCACTGGGCAAAGCCTCTAGCTATGTGGACCAGTACGACGCCAGCCTGTTGTTCCCGCTGCCGCGCGCGGATAAGCGTAAGGAATTGGGTATCGCCGGTGCCCCCCCATTTTTTGGCGCGGATATCTGGACGGCGTTTGAACTGAGCTGGCTCAATCCGCGCGGCAAGCCGCAGCTGGCGCTAGCGCATTTCACCGTACCTTGCGAGAGCCCCAACATTGTCGAGAGCAAGTCCTTCAAGCTCTACCTCAATAGCTTTAACAACACGGTGTTTGCCGACAGCGAGGCGGTGTTGGCCTGCATGCGCAAAGATGTATCCGAGGCCTTGTGGCGCGGTGCGAGCGCGCAAGGAATTGTGGGCCTGCGCCTGATCGCCCCCGAATTGTTTGACCGCGAGCCGATCTATGAGTTAGACGGTCTGAGCCTGGACCGGCTGGACATTGAATGCAGCCGCTACAGCCCGGCCCCGGATTTGCTGCGCGCAAGCCAAGGCGAGGCGCCGGTGAGCGAAGTCTTGGTGAGCAATTTGCTCAAAAGCAATTGCCTGGTCACCGGTCAGCCCGATTGGGGCAGTGTGCAAATCAGCTACACCGGCGATGCTATCGACCAAGAAGGTCTGCTCCAGTACTTGGTGAGTTTTCGCAACCACAATGAATTTCATGAGCAATGCGTGGAGCGCATCTTCACCGACATTTGGGCGCGCTGCAAACCGATCAAGCTATCGGTCTATGCCCGCTACACCCGTCGCGGTGGCCTGGACATCAATCCGTTTCGTACCAGTCATCCGCAAAAGCCACCGGCCAATACGCGTACGGCGCGGCAGTAAGCGCGCTCAGGCTAAATCGGTGAAGGACTTGAGTTCTGCCAGGTCCGGGTACTTGCCGGTGCGTTTGCCTTGAAACGCAGTCACCGCTTCGCCCACATGGCGGTTGCTCCAGATCGCTGCTT
The DNA here is from genome assembly GCA_044373655.1 of Rhodoferax sp. GTDB lineage: Bacteria > Pseudomonadota > Gammaproteobacteria > Burkholderiales > Burkholderiaceae_C > Allorhodoferax. The sequence goes on from JBILPS010000065.1 coordinate 1,371, forward strand.
GTAGCCAGCCCATTTGCTTGAGCGCTTCATCGACGGTATGGTCGCGCGCATAGTGCACCGCTTGCTTGGTGCCCCAGATGGCAACGGGCGGTTTGCTCGCGATTTCCGCCGCGCACTGCAAGGCCGCTTGCACCGTTTGTTCGTGGGTGTCAAACACCGCGTTGAGCAAGCCGTAGCCCAGCGCCTTGTCGGCGCCCATGCGCCTTCCGGTGTAGGCCAGTTCTTTGACCACCGCCAGCGGCACCAGCTTGGGCAGGCGCTGCAAGGTGCCGACATCGGCCACCATGCCGATATTGATTTCCTGGATGCAGAAAAACGCGTCTTTGCTGCCGTAGCGAATGCAGCAGGCGGTCACCATGTCCACCGCGCCGCCGATGACACCGCCTTGCAAAGCGGCAATCACGGGAATGCGCAGCGTCTCCAGTTTGGTGAAGGTGGCCTGCATGGCGCTCAAGCTATCAAAAATCGCGGCCCGGCCTTCGGGTGATTGGTCGTCCATCTGGACAGCGCCTGCAAAGGCGTCTAGCGCCATACCGGCGCTGAAATGTTTGCCAGTGCTGCTGATGACCAGCGCACGGGCAGCGCTGTTTTTGTGCAGATCGGTGAGCACGGTGTCCAACTCGCCCCAAAAGCGCGGCCCCATGGTGTTCAGGGCCTCGGCGCGCTTGAGCACCAAATGGGCGATGTGGTTTTCAATCGTCAGGGAAAAGCAATGCATTGCGCTCATGGGAGGTCTCCGGTTCGGTGGGTAGTAGCTTAGCGTCCTCGGCGCCCAGCAGCGAGCCGACCCTGACACCGAGGAGACGCAAGCGTTTTTGCAGCGGTGCGCGCTTGAGGCTCAGGCCCGCCGCGCGGCGGATTTCGATGGGATCGGCGGTGTATTGCGGCAGGCTGAGGTCGCGCGTGGCAATTTGGAAATCGGCATAGCGCAGCTTGATGCCTATGGTTCTGCCGACATAGCCCTTGCGTTGCAGATCAGCGGCGACTTGCTCGCACAAGCGGGTGAACACGGCGCCCAACTCGGCACGGTCGCGCACCGCATCCAGATCCCGATCGAAAGTGGTTTCACGGCTCATGCTGATCGGCTCGCTTTCGGTGACGACCGGACGGCTGTCGCGGCCCCAGGCGGCCTCATGCAGCCAGGTGCCGGTTTTGTTGCCAAAGGTTTGCACCAGCCATGCCGGGTCCCGCTGCGCCAACTGCCCAATAGTTTCAATGCCATGGCTTTTTAGCTTGGCATCTGCTTTAGGGCCTATGCCATTGATTTTTCGGCAGGCTAGCGGCCAGACCAGGGGCTGCAAGTCTTCCTCCATGACGATGGAAATGCCATTGGGTTTATTGAATTCGCTGGCCATCTTGGCGAGCAGCTTGTTGGGTGCGACGCCCACCGAGCAGGTCAGGCCGGTATCCTCAAAAATCGCCTTCTGAATCAGCCGCGCCAGCACGCGCCCGGCTTCGCGTTGGCCGCCGGCTACGTCGGTGAAGTCGATATACACCTCATCGACCCCCCGGTTTTCCATCAGCGGGGCAATGTCGGTGATGATGGATTTAAAGCGCTGCGAATAGTGCCGGTATTGCGTAAAGTCCACCGGCAGCAAGACGGCCTGCGGGCAGAGCTTGGCGGCTTTCATCAAGCCCATGGCTGAACCCACCCCAAATTGGCGCGCCGCATAAGTGGCGGTAGTGATAACGCCGCGTCCGGTGTAGTCGCGCAGCAGCGGAAATTCGGACACGGGGATTTCATGCAAAGCACGGCTGGTATCGCCCAGCATCAGGTCTTCGTCTATCTTGCGGCGCCCGCCACCAATGACCACCGGCAAGCCTTTGAGCTGCGGGTAGCGCAACAACTCCACCGACGCATAAAACGCGTCCATGTCCAGGTGGGCGATGCGGCGCAGCGTCACAGGCCTTGCCAAATTTAGGTGCTGTACCTTGCGCGCACAAGGGGCTGCACCCACTGGCCGATGCAGTTCGCTAGGCTCACACCAAGATCCGCAAATTCGCAGTGGTGGCGCCGTGCGCCCAGGCCAGCGAAATGCCCTGGTCTAAGGTGACCAGACAAGCCCGGTGGTGCACCGCCAGTGCCAGCAAATAGGCATCGGTGATGTCGGCAGGCCGCATCAAGCGTTGCCAATCCAGTGCGTCCGCGGCCAAGGGGTTGATCTCGTCCGGCCAAAAGCAGTGCATGGGGTGGGCCATAGCCTCTTGCAGGCCCTTGGCCACGGTTTGCATAGGCAAGCGGTTGGGGTATTGGGGCTGCGAAAGAATGCGGATGCAGCCATTAAGCGTGATGGGACAGCTGGCCCAGCCATCTTGCTGCGTCGCAAGCCATCGCGTGCACAGCGGGTGTTGCAAGTGGTTGGCGTCCAACAGCGCAATCAGCACGCTGGTGTCGAGCAGGGCGCGCATGCTCAGTCGCCGGCTTCTTCGCGCAGGCTGCGCACTGCTTCGCTGGTCACGATGTTTTGGCCTGCGGGGCTCAGTGGCCTGAAGCCATACACCCCAAGCGATGCCGCGCCAGCCGGTGCGGGGGCCGGGTCGTCGGCCAATCCCATTTGAATAGCCCGGCGCAGAGTGTCTGAAATAAGCCTTCCCGCCGTGGTTTGGCGCGCTTTTGCCAGGGCTTTAGTCGCCGCCAGCACATCGTCATCCAGATCAAAAGTCGTACGCATAAAAACATTTTATCTGATGCAACTGCGTCAGATGTTTTTACATCAAGCGGTAGGGAAAGTACCCGGCAACAAAATCGATTTGTCGACGTTTTGCAAATCGGTGTGGCCGCAAAAGGCCATGGTGATGTCCAGCTCTTTGTGCAGAATTTGCAGGGCTTTGGTCACGCCGGCTTCGCCCATGGCGCCCAGGCCGTAGACCATAGCGCGGCCGATAAGGGTGCCGCGAGCGCCCAGGGCCCAGGCTTTGAGTACGTCCTGCCCGCTGCGAATACCCCCGTCCATCCAGACTTCGATTTGGTCGCCCACCGCCTCGACAATGGCTGGCAGGGCTTCGATGCTGGACTGCGCGCCGTCCAACTGACGCCCCCCGTGGTTGCTGACCACGATGGCATCGGCGCCGCTTTGTACCGCTAGCTTGGCGTCTTCTACGTCTTGTATGCCTTTGAGGATGAGTTTGCCGCCCCATTGTTCTTTCACCCAGGCCACATCGGCCCAGGACAGGCGCGGGTCAAACTGCTCATTGGTCCAGGCCGCCAGCGACTTCATGTCGCTGACCGCTTTGACGTGCCCGACCAGATTGCCAAAACTGTGGCGGCGTGTACCGACCATGCCCAGGCACCAGCGCGGTTTGGTCAACAGGTTGAGCACCGTGGACAGCGTGGGCTTGGGCGGCGCCGTTAGGCCGTTTTTCAGATCTTTGTGGCGCTGGCCTATCACTTGCAAATCCAGGGTCAGCACCAGCGCGTCGCACCCGGCTTTGCGGGTGCGCTCGATCATGTTCACCATGGCCTGGCGGTCGCGCATCATGTAGAGCTGAAACCAGAAAGGGCGGGTGGTGTTGGCCGCCACGTCTTCGATGGAGCAGATACTCATGGTCGAAAGCATGAAAGGGATGCCGAATTTTTCGGCTGCACGCGCGGCTTTAATTTCGCCATCGGCGCATTGCATCCCGGTCAGTCCCACCGGCGCAATGGCCACCGGCATCTTCACATCCACACCCACCATGCGGGTGGCGGTGCTGCGGTTTTCCATGTTGACGGCCACACGCTGGCGCAGTTTGATTTTTTGAAAATCCTCGCTATTGGCGCGGTAGGTGCCCTCGGTCCAGCTGCCCGAGTCGGCATAGTCATAAAACATGCGCGGCACCCGCTTTTGGGCCAGAACGCGCAGGTCTTCGATGTTGGTGATTACAGGCATGGGGCTGTCGCAATTCGAAAAATAGGGTGCATGGATAGTAAAGCCCGGAGCCGACGGGCGCATGAAAGCTGGGGGCGGCTGGATGAAATTATTTGAGCGCTTGGCACTTTCAACGTAACAAAAGTGAAGGCAAAGAGCTGCAATCGCAGAAACGCCCCAGCGCCGCTGAGAGGGCGCTGGGGCGTATTTTGGGGTGGTGCCCGGGGCCGGAATCGAACCGGCACGCCTTGCGGCGGGGGATTTTGAGTCCCCTGCGTCTACCAATTTCACCACCCGGGCAGTGTGCAGAGAAGCGGCAGATTATGGCACAGGTGCTTGAGCAGATCCCGCTTGCGCGTCTAAGGGTTGGCCTGTTCCCTATGCTGGCGCCTAAGTAGCTCAAGGCACTTAGGCGCAATGCTTAAGCCGCCATCGCCGGGTAGTCGGTATAGCCCGCTTCGCCTGGCGTGTAGAAGGTACCCATGTTGGGTGCGGCGAGCTCCGCACCTTTTTGCAAGCGCGCGACCAAGTCTGGGTTGGAGATAAAAGGTCGACCAAATCCGATTAAATCGGCTTGTTCTGCCGCCAGTGCTTGTTCTGCCGTCTGGCCGGTAAATCCGCCGGCCAAGATAAACGTGCCTTTAAATAGGCTGCGTAACTTGGCTTTGAGTTCGGCGGGCACCGCTGGAGTACCCATGGCCGAGTGGTCTAGCAAATGCACATACATCAGCCCGAGGGTGGATGCTTCTCTGACCAAGGCCTCGAATTGCGCCTCTGCGCCGTCAAATGCGCCGGTGCCATTGAACACGCCAAAAGGCGAAATGCGCATGCCAACGCGGTCTGCGCCGATGGCCGTCACGGCGGCGCGCATGACTTCCAGGGCAAAGCGATTGCGGTTGGCAGCGCTGCCGCCGTAGGCATCTTGGCGTTTGTTGACGTTGGCGTTGAGAAACTGCTCAATCAAATAGCCGTTAGCGGCATGGAGTTCAACGCCGTCAAAGCCCGCCTCGATGGCCAAGCGCGCGCTCCGGGCATATTCGGCCACGGTTGCAGCAATTTCCTCCACCGATAGCGCATGGGCTTGCATGTGGGGCTGCATACCCTGGGCATCGGTGTACATCTCGCCTTCGAGCACCTGCTCGCTTGGGCCAACGGCTTTGGCACCTGCAGGCAGATTGGCCTGACCCACCACACGGCCGCAATGCATCAGCTGGATGACAATTTTCCCGCCCTTCGCATGTACCGCGTCGGTAACGGCTTTCCATGCTTTGACATGGTCTTGATTGAAAAGCCCTGGGATACGTGCATAGCCTAGGCCATTAGGGGAGGGCGAGGTGCCCTCGGTAATGATCAAGCCGGCACTGGCGCGCTGCGCATAGTAGGTCGCCATCAGGGCGTTGGGGGTATTGTTTTCCACGGCACGGCTGCGCGTCATAGGTGACATCACGATACGGTTTGCAAGCGGCAATTTGCCAGCAGAGTAACTCTCAAAAAGCATGGGTAATCCTTTGTATTAAATCGAGGCTTTCAACGGAACTTTCTCTAGGTGCGGCCAAATGACCTGATTGCAAGCTTTGCACTGTGCTTTTTTCGGCGACACTGCGCGCATCCAGGTTCAACAGCAGGAGTGCGCCATGTCCGATCAAAACGACCCAGATTTTTCCAATGGCTGCGCCTATGTGCGTGGCCAATACCTGCCTATTGGAGATGCCAGTATTCCGATCACCGACCTGGGCTTTTTGCACTCGGATGCCACCTACGATGTGGTTACGGTATGGGACGGCGCTTTCTTTCGCCTGGATACACACCTTGAGCGTTTCGCGCGCAGTTGCCAGCGCTGGCGCTTGGACCCCGGCCTGGATGACGCGAAAATTACCGCCATCCTGAGCGAGTGTGTGCGCCGCAGCGGCTTGCGGGCCTCGTATGTGGAAATGCTCTGTACGCGCGGGCAAACGCCCTGGGGCTCGCGCGATCCGCGCCAGGCGCTAAACCAGTTTTATGCTTTTGCTGTGCCCTTTGTTTGGATTGCAAACGAGCAGCAGCGCGCCACCGGCCTGCATTTGCGCATCAGCCACGTGCAGCGCATACCGGCGGCCTCGGTGGACCCGACGACCAAAAACTACCACTGGAACGATCTGACCATGGGCCTGCTCGATGCATTGGACGGCGGTGCCGACAGCGTAGTGCTGGTGGACGATAAAGACCATGTAGTGGAAGGGCCGGGCTTTAATGTCTTCTGTGTCCACGCCGGTCAGCTCATTACCCCGGACCAGGGCATGCTCGAAGGCATAACCCGCCGCACCGTCATAGAGATTGCGCAATCACTGGGCTTACCAGTGCAGATACGTCCCGTTAGTGCCACCGAATTTCGCGCTGCGGACGAGGCCTTTATCTCCAGCTCTGGCGGCGGCGTGTTACCGGTGACGCGCATCGATGGAACGAAGCTTGCGGACGGCGCCATAGGCCCGCTCACCCGCAAGTTGTCCGCTACCTATTGGGCCTGGCACCAAGACCCGGCATTGCATTTGCCTATTGCTTATTAAACGGCGCAGCGCTTAGCGCGCATCAAAATGAATCGGGCATAGGCGCATCGGGCACGCCTGTCAGCTTGCCCAATTCCCGGTGAAAGTGCGACAGCATGGGCTCGTTCTGTCCGAAGACGACGCCGGGCAGGCGCCCGCTGGCCAGGTTGATATGGATGTTTTGTTGCTGGGTGAAGTCTTCGCCTGAAATCACTTCGGTGGAGACTTTCCAGCTCTTGTTCCAACGCGCCGCATCGGCCTCGTTGGCAATGGCCTCTGGGGTATAAAACCGTACCCGCGCCCGGGTGCGGCCTACGTCTAGGGGCTGGAAATCCCACAACTCCATATGCCCGTCCATGGGGATGTTAAGCACCGCATGCGGAGACACCGAAAAAATAGTAGAGGCATGTTTCAGCACCGACCATTGGGCCTCTGGCAGGTCGCGCTGATCGCTAATGCTCTTGCGTGGCAAGGGGAACAGGGCATGCGGGCCGAAGCATTCGTAAATCACTGGGTAGCAGCGAAAGCGTGGCGCCAGGGTATTGCGATGCAGGGCTGCGATGTGGTAGCCCTCCATAAAGGTTTCCAGCAAGAGCTTCCAGTTGGCGGCAAAGTCCCAAAACACTTCCTGGTAAAAATGAAAATTGCCAAAACCAAATTCGCCCATGCGGCTGTGCATGCCAAAGGTGTCGCGCTCGGCATCTATGGGCTCCTTGCCATGGGGGCGCACCAGCAGCATGCCAGCGGTTTCCAGGCAGGGCACTTCTATCAGGTTGAACTGTCCGCACTCCATACGCGTTTGCAATTGGGCAAAGCCGCCCATGTCATTGGCGTGGCGTACCAAGGTGCCGCTATTGTCATAGGTCCATGCGTGGTAGGGGCAGCTAAAGCTGTGTTGGGACTGGCCGCGGTGTTGCACAAAATGGCCTCGCGCATCCAACTCAAAACCGACCAGGCGCGAGCCCCGGTGGCGGCAGATGTTCAAAAACGCTTTGACGCTTCCCTGGGCGTTACGCGTCAAAAAAATCGGCGCACCGGGCAGGTCGCAAGTGAACCAGGTGCCTGGGGCAGGCAGGTCTGGCGAGAAGCCGGCCAACAGCGGCACTTGCCCGCTAAATAGGCCTGCTATTTCACGCTGAAAGTGGTCTGGACTGGTGTAGCGCTCGGCCGGATTCCAATAGGGCGCGTCCCATAAAGGCGTGGTGTTGGCGTCAATGTGCGCAAAAGTTTGTTTTAGCAGCTCGACCTGTCGTTCGTGTTTCATCAAGGCTCCGCAAACAAAGTATGGCGCCGCCGCTGGGGCGGGCATGCGGCACCCAGGCAGGGGGCTGCCGCGTTGGATTCTAGCCAGCGCGCATTCAGCGCTGCGCCTGGTACTGGCTCAATTGCAGCTTCAGTTCCTCAATTTCGCGCAAGTATTGGACGACGATGACGACCGAGAACAGGTCCAGGTCGTAGTCTCTTCGCTGTTTGCAGGCGACCAGCAGGTGGCTGAGGCTGGCGCCATCGAAATAGTCCAGGCCTTCGCGCGCGAAGACGCTTTGCAAGGCGCCGTAATCGACCAAATCTTGTACCTCGTCTAGGCGCAGGCCGCACAAGTTGCCAAGCTGCAAGCCGCTAAGGTGGTCTAGCATTTCTATGGTGTCGAAGTTATGAATCGTTTGCGCCATGGCGTGTCTCCTTGTCCAAAGTGGTTCTAGCGCGAAAGCTGGAGATGCCGGCCAGCGCCTGGTAATGGCTGCGCTCGGCGTCCGAGATGGTCTTGGGCGTCTTGATCTGAATTACGGCAAGCATGTCACCGCGCAAGCCCTTGGGGCCCGGCAAGCCATGGCCCTTTAGGCGCAGTTTGTGGCCGGCCTGGCTGCCTGCGGGTACGGTCAGCAGCACCGGCTCTAGCAGCGTGGGCACTTGCACCTGGGCCCCCAGCACGGCTTCCCAGGGAGCCAAATCCAGTTGGAACACCAGGTCATGGCCCAAGGGCGTAAACACCGGGTCGGGCGCCAGTGCCACTTTTAAGTAATAGTCCCCCGGCGGACCACCGTGCCAGCCTTTGCCCCCCTTGCCGCGCAGGCGAATTCTTTGGCCTTGGCGCACCCCCGCCGGAATGTCCACCATCAGGTCTTTGGAGACACCTTCGTCCACCCAGGTGATAGGCACCCGCATACCGTGCAGCGCCTCGCGCAGTCCCATCGAAAGTGTGTCTTCGAAATCCTGCCCCGGGCGCGGGGTACTGGCCCGGGCGGAGGGGCCTGCGCCTGCGTGTAGCGATGCCAGCAGCTCTGCCAGGTCCAGGTCCTCAAACGCGTCGCCGCCACCTTGGTATTGGGCGCGCCAATGCGGCGGCGGTACAAAGTCTCCCTGCGGGCCGGCCTCGCCCAGTGCATCGTAAGCAGCGCGCTTGTCCGGGTCTTTCAAAACCGCATAGGCCTGCGCAGCTTCTTTGAAGCGCTCCTCCGCACCTGCGTCTTTAGACACGTCGGGGTGGTTTTTGCGTGCCTGGCTGCGATAGGCTTTTTTGATCGCGTCCAGGTCGGCAGTCTTGGCTACCCCGAGAACGGCGTAATAGTCTTTGAATTGCATGCAGCGGCTGCGGTGCGCAGAGTGTGAGAACCAGGACTCCCAAGGCCAGAAGTCAGCTGGCGCTAAAAACGCGCCTGCCATTAGGCGCGCATGTTGCCAAGCCTAGGTTATTGGGCTGCTGAGGGCTTGATGTGTATCAAGGCCAGGCCTTTTGTATCAGCCTGGTGCGAGATAGGTCGATTCCACCAATTTAACCAGTGCGACCATGGCTTGGTTCACCGGCGTAGGCACGCCTAGCGCCTGTCCGCGGCGCAGCACAAAGCCATTGAGGTGGTCAATCTCGCTGATTTTGTGGCGCGCCATGTCTTGCGCGGTGGAGGATTTTTGCCCAGCCATGGTGTTAGAAATATGGGCGACAGCTTGCATCGCAGTGGCCTCGTCGAGTGCTATGCCATCGGCAAGAGCCACGGCCAGTACCTCGTGCACCAAAGCGCTTTGGGTAGTCTGTATCCCGTCCACACCGGCCAGTTGGCCGTAGCTGGTTTGGGTCAAGCCGGAAATCGCATTAAACACACAATTAATCAGCAACTTGGACCACAAGTCGGCCATCACGTTCTGCGAGATGCGCACGGGCACCTGGGCGCTGGCAAACAGGTCGGCGATGCGCGAGAAGACTTCTGGCGCGTTGCCTAACCTGCAAGCCTGCATGCTGCCGATAAGCAACTCGCCCCGGCCGTGGTGTTTCACGCAACCGGGCGCTGTAATTTCGGTGGCCACATAAACCACGGTTGGAATCACTGGATTGGCTAGTGCACTGGCGATGAGGGCAACATTTTCCACTCCGTTTTGCAAACTCATGATGATGGCATCGGGGGCCAGGTGGGCTGCCATGCTGTGCGCCACCGCCACGGTGTCCGTGGACTTGACGCAAAACAACACCAGGTCCGCTGTGCGCAAGGCCGTGAAATCTGTGCTGGCTTGCAGGCGAACGGTTTGTACGCCATCGGCATGGGCCAAGTCCAGTTGCAAGCCATGGCTTTCTATCGCCTTCACATGCGCGGGCCGGCCGATCAGCGTGACCTGATGCCCGGCGCGCGCCAGCATGGCGCCGAAAAAACTACCAATGGCGCCCGCGCCTACAACGGCAATATGCTCAAAGGGGGATGTGCGCATAAGGGTTCCTTCGGGGCGCAAAGTATAGGCGGCGTATTGAGCCGGCTGGCAAGCCAGCATAGGTGCTGCGCAGCCCAGACGGGCGAATTTAAGCCATCAGGCCCAGAAATTTCGGCAGGGCGGTTGACAATGCGGGTAGCAGCGCGATGAGCAAGCTACCGACAAAAATCGCCAACAAGGCGGGGGTTACCGAGGCGGCGACGGCGCTAAGGGGTTTGCCGAACATTGCGGAAGCAAAGAAAATATTCATTCCTGCCGGTGGGCATAAAAAGCCCATCTCCATGGCCGCCAAAAACAAGATGCCAAAGTGCACGGGTTCGATGCCATAGCTTTGGGCTACGGGCAGTAACAAAGGTACCAACACCACAATGGCTGCAAATATCTCCATCAATGCGCCGGCGAAAAGCAAAAAAACCACCAAAGCGACCAGAAACATTTCTTGATTCGGGATCAGGCTTTGCGTTGCTGTAATGGCGGCATCGGGAATGCCCGCATCAATCAGGAAGTTGGTCAGCGCCAGCGCCATTCCCAGGATGAGGAGTACCCCGCCGATGATTTGGGCGGCATCGCTAAGGCAAGCAAAAAATGTCTTCCATGTCAACTCGCGGTGCGCTAAGGCCTGGGTCAGCACGGCATACGTCGCGGTCAGTGCGGCGCTTTCCATGGGCGTAGCCAAGCCGCTGACCAGCGAGCCGATCGCCACCACCGGCGCCATAATTTCCCATTTTGCGAGCCAAATAGTCGGCCATAGGGCGGCGCTGGGCGCACTGGTGGCCAAGCGGGGCGCATCCGCCTTGGTTTGCAAAAAACCACCAAAAACAAGCAAAGTCACGACCATGACCAAGGCCGGTATTGCGCCGGCTACAAACATCGTGCTGATGGGCACGCGCGCCACAATCGCGTACATGATGAGCGGCACGGAAGGGGCCAGCAGCACGCCCAAGGCGCTGGCGCTGGTGACCAGCCCTATGCCTTTGTTCTCCGGATAACCCGCACTGCGCAGCAGCGGCAACATCAGTCCGCCAAGCGCCAAAATGGTAACGCCACTACCTCCCGTAAATGCGGTGAAAAACGAACACAACAATGCGACCGCGATGACGGACCCTTTAAGGCCCCCACCAAACAGAATAAGGAACAAGTTGCCTAGCCTTTGCGTGGCCCCGGTGCGGGCAAAGAGCAGCCCGGCCAAAGTAAACAAGGGCAGCGCGGGTAAGGAGGGGTTGACCGTAATTTGGTAGTGCGACAAGGCCACCGACGCCAAGGGCATGCCCTCGCTCCAAAAAAGCACAAGGGCCAGGCCACCCAAAACAGTGAATATCGGTGCCCCCGCTACCAAGGCTGCGGCGAGCAAGGCTAAAGCGGGCCAGGGGGAGAAAGCCGTTCCCTCCAACTGGCCTGCGATGACCCAGCCCAGGCAGGGCGCCGCTGCGGACAAGAGGTAGCCCAGTTTGAAATGCTTTGCACACCTAGCACCTAACTTAAAACCCAGTAACAAAAAGCACAAGGGCATGCAGGCTTGCAGCGTCCAGATGGGCAGGCCATAGGCTAAGGTGTGTGCGGCATCGCGCTCCGTGAGCACGAATTGCCAGCTCGCATACGCCAGCATGCCGCACACCACAGCGGCAAGAAGCTGAGCCAAGCGCCACGCAAGCGTCAGCCCCTTGCTGCCATCATTGGAGCCAAAGGACGTAAGGTGGCCGTGCCTTTCTGCGGCAAGCGCGCCAAACATCGCAAGCACCAGCCCTAAGTGCTGGACGACGACCGGCGCATTGGCAATGCCGCTGCCCATCATGGGTCGCATCGCTATCTCGATCACTGGGATGAGCATCATCAGCCCTAAAGCAAGGGCGGCAATGTATTCGTCGATGCGACCCAGCCAAGAGCCGAGCGCGCCGGGGCGTGCCATAGTCACTTTGCCTTGCCCGCGCGGAAATCTTTCAGATGGGCCAGCACTTCATCAAATGTGTCGGCCGCCACCATGGTGCCGCGAATGCGCGGATACAGCTTTTCAGCGAACTCGGTCCATTCCCGCATTTGCTCGGCGTTTGGGCGATTGACTGTCAGCCCCCGCTTTTTCATGGCATCCACCGCGTCATTGACTTCCTGGCGGGCCTTCGCGCGAATTTGTACGCCGGCTTTTTCGCTTGCCGCGCGTATGGCCGCCTGCGTGGCGGGGCTCATATCGTCCCAGGCCTTCTTGGTGAGCACCAAAGCGCCCACAATCGGCGCCCAGTTGATCTCCAACATATGGGGCGCCGAGGTATAAATTTGCGTGGCTAAGGCGTAGTAGGGCGTCGAGGGCACGACGTTGATCATCCCGGTCTGGATAGCCGGAAGAATGTCTGAAGTCTCCAGCGGCACCGGTGTATAGCCAAGGCTTTTCATGATCGCCTGTTGGTCAGGCTCCGAGCCCCAGGTGAAAAATTTCATTTTCCTGAAATCATCAGGCCGAACAGCCGGGTCTTTGGAGAAAAAGCGCACCCAGCCGGCATCGCCCCAGGCCAAAACGACAAAGCCTTTGTCCAAGAATTTTTTCTCCATGGATGCGCGCATCTTCTCGCGCACATAGTCCACTTCCTCCCAGGACCTAAACAGCATGGGTATGACTTGCAGCGCGTTGATCGAGGGCTCAATCTCTTGCAATCCCACCACGGAGAGCAAGGCGCCTTGTAGTTGGCCGATGCGCATGCGCCGCGCCATTTCCGCTTCGCCGCCCTGGCTTCCGTCCGGATAGACGACGTATTTGCTATTTTCTGATTGGGCGGCCCGCCAGGCTTCGCCCACGTCCATGAGCTGGCGGTGATACAAAGAGTTCTTGGGTACCAGCGACCCAATGCGCAGTTGCTTATCCGCCGCCAGGCAGTCACGCACGCCTGTCAAGGCAACAGCCACAAAGAAAAAGCCAGCTAAGAGCCTGGAAGGATTTGCAAATAGGTTCATAGGGAGGGGGGGCAATTCAAAACAAATCGTCAACGCTTTGCAGCAGCCACTGTGCCCGTTCGCGCATCAGGGTATTGCTGAGGTCGGGGTGTTTATCGCTGGTCTCAATCGCTTTTCTGAGCAAACTTTCAAACGCTTCTCGCTCGCCTTGGGCCAAGGCAATGCCTTCCGCTTTTGCAATATACGGGCTTGCGTTTTTGCCCTGGCTGATGGTGATGGCCGCGTCGAAATACTGCGTCGCTTTTACCAGGGAACCTCCGGGCTGCGCAGACTCAAAGCTTCCCATTAAGCTGGAAAGCCCTCCGTTGCCATAGTTCGGGTTAGCCTTCCAGGCCAATGTGGCCAAGCGGTAGGCCAGGGGAAAGTCTGCAACCGCGTCAGGTGCGTCTTTAGACAGTGAAATATAGCCGCCCCACGATGCAGCGGCCCAATAGGCAAGGCCTACCTGACCCTGGGAAATCAAAGGCCACTGTTTGGCTTCGGGATGCGCAAGTTTTGCCCCAAAGCCTGGCGATGAAAGTTCCAAAGCCCGCATCGCGTGGCGATGGGCGCGTAAATAAAGTCGCTTGGCGCGTTCATTGATGCGGTAGGCGCCCTGGGCATCTTTTGCCGCCAGCCGCTCCGCCTCAAAAGCGACATAGGCATAGCTGTACTGGCTTAAGCCGGCGCCCACCGCCTCGGCCAACTTCAGGTTGTCAGGCGTGTCCGCCAGTAGCGATTCCGATAGTTTTAAGTAAAAAGCACTGGCTTCGCGCGCTAGACCTGGATCATCCTCTTGGGATTGTCCTTGCTTTGCCAATTCGTCGCCGAGGCTTCTTTTAATCAGTGCTGTGGGAGAACAGGCGCTGAGAACTAGGGCCAGCGCTGCAATGGCAACACAAACAAATCGCTTTGCAAGTCCACCTTGAAGGATGCTGCTACTGAAGGCGGAAAAGTAATTCAAAGGATGTTTGCCATTGTTTAGATTTCTTGTGAATTTAGGTGAATTTAATGAATATTGCGTGACAGTAGGCTTAAACTCGGGGCGGTGGCGTGCACTGTCCTAGCCCCGTAGGGCCAAGGAAACCCATGCAAACCTGCGCTACGGTATGAAGAAAACCATTGCCCTTTTCATACACCATCCCACGTGTTCGACCGATTCGGTCAACGGGGTGATCGCCGCACTGTCGCCCTTGGCCCATGTCAAGTTATTCACCCGCCATAAAGTGCAGGAGGGTTTTTTTGACGATGTGGATGTAGTCGTATTCCCAGGTGGCGATGGCGAGGCCACCCTATTTCGCAGCCTTCTCAAACCCAATATGCCCGATG
>JBILPS010000017.1:0-47355 GCA_044373655.1 Rhodoferax sp.
TTTCCTCTTCCCCGAATTGCCGCAAAACTACGCCAAAGTCATCAGCACCGACAACAAGCGCTTTAACACCTTGTTCCACGGCATGCTCGACCGCGGCGTGTACTTTGCACCGGCCCTGTACGAAGCCGGTTTTATGAGCGCAGCGCATACCGAGGCCGATATTGCAGAAAGCGTAGCGGCAGCGCAAGCAGTGTTTGCCAGCTTGTAGCAGGCCGGCCCCAGGCGCCGCAGCGCAAACCACACGCGCAAAAAGCGGCTCTCATCGGCCGCTTTTTTTACTGAGCAAGACAGAGCGGCTTAGTGCCTAAAGTGCCGCACGCCGGTATAGACCATGGCCACGCCGCGCTCGTCGGCGGCTTGCACCACTTCGTCGTCGCGCATGCTGCCGCCGGGCTGGATGATGCAGGTGGCTCCCGCATCAACCACCACGTCCAGGCCATCACGAAACGGGAAGAAAGCGTCGCTGGCGACCACGGTGCTGGCCAATGACAAGCTGGCATGGCCAGCTTTGATAGAAGCGATGCGGGCTGAGTCCAGGCGGCTCATCTGGCCGGCGCCCACGCCCATGGTCATGCCGTCTTTGCAAAACACAATGGCATTGGACTTGACATACTTGGCCACGTTCCAAGCGAACAGCATGTCCTGCATTTGCGCCGCGCTGGGCTGCACTTTGCTGACCACGCGCATATCGGCCAAGGTCAGTTCATGGTTGTCGGCAGTTTGCATCAGCATGCCCGAGCCCACGCGTTTGACATCGACCGCATTGCGCCCCAAAGTCCAGGCACTGGCTTTTTCTGGCCGCTCGCCCAGGGCATAGGGCAGTGCGATTTGCAATACACGCACATTGGCTTTGGCCGATAAAACGCTCAAGGCCTCGGCGCTGAAGGCCGGAGCGATCAGCACTTCCACAAACTGCGCGCTAACCTGGCGCGCGGTGTCACCATCGACTTCGCAATTGAAGGCGATGATGCCGCCAAAGGCCGAGGTGGGGTCAGTGCTGAATGCCTTGGCATAGGCGCTAGATGCATCTGCCGCAATCGCTACGCCGCAGGGGTTGACATGTTTGACGATGACGCAGGCTGGAGTTTCAAAACTTTTGACACATTCCCAAGCGGCATCGGCGTCGGCAATATTGTTGTAGCTGAGTTCCTTGCCTTGCAATTGCTGCGCCGTGACCAAGGAGCCCGGGGCCGGATACAGATCGCGGAAAAACGCGGCGTACTGGTGCGGGTTTTCGCCGTAGCGCAAATCCTGCAATTTCACAAAGCGGCCATTGGCCTGCCCGCCAAACACCGCCATCGTGCCATCGGGCTGCACCGACGACAGGTAGTCGCTGATAGCGCCGTCGTACTGGCTGATGCGGTTGAAGGCGGCAACCGAAAGTGCGAATTTGGTGCTGCTGCTGACCGCACCATGGGCTTGCAATTGGGCGATCACAGTGTCGTACTGGCTGGGGTCAGTGAGCACGGCCACGTCTTTCCAGTTTTTGGCGGCGCTGCGCACCATGGCCGGGCCGCCGATGTCGATGTTTTCAATCGCCTCTTCCAAAGTGCAAGCAGCGCGCGCCACCGTGGCTTCAAACGGGTACAAATTCACTACCAGCAGGTCGATGGTGTCTATGCCATGGGCTGCGAGCGCCCGCATGTGCGCCGGTACATCACGCCGCGCGAGCAGGCCGCCGTGGACTTTGGGGTGCAGGGTTTTCACTCGGCCATCGAGCATTTCGGGAAAGCCCGTCATCTCAGCCACTTCGGTCACCGGCAGGCCATGCTCAGCCAGCAGCTTGGCGGTGCCGCCGGTCGAGAGCAGGCGTATACCTAGGGCGTGCAGCGCACGCGCCAGATCGAGCACACCGGTTTTGTCCGAGACGGAAAGCAAAGCGTTCATAACAGATGGTGTTCCAGAAGTTTTTTACGCAAGGTGTTGCGGTTCAAGCCCAGCCATTGCGCGGCTTTGGACTGGTTGTTGGCAGCGGCGACCATCACTACTTCGAGCAAGGGTTTTTCTACCGCACGCACCAGCATCTCGTGCATGCCGTGCGGCTCCAGACCATCGAGGTCGCGCAAGTAGGCTTCTAGACTGGCGCGTACGCTTTCGTCCAGCTTGTTATTGCTCATGGTGCAGGCTCAGCTTGAAGGGCTTCATTGGGTCTATGTCATTTTCAGGGCTTGCTGCATCGGGCAAGTGCCTGCCGCTAGCATCATAGACCGCAGGCATTCGGTCCATGCTTTGGTTCAACTGGTCCAGGTAATCGACCACGGCCTGCACTTGCGCGGCGCTGTCGTTCAACAGGTTCATTCGGCGACGAAAGTCTTCGCCGCCGGGCAGGGCGCGCAGATACCAGGCAATGTGTTTGCGCGCACTGCGTACGCCGCTGTACTCACCGTACAAGTTGTAGTGGTCTTGCAAATGCATGAGGAGCCAGCGGCGCACTTCTTGTACCAAGGGCGGCGCTAACACCTTGCCCGTCTCCAGAAAATGGCTTATTTCACGGAATATCCAAGGGCGCCCTTGCGCGGCGCGGCCAATCATCACGGCGTCCGCGCCGGTCTGGATAAGCACCCGACGCGCCTGGTGTGGGCTATCGATATCGCCATTGGCCACCACCGGAATGTGCAGCGCCGCTTTCACCGCGGCGATAGTCTCGTATTCGGCCTGGCCGCGATAGCCTTGCTCGCGCGTACGGCCATGCACGGTGACCATGGCGACACCCGCGCTTTGCGCAGCCAGCGCTATAGACAAGGCATTTTTTTCGCTTTGGCACCAGCCGGTGCGCATTTTGAGCGTGACCGGCACATTGCGCGCAGCGCCGGCTTGCACCACGGCCTCGATGATCTCCAGCGCCAAAGCCTCGTCCTGCATCAGCGCGGAACCTGCCCATTTATTGCACACTTTTTTGGCCGGGCAACCCATGTTGATATCGATGATTTGCGCGCCACGCTCGATGTTGTAACGCGCTGCGTCGGCCATCATGGCCGCATCGGTGCCTGCAATTTGCACCGCGATCGGGCCGGGTTCGCCCTCGTGGTTGGCGCGGCGCGAGGTCTTGAGTGAATCCCATAAATCGCGTTGCGAGGTGACCATTTCACTGACCGCATAGCCCGCGCCCAAGCGTTTACACAACTGCCGAAACGGGCGGTCGGTGACGCCGGCCATGGGGGCGACGAAAACCGGATTTGCCAATGCGTAAGGGCCGATTTGCATGCTAGGAATATGTGGTGGGGGGAAAGCTTCAGGGCCGCGCGCCAACAGTTTGCCGTGAGCGGGTCATTATTCTATATGCCTAAATTTTCAGCACACTGTGCGCTTGGGCACACCCTTTGCCTATACTGCTTGCGCAATGGAAATATGGATGCAATCGCTCTTGGACATGCTGGCCCTGCCGGCCTATGGCCTGTCAACGGTTTTTGTGGTGTCCTTTATTTCGGCGACGCTGCTACCTATGGGTTCGGAGCCGGTAGTGCTGGGCGTGATTCACCTTAACCCCGCGCAATTTTGGCCGGTGATTGCCGTGGCCACCGCGGGCAACACCCTGGGTGGTGCCCTGGATTACGCCATGGGGCGCGGCGCCAGCCATCTGGCACCGCAGGCGAGTAATGCCTCTCTACAAACTCGCGCCCTGCTCTGGCTGCATCGCCTTGGCCCCAAAGCCTGCCTGCTAGCTTGGCTACCCCTGGTGGGCGACCCGCTGTGTACCCTGGCCGGTTGGCTCAAGTTGCCCTTCTGGCCTTGCCTGGCCTATATTCTGATCGGTAAATTTCTGCGCTATGTGTTGATGACAGCCGCGTTTTTTCAAGGCATCCAGTTGATGCTGTGATTTATGGTTTAACGACCTCTCGAATATCAATGCGCAGGTCTTTGGCACCCAGAGACACCGTAGCCGACTGGCCTTGCAGATCGCCGGGTTGGGCGATCGCATTGCCGCTTTTGCTGATGCGCGCGCTGATGACCACTTGCGTGGCGCCAGACAAGCGCGCTTGCGGCGACATGGATTTGCTGTCATCCAGGGTGAATTGGTAAGGCAGGTCTTTGACCAGCTTGCGCTCAGCGGCCAGCGGCATGCGGCCATTGGGAGCCTCTTTGGCAAAAATAAACACGGTGTCTTCGGGGTTGGCCTGGGCGCGCAGCGCGGGCGACAAACTGACCGTACCGCTCACCGAAAGCCCGCCAGGGGCGGCAGGACCCGCATCGGCTTGGGCCGGCGCTTTGGATGGCGCAGCTGCGGGCATAGTCTGTGCGGGCAGGCCCGCCAGTTTTCGCGCCTCTTGCAAGCTGGCGGCCACACGCTGCACCAGCGCGTTGTCTGGTGAGCCGACCGCTTCGATGCGGCCCCAATATTTCACCGCCAGCGCAAAATCTTTGCGCTCAAAGGCGTGGGCGCCCGCCAGCGCCAGACCTTTGATATGGTCCGGATCCAGCTTGAGCGCGCGCGTGATCAAGGCCATGGGTTCACCTTGCAAACTGTGCTGGTTTTTCACCGCCAATGTGTCGGCGTAATCCACCAGCAAACCAGCGTCGTCTTTTCCCAGGGCCACTGCTTTTTGGTAGGCCGCCAGCGCGTCCTCGTTGCGCTGCATCACGCTGTAAGAGCGCGCCAGCATGGCCCAGCCCTCGGCATCGGTCGGGTTTTGCTTCATGCGTTCGGCCAGTTGCTCGACCATGGCTGCAACCTGGGCCTGGTTGGCACCGCCGTCGGCACCCTCTTCATCACCTTGGGTCGGGCTAGCCGAACGGTTATAGGCATAGCCGCCGACGGCCACTAGCAGTACCAGCCCCGCCAGGCCCGCCAGCAAAGACCAGGAAGGCTTGGCCGCTGCGGGCGCCTCCACCGCGCTGTCGTGCAAGAGCTTGTCCAATAAACGCCGCTCCAGGCTGGCGCGCTCGGTATCACGCTGGGCCTGGCTGAGCGTACCTGCCGCGTGCGCTTGCTCCAGATCAGCCAATTGGCGTTTAAATGGGGCCAGCAAGGTGTGCAGCGCGTCGGTCATGGCGTCTCTCAGGAAAGATGGGGGTCTTGCGAGGCGTCCTTGTCGTCGGCCTCAAAGGCCTCGTCAGCCAATCGGCTGCGCCGGCGCAAAACCACAAACAGCGTGCCCAGGCCCAAGACGACCATGGCCCCAGGCCCAATCCAGAGCAAAGCGGTCAGCGGCTTGAAGGGCGGGCGGTAGAGTACAAAGTCGCCATAGCGGGCGGTCATATAGTCAACCACCTGCTGCTCGTTCTGGCCGTTTTGCAGCATTTCGCGCACCTGGCGGCGCAAATCCACGGCCAGCTCGGCGTGCGACGCGGCAATCGTTTCGTTTTGGCACACCAAGCAGCGCAGTTCATTAGAAATTTTCATCACCCGCGCTTCCAGGACCGGATCATCGCTGGCGGGCAATGCCTCTGCGGCAAAGGCGCCGACGCAGGCCAGCGTCCAGACCAGGCTAATCCCAAGACGGAGAATTATTTTGCGCATATCAGCTATTGAGTTGCTTGATCAAGGGCTCAATCGTGTCCCGCAGCACCTCGGGCGTGAGTGGGCCGATTTGCTTGAAGCGGATCACCCCTTCGCGGTCGATGACAAAAGTTTCCGGCACGCCGTAGACGCCAAAGTCAATGCCCACGCGCCCGTCCCGGTCAGAAATAGAGGCGGTATAAGGGTTGCCAAAATCGGCCAACCATTTCATACCTGCTGCACGCTCGTCTTTGTAATTAAGGCCATAAATAGGCACCTTGGCTTGCTTTGCATATTGCACCAACAGCGGATGCTCCTGGCGGCAGGCCACGCACCAAGAGGCCCAGACGTTAAGCATCCATACCTGGCCGCGCATATCATCGCGGCCGATGCGCAGCTCGGGTTGGTCCAGTCGTGGCAAGGAAAATGCAGGCGCCGGTTTCCCGATCAGCGGCGAAGGCACTTCTTTAGGATTGAGGCTCAGGCCTGCGCGCAAAAAATACAACAAGACCAGCAAGATGCCCATAGGCACCAGATAGCGCGCATGCTTCATCACTATGCCTCCACCGGACGGCGATAGCGCCTATCGGTAACGGCCAGCAATCCGCCCAGCGCCATGAACAGGCAACCGAACCAAATCCAGTCGATAAAAGGCTTGACATAGACCCGCACAATCCAGGCACCACCTGCAACTTGTTCCCCCAGCGATACATACAAATCGCGCGTCAGGCCCGAATCAATCGCCGCCTCGGTCATGGGGTTTTGCTGCACCCGGTAAATGCGTTTTTCCGGGCGCAAGTCCGCGATCGGTTGGCCATCGCGCGAGACGCGCATCTGGCCTTGCGCTGCCACGTAATTCGGGCCTTGAACTTCTTTGATGCCGTCAAAGGTGAAGGTATAGCCGCGTACCGTGGTGCTGTCGCCCACCAACATCTTGACATCGCTCTCGACCTCGTAGGTTTTGACCATCGCCACGCCGATACAAAACACCGCGATGCCTAAGTGCGCCACCATCATGCCCGCCAGCGCGCGCGGAATCTGGCGCAAACGGGCAGGCGCCTGCGCCCAATCAACACCGTGCGGATGCACGCGTCCCCACAGGTCGGTAGCTACCGAGCCCACTATCCAATAAGCCATGACCAGGCCCAATGTGGTGACTAGGCGCACCTCACCGGCCAGCGCACCGGTCAGGATGGCGCCCACAATGGCCACCGCCGCAGCCCAGCGCAAACGCATGGCCAGCGCCGGCAATTCGGCGTTTTTCCAGCGCGCCAGCGGGCCTATCCCCATGAGAAACACGGTAGGCGCCATCAGCGGCATAAACACCGCGTCGAAATAAGGCGGTCCGACCGAAATCTTGCCCATGCCTAAGGCGTCGATCACCAAGGGGTAGAGCGTACCCAGCATCACCGCCAGCGCGGCCACCACCAACAAGACGTTGTTACCTAGCAAGGCCGA
Source organism: Rhodoferax sp. (assembly GCA_044373655.1). Lineage (GTDB taxonomy): Bacteria > Pseudomonadota > Gammaproteobacteria > Burkholderiales > Burkholderiaceae_C > Allorhodoferax. The sequence continues at coordinate 6,896 of JBILPS010000017.1, forward strand.
CTCTTTGGACCACAGGCCAAAGCGTTTGCCAATACCAACTTGCGGCGCGCGCCAGGCATACAGCGAAAAAGAACTTCCTACTACCACCGCCAAAAAGGCCAAAATGAACTGGCCGCGGGCCGGATCGGTGGCAAACGCATGCACCGAAGACAGCACGCCCGAGCGCACCAAAAAAGTTCCTAAGAGCGAAAACGAAAACGCCAAAATGGCCAACAACACCGTCCAGGACTTGAAGCTATTGCGCTTTTCGGTGACTGCCAGCGAATGGATTAAGGCCGTACCCAAAAGCCAGGGCATGAGCGAGGCGTTTTCCACCGGGTCCCAAAACCACCAACCGCCCCAACCCAGTTCGTAATAAGCCCATGCGCTGCCCAGCGCAATGCCGATGGTCAAAAACATCCATGCCACTGTGGTCCAGGGCCGGGTCCAGCGCGCCCAGGTCGAATCCAAGGTGCCGCCAATCAAGGCTGCAATGGCAAAAGCAAAGGCCACCGAAAACCCGACATAGCCCATATACAGCATCGGCGGATGGAACACCATGCCCGGGTCTTGTAACAAGGGATTGAGGTCACGGCCCTCGAGCGGCGCTGGGACCAAACGGTCAAAGGGGTTGGAGGTGAGCAGCATGAAGAGCAAAAAGCCCACCGCCACCAGCCCCATGACCGCCAAGATACGTGCCGTCACCTCTTTCGGTAAATGGCGACTAAAAAGGGCGACGGCCACGGTCCAGAGCACCAGCATCTGCACCCACAAAAGCAAAGAGCCTTCGTGCCCGCCCCAGACACCGGCGATGCGGTACTCCAAGGGCAAGGCAGTATTGGACAGAGCAGCCACATAGCGCACCGAAAAATCATGCACCACAAAAGAAACTGTCAGGCAGGCATAAGCCAAGGCTACAAAGAAAAATAGCAAATAAGTCAGCGGACGCGACAGCGCCATCAAGTCCGCACGCCCGATCTGCGCCCCGACCAAGGGAACGCTACCCAGAACGAGCGCCATGCCCAATGCGAGCCAAAGAGAAAAGTGTCCGATTTCAGGAATCATATTCAGGGGCTCGTGACCACGGAAGTGGCAGTTTTGGCATTGATTTTGGCGGCGTTTTTCAAAGCCTCGGCGGCTTCGGGCGGCATATAGTTTTCATCGTGCTTGGCCAGCACCTCTTTGGCTTGGAACACGCCGTTTTCCAGCTTGCCCTGGGCCACCACGCCTTTGCCTTCTTTGAACAAATCGGGCAGGATGCCCGAGAACTGCACCGGCACCGTGGTGGCGGTATCCGTCACTTCAAAGCGCACCGCCACGCCTTCGCGCTTCACACTGCCCTCAAGCACCAAACCGCCCAGGCGAAAAGTACGGCCCACCGGCGCTTCCTTGGCCACAATTTGGGAAGGCGAGTAGAAAAAAACCAGGTTGCTCTGAAAAGCATTGAGCACCAAAGCGGTGGCACCACCGACCACAGCAAGAATGCCCAAGGCGATAGCAAAGCGTTTACGGCGTGGCGTCATGCGCGGTTTCCTGTTCCCTTAATTCACGTGCGGTTTGCACACTTGCGCGCTGCCCAGCACGTGCGAGTACAACTTCGAGCAACAAGCATATCAGCACTACGGCATACGAGCCCCAGACATAGAGGCCATAGCCGCCCATAGCCCAAAACGCATCCCAACTCTCCCAGATCATGCGACCATCTCCTGCACCCAGCGGGCGTGGCGCTCGCGTTGCAAAATAATTCCGCGCACCCGGTACAAAGCCATGGCGATGCTGTAGGCCCAAAACGCCAGTGCCATCAGCAGCATGGCCCACAACATGGTCTGCGCCATGCTCGAACCCTTGGTGACGGATACCGAGGCACCCTGGTGCAAAGTGTTCCACCACTTGACCGAGAAATAAATAATCGGCACGTTGACTGCGCCTACCAAAGCCAGCAGGCCACCGGCGCGGTCGGCACGGCGTGGATCGTCGATGGCACTGGTCAAGGCGATGTAGCCCATGTACAAAAAGAACAAAATCAATTCCGAGGTCAGGCGCGCATCCCACACCCACCAGGTGCCCCACATCGGTTTACCCCAGAGCGCGCCGGTCCATAAAGACAAAAAGGTGAACATGGCACCGGTCGGAGCCAGGGCCTGGGTCATCATGCCCGAGATACGTGTGTTGAAAGTAAAACCCAGAAAAGCCCAAAACGCCATGGCCAAGTAAATGATCATGGACATCCAGGACGCGGGCACGTGGACAAAAATAATGCGGTAGCCCTCGCCCTGCTGAAAGTCCGTGGGCGCGACAAAAAAGCCCAGGTACATGCCCACCAGCGCCAAGGCAGCGGCCAAGGCAGCGAACATAGGCCAAAGCCGGCCGGCCAGCGGATAGAAAGACTGCGGTGCAGCCCATTGAAACCAGCGAATTCTTAAATGTTCCATTTATTCGAGCGCTATGCGCAAAGCCAGGGCACAGGCCCAAGGCCCGAAAAAACCGGCCAGCAGCAGCATGGCCATCAAGATCGACATCTGCGCACCATACTCCAGTCCGCTGAGTTGGGCCTCCACGGCACCCGCACCAAATACCAGCGCCGGAATATACAGAGGCAGCACCAGCAAAGACAACAACACCTCGCCCCCGCGCACCCCCAAGGTTAAAGCCGCCCCCACCGCACCAACAAAGGAGAGCAAAGGAGTACCCAGCAATAAGGACAGCAGCAAGACCCCCATGGTCGGCGCATCCAAACCAAACTGCACTGCCAACAGCGGCGACAGCAGCGTCAGCGGCAGGCCCGAGAGCAGCCAATGCGCCGTGACCTTCGCTGCCACCAATACCGGCAACGGGGCTTGCGACAAACTCATTTGCTCTAGCGAGCCGTCTTGGTAATCCGGCGCGAACAAGCGACCTAGCGACAATAAACTGGCCAGCATTGCCCCTACCCACAATATGCCTGGCGCGATCTTGCGCAAGGTCTCGGGTTCGGGTCCGATCGCCAGCGGAAACAAGGTCGCCACCACCACAAAAAAGAACACCGCCGTCAGCACTTCGCTTTTGCGCCGCAGCGCCAGCCGCAGGTCGCGCTGCAAGACGGCCATAAACGCGCTCATGCACCCAGGCGGTAACTGCGAGTCCGCCCTCCGATATCCACCGGCTGGTGGCTGGTAAATAAGACCAGGCCGCCACGCGCCAGGTGCGCTTCCATGAAGGTTGCAACCAATTGCTGCGCCGGGCCGTCCAGCGCCACAAAGGGCTCGTCTAATAACCAAAGAGGCTGGGTCTGCAAGAGCAGACGGGCCAGTGCCACGCGGCGCTTTTGGCCCTGGGACAGCACGCGCACCGGCAGCGCGGCCCGACTGCCCAGACCTAAGCGCTGCAAAGCTGCTAGGACCGCATCCGCCGCAGCCGGCGTACCGGCAATAGCGGTACCGGCTTGCAAGTTTTCTACCGCATTAAGTTCTTCTTTGAGGGCCAATTGGTGCCCCAGGTAGAGCAAGTCTTGGCCTAGCCGACAAGCGCTGCTGCCCAGTAGCTCGCCCTGCCAGCGCACCTGGCCCTGGGCTACCGGCGAGAAACCGGCCAAGATGCGCAGCAAACTCGTCTTGCCCACGCCGTTGCCACCCTCCAGGTGCAGGCACTCGCCGGGCGCCAAGTCAAAACCCACCCCGCGAAACAGGGTGTGGTCCGCACGAACACAGGAAAGATTGGAAACAGACAGCATGCAAAAAAAGAACCGGGCAGGTAGGCCATCTTTCAGAAAAGCCCTAAGGCGCACCCACGAATCTAGGCGGGCGAACTAATGTAGCAGAGCCTTTTTCATTCCTTAGGTGCCAAACGCTAGGGCCGCCCCACCGCCCGCGCTGTGACCACCGCCTGCATCAGCCCGCGGTCGTCCACCGCATTGGGGTAGTAGCTTTTGTGTTCGGACACTTCCACTTCGGGCTGCGCGGCACCCATGCCCTTGACCGCCGCCAAGGCCGCTTGTTCCGCGGCGCTATGGGCCGCTTGCAAAGCCGCTTGCGCATTGCCAAAGCTTTGCGTGTCGGCAAGTCCGGTAAGGCGGAACAACCCGCTGCCGTCCCCATGCACTTCTACCACGGCGGTGTAGGCCACCACGCCGGTGGCAGCGCCCACGGCGTTGGCTACGTCGCAATTGGGCGGAAACACCACTTCGCAGCCCAGGCGGCGCGCCAGCTCGCCGTAATACACCTTGACCGGTCCACCCACGGCCACTACCGGCACCGAAGGCTTGATGCTGACCTGCGCCAGCCCCACCAGCGACTCGCCATTGCAAATGGCCTGGCTGATGCGGTCATCGGGCAGGCTAAAACCTAAGGCGGTATCCAAAATCACCCGCGCGCTCAGGCGCACGGTTTCGCTCCACACCGCATGGGCGTAGGCGCGTGTACGTTCCTCGGTCGGCATCTTCATCTCGCGCAAACGGCAACCCAACTGGGCCGCCAAGTAAGCGCCCTCACGCGACCAATTGGCTTGCAGATCCAGCACATGCGCAGCGTCCGAGGGGGTAAATCCGGCTACTTGAATCAGGCCTTTGCGCTGTAGCGCTGCAATGGCGCGCTGCGCGTTCATGGAAGTCGCCAGCGAGCGCATAGGCGTCGGTCCGGGACGCACTTGCGCAAGTAATTCGCTCTCGCGCGCCGAGAGTTCGTCCGACAGGCGCGGCCCTTTGGCGCCAAAAGGCAGCAACACGAAGCGGCCTTGCAGGGAATTGCCGCCATCCACATCGGTCAAGTCCGCTTGCAGCATGGCAATGGTTTGCGGATAGCGCGCAGCCAGCAGCGATACCGGCACGATGCGCTGAGGGCGCACCTCCAGCCGCCCGTTGCCCGCCAGCGCTACTTCGCTGTCCCCACCCAGGCCAATGGTGCGCACATCAATAGCGCGCACCATGGTGCGCCAGCCGCCCACTTCGGCACCGTCTTGGTTGACGCGCGGCAGGCCGTCGATCAGCGCGCCCACGTCGGTGGTGGTACCGCCCATGTCCGACAAAATGAAATTGTCCAAGCCGCTCAACCAGCGCGCCCCGACCAAACTGGCCGCGGGGCCGGAGAGCACGGTTTCTATCGGCCGCTTGGCCACGCTATGCGCCAGCGCCAGCGTGCCGTCGCCTTTGACGATCATCAGCGGACACTGAATTTTTAATTGCGCCATCGCGGTTTGCACTGCGTCGATCAAATGGGTGACGCGGGAAATCAGGCGCGCATTGAGCGTGGCGGTGAGCGCGCGGCGCGGCGCGTCCAGGCTGGAAGACAGTTCGGTGGACAAAGTGACGGGTTTGCCGGTTTTTTCCACGATGCGCGTGCGCACCAGTTGCTCATGCGCCGGGTTGCGCACAGCAAAAGCGGCGGCCACGGCAAACGCGTCCACCTGCGGCGCCATGCGCTCGATGGCTTCGTCGAGGGCGTCTAGGTCCAGGGCTGCGGCCTGCTCACCGTTGTGGTCATGGCCGCCGCTGATACGCTCTATCGCCATGCCGGGAAAGGCTTTGGTAATGCCGGTGCGTTCGGCCATGCTGGCATCAAAACCTACCAGCAGCACGCCCACCGCGCTGCCATGGCCCTCCACCACCGCATTGGTCGCCAAGGTGGTGGACACCGAGACCAGCGCAATATCTTGCGCCCGCAGGCCCTGGGGCAAGGCGGCAATGGCCTGGGTAATCGCATCAGCCACGCCCAGGGATAAATCGCCTTTGGTGGTAATGGACTTGGCCGTGGCAATAACACGCTGGCCTGCGGCTTCGATAATGGCGGCGTCGGTATACGTGCCGCCGGTGTCAACGCCAATCAGGTACTGGGGGGAAACTGGATTCATGAATGCTTCACGCGAATAGGGGAAGATCAGCCTGCAGGCAGCCCGCTAGGCAAAACCCCGTATTGTGACCACGCCACCCCCGATAAACGTATGGCCAGCCAATTACCTCAAATGCCCGCAGGGGCAAAGCCCGCGCTGCAAGACTACATCGTGCGCAGCGACTTGGGTGGCCACAGCCCGCAGGGCAGCGGCCAAACCCTGCTTAGCCTAGTGCACATCAGCGATGCGCATGTCATGGACAGTGCCTCGCCGGCGCGCTGCGAATGGGTGGAGCTGCGCGGGCAAGAGCCCCTGTGGCAGCCGCTCTTGCACATGCACCGGCCCTATGAAGCGCTCACGCACTTTGCCCTGGCAGCGCACATTGAGGCACTACGCGCAAGCCCTCTTGCACCGGCCAGCGGCCAGCCCTATGACCTGGCGCTGTTCACCGGCGACAACATCGATAACGCGCAGGCCAATGAATTGCAAGCCTTTATTGCCCTGGTGTGCGGCGGGCAGACTTCTTTGTCGGCCTTTGGCGGCGTACATGACATCGCGGGCGCGCAGGACTGGCTGGCCACGCAGCCCGGTGGCATCTGGCCTTATTGGTGCCCGCAAGCCGAAGTGCCCTGCGCCGGCAAGGCTCTGGGTTTACCTGCGATAGAAGACTTTTTGGCGCGCGCCAGCGCAGTGATCAGTGGCCAGGGTCTGGGCTTTGCGTGGACCAGCGTGGCTGGCAACCACGATGTGCTGCGCCAGGGAACAGCCGTCAGCAATACGGTACTCGAGGCCATAGCCACCGGTGGGCATAAAACGCTGGCGCAACCGACGGGCTTTGCACCGGCCGATCCACTGAACGCTTTTTTGGACCAGCCCGAAGCGTTTTCGCAAACCACGGCAGGCTCTGGCACTCGGGCGATTACGCCCGATGCCGGGCGGCGCATCATCAGCGCGCAAGAATTTGTCGATGTACATGCCTTAGCAGGCGCGCAGGGTTACGCGCAGCTAGCGCCCGGCCAGCGCGATACCTATGTGGACACTGAGCATGTGCGCATCATCCTGCTGGACACCAACCACCCCTGGGGCGATTACCAGGGCAGCGTGGGCAAGCAGCAACTGGCCTGGCTGGACGAGTGTTTGCGGGAAGTCGGCCGCACGCCGGGGCGCCGGGCCCTGCTGGCCAGCCACCATGGCTGCGCCTCCTTGGTCAACCGCCGGGGCCATGACCCCGAGCGCGTCCACGCCCAAGCGCTCACCGATGTGCTGCACCGCCATGCCTGCGTGCTGGCCTGGTTGGTAGGCCACCGCCATATCCACCGTATCGACGCGCATCCACCGCGCCCGCAAGCCCGTGCCGGCGGCGGGCGGGGTTTTTGGGAAATTGCCACCGCCTCCATCATCGACTGGCCCAGCCAGGCGCGCGCTGTCGAGCTGGTCCGCCATCGCGATGGCAGCCTGGAACTCATCTGCACACCTTTGGACCACCGTAGCCCGGCCGGCACGCTAGCGGCTTTGCACCATGCCCTGGCGCAGCGCTTGGCCGGTGCCCAAGCCCAGGCCATGCAAGGGCGGGCGCAAGACGGGCAGGTACGTCTGGTTTTCCCGATTTGACAGGGCGCATGGCGGGCGCTAAGGTCGCCGCCATGAAAACCCTACGCAAATTCCCCCGTGCGGTGCGCGAAATCGCGCACCAAATCATTGCTATGCCCGATGGCACCGAGCTGTCCGCGCGCATCTGGCTGCCCAAAGACGCCGCCAAGAACCCGGTGCCGGCCATCCTGGAACATTTGCCCTACCGCAAGCGGGACGGCACCATCGTGCGCGACGCCCTCACCCACCCCTATCTGGCGGGCCACGGCTATGCCTGCATCCGCGTGGACATGCGCGGCAACGGCGACTCGCAAGGCCTGATGCACGACGAGTACAGCGAGCAAGAATTGCAGGATGCCGAATCGGTCATCGCCTGGCTGCGCCAGCAGCCCTGGTGTACCGGGCGCGTGGGCATGATGGGGATTTCCTGGGGTGGCTTCAATAGCCTGCAGGTAGCGGCGCGCCAACCGGAGGGCTTGGAAGCCATCATCACCCTGTGTTCCACCGACGACCGCTATACCGACGACATCCATTACAAAGGCGGCTGTCTGTTATCGGAAAACATGGGTTGGTCGGCCACTATGTTTGGCTATTCTTCGCGACCGCCAGACCCAGCGTTGGTGGGTAAGGCATGGCGTGCCCTATGGCTGGAGCGCCTCAATACCGAGCCCCTGTTAGCCATCGACTGGCTGCAACACCCGCACCGCGATGCCTATTGGAAGCGCGGATCGGTGAACCAAGACATAGGCGCCATCAAAGCGGCAGTGTTGGCTTTTGGTGGCTGGAATGACGCCTATACCAATGCGGTGCCACGTCTGGTGGGCACAGTGCAAAGCCCGGTCAAAGGCATCATCGGGCCCTGGGCACATAAGTACCCGCATTTTGCGGTGCCCGAACCGCGCATCGGCTTTTTACAGGAGGCGCTACGTTGGTGGGACCGCTGGCTCAAAGGCGCGCAAACCGGCGTAGAGCAGGACCCGGCTTTTCGCACCTATATCATGGAGGTGCAGCGACCCGGAGCCAGCATCAGCCGCATTGACGGGCGCTGGGTGAGCGACACCGTCTGGCCCGATACCAAACACAAGGGACAGCGTCTACACCTCAATGCCGACGGTCTGGGCGCAGAGCGTGCCAGCGCACGCAAGCAGGCGATTAGCTCGCCGCAACACACCGGCGCCGACAGCGGCGAGTACTGCATTATTTGGCTGGGCCCAGAATTTCCGGGCGACCAGCGCCAGGACGATTCTGGCTCCCTGTGCTTTGACGGCACGCCCTTGGGCCATGACATCGATCTGGTCGGCGCGCCGGTACTGACCCTGAAATTTAGCGTGGACCAGCCGGTAGCGCATGTAGCAGTAAGGCTCAACAGCATCTGGCCCGATGGCGCGGTTTCTCGGCTGACCTATGCGGTGGCCAACCTGACGCATTTGCACGGTAAGGCCAGCCACGAGCAGCCCCTGCCGCTGGAGCCGGGCAAGGTCTATACGGTGAAAATCCAATTGGACGATGTGGCCTACCGCATCCCCAAGGGGCACAAGCTGCGGGTATCGCTGTCCACCAGCTACTGGCCGCTGATCTGGCCAGCTCCGACCCCGGTAACGCTGATAGTGCACACCGGCGCCAGCCACATGGACTTGCCAGTGCGCCCCAAAGTACGCGGTGAAAAAGCGCCGCATTTTGAGCCGGCCGAGGCCGCACCTGCAGTTCGCTTAAAAACGCTGGACGCCCCTTGGAACAAACGGGAAGTCACGATTGACCAAGCCACCGGCGAGCGACGCATGGTGATTGAAGACGACTTTGGCCGCATCACCAATCTGGAACATGGCCTGACGACCTGGGGACGCGGGCGCGAGCGCTACAGCATATTGCCCCACGACCCTTTATCTGCCCGCCAAGAATGCCACTGGAGCATGGAAACCTCGCGCGGCGATTGGGTCACGCGCACCGAAACCTATAGCACGATGACTGCTACTGCCACCCATTTCCGTATCACTGGCAGGCTGGAAGCTTTTGAGGGCGACAAGCAAATTTTGGTGCGGCACTGGGATAAGAAAGTCAAGCGGCGCTTGCTGTAAAGCAAAGGCCTTGCCACCTAAGGCTGGCCACTTTCCTGCTCGCACCACCCACGCGCCTTGGTCTCGAAGTCGCTACGGGTTTGCCCGGTGGCCTCGGAAATCCGCCAAGGCGTTTTTTCAGAATGCGCGTCCCAGACTTTGAGTCTAGCCTTCACGCAGCGCTCTTGCGGGGATTCTTCGCAGGCGGTCAAGCTCAGGCAGACCAAGGCACTGGCGATCGCCAGTGCGCTGCGCGAGGCCTTCTGAGATCCTTTTTTCTGCTCGTCCATGCCCATGCTCCATGCCAAGTCAATTTCCAGCCCCTTACTCTGTCCGTCCCACCAAGGGTGTCATGGACAGGGAATCTACAGCCGATAAGATCAGATTTAGCGAATTCGGCGCTAGCGGAGATACGTCATGCTCAAAACCATTGTCAAAGTACTCGCAGTATGGCTTGCTGCCATGTGCCTATTGTTCTTTTTTTTGGCAATTGGGGGCGGCATCTAAAAACGCCGCCCTATCGTTATTTTCAGGCACAAAAAAACCAGCCATCGCAAAGCGATGCTGGTTTTCAAAATGGTGCCGATTATCGGATTCGAACTGATGACCTACCGCTTACAAGGCGGTTGCTCTACCAACTGAGCTAAATCGGCACGGAGAGAATTCTAACGTAGGGACTGCAATGCACATTGCACTTGAAGGTCTCGCACCAAGCCTTGCGCAAGCTCGGATTATTTGATGCGTGTCAGCGCCGGGCGTGAACTGCTGCCAGGGGGCTTGGGGTCTTGGCGCGCATTCTGGCCCGAGGGAGCCCGCTTGGGTTTGGTGGCGCTAGGTTTTGCTGGTACACCACTCAAGATGGGCCCTGCTGCCACAGGCTGCGCGGGCGCGGAAGCTTCGGGCTTGGCGGCTGCGACCTCGATGGGGAAGGTCATGCCCTGCCCGTTTTCACGCGCATAGATGGCCGACACGCGGCCCATGGGCACGCTGATCTCACGCGCGACACCACCAAAGCGCGCTTTGAAATCAATATAGTCATTGCTGAGCGTCAGGCTGCTGGTCGCGCCCATGCTGATGTTGAGCACAATTTCACCATCGCGCACAAATTCGGTAGGAACGCGCACACTGGCATCTACGGCCACCACGATAAACGGGGTAAGTTGGTTATCCACACACCAGTCGTACATGGCGCGCACCATGTACGGTCTCGTGGAACTGACGACGGGACTTTGCGACATCACTGGCGCTCTATGGGCTAGGTCAGAGCGCCTTATTTACGCATGACCTTTTCGGAGGGCGTCAACGCTTCAATATAGGCAGGGCGCGAAAAAATGCGCTCCGCATATTTAAGTAGAGGCGCTGCGTTTTTGCTCAGGTCGATGCCGTAGTACTCCAGGCGCCATAACAGCGGTGCGATGGCTACGTCGAGCATCGAGAAGCTCTCGCCCATCATGAATTTGTTTTTCAGGAATACCGGTGCTAATTGGGTCAAGCGGTCGCGGATATGGGCGCGGGCTTTGTCCAAGGCCTTGTCATTGTTCTTGCTGCCACGCGACTCCAAGGTCGTCACATGCACAAACAATTCTTTCTCGAAATTGAGCAGGAATAAACGCACACGGGCGCGGTCCACTGGGTCGCCGGGCATCAGTTGGGGGTGCGGGAAACGCTCGTCGATGTACTCGTTAATGATGTTGGACTCGTACAAAATCAGGTCACGCTCGACCAAAATCGGGACCTGTCCGTAGGGGTTCATGACGTTGATGTCTTCGGGCTTGTTGTACAAGTCCACGTCACGGATTTCAAAGTCCATGCCTTTTTCAAAAAGCACAAAACGGCAGCGGTGAGAAAAAGGGCAGGTTGTTCCTGAATACAGCACCATCATGGCGGGGGACTCCTAAAAATTAAAAAGAGTGGGTGCGCTTTGCAGACCCACTCTGACATGTGGCGCCGGTCTGACTTGCAAACCGGCGCGCATTGCACCTTCGAATTACTTCACGTCTTTCCAGAAGGCTGCATTGAGGCGCCAGGTGAACACGGTCATTACGGTCAGGAAGATCAGTACCCAAACCCCGACCTGTACGCGTTTGCTTTGCGACGGCTCGGACATCCACTGCAGATAGCCCACCAGGTCGCCCACCATATGGTCGTATTCCAGCTGGGTCATCTTGCCGGGGCTGACTTGCTCCCAACCCTTGAAGATTTCCGTCTCGTGGCCGTGCACTACTTCTTTGGTATAGACCGGCACCCGCTTGCCCTGCAATTCCCACAACACATGGGGCATACCGACGTTAGGGAATGCCAGGTTGTTCCAGCCCGTCGCCTTGGTGTCGTCGGGGTAATAACTACGCAAATAGGTGTAGAGGTAATCAGCACCGCTACCTTGGCCCGAGGAGCGCGACCGGGCGATCACCGTCAGGTCCGGCGGGTTACCGCCAAACCATTCTTTGGCCTGGCGCGGGTCCATAGACACCTTCATGGTCTCACCCACTTTGTCGGTGGTGAACAAGAGGTTATCTTTGATCTGCTGCTCGGTGAGGCCAATATCCGTCAGACGGTTAAAGCGCATGAAAGCCGCTGCGTGGCAGTTGAGGCAGTAGTTGACAAACACTTTGGCACCGTTTTGCAAGGAGCCCATGTCGTTCAGGTTGTTGGGCGCTTTATCCCAGGCGATGCCGCCGGTAGCGGCCTGTGCGCCCGACACTAGGGCAAACACGGTCAAAAAGCTGAGTACAAATTTTTTCATTTTCAATAACTCCAGCTTAGTGCGCAGCGAAAACAACACGGTTTGGCACCGGTTTGGATTGGCCGATCTGGCTCCACCAGGGCATCAGCAGGAAAAATCCGAAATAGAACAGGGTTCCCACTTGCGACACCCGCTCGCCAATTTGCGAAGGGGGTTGCACGCCCAAGTAGGCCAGGATGACGAAATTGATGACAAAAACCCCGTACATGTACTTATGCCAATCGGGGCGGTAACGGATGGACTTGACGTCGCAATTGTCCAGCCATGGGAGGAAAAACAAAATCACCACCGCACCACCCATCACCACCACGCCCCAGAACTTGGCGTCGGTGTTGAGCATCATGACAGTCACAGCCGCAGCTGCACCGAGCGCAAGCACTTTGAACAAAGCGGCCAATTTGCCACGGGTTACGGCCAGGAGCGCGGCAAGCCAAATACAGCCGATCAGCACATAAACCATTTCAGCCGTGATGGCGCGCAGCATCGAGTAATAAGGCGTGAAGTACCAGACTGGCGCGATATGCAAAGGCGTTTTCAGCGGGTCGGCCGGGATGAAGTTGTTGTACTCCAAGAAGTAGCCACCAAATTCAGGCGCAAAGAAGATGATGGCGGTAAACACCATCAAGAACATGCTGACCGCAAAAATATCGTGCACCGTGTAGTAAGGGTGAAAGGGAATGCCGTCCAAAGGTTTGCCTTTGGCGTCCTTGGGGGCATTAGGGCCTTTGATTTCAACGCCATCGGGGTTGTTGGAGCCCACATCATGCAATGCCAGCAAATGCGCCACCACCAGGCCCAGCAGGACCAGAGGCACAGCGATCACGTGGAATGCGAAGAAGCGGTTCAGCGTGGCATCACCGACCACGTAGTCGCCACGGATCAGCAGCGCCAGGTCCGGACCGACGAAAGGCACAGCGGCGAACAAGTTCACGATCACTTGCGCACCCCAGTAGCTCATCTGGCCCCAGGGCAGCAGGTAGCCCATGAAGGCTTCGGCCATCAGGCACAAGAAGATGGCGCAGCCGAACAACCAGACCAGCTCGCGCGGCTTACGGTAGCTGCCGTAGATCAGGCCGCGAAACATATGCAGGTACACCACAACAAAAAAGGCCGAGGCACCAGTAGAGTGCATATAGCGAATCAACCAACCCCAGGGCACATCGCGCATGATGTACTCGACGGAGCCGAAAGCTAAAGCGGCATCAGGCTTGTAATGCATGACCAAAAAGATACCGGTCACGATCTGGATCACCAGTACCAGTATCGACAAGCCGCCAAAAATATAAAAAAAGTTGAAGTTTTTGGGCGCGTAGTATTCAGACAGGTGAACGCGGTAAGCGTCAAAGGCCGAAGGAAAACGGTTTTCTAGCCAGTTGCCAAGCTTGGCGCCGGCGGGTGCGTTAGGGGAAATTTCTTTGAATTCAGCCATGGTGTGCTCCGAAGGCGTAGGGTCAAGCTTGTTTGTCTTCCCCGATCAGCAACTTGCTGTCGGAGAGGAACATATGCGGCGGCACCTCAAGATTGTCCGGCGCAGGCTTGTTTTTGAAGACGCGGCCGGCCATATCGAAGGTCGAGCCATGGCAAGGGCACAAAAAGCCGCCATTCCAGTCATCGGGTAGCGAAGGCTGTGCGCCGGTTTGAAACTTGTCCGAGGGCGAACACCCCAGGTGGCTGCAAATACCGACCACGACCAGAAACTCAGGTTTGATGGAGCGAGCGGAATTGCGGGCATATTTGGGCGTGAGTTCGTCGGGGTTGCGCTGCGATTGCGGATCGGCCAATGCTCCATCGAGCGACTCCAGTGAAGCCAACTGTTCTGGCGTGCGGCGCACGATCCAAACGGGCTTGCCACGCCACTCAACGGTCAGCTTTTCACCGGGCTTGACCGCTGAAATATCGACTTCAACCGCTGCGCCGGCGGCTTTGGCACGCTCGGAAGGTTGGAAAGAACTGACAAAGGGCACGGCGGTGGCTAGGGCACCGGCTGCGCCTACACAGGAAGAGGCGATCAGCCAGGTCCGTTTGCTCGGGTCTTGGGGTGGGGTACCGGCGAGGGTGTCGCTCATGAGAATCCTCAGCAAAAATCACTAAAAGGTAACCGCTCATTGTAGCTGAGCGTTAGTGGCCCGATTTGTCCTGCCGCAGCGCAGCAAACGGGTCGACGATGTCGCAAAAGCGCTCAGCCCTGGGCTGCACTCGCCCACTTACGCGCCATCCGCACCGCAGCGAGCAGGCTGGAGGCATCGGCCTGGCCTTGGCCAGCAATGTCAAACGCCGTGCCGTGGTCCGGGCTGGTGCGCACAAAGGGCAGTCCCAGCGTCAGGTTCACGCCCTGCTCCACCCCCAGATATTTCACCGGAATCAATCCCTGATCGTGGTACATGGCAATCACCACGTCAAAGCGCGCCTGCGCGTCGGTGACACGCGCCTGCATAAAAACCGTATCCGGCGGCCACGGGCCGCTGGCGTCGCAGCCTTTCTCGCGCGCCGCCGCGATCGCCGGGCCGATGATGGCTTGCTCCTCATCGCCAAATAAACCGCCCTCGCCTGCATGGGGGTTGAGTCCAGCGACCGCGATACGCGGCGCGCGGCCCAAAACCGGGCGTAAGGCGGCGTCGGTAATGCGGATGGTTTCCAACACCGCCGCTTCAGTCACGGCCTCGATGGCCAGGCGCAAGGACAGGTGAATACTGACCAACACCGTGCGCAATTCCTCGTTGGCCAGCATCATGCGTACCGGCAGACGCGCCACCGGCAGGCCCGCATGCCGGGCAGCCAACGCCTGCAACATTTCGGTATGGCCGGGAAAACCGGCAAACAGTGGGCCCGCTGCGGACAGGCTCTGTTTATTTAGCGGCGCGGTCACCACCGCGGCGATTGCGCCATCCAGCGCCTGCTGCGCGGCCCATTGCACACAGCGGCCGGCAAACTCACCCGCCACCGCGCTGACCTGGCCGTAGGGCACTGGCTGCAAGGGGGCGCCCACTTGCAATACCGCAATACAGCGGGGCGGCAGATGCAAGGCCTCTTGCGAATCGATGATTTGCACTACCGGCCAGGCCAGGCCTGGGGCCCCCTTGGCCACCAAAGCGCTGGCACGGCGCATGGCCTGGACGTCACCGGCCACAAAACTAGCTTGCATCTGCCCGGGCTGGGCGGCATAGGCCTTGGCAATAATTTCCGGGCCGATTCCAGCCGCATCGCCCATGGTGATGGCCAAGGGTTTGGCTGGAAAAGTCGATTGCGCCATGGTTGGAGCCTTCAGGCCGGGTTGTCCACGTCAATGAATTCGTGCGCAATGCCTAATTGCTGCGCCACCTGCCCCGCCACGGCAGGCGCGCCATAGCGCTCGCTGGCGTGGTGGCCGCACGCAATGAAGGTGACACCGCACTCGCGGGCATAGTGCGCCTGGGGCTCGGAAATTTCGCCGGTGATAAACGCATCGGCCCCCGCTGCAATCGCCGCTTCGAAATATCCTTGGGCCCCGCCGGTACACCAGGCGACGCGTTGTACAGGGCCCGTCTTTCCCGCCACCATAACAACCGGGCGGCCCAGCACAGACTGCACATGGTCGGCCAAGACTTGGGAATGGGCAATAGCGCCGCCCTGGGGCACACCCAGCCAGCCCAAGTCCTGCTCGCCAAAACGCGACTGGGCTTGGAAACCCAAACGCTGGCCCAACTGCGCGTTATTGCCCCATTGCGGGTGGGCGTCCAGCGGCAGGTGGTAGGCAAACAAGTGGATGTCATGGGCCAACAACAAGGCCAAGCGCTGGCGCAGCCAGCCAGTCACCCGCCCGTCGTGACCGCGCCAAAACAGACCGTGGTGGACAAATATCGCATCGGCATCCTGCGCAATAGCGGCCTCAATCAGCGCCAGGCTGGCAGTGACGCCAGACACCAACTTGCGCACCGGGCGGCGCCCCTCCACCTGCAAGCCGTTAGGCCCGTAGTCTTTGAAGCGCTGGGGCTCCAACATGGCGTCAAAAGCCGCAAGCAGCGTAAGGTGTTCGGTCATGGGCTAGCGCATCGGATGGGTAGTCGCGCCGCTGTGGCGCTGTAGGACGATTATCTGCGCCACGGACAAACACCCAGGGCGCATGTGCAAGCTAAGGGTGGCATACAGCGATGTGGCGAAGGCTTATGCATTGCCAAGCCTACAATTTGCCGCTTGCGCGCCGCTTTCCGGCGCAAGCCCTTGGGTAAGTTCATGAAGCGTTACTGGTTACTTTTTGCCCAAAGCATCACCGTGCTACTGGCGGCTTATTTTGTGGTGCTGACGCTTAAGCCTGCCTGGCTGGCGCCGCAGGGCGGGGGCGTGGTGGGCTTGGCACAGGCACCAACGCTGGTCAAGGGCGAAGTACCGTTTGGCAGCTTTCGCACTGCCGCGCACAACGCAGCGCAGGCGGTGGTCAGCATCAGCGTCAGCAAAGGACAAACTGGCGACAAAAATACGTTGCCCCCTTGGGAACGCTTTTTCAACGACCCCGACGCCGACCCCGATGAGCCATCCTCAGGCATAGGCAGCGGCGTGATCGTAAGTAGCAGCGGCTACCTGCTGACCAATAACCATGTGGTGGAAGGGGCGCAGCAGATTGAAGTCGTGCTCAACGACCGGCGCCGCACCCGCGCCAAAGTCATAGGCACCGATCCGGACAGCGATTTGGCGGTACTCAAAATCGAGCTGGACAAACTTCCGGTCATGGTCTTGGGAGACTCAGAAAACGCCCAGGTGGGTGACCTGGTGCTGGCCATAGGCAACCCTTTCGGTGTGGGCCAAACCGTCACCAGCGGCATCATCAGCGCGCTGGGGCGTAACCAGCGCATCAACACTTTTGAAAATTTCATCCAGACCGATGCCGCCATCAACCCCGGTAATTCGGGCGGCGCCTTGGTCGATAGCCAAGGGCGCTTGCTTGGCATCAACACCGCGATTTATTCGCGCTCGGGTGGTAGTCTGGGCATCGGCTTTGCCATTCCTATTTCCACCGCCAAGCAGGTATTGGAAAGCATTGTGCGAGACGGCCAGGTTACGCGCGGCTGGATCGGCATAGAGCCCAATGAGCTGGCACCTGAAATCGCCGAAGCCTTTGGGATTGTGGCCGAGCGTGGCGTCGCCGTCACGGGGGTGGTGCAAGGCGGCCCGGCGGGTAAAGCGGGTATGGCGCCCGGCGATGTGGTGTTGTCGATTGGCGGAACAGCGGTAGATGATGTGGCGCATTTGCTCTCCGCGGTGGCGGTACTCAAACCCGGTGTACCCGCCACCGTCGAAATTCAACGCAAAAAAACCGTGCTGGCCCTGAGCATCACTCCGGGTGTCCGCCCCAGGCCGGGCAAGCTGCCGCGTTAACTGCCGGTGTTGGAAGCGCCTTCGGGTGCTGGAGGCTCTTCGGGCGCCTGGGTGTGGCGGATGAAGATTTGGGCCGCAATAATGCCCAGCTCGTACAGCAAACACATGGGGACCAGCAGGGCGATCATGGATACCGGATCGGGCGGCGTCACCAAGCCAGCCACCGCTGCCGCGGCGACTATGAAATAGCTGCGGAAATTGCGCAGCTGCACGACCGTGACCACGCCCATACGCGCCAGTATCACCACCACGATCGGTACCTCGAAGGCTACGCCAAAGGCGATAAACATGGTCACCACAAAGTCCAGGTAAGCCTCGATATCCGGACTCACGGCGACCGACATAGGCGCCATTTTTTGAATCGCCGGAAAGGCCTGGCCGAAAACAAAAAAGTAACAAAACGCCGCGCCGGTGTAAAACAGCAAGGTGCTGGCGGCCACCAACGGCATGACCAGCTTTTTTTCGTGCTTGTAGAGGCCTGGCGCCACAAAGGCCCACAACTGGTACAAGATCCAAGGCAGCGCCACTGCGATCGAGGCCAGAACGGTCACTTTTATGGGCACCAAAAATGGCGACACCACGCCCACCGCAATCATTTTGGAGCCTTCGGGCAAGGCCTTGACTAAGGGCATCGCCAAGTAGTCGTACAACTTGGACGGGCCGGGGAAAAAAGCCAGTAGCGCAAAAATCGCCGCAATCCCGTAGACAGCACGCAGTAAGCGGTCGCGCAGCTCGAACAAATGCTGCACAAAAGGCTGCTCTGTGCCGGCCAGTTCGTCGTCAGGAGGCTTGTTATCGCTCATCAAAGGGCTTTAGGTGGCCGAAAGCGCGCCACACGCGCAGCACCGGAAAGCGCCCGCGTACGCACACCGGTGCGTGCCTTGTACCAATTGGGGGTGGCGCCGATCTTGGCGCGCCAACGTTTTTTCACCGGTCGGTAGAAGGAGTAGTAGGGTACGGGTTCGCTATCGGCGTCCAGGGCAGTCGCCTCGGCAATGCTATTTTCGATAGCGGCAGTGCTTTGGTCTATGGAGCTTTGCACTGCCTGGGCTGCGTCTTGCAAGCTGGCCTGCGCCTTGCGCAACTCGTCCAGGTCCATGGAGCGGTTGACCTCTTCCTTGACATCGGCCACATAGCGCCGCGCGCGGCCCAACATGGTTCCAAAGGTACGCGCCAGGCCGGGAAGTTTTTCCGGGCCGATTACGATCAAAGCAATGCCGCCGATGATGGCGAGCTTGGTGACGCCAATGTCAAACACTTAAAAATTCTCATGCACAGGCGGCAGACCCACAGTCGGGGGCTTAGTGCTTGGCCTTGGCTTCGACGTCGATAGCGTCTTTATTGGCCGACGGCGGGTTGGCAGCCACTTGCTGCGCTGGGGCAGCAGGCGCGGCTTCAGCCGGCTTGTCGCCGCCATTACTCATGCCGTCTTTAAAACCTTTGACCGCACCACCCAGGTCCGAGCCGATGTTGCGCAGTTTTTTGGTACCGAAGATCACCACAATGATGACCAGAAAAATGATCAAGTGCGTTGTTGACAAACCCATACGGTTCTCCTAAGTGAGGATGAATTCTAGTCGCGCAGGCATTGCCCGCGCCGATTGCGTGTTTTCAGCCCCGCAGCCAAGGCCTGGGGCCACCCATGACGTGGAAATGCAGGTGCCGCACCTCCTGCCCGCCCTCTGCGCCGGTATTGGTTACCAGGCGAAAGCCCCCGTCCGGATAAGGGTTGCAAGCTTCCTGCAAGGCCAGCACCGGCACCAGGGCCATCATGCGGCCTATCAGGGGCGCGTCTTGGGGTGTGACCTGCGCCATAGACGGGATATGCAGCTTGGGAATGATCAAAAAGTGCACCGGCGCCCAGGGGGCGATGTCATGGAAGGCATAAAAATCAACATCCTCATACACGGTACGCGAAGGAATCTGCTTGGCAACGATTTTGCAAAACAGGCAATTGGGGTCGTGGGCGGTGTGCGAATGGGTGGCCATGGCGGGGATGCAGAACAATGCGGTTGTTGGGCAGCACTATATTAAATCAGGGCTCCTGCGCTTCGCGTTGCAAGGCTTTGCGCAGGGCTTTTTCTTCGATGCCGCTGATGCCTTCGCGCCGGCGCAGCTCGGCGATCACGTCGGACGGGTGTAAATCGTAATGGGCTAGCGCCACCAGGCAGTGAAACCACAGATCTGCCACCTCGCCCACCAGCTTGGCTTTGTCGCCGCCATGGTCCAGGTCTTTGGCGGCCATCACCACTTCGGTGGCCTCCTCGCCGATTTTTTTCAAAAAAGCGTCTGGCCCTTTGTGAAAAAGCCGGGCGACATAGCTGGTCTCTGGGTCGCCGCCCTGTGCGACTTTGCGGCTTTCGATGATGGCGGCTAATTGCGCCAACGCGTCTTGCGAAATTTCTTTGCCCGAACTGTCCATTTAATTGCCTTTGGGGTAAATCGTTGCGGGGTCTTTGAGCACCGGCTCCACCGGCTGCCACTGCCCGTTATTCAGCACACTGAAAAAACAGCTGTGGCGCCCGGTATGGCAGGCAATGCCGGGATCGTGCCCTAGCTGGCTAACCGTGAGTAGCACCACGTCAGCATCGCAATCTATACGAATCTCGTGCACCAACTGCACATGGCCAGATTCTTCGCCCTTGTGCCACAACTTGTTGCGCGAACGGCTGAAATACACCGCCCGGCCCAACTCCACCGTCTTTTGCAGCGCCTCGCGGTTCATCCAGGCAAACATCAGCACGTCCTTGCTACCCTGCTCCTGGGCGATAACGGGCACCAGGCCCTGGAGGTCCCATGTGATGGCGTTTAAATAGGTCATAAGGGGGGATGTTAAGGGCTGTTGTTGAACGCGAATGGTCTTGGCTAAAACGCCGTTTTACGGTACGGCCCGCGTTAAATCTATCGCAACGTTTACGACGGATGTTTTGGCCGCCGAGGCTTGTGTAAAGGAAAAAATGGGCTCCGACCCTATGTTATGGAGATTTTGGCAAATTTCAGGCAAGCACTCCGCAGCCCTGGGGCTTCAGGATTCGGTCGGTGGATGCCGGAAACTTGGCCAGCTTGGATGCGGGGCGTCGGGGACGGACGACCAGTTCACCACCGCAATTGGGGCAATGGCCGGCCAGCGTGCCTTCTGCGCAGGAGGCACAAAAAGTGCACTCGAAAGAGCAGATGCGGGCATCGAGGGAATCGGGCGGCAGGTCCTTGTCGCAGCACTCGCAGCCAGGGCGTAATTGAAGCATGGGTTTTCTCCGTGGATAAAGTTTGACGGACACCAAATGAGCGCTGTTCGTTTCAGAGCACAGGCAGCCCTCAACGTAGTGCTTTGCGTTGACGCCTACACCTTGCTCAAGCGCTCAGCCATGCGGGTCTGCCAGCCTGGGCCGGAGGCTCGCCAACGCTCGATGACGTCTGCGGGCAAGCGCAAAGAGATGGGTTTGCGGGGATTGGCTGATAAAGGCCGACCGCCTTTGTTCAAGCTGGCGCGTGACAACATGTCTTCAGTAAGTTCGGGCAAGTCTTCATATTCTGCAGGCGCAATGGCATGCGCGTCCACTTGCTGCAATTCAGACCGCAAGGAGCGGCGCAATACGGGCTTTTTCACGGTCATTGGCTTTCCTCATACTAAAAACATGGCGATCCGCGCCACGCGGTGTATATCCCACCACCACCATCCGGCCTGCAAGCAAACCAAAGCAAATGATCCGGGTTTCACCGTAGTCTTGCCGCGTTTCCTCGATCTCCAAGGTCACACCCGTAAACACGATGACAGCGTCTGCGAAATCTAAACCACGTTCTCGCGATGTCTTTTCACGCTTGACTGGATTAAAGGTGATGCGCATGGTTATTGTATATACAAAAACACAAAAGAAAACTGCTGTGGGTGAAATATGGGCTAAATTTCAGTCAGGTACGCTTACTTTGCGCAATTCACTAGGTTGGCAGTTTTATGAATGCTAGAAAACTCAATACGGCGTGCCTGCTTGGGCCGAGGCGAGCCACATGACCCGCTCAGGGTTTTTGGCCAGCGCGGCAACACAAGCCATGGCGGCTAGTTCTTAACACCCTACGCAATTCGCACTATTTCGACCTGCGCGACGACCAGTGAATTGAACGGATAAGCCAGCCATTAGGGTTTCTTGTGAGGACCATTAGCTCGGCACCAACCAGATTTACCGCCCTGGACTCGTAGGTGCCTTGTGTTACGCTTGTTGAAATTGCCCAGGCAACGTCACCACTCAGTGTCACGTCAATTTTGCTCTGGCGGGTGGGCACGGCCTGCGCAAACTTGATATCCGCCTGGAGGTGGTGTTCAAGGTATTCCTTTCTGGATTCACGATCGCCGCTCTCGAGGATGACCGCATCCGGCGCAAGGAGCCTAGAAACTGCTTGCGTGTCTGCCGCCAAGAGCGCAGCATGGTAGTTGCGAACGACCGCAGCAACTGCCGTAGCCTCGGAATCCCCACTCTGCGCTTGCGCGAGACATGTTGATGCCAGAAAGAGAAGGGCCACGATGCGGGGGATTTGAATCATTGACGTATTTCTAAATGAATAAATCTCCGCAGCCTAACGCGGGACCTGAGCGGACCGATTAGCCCACATTATGGGTTGGCACTGCAACTCGCTGTCTAAAGTTCGAAATGCGGCGGGCATGGTAACCGGCCCTTGGGGCTCACCTCGACCAAGGGGCTAGACCACATTCGCCGCAGCCAGGGCTGACTTGACAAACACCAGTTCATCGGGCTCGTCTCGATGCTGTGCTGTCTGCTCCTTGCTGGCTGGGACGAAGCCCAGCTTGCGTAACAGTGCCTCCGACCGATAGTTACGTGCCTTTAGAACCGCGATGAAGGTTGCGACACCGTACTGATCGCGAAGCTCTTGAAGCACTGCCTGAACGGCGCTGCTGCCGATGCCTTGGCGCCAATATTGACTGTTGAGTTCATACGCGACATAAGCAGAACCGTCTTGAAATACCGTGGCTTGCACGTAGCCGGCCAGCTTACCGCCGGGGAGACGAATGACCCAGTTGAGCCACTGTTGCGTCCCGTCGCTCGATCCCCGACTTTCAAGGCGTGCGAAGCGCTTTCTAAGCCATTCTTCATCAATCGGTGGTGCGTTCTCGAACTCGTAGATGGCAGGGTCGCTCAGCACGGTGAACATCTCCTGCGCGTGGGCAGCGGTCTGGGGTTCCAGGACGTAGGGCAGTGCGGCTAGGGTTCGCATAGGGCCTAAGTTTGAAGGTGAGGGTCCGAAGCCAGTTGGCCGTGCGGAGCTGAAAATTTACAGGCAGCGTAGCGCGGCCAGTTGACGGAGCGCCACTCAAGCGACTGGTAGGACCGCCGCATAGATGGGCGCCTATCTCGCATACTAGGAACTCGCCCTTAGCAAGCGGCGGTAAACCGCCGGAGCAAGCCACCACGAAACGGGTCCAAGAAACCCGAGGGAGACCACTGCGGCGGCAATGAACGAATGATTGAGGATGCCCGCAAGAACTATCAAGATCAGGCCTTCGACGGCGGCACATACGCACACCGTTTGAAGCGCTGCAGTGAGGCGGGGATCTTGTTCAAGGTAAGTCATAGGTGGCCTGAGGTTTGACATAAGCGGCGGCGGGCGCCAGCGAGCATAAACAAAGTGGCGCAGGCATTTTTGGCAGTTGGGTGATGTAGCAGTGAGGCCAAATCTGTTTGGCAATTACAGCTTCTTCCATTTCAGCTTTGCCTCATTGTTATCTTTGAATTCACCAAACAAAATTATGAGGAAATCTATAAATGCCCAGACTCCAAGACCACCCAAGGTAAAAATCTGCACAATGGCAGACATTGTTTTACCAACATAAAAGCGATGAGCACCAACCCAGCCAAAAAAGAAGGCCAATACAGCCGCCAATATTAAATTTTTGTCACTCACTGCAGTGTTGCTTTCTGAATAGACGTAAACATTTTCCATAAGAGCTCCCAAAGTTTTAACCTAAAGGGGTTAGGCAGCACTAGCGACCTATCACAAAGCCCAAACGCTCATAGAGCCGGTGCGCGTGGGTGTTAGCGAGCGTAACGACAAGGCTGAGCTTCTCGTGCTCCGCTTGATGAAGACTGGACATGACATTGGCAAGTGAAAGCCTTGCAAACCCAAGGCGCTGGAACTCTGGAGCGGTCATTGAGTGGGCGACGAACGGGCGGCCCTGCCATCCTGTGACGAGCGTTGCGGAAACTAGCCGTCCTTCTCGTTCGACTACAAGCGAGTGCTCTGGCATATAGGGGCCGTACTCGCCTCCTGTGGTTCGGTCGACTTCAACGAGCGCTTCCTCGAGTGTCTCCTCCTCAGAATCAATAGTTCCTGCATACGCATCCAGAAGCAATTGAGCCAAACCTTCTCTATCGTCAGGTCCTGGACGTCTCGCACCATCCAGAGGGAGAATGCTTCCTTCCTGAAGCGTGACGGTCATGTCTAAGCGGCGTGGCATCGTAGTCCGGATGTTGAGGGGTTAGGCGTCATCGTGCAAGACGATCAGAAACTATTCACCCATTTGTAGGTTACAAGTGAACCGGGCCCGATGGTGGTGTTCGTAGTGCAGTGAAGGCGGTATGAAAGTGTGTTTGTTGCGCAGACAGGAATGGTGCTGGTCGGTGAAGATATTGCCTTCGATTCGCCGACCTTCAGGTCGTGAATGGAATCGAATGCCTCGCCCAAGAGGAAGTAACAGATGCCGGTAGACGACGCTTGGCACTGAAGCGCAATAGTGCCGTCGGGCTTATTAGACGCAACTACGGTTGAAGTCTCTCCAGGGGCAAAAAAGGAGCATCCACTTAGGCAGGCTGTTGCTATAAGTAAGGTGAGCGACGCGCAGAAATTGGAAGAGGTCTGTCTCATGATTTGGATTGAATCATGTCGTGGAGCGGGGATTTTTTCAACGTAAGTCATAGGTGGACCGACGTCGTAGTTGAGCCATGACTGGCGACTGGACGCACAAGGGCAAGAATGAAATTAAGGCCTGCAGCGACCAACCGTTACAAGCGGGATTGAATGCAGGGTTATGCCGCACAGGCTTGGCTCCGAGCTGTGAAATAAAGGCTAACGGCCAGCTACACATATCAAGCCCAGTACAGCGTGCGGAAGACTGCAATGCCGATCGCCATCACCCAGAACACAAGTTCGACGACCGATAGCTTCCAAATCGCCCGCAGTGACAGGAGGCGATTTGCAATCCCATCTCTCTGGGAGGCCTCGGGCTTGCAGGGCATGACTGGCTCTTTGCTTTGCATCAAAACTCCTTTGCCGAACGAAGCTCTTTCTTTCTTGCAGCATAACGCTCAGTCACGTGAACGCTGCGTATTTTTATACCGGTACAAATGTTCCATGAAAACCGGCGCCCCTTATTTATAGAGCACTCGCTTGCCTAACCAAGGGCCGGTGCGCGCGCGGTTTTGTACTATAGTATAAAAAACAAAGATAAATACTATTATTTAATTCGTTTTTCCTAAAGTGGCAGGCGATATGGTCAGTCACATAAATGCCACGGGTTACGCCTAGCGCAGGCTCACAGCCTAACCGGTATCCCCCGCTCCCGCATCCGCGCCTTCGCCTGCCCTACGGTGTACTCACCGTAAGGGGTTAGGCCCCGCTCGCGTGCCAGTCGTAGGCGCGTTCGCCAAGATTGAAGACCGCTATTCCATAACCCTCCTTGGGCAGACGAAACAAGATTTCTCCCGACGGAGAGATGCAGACGCTATGTCCTGTATCTTTGCTCTCTTCCGGGCGGTTGAGAGCGTTCGGCCAGTTCGTCTGCACGACGTAGGTAGAGATTCTGCGGGCAAGTTCCTGGGCCTGAACGACGTGGGCCGGTGGGTCTTGAGGCGGTTTCTCGGGATCAGGGCGCATCTGGCCCGGCCAGAGGATGACGTCAACTCCTGTACCCGTCAGCTGAGGCAGCACTTGATCTCCATCTTCAATTTCGCGACAGATCACCGCGCTGAACTTGAAGCCGTTGATGTCGAGCGTAGGCCGGTCTGTGCCTGGTGCGAAGAACGTTGCTTCCGGCGCGGTGAGTCCGATCTTGCTTACCTTGCCGATGAGTGAGCCGTCAGTGCCTACGAACAAGTGGGTGTTGAATCGGGTGCCATCGACGCCATAGGTCGGCGCACCGAAAGCCGTCGCGATTCCGAGATTGGCCGCGGCCCTACAAACTTCAGTCACTGCGGGTTCAGACGCCTCTGGTTTGGCCCATTCGACGATACGTCGATGAAATCCTGTGACAGCCAGCTCGGCGAATGCGCAAAGACTGGCCCCTTCATTGCGGGCGATCTGAAGAGCGCGCTTCATTGCAGAGACGTTATCGGTCATTTCCCAGTGCATCGGGATCTGCGCGATTGCGAGACGAGGAGGTCTTGTTGGAGCTGGCACGGGAGTCCGTTTGTGGGGCCTAACGTTTGAGCTCAGCCGCGCGCGGAGGCCGTAGGCCGTAGCACGTCGGCTGGAGCGAAGGGTTAGATTTCATCCCACCCAACATCACGGCCAAGTCGATTGCAGAGTCGAGCCCCCGATCCAGGGCGGATGCGCCAGATGGAGCCAAGCCGCAAGGAATGAACGCCTCGCGGGGCGTGCCGTCGATGTGATAGAGCTTTTCAGTCGGCACCCGCACCACGATCTTTGAGTACGGCAGAACCGTTTCGCCGAGTGCGCCCAGGAGATGAGCCATGGGCTCGCCCAACACCGGCGCGCCACGCGTGGCATTTAGTCCGATCGCAAGGCCCTCGCCCATACTGCCAGTCCACCGCCCGACCAGCACAACGATAGGTTGAAGGAACGGCGCACCTCGCGGAGCCACATATTCATTCCACACTCGGCGAATCCCGGTGCTTCGAAACTCGGACACGAGCTCGTGCCGCTGGTACGGAAGCATCTCTTGGACGAGTCGCCCCATGATGCCTCGAGCAACTGAGGAGTTTCCTCCGCTTGGGGTGTCGCGCAAATCGATCACTAGCGCTCGTACACCAGGCATTTCCGAGAGGGCCTTGTCGAACTCATGTACGAGTGCTTGTTCGCCGAGCGAATTATGAATGCGTACATAGCCTACCTTGCCAACGGCACGGTGCGACAGCAGCGAAGTAAGTACGGGGTCGGTGTAGGCGAACTCAAATTCGCGGTCGCTTTCGCCCATCCTGGTCAACAGTCGGACGGTGTCGCGATCGCGGCGTCCGGCTAGAGCAGCCTGCAGCGCCCATTCGCGTGCGGCTGGATCTTCGCGCGAGAGGAACCTCGGCTCAATGCGATTCACGACTGACTCAACTGTCTCACCATTGATTTCTATAACTTCGATACTTGGCCGCAAACCAGCCCGTTCCGCAGCAGAGTTCGCGCGAACGTCAGTGATAATCGCCCTGCCGCCCGACCAAGTAGCGACTAGATCTGTCTGTGTTGGCACAAGCCGAGGGGACTTTCGCGTATTGATGCCTAAGTGAGCGTGCTGATCGTAGAGCTCACCCAGCGCCCGCTCAAGAAGCTCCACGTAGGCAACCCGATCGGTCGCGCTTGTCGCTTGATGTCCGTAGAATCTGCACGCTCGCCCCCAGTCGGTCTTCTTGACGTCGAAGTACGCGTATTCCGACTCGACAAAGTGGCAGAAGCTCGCAAAGTCGGCAGTCCTCTGCTCGTTAGTTAGAAAGCCGTGTTCCTCGGCGACAGAAACCGATAGACATAATGCTAGCAGCGCTGCGATGGTTAGCTTCGTTGGTGGACCGAAAGTCATCTTTGAAATCTAACGCAATGTAGACCGCAAAACACGGTTGATACATCCGGGCCAAGTCGATACATCTTGTTGTTGAAATGCCTGCAAGTCCCTTGCACTCTGGCTTGCAGTTAAATATACTGTATTTTTATACAGGTATAAATTTTCCATGAAACCCGGTGCCCCTTCCTTGCAGTCCAGCCGCTTGCTCGACCAAGTGCGCGAGCGGATACGGTATGCGCACTATAGTCTCAAAACCGAGAAAGCTTACCATTATTGGATTCGTTTTTTCATCCTCTGGAGCGCCACCCAGCCCGGCGGTATGCGACACCCGCGTGAGATGGGGGTGGCCGACGTCGAGACATTTTTGTCCATGCTGGCCAATGAGCGCAAGGTGTCCGCCTCAACACACAACCAAGCGCTCAGCGCCCTGCTGTTTTTGTACCGAGAGGTGTTGGGCATAGATTTGCCGTGGCTCAACAACATCGGTAGGCCCCAGCAGACCAAGCGCATTCCAGCAGTGTTGACCAAAGATGAAGTGGCTGGTCTTTTGGCACACATGGAGGGTGTGACTGCGCTGCTGGCGCTGCCTCGCTCGCTGGCACCGGCCCTGCGTTTGCAAATGCTGGTGGCGCGGGCGCAGTGGGGAGCTGATCGGCAGATGCAGCGCGGTGGCGTGGAAGTGCCACACGCCTTGGAAAGCAAATACCCGAAGGTCGGCTGCACATGGGGGTGGTTTTGGCTTTTCCCATCTCCGACTCTGTCTGTTGATCCGCGCAGCGGCGTATAGCGTCGACACCATTTATTTGAAGAGCGGTTGCAACGTGCTTTGAAAAAAGCGGTGGCAAGCGCTGGGATTGTGAAGCCCGTCTCGGTTCATACGCTGCGTCACAGCTTTGCGACCCACCTGCTGCAAGCGGGCACCGACATTCGCACGGTACAGGAATTACTGGGCCACAGCGATGTGTCCACGACCATGATCTACACCCATGTGCTGAAGGCAGCCGCAGGGGGTACTGTGAGCCCTTTGGATGCCTTACTTCGATCTTGAGCGATTTTTCAGCGCTTTACAACCTAACCGGTATTCCCCGCTCCCGCATCCGCGTCTTCGCCTGCCCCACGGTGTATTCCCCATAGTGGAAGATGCTGGCAGCCAGGACGGCATCAGCTCCACCTTGTTGGATGCCGTCGGCCAGGTGGTCTAGATTGCCCACGCCGCCCGATGCGATGACGGGCACGGGCACCGCGTCGCTGACGGCGCGGGTGAGCGCCAGGTCAAAGCCGGCTTTGGTGCCGTCGCGGTCCATGCTGGTGAGCAAAATTTCGCCCGCGCCGTACACGGCCATTTGGGTGGCCCAAGCCACCGCGTCCAGGCCCACGTTTTTGCGGCCGCCGTGGCTATACACGTCCCACCCCGGTCCCACAGGCAAACCATTCGCGCCGATGCGTTGCTCGTCTTCTGCGCTGCGGCGTTTGGCGTCGATAGCCACCACGATGCACTGCGCGCCGTACTTGGCCGAGGCGTCGCGGATCACTTGGGGGTTGGCAATCGCCGCCGAGTTAAAGCTGGTTTTATCGGCACCTGCGTTGAGCAATCTGCGCACGTCTTCGACGGTGCGTACACCGCCGCCAACCGTGAGCGGAATAAACACTTGGCTGGCCACGGCTTCGATGATGTGCAAGATCACATCGCGCCCGTCGCTGGTGGCGGTGATATCCAAGAAGGTCAGCTCATCAGCGCCCTGCTCGTTGTAGCGGGCGGCGATTTCTACCGGGTCACCGGCGTCGCGCAACGCCACAAAGTTCACGCCTTTGACCACGCGGCCACCGGTCACATCCAGGCAAGGGATGATGCGTTTAGCCAGCATGACTCAAAGCCCTAGTACGCGCAAACGCTGGCTGCCACTCCAGTGCCCGCCTGCCGCCACAGTAATGGGCGCTAACACTTGCGCCGCCTCGACGCAGAGCATGTGTTCAAACGCATCAGGCGTCATGTCAGGCATGAGGGCGCAGCCCGCTGCGCCAGGGTTCCACACCACGCAGTCTGCCCAGCCCTCGCTGTTGCTAATCTCTAGGCCGCCCCGTGGGTCTTGCAAATGCATAGGCGCGGGCGGGGCGCTATAGACCCGGTCAAACGGGCCGGTAAATTGCAAACTGTCGGCAGCGCGCTGGTGCGTGTCTGCCCGCGAATCCCATTCTTTTTGTCCGCCCAAACCCGTCAGACGCACTTGGGCAATATCGCTCACGGCCAGGTAGGAATGCAGCGCGCCGGTAAAGCGAAAGGCTTGCGCGCCCAAGTTGCGCACCTCCAGGGTGACGCACAGTTGTTCTGGCAGCAAGTCCACGCGCAGGCGGGCTTCAAACTCGGCGGGCCACATAGCGCGGGTGCTGTCATTGGCACTGAGCCCAAAACACAAACTGCTCGGCAAGTCGCCCGGCTCTGCAGCCAGCAAGGCCCAAGGCAGGTTGCGCACAAAACCATGTTTGGGCAAATCGCCGCGCTGGTTGAATTGCGGAAAGCAAATCGGAATACCGCCGCGAATCGCGGTGTGCCCGTCCCACACGGAATGGGGGCTGAGGAACAGGCGTTCGCGCCCACCATTGACCCAAGAAATGACATGCGCGCCCTGCTGCGCCACCAATACGCTGTCGCCATGGGCCAGCGTCGCGCGGTGGCAGGGCTGGCCTTGGAAAAGTTCTTCGCTGCGCGTGGCTAGGGCTGCGCCGGGCTCAGCCATTGCATCAACCATTGAGTTCGTCGGCGCGGGCTTGGCCGGCGGCAAAGTCCAGGTCGCCGGTGTAAATCGCGCGCCCGCAGATCACGCCTTCCACGCCTTCGTCTTCCACCTCGCACAGGGCTTCGATGTCGGCCATATTGGAGAGACCCCCCGAGGCGATGACCGGAATCGACAGCGCTTGCGCCAGCGCCACCGTGGCCGAGATGTTGATGCCGGTGAGCATGCCGTCGCGGCCTATATCGGTGTAGATGATGGACTCGACGCCGTAGTCTTCAAACTTTTTGCCCAGGTCGACCACGTCGTGGCGGGTGAGTTTGCTCCAGCCGTCGGTGGCGACTTTGCCTTCTTTAGCGTCCAGGCCGACGATGATGTGGCCGCCAAACGCGGTGCAAGCGTCTTGCAAAAAGCCGGGGTTTTTAACGGCGGCGGTGCCGATGATGACGTAGCGCAGTCCGGCGTCCAAATAGCGCTCAATGGTGTCCAGGTCGCGGATGCCGCCGCCTAGTTGCACATCCACTTCGCTACCCACTTCTTTGAGAATGCGGCGAATGGCTGCCTCGTTTTTCGGATGCCCGGCAAAGGCGCCGTTCAGGTCCACGAGATGCAAGCGCCTGGCGCCCTTGTCCACCCAAAGCCGCGCTATGGCGACCGGGTCTTCCCCGAAGGTGGTGGATTGATCCATATCGCCTTGTTGCAGGCGAACGCAGTGGCCGTCTTTGAGGTCAATAGCGGGGATAAGCAGCATGGTGCAGTGGCAGTGGGTAGTAAAAAATAAAGGAACGAATAAGAAAAATTAGGCGAACCATACACGCAAGCGGGCCAGAGTGGGCATTTCAAGGCTCCCAACGCAGAAAATTGCGGTACAGGGCCAGGCCCTGGGCGGCGCTTTTTTCCGGGTGGAACTGCGTGGCGAAAATATTATCGCGGGCCAGTGCGGAACAAAAGCGCCCGCCGTAGTCGGTCTGGCCTGCGCAGTGCGCTGCGTTCTGCGGATCGGCGTAATAGCTGTGCACAAAATAGAAATAACTGCCATCGGACACGCCTGCCCACACCGGGTGCGCGCCCTTGCCGTGATCGGCCTGCCAGACTTGATTCCAACCCATTTGCGGTACTTTATAGCGGCTGCCGTCGTCCTGCAAGCGCCCTTCTAGAGAAAACTTGCGCACCGTGCCGGGCATCAAGCCCAGGCCTGGCGTGTCTAGCTCCTCACTATGGTCGAGCAGCATTTGCATGCCCACGCACACGCCCATCAGTGGTTTGTGCGCCGCAGCATGGAGCACGGCGGCCAGCATGCCGCTGGCGCGCAGCTCGGCCATGCAGTCGCGCATGCCGCCCTGGCCGGGCAGTACCACGCGCTCGGCGTCCATCACTTCTTGCGGACTGCGCGCCCATATGGCTTGCACGCCTTCCTGCGCAGCGGCATGCATGACCGCTTGGGTGACTGAGCGCAAATTGCCCATGCCGTAATCGACGATAGCAACGGATTTCATGGCGGGGTGGCGCAAGCCTCCGGGCGGGGAGTCACGTCAGAGCGAGCCTTTGGTGGACGGGATGGTGCCAGCGGCGCGCGGATCGCGCTCCACCGCCATGCGCAAGGCACGGGCAAAGGCCTTGAAAACGGTTTCGCACTGGTGGTGCGCGTTCTCGCCTTTGAGGTTGTCAATATGCAAGGTGGCACCGGCGTGGTTGACAAAGCCCTGGAAAAACTCATGCGCCAACTGGGTGTCAAAGCCGCCAATCATGCCGCTCTTAAAGGGCACGTCCATTTCTAGACCGGGGCGGCCTGACAGATCGATGACCACGCGCGAAAGCGCTTCGTCCAAAGGCACATAGGCATGGCCGTAGCGGCGAATACCTTTTTTATCGCCCAGCGCTTGGGCAAAAGCCTGGCCCAGCGTGATGCCCACGTCTTCCACCGTGTGGTGGCCGTCGATATGCAAATCGCCCTGAGCCTGGATGTCCAGGTCGATCAAGCCATGGCGAGCAATCTGGTCCAGCATATGGTCAAAAAAGCCGATGCCAGTGGACAACTGGGCCTGGCCACTACCGTCCAAATTGAGGGCCACACGGATGCGGGTTTCGGCGGTGTTGCGTGTCACTTCGGCGCTGCGGGCGGCGCCTTCGCCGGTAGGCTGGGGCAGCACGCTCACCAGGCTGGAAGCTGTGTCGTTCATAAAGAGGCCTCAAGCGCTGCCAGTAGCAGCGTGTTTTCAGGGGCTGTACCCACCGTCAGTCGCAGACAGTTGGCCAGCAGCGGGTGCATTGTAGAAACGTTCTTCACCAAAATCTGACGCATTTTCAACGCCTCATGCAGACGCGCCGCCGCGCCGGGCTCGCCCGACACGCGCAGCAGAATCATATTCGCCTGGCTGGGAAAGGGCTGCAGGCCGGGCAGCGCAGACAGGGCGGCCAGCAGGCGCTCGCGTTCGCTGCAAATGAGCGCCGCCTGCGCGGCAAACACAGGGGCATGCTCCAGGGCGAAAAGTGCGCATTCGGCATTGAGCACGCTAACGTTATAGGGTGGGCGCACTTTGTCGATATGGGCCAGCAGGGCGGCAGGGGCCAGCGCATAACCTAAGCGCACGCCAGCCAGGCCGAATTTGGACAGGGTGCGCATGAGCACGACCTGGGCGTTGGCCACCGGGTCGTGGCGGATTTCGTCTAGCCAGGTACTGGCCGCGAAGGGCTGGTAGGCCTCGTCCACCACCACCAGCGCGCCGTAAGCGCTGGCTTGCGCAATCAGGCGACGCAGTACGGCCGCATCCCACAAATTAGCGGTCGGATTGTTGGGGTAGGCCAAGTACATGATGGCCGGTTGGTGCTGCGCGATGGCGGCGGACATGGCAGATTCGTCCAGCGAAAAGTCTGCTTGCAATGGCACACCCACAAAGCCCAGGCCTTGCAATTGGGCGGACATGGCGTACATCACAAAGCCGGGTTCGGGCGCAAGAATGCAGGCGCCGGGCCGAGCACAGGCCATAGCCAGCATGGATATCAGTTCGTCCGAGCCATTGCCCAGGGTGAGCGCGTAGCCTGGGGGCATACGCACATAAGCTGCCAGCGCGGCGTGCAAATCTTGGATGCGCGCGCCGGGGTAGCGGTTGAGGGCGACCCGGCCCAAGCGCTCGCCCAAACGCGCTTGCAAGTCTGGCGGCAAGGCGTAGGGGTTTTCCATGGCGTCGAGCTTGACCATGCCCGAGGCATCTTGCACCGCATAGGCGTGCATGGCCTGCACATCCTCGCGGATAAAGCGCACATCGGGTGTTGGCGTGTTCATGCTTGGTTCCCGCGCATGCGCATTTCGGCTGCGCGCGCATGGGCTTGCAAGCCCTCACCGTGCGCCAGTACCGAAGCCGTGTGGCCCAGTACTTGCGCACCAGCTTCGGACACTTCGATCAAGCTGCTGCGCTTTTGAAAATCGTAGACCCCCAGCGGCGAAGAGAAACGCGCGGTGCCGGAGGTGGGCAACACATGGTTGGGCCCGGCGCAATAGTCGCCCAGGCTTTCGCTGGTGAAGGCGCCCAGAAAAATAGCGCCCGCATGAAGCAGTAAAGGTTCCCACCGGTGCGGTTCACTGCTGCTCACCTCTAGGTGCTCGGGCGCGATGCGATTGCTGATGGCGCAGGCCTCTTGCATGCTGCGCGTGTGTATCAAGGCGCCGCGTCCGTTGAGCGAGGCGGCGATGATGTCGCGCCGTGGCATCTCAGGCAATAGTTTGTCGATGGCGGCTTGCACCGCATCAATATAGGCCGCATCCGGGCAGAGCAATATGCTTTGCGCCAGTTCATCGTGCTCGGCCTGGCTAAACAAATCCATCGCCACCCAATCGGGCGGCGTGCTGCCGTCGGCCAGTACGAGTATTTCTGAGGGCCCCGCAATCATGTCGATGCCGACCGTGCCGAACACGCGCCGCTTGGCCGCTGCCACATAGGCGTTGCCCGGGCCGGTGATTTTGTCGACGCGAGGCACTGTCGCCGTGCCGTAGGCCATGGCCGCTATTGCTTGGGCGCCGCCGATGGTGAAAGCGCGGCTGACACCAGCCACATACGCCGCAGCCAGCACCAGTTCATTGCGCTCGCCGCGTGCGGCGGTCTTGCCGCTGCCCGCCGCGCCGCCGGTGGCCACGCTGCCGCGTACCGGGGTAGGCACCACCATGATGACTTCGCCCACACCGGCTACGTGCGCGGGGATGGCGTTCATCAAGAGGCTGGAAGGGTAAGCCGCTTTGCCGCCGGGCACGTAGATACCGGCACGGTCCAGCGGCGTGACTTTTTGGCCGAGCAAACTGCCATCCGCGTCGCGGTACTGCCAGCTTTCACCGCAGGCTTTTTTCTGCGCTTCGTGGTAGCTGCGTATGCGCGCAGCAGCGTCTTGCAAAGCGCGCTTTTGTGCCTCTGACAGGCCATCGAAGGCGGCTTTGAAATCGGCTTGGTGCAACTCCAAGTCGGGCATGGACGCAGCCTGTAATCCGTCAAAACGTGCGGTGTAGTCCAGCACTGCGGCGTCGCCGCGGGCTTTCACATCGGCCAAGATGTCGGCTACGCGCTGCTCGATGGCGGCATCGGTATCGGCCGACCAGTGCAGGCGTTGCTGAAACAGGGTTTCGAAATCTGCCTGGGCAGTGGACAGGCGCAGCGGGCGAGCGTTCATGCGAGTGAGCACCTTGCCGCTCATGCGCCGCTCTGGCCTGTTGCGCCCACCACCTCGCCAAAGGCGTCAATGATGCGGCGGATGGGTTCGCGCTTGAGTTTGAGTGCCGCCTGGTTGACGATCAGGCGCGAGCTGATGTCCATGATGCGCTCGACTTCGATCAAATTATTGGCACGCAAGGTGTTGCCGGTGGACACCAGATCGACGATCGCATCGGACAAGCCCACCAGCGGCGCCAACTCCATGCTGCCGTAGAGCTTGATCAAATCCACATGCACGCCTTTGCTGGCAAAGAACTCGCGCGCAATCGCGACATACTTGGTAGCCACACGCAGGCGCGCACCCTGGCGCACTGCGTAGGCGTAATCAAAATCCGCACGCACGGCTACGCTGATGCGGCACTTGGCAATTTGCAAGTCCAGGGGCTGGAACAAACCGGCACTTCCGCCGCCCCAATCGCCACCGTGCTCTAGCAAAGTGTCTTTGCCAGTGATGCCCATATCGGCGCCGCCGAACTGCACATAGGTAGGCACATCGGTGGCGCGCACCACCAGCACGCGCACGTCGGCCTGGTCGGTGTCGAGAATCAACTTGCGCG
This sequence comes from Rhodoferax sp., assembly GCA_044373655.1. Classification (GTDB taxonomy): domain Bacteria; phylum Pseudomonadota; class Gammaproteobacteria; order Burkholderiales; family Burkholderiaceae_C; genus Allorhodoferax. The sequence continues at coordinate 42,123 of JBILPS010000017.1, forward strand.
AGCGCTCAGGGTCGTCGAGCACGCGTATGCCCGCTGCCGCCAGCAAAGGCAAGGTCTCTTCAAAAATGCGGCCTTTGGACAAGGCAATGGTGATCATGGATAGAACTCTTTGGGTCTGCCAAACAATTTAACGAATGCGCTCGATGTCAGCGCCCAGGCCGCGCAGCTTGCTCTCCATGCGGTCGTAGCCACGGTCCAGATGGTATATGCGGTCCACCACAGTCTCGCCCTGGGCCACCAGACCGGCGATGACCAAACTGGCCGAGGCGCGCAAATCGGTTGCCATGACGGTCGCGCCAGACAAGCGCTGCACGCCCTGCACTACGGCCACTTTGCCTTCAATTTGGATATTGGCGCCCAGTCGCAGCAACTCGTTGACATGCATAAAGCGGTTTTCAAAAATCGTCTCGGTAGTGCGCGAGGCGCCTTCGGAAATACAGTTCAAAGCCATGAACTGGGCTTGCATATCGGTGGGGAAACCCGGGTATTCGGTGGTACGAAAACTCTGCGCTTGCAAACGGCCCTGGGCCTGAATGCGGATACCGCCTGGTACCGCCTGTACCTGCGCACCGGCAGATTGCAGTTTTTCGATCACCGCGTCCAAATGGTCGGCGCGTCCGTCTTTGAGAAACACATCGCCACCGGCAGCGGCAACGGCGCATAAAAAAGTGCCCGCTTCGATGCGGTCAGCCACCACCTGGTGGGTGCAGCCTTGCAAAGCCTCCACGCCCTGAATGCGGATGCGCCGGCTGCCGTGGCCCTCAATGCGTGCGCCCATGGCGATCAACATTTCGGCTAAATCAGGAATCTCGGGCTCTTGAGCGGCGTTTTCTAAAATGGTTTCGCCCTCGGCCAGGGCTGCAGCCATCAAAAAGTTTTCGGTACCCGTGACGGTGACCATATCGGTGGTGATGCGCGCGCCTTTGAGGCGATTGCGCCCGCCACCAATACGCGCCAGCATATAGCCGTGCTCCACGGCAATCTCCGCGCCCATGGCCGTCAGGCCTTTGAGATGCTGGTCCACCGGGCGCGAACCAATGGCGCAGCCGCCGGGCAGCGAGACCTTGGCATGCCCGAAACGCGCCAGCAAAGGCCCCAGGGCCAGCACCGAGGCGCGCATCGTTTTTACCAACTCATAAGGCGCTTCAGGCGTGTGCAAGGTGCCCGCGTTGATTAACAATTCGCCGCCTTCTTGCTCGCTTACCTGCACACCCATATTGAGCAAGAGCTTGCGCATGGTGGCGACGTCCTGCAGGCGCGGCACGTTGCGCAGGCGCACCGGGTCGGGGGTCAGCAGCGCGGCGCACAGTTCGGGCAGGGTGGCATTTTTAGCGCCGGAAATTTGCACTTCGCCCTGCAGGCTGCGGCCACCGCGAATCAATAGCTTGTCCATCGCCCGGGCCTTAAGAATTTTGAGCTGCCCACTCGGCAGACGTGAAGGTTTTCATGGACAAGGCATGTACCTCATCGGTTTGCATACGCGTGCCTAAGGTGGCGTAAACCTGTTGGTGGCGCGCGATGAGGCGTTTGCCTTCGAAGGCGTCCGACACAATCGTGGCGTACCAATGGCGTCCGTCACCTTCCAGCGCAATATGGGTGCAAGGCAGGCCAGAAGTGATCAGTGCTTGGAGTTGTTCTGCGGTCATGGCAAATAAAGAGGTTTAGCTGCGGATTTTGTAACCGGTGCGCAGCAAATACAGGGCAATCGCAAACGCCAGCAGCATGGCGCCGCCGACCACTGTCAGGCTTAACCAGGGCGATACATCGCTGACGCCGAAAAAACCGTAGCGCAAACCATCAATCATGTAAAAGAAGGGATTGCAATGGCTGACGACTTGCCAGAACGGCGGCAGCGAATGTATGGAATAAAACACGCCACTTAAAAAAGTCATGGGCATGATCACGAAGTTTTGAAACGCCGCCAGCTGGTCAAACTTCTCAGCCCACAGGCCGGCAATCAGTCCCAACGTACCCATCATGGCCGCGCCCATGACCGCAAACAGGAAAATAAACAGCGGCTGGGCAAAGCTGATTTGCGTGAAAAAAGAGGCGATCACATACACCCCCAAGCCCACCACCAGACCACGCACCACGGCAGCGCCGACATAGGCTACAAACCAGTGCCAGTACGACAAAGGCGTGAGCAGAATGAACACCAGATTGCCCATGACCTTGCTCATGATGAGCGAAGACGAGCTATTGGCAAAGGCGTTTTGCAAAAGGCTCATCATCGCCAGGCCGGGCACCAAAAAGGCGGTGTAGCTGACCTGGTCATACACTTTCACATGGTCTTCCAAAGCGTGGCCGAAGATCAATAAATACAGCATGGCGGTGAGCACTGGGCCAGCGATGGTTTGAAAAGCGACTTTCCAAAAGCGCAGCACTTCTTTGTAGAGCAGGGTTTGCCAGCCGTTCATGCTGCTGCTCCTGTGGTGGCGGTCGCCGACTGGCTGGCTTTGCCCGAATGTTTTTGCATCACGTCCAAAAACACGTCTTCCAAATCGGCTTTGCGAATTTCAACGTCCTCGGCGTGCAGGCCGGCTTCGCGCACGGCTGCCAGATAGCGTTCGATCTCCAGCGCATCATGCGCCGGGAACTGCACGATGCGCCCGGTGACACGCGCCTGCGTGCGCAAGGCCTCGGGAAGCAGGCCCTCGACTTTGAAGCGCAGCACATTGCTGGAAGCAGCTTTGAGCAGTTCGCTGGTGTGGTCCAAGGCCACAATGCGCCCAGACTTGAGCATGGCGATGCGGCCGCACAAGGCCTCGGCCTCTTCTAGGTAATGCGTGGTGAGCAAGACGGTGTGGCCTTGCTTATTGAGTTTGGCAATAAATTGCCACAAGGTTTGGCGCAATTCCACATCCACCCCGGCCGTCGGCTCGTCCAGCACAATGACCGGCGGCTTGTGCACCAGGGCTTGCGCCACCAGAAAACGCCGCTTCATGCCGCCGGACAACTGGCGCATATTGGCCTGGGCTTTGTCGGCCAGGCCCAGGCTCTCCAGCAATTCGTCAATCCAAGCCTCGTTATTGCGCACGCCGAAATAGCCTGACTGGATACGCAAGGCTTCGCGGATATTGAAAAAAGGGTCAAACACCAGCTCTTGCGGCACCACGCCAAGTTTGCGCCGGGCCTGTGCGTAGTCGCGCTGCACATCGCTGCCCAGGACGCTGACGCTACCGGCGCTGGGCCGGGTCAGACCGGCGAGCATGCTGATCATGGTGGTTTTGCCAGCGCCGTTAGGGCCGAGCAAACCGAAAAACTCGCCTTGCTCAATATCCAAACTGACCTGGTCAACGGCTAGGAATTTGCTGCCCGGCGGGCCTTTGGGCGAGGCATACGCCTTGGAAATCGACTGGAAGGAAATGGCGGGCATAAACGCGAGATTTTACGCCCGCAAGCCCAGCAGCCCTCTGTGGCCGGGCGAAAGGCCTAAACCGGCGTGGCTTCCAAGCTTGCAGCGCTTGCTTGATCGCCGCTTTCGAGCAAAGCACCCACCCCATAGAGCGCAGCCAAATGCATTAGCCGCTCAGGCGCGCCTTCGATGTGTAATTGCTTATCCAGACGCAGGCAAGCACGGCGCAGCTCCAGCAAAACCGCCAGCGCGGAAGAATCGAAATCCTGCAAGGGCCGCGCATCAAGCACCACCTGCTTGGGACCGGTTGCAATACCAGCAGCCAACTGCACCAGGCAGGGGCCGGCCTGGGCATGGGTCAGAACGGTGGGTAAGGCGAGCACGTCAGTTCTTTTTACTGTTGGATTTATTGCGCGCTGCCAGCGATTCGATCAGACCGTCCACGCCCTTGGCGTTGATTTCCTGGGCAAACTGACTTTTGTAGGTTTCGACCAACCAAACGCCCATAACGTTGATATTGAAAATGCGCCAGCCGGAGCCCTGACCGGGCGTCTTTTCCAGTCGGTAATCCAACTGAATCGGCTCGCCGCCGCCGCGCACTTCGCTACGCACCACCACTTCTTTGTCCTCGGGCGCAGCGCGCAAAGGCTTTAATGCGATGACCTGATCGCTGATTTGGGACAAGGCTCCGGCGTAGGTGCGCACCAGCAGAATTTTGAACTCTTCTTGCAAGCGTTTTTGCTGCTCAGGCGTCGCCTGGCGCCAGCCCGGGCCGATGGCCGAAGCCGTCATGCGTTGAAAATCCACATGCGGCATGATGCGCGTGTCCACCAGCGTAACGATCTTAGCAATGTCGCCGCTGCGCATGGACTTGTCCGCTTTGATGACGTCCAAGACCTCGGTGGACATGCGCTTGATAAAGACATCAGCGGCCTCATCCTGGGCCCATGCACTTCCAGCCGACAGCGCACCGCCTAGGAGCATCAGTACTACGCCTAGCTGCTTGAAATATCGAAAACTCACTTTTTTTCTCCCCTCATGTAGCCGCAATCACGGTTGGCTCTTGCCTCTCCCGCGTTTGAGCGGATTCTACGGTCGATCATCCATGCTGCCTGCGCTTTCCCCGTCGTTTTGCAGATAGACCCTACGCTGCAAATAGGAATCCCGCTTAAAGGAGTACTGGTCCAGGGCCACTGCATTGACGACATCGTCAGCCTGCAGGTAGCTAGCCCGCAAATCGGTAAAGCTAAGGGCCATCAACAGATCACGCAGCACCACATCGTCCACATGGTTGGCCAGGTTGCCCTTCCAGTCCAGGGGATACACCACGACCTCGAGCAAAGTACGCGGACCCAGCAAAGGCACCACCACAAAAGGACCGGAGGGCACGCCCCAGCGGTTGAGCATCAGGCCGAAATCGGCCGGGTGCTTATCGATGTCCAGCGTGCTGGCCACGTCGACCAAGCCCAGCAAACCCACTGTGCTGTTAACTGCCACACGCTTGATGCTGTCCACCGTGGCCTTGGGCCGCAATGACAATGCATTGTTGGGTATCGACCAGACATCGGCCAGATTGCCAAAAAAATGGCTAACGCTATTGCGCATCCAGCGCGGCAGCAACTCGGTATAGGCAATGGCTGCGGGGCGCATCACCGCATGATCGAGCACTTCATTGAAAGCGTAGATACTGCGATTGATACCTTCGAAAGGATCTACCAGTTTGGCCGGCTTGGCCGTTTGCGCCCAGGCACCCGTCCAAACACAGACGATGGCCACCATACAGGCCCAGGACCGCAAGCGGCCAAGAAAATAAAAACTACGCATTAGTCTGCTTCTTTGGGCCCGGCACTCGCTGCGGCTTTGCTATACAAAAACTGG
>JBILPS010000127.1:0-4580 GCA_044373655.1 Rhodoferax sp.
ATCGCTTACCGTCCCTTGCGTAATAGCCCCAAGCTGGCCCCCTTGATTACCGCCATTGGCATGTCCATTCTCTTGCAGACCCTGGCCATGATTATCTGGAAGCCCAACTTCAAGTCTTACCCGACTCTGCTGCCTAGCGAACCATTCCATATTTTGGGCGCGGTGATTACGCCCACGCAAGTCATGATCTTGGCGTTCACGGCGGTGTCCTTGGCGCTGCTAACCTGGTTGGTCAATTTCACCAAACTCGGACGTGCCATGCGCGCCACCGCAGAAAACCCGCGTGTGGCCGGCCTCATGGGGGTCAAACCCGACGTGGTGATTTCGGCTACTTTTGTGATCGGTGCGGTATTGGCCGCGATTGCCGGCGTGATGTACGCCTCCAACTACGGCACTGCACAACACGCCATGGGCTTTTTGCCCGGCCTTAAAGCTTTTACCGCAGCGGTATTTGGTGGCATCGGTAATCTGGCTGGCGCGGTGGTAGGAGCGATTTTGCTGGGCCTGATTGAATCGATTGGCGCAGGCTATATCGGCGACTGGACTGGCGGTGTACTGGGCAGCCATTACTCGGACATCTTTGCCTTTGTGGTGCTCATCATCGTCTTGACCCTGCGCCCTTCGGGATTGCTGGGCGAGCGCGTGGCAGACCGGGCTTGAAGGGAAGATGGCCATGACACAAAAAAGTTTGATTCGTTACGCACTGATGGCGGCGCTCTTGCTGGTCTTGCCCCTGGTTTTGCAAACCTTTGGTAATGCCTGGGTGCGGATTGCCGATATGGCATTGCTCTATGTGCTGCTGGCTGTAGGCCTCAACATTGTGGTCGGCTATGCCGGTTTGCTAGACCTGGGTTACGTCGCATTTTTTGCGATTGGCGCTTACAGCTATGGCTTGCTTAACTCACCGCACCTGATTGAAACCTTTGCCTGGTTGGCCGCTGCCTATCCTGCGGGTATGCACACCCCGATTTGGCTGGTGCTGATTCTGAGCGCAGGCCTGGCCGGCATCTTTGGTGTGTTGCTAGGTGCACCCACGCTGCGCCTGCGTGGCGATTACCTGGCGATTGTGACGCTGGGCTTTGGCGAAATTATCCGGGTGTTCTTGAACAATATGGACAACCCGGTCAATATCACCAACGGTCCCAAAGGCATAGGACAAATCGATTCCTTGCAATTTTTCGGCATCAACATCGGCAAAAAAATAGTGCTTGGAGGTATCGAGTTCGCCTCGGTGTCGCTGTATTACTACTTGTTCCTCGCCCTGGTCTTGATCAGTATTTTGATCTCACACCGCCTAGAGCAATCGCGCATAGGCCGGGCCTGGATGGCGATACGCGAAGACGAAATCGCGGCCAAGGCCATGGGCATCAATACCCGCAATCTCAAGCTTGCCGCCTTTGGCATGGGCGCTACTTTTGGCGGCGTGTCCGGCGCTATGTTTGCGTCTTTTCAAGGCTTTATTTCGCCCGAGTCCTTTAGCCTGATGGAGTCGGTGATGATTGTGGCCATGGTCGTGCTGGGCGGCATCGGGCATTTGCCCGGCGTGATTTTGGGCGCGGTGCTGCTCTCGGCGCTGCCCGAAGTCTTGCGCTATGTGGCCGGCCCTTTGCAAACCATGACTGATGGGCGCCTGGATGCGTCCATCCTGCGCCAGTTACTCATTGCCCTGGCCATGGTGACCATCATGCTGATGCGCCCGCGCGGCCTGTGGCCCTCGCCTGAGCACGGTAAATCATTGGCCAACGCGCCTAAAGCATAAGAAGGGGATGCATATGACAGCAGCAGCAACATCCTCGCCCAAAGACATTGTTTTACAAGTCGCCGGCGTATCCAAGCGCTTTGGCGGCCTGCAAGCCTTAAGCGGTGTCGGCATCACGATTGAGCGCGGTCAGGTCTATGGCCTGATTGGACCCAACGGCGCGGGCAAGACCACTTTCTTTAACGTGCTGACCGGTTTGTACACGCCTGACAGTGGCAGCTTCGCATTGGCCGGCAAGGCCTACCAACCCACGGCGGTGCATACCGTGGCCAAAGCGGGTATTGCCCGCACCTTCCAAAACATCCGCCTGTTTGCCGAAATGACGGCGCTGGAAAACGTGATGGTGGGCCGCCATGTGCGCACCCATTCGGGTCTGTTAGGCGCTATTTTTCGCACTGCTGGCTTCAAAGCCGAAGAGGCGCAGATTGCCCAGCGCGCGCAGGAACTGTTGGACTATGTGGGCATCGGCAAGTTCGCCGATTACAAGGCCCGCACCCTGAGCTATGGTGACCAGCGCCGTTTGGAAATCGCCCGCGCGCTGGCGACCGATCCGCAACTCATCGCGCTGGACGAACCGGCAGCGGGCATGAATGCCACCGAAAAAATCATGCTGCGCGAACTGATAGACCGCATCCGCAATGACCAGCGCACGATTTTGCTCATTGAGCATGACGTCAAGCTGGTGATGGGTTTGTGCGACCGCGTTACGGTGCTGGACTATGGCAAGCAGATTGCCGATGGCACGCCGGCCGAAGTACAAAAAGACAGCAAAGTGATCGAAGCCTACCTGGGCACCAGCGGCCACTAAAACCTCTTCATCTACCGGGGCGGCGCGTGCCAGCCTAGAAGGAAAGCATATGACCAGCAACACATTGCTCCAAGTGAGCGGACTGCAAGTCGCCTATGGCGGCATCCAGGCCGTCAAAGGGGTGGATTTCGAAGTCCGCGAAGGCGAATTGGTAACCCTGATTGGCTCTAACGGTGCGGGCAAAACCACTACGATGAAGGCCATTACTGGCACCCTGCCATTAGCCGGGGGCGACATTGTCTATAGGGGCAAAAGCATACGCGGCCAAGGGCCCTGGGACCTGGTCAAGCAAGGCCTGGCCATGGTGCCTGAAGGGCGTGGCGTGTTCACGCGTATGTCCATTATGGAAAACCTATACATGGGCGCCTACATCCGCAATGACAAACAGGGCATCGAGGACGATATTGAAAAAATGTTTGATATCTTCCCGCGTCTCAAAGAGCGGCGCACGCAATTAGCCGGCACCATGTCCGGTGGCGAGCAGCAAATGCTGGCCATGGGCCGCGCCTTGATGAGCCAACCCAAAGTGCTTTTGCTGGACGAACCCTCCATGGGCTTGTCGCCTTTGATGGTGGACAAAATTTTTGAAGTGGTGCAAGACGTATTCGCGCAGGGCGTGACGGTGCTCTTGGTAGAGCAAAACGCCAGCCGTGCTTTGTCTATAGCCAACCGCGGCTATGTGATGGAGTCCGGCACCATTACCATGCACGGGGACGCCAAGCAGATGCTCAATGACCCGAAAGTGCGTGCTGCTTATCTGGGCGAGTAAGTGCCGCAGGGGCTAGAACGCATGCATTACCGCTACCCCTTGATCTTGCTGCTGGTGACAGTGGTGTGGGGCATGACCTTTCCGGTACTGAAAGTAGCCACCGGTCTGCTCAGTGGCGTAGAAATTACAACCTTGCGTTTTTGTATTGCGGCGCTTTGCATGCTGCCTTTTGTGCGTGGCATCAGCCCCGCCGCCTGGCGCGATGGCTTTTGGCTCGGCGCCCTGGCGCTAGTTTCCATGGCGGCGCAGGCCTACGGCTTGCAGTTCATAGCGTCTAATCGCAGCGCTTTCCTCACCAGCCTCAATGTGCTGATGGTGCCTGTATTGGGCTTGTTGCTGGGCGGACGGCCAAGTTGGGTGATTTTTGTCGCGGCGGCATTGGCTTGTTTGGGCATAGGCATGATGTCTTACGACGGCGAGGCCCACTTCTGGGCCGATATCGCCACCTTGCTGGCGGCATTGGCCTACGCGGTCTACACCATGGGTATGTCGGCGCGTGCTCGCCTGCACAAGGCGGTGCAATTGGCCTCGGCCCAAGTCTGGTGCATGGCGGCGATGGGTCTGGTGTGGATGCTGCTCGATAGCGGGCCTGCGCGGGTGCTTAGCCTGCCCGAAGTGATCAATCTCGAAGTCCTGCTCGGTCTGCTGTTTTTAGGCGCCTTGGCCTCGGCAGCCACCTTCTTTTTGCAAGCCCTGGCGCAGACCCATGTGTCGGCAGAGCAGGCGGCCATTATTTATGCAATGGAACCGGTTTTTGCCGCATTGTTTGCTTGGATTTACCTGGCCGAGACGATGACTCCCATGGCCCAAGCCGGTGCCCTGGTCGTTATTTTTGCGGTGGTAATGAGCCAACGACCCGTCGCGGTGCAAGCGCATGGCAGCGCTGAACCGCCTAATGCTTATCCGCCTCCGAAGTAAAGGCGTCGGCAAAAAATTCTTCCGCGGGCAAACCGGCCTGCGCACAAAAGTCGCGCTTGGCAGAGTCCACCACCACCGGCGCGCCGCAAGCATAGACCTGGTGGCCGGACAAGTCGGCAAAATCTTCCAGCACCGCACGATGAACAAAGCCGGTACGACCGTTCCAGGCATCTTCAGGCAGGGCGTCGGACACCACGGGGACGTAGTGCACATTGGGCATAGCGCCACATTGGGCTTGTACCCAATCATCCATGTACAAATCGGCAGGCCGACGCCCGCCCCAGTACAGCGTGACCGGGCGGGTGATGCCGCAGTGCTGCATGTGC
>JBILPS010000018.1:0-47010 GCA_044373655.1 Rhodoferax sp.
CACCACCAAGGTGTTGTTAGGGTAGTCGGCTTTGAATTTGGTGATCAGCCCAGAAAGGTTGGCCACCGAGTTGAGCGTAGTTTGGTCTGAGCCATCCGCGTCTGATACGTGCAGCAACTGCATGGTGAACGCCGGTTCAGGTACACCACCGCCACAGGCGGCAAGCGCAAGGACTAGGCTCGACAGCAAGGCGCCACGTGCCGCCCATGCAAATTTCAATCTCAAAGACATATCATTCCCTTTATCATTATCAAAAAGTAAAGTATTTACTTCTTTTATGACAAAAGGATGACGCTATCGTGTGTTTGAATTGCAGATTCGGCACTGAATGCGTTAACACGGGGGGCCCTATGGGACTGTATGACCGCTACGTCTTTCCTCATCTGATCGACTTGGCCTGTGGCTTGCCGATGGTGCAAGCTAGGCGCAAGCAGCTGATTGCGCAAGCACGTGGGCGCGTCCTCGAAGTTGGAATGGGCACCGGTCGCAATCTGCCGTTTTACGACCGCAGCCGCGTCACGCAGTTGGTAGGCGTGGATCCGGCCTTGCAGATGCACCGATTGGCCCGCCAGCGCAGTAGCGCGGCGGGTATTGCGGTGGAATTGATGGGCTTGTCGGCCGAACAGTTGCCCAGCCCCGACGCCAGTTTTGACACGGTGGTCTGCACCTACACCCTGTGCAGCATTCCCGATGCAGCGCAGGCGCTGCGTGAAATGCGGCGTGTGCTGGTACCTGGCGGAAAGCTCTTGTTTTGCGAGCATGGCCGTGCGCCCGACGAGGGTGTGCGCCGCTGGCAAGAGCGTTTGCAGCCGCTGTGGGGGCCGCTGGCCGGTGGTTGCCAGTTAGGCCGGGACATACCCGGCTTACTGGACGCTGCAGGCTTCGTGGCCATCACCCAAGCGGCCTACTTGGCAGGTCCGCGCCCCATGACTTTTCATTATTGGGGTGAGGCACAGGCGGCGTGAGCCCGAAAAGGTCTGTGCCGCGCTTTTGTTTGCCGGCGACGAATTCATCCAGCTTTGAACCTAATTTGCTACTCGCTCCTCTTTGTTCATGTGAACAAATTTTTCCAGAAAAACGTAAGGTATCAAAATTGTTTGTTTTCAAAGGCTCCGCTGCGCGCATTGATCAGCAGAGCTTCACGCAAGCTTGCACGGTCGCCCGAATAGTCGCGCTCAATAGTGGATGTGCGCTGCGAGCCAGCCCAGTCTGATGATGCCAAGAGCGGGGCACCGGTGGCCTCTGGAAGGTGACGACCACGCATAAGGTCAGACATACGCTCCGCCAATGCCAAGGTGGGCGCATTCAAATCCCCGGCAGTTGCTTGCGGCATCACCGAGGCATCCACTACTCTCAATTGCTCTATTCCGCGTACTTTCCCGTCGGGGAGCGTTACTGATCTCTCGTCTGTGCCCATACGGCAGGTACCACAAGGGTGATAGGCACTTTCTACATTGCGCTTGATGAATGCATCCAATTGCGCATTACTGTTGACCTCTGGCAAGGGTGCAAGTTCTCTGCCGCGGTAAGGGTTCATGGCCGTCTGCGAGAAGATTTCGCGGGTATAGCGCACGCATGCACGAAACTCCATCAAATCATCTGGGTGCGTCATGTAATTGAAGCGCACACGAGGAAGGCTTTCTGGACTCGCATCCCGCAGCCTCACCCATCCCCGACTCTTTGACCGTTTGGTGCCAACATGAACCTGGTATCCATGTCCGGACGCCAATGTTTTTCCATCGTAAGAAATGGCCAGAGGCAGAAAGTGGAACTGGATGTCGGGGTAGACAATGCCAGCGCGGCTACGAATGTGGCCACCGCTTTCAAAATGATTGGTTGCACCCAACCCTTTATGGGTTAGCAGCCACTGCGCACCAATCTTGGCCTTGCCGAGCAATTTGACTGCTGGATATAGCGTAATGGGCTGAATGCACGCCTGTTGAATATAAAGCTCAAGATGGTCCATCAGGTTCTCACCAACTTCTGGACTATGGTGCACCACGCCTATGCCAAGGTCACGCAACTCTTGCTGGGCCCCAATACCGGAGCGCTTTAAGATTGCAGGCGACATGATGGAGCCAGCCGACAAAATGACCTCCCTTTTCGCGTGCGCAACAGTCGTTTGCCCACCTAGGACAAATTGCACACCAACAGCACGTCGGCCTTCTATTTGTACTTTGTTGACCAGTGCACCGGTGATTACTCTTACATTTCCTCTAGAAATCGCCGGGTGCAGATATGCCACAGCAGCACTACAGCGCTTTCCGTCACCCACATTCATCTCCATTGGACCGAAGCCTTCGTGTTGGTGTTGATTCATGTTTGCGCTAGCCGCATAGCCTGCTTGTATGCCGGCCTGCACAAATGCCTGGTAGAGCGGGTTTGTTTCACTTCCCCGCGTAACCTTCACAGGGCCATCTGTGCCGCGCAGCGGCCCTCCACCGCGCACGGCCTCCATCCGTTGAAAGTAGGGCAATACATTAGACCAGCGCCAGCCTTCAGCTCCTAATGCCTCCCATAATTCGTAATCCATTGGATTGCCCCGTACCCAACACATGCCGTTAATGGAAGACGAACCCCCCAGACCTTTTCCCCTGGGTAAATTAATCACTCTTCCACCTAGACCATGTTCCGGTTCCGTTGACATGCCCCAGTTGAAGCGCTTAGTGTTCATCGGAATCGACAAAGCCGACGGCATTGAAACGATGGTTGCCTTGTCACTTCCACCGGCCTCCAAAACCAGAATGCTCAGGCTCCGGTCTTCCCCGAGCCGATTGGCTACAACGCATCCTGCTGATCCAGCGCCGATAACGATGTAGTCATAGGTACCTTCGTCGCGCACCGCTATATCTTGGCTACGCGAATTCATTCGACGATGACGTAGAACTTTAGAACCTCAACGGGTTGGCGCCAAATTCCTTGGAATCCCTTGGGAACCAAAAATGCATCTCCTGGTCGAAAGGTTTCACTCATCAAATCATTTTCCAGCGTCACTTCACCTTTCAAGATGATCATGAATTCATCCGACGGATAGTTGTCGTACTTCTCCGTGTAAGCCGTTGAACGCCAAATTCCTGCGCGCAGCTTAGCTTCGGGGCGCTTGAAATAGGCAAAGTCCTGTCCCAATGGCAATCCCGACAAAAGTTCAGCGTACTCCAGCGGAGTATTGGGCAGGCTCTGCCAATTTTCGGGGCCAGTTGGCGAAAAACGGATCGGCGCGGTCATGAATGCTCCAGAAAGTCTGATGGATTGCACGGCACTTAGCGCTTGTGCTGGATCTCACTTTACCTATTGGTGGCCTGTATCCACAAGTGATAAGATTTCTTTTGGTGTAACTTCAAGTTAACTAAAGGCATGTCTTGATGCGAAAATGGCGCTCACTCACTGCTTTGCGTGCTGTAGAAGCCGTCGCACGCACGGGCAGCGTCACGGCTGCTGCTGCCGAGTTGCATGTCACACATCCCGCAATCAGTAAACAAATTGCGCTACTGGAGCAAGACATCGGGTGCGCGCTGTTTGAGCGCACGGGTAATCGCATCCGTTTGACTGAGGCGGGGCAAGAGCTCTATTTAGGGCTGAAGCAAGCCTTCGACTTGATATCTTCAACAACTGAAAGTGTTGCACGACGCTCCGGACAAGGAAACCGCGTACGGCTTTTGGTTTGCAGGGATTTCGCATCTGGCTGGTTGGCAGGGCAGATCGGTGTATTTTTGGTTGCCAACCCTGGCATTTCAGTAGAGATCACAACTGAAAAGAACGGTAATTTTAGGCCAGGGGAAGACTTTGACTTTTGCATTTTCTACGGAATGCATGGACAACATAAGAATGGCGCACTGATCGAAAGCGAACTATGCCGGTGGATCGATATGCCGGTCTGCACCCAGTCTTTTGCGCAGCGCTATCTGCAACCAGGCAAGCGCGTGTGCGATGCCCCGTATCTGATCGACAACAATTACGACGTATGGGATGAGTGGTGCCAATTTGCTGACTTTGATCCAGGTGGTCCTCGGAGCCACTCCACTTTGTTCAACGAAACAACGATGTGCGTTTCCGTTGCGGCATCTGGGGGAGGTCTGACTATCGGTGACACCTTCCTCACGCTACCTCTAGTTCTTCTAGGCGAATTGACAGTACCGTTTAAGTTTGGCGTAGTAAGTGCGAAAACGTATTCACTTTTTACATCCGAAAAGTCCGGTAAATCGAAAGCCGCAACGCGCTTTGAACACTGGCTAAAGGCATCGGTAAGCACCTATCAATCCAAAGTTCTAGAGCAACTGGCAATGCGCAGTATCCAGATCATAGAAAGATGATCAACTACCTTTCATGCTAATTCCTCTACTTTTGAATAACGCCGTTGACTAGTTCAAGCAAACAGCCGTTCCACAGCAGGCCGGTACCCTCTGTTCACCTCGCCATGGCTGCTTAGGTCGCAGCGTGCAACGCACCAGACCCTCTTGAGTTTTCTGAGCGTCAACCCGGCTGCACGCGCAACAGTAGCGCGGCAGCGCCTTCGGTCAGCACATAAATCCAGCCGTCTGGCCCCTGGCGTACGTCGCGGATGCGTTGTTTCAAGTCTTCCAGCAATCGCTGCTCGGACACCACGCGGTCACCTTCCAAAGTCAGGCGGATGAGCACCTGCCCTCGCAGCGTGCCCATCAAAAGACTGCCCTTCCAGCCCGGGTAACGCTCGCTGGTAACAAAGGCCAAGCCACTGGGCGCCAGCGAGGTGGGTGACCAGTGCCGCAGCGGGTGCTCGAACCCCGGCTTGGGTCCTTCTTCACCAATGCGCGTGCCAAAGCCGTAGTTGCGGCCAAAGGTCACCAACGGCCATCCGTAGTTGCGGCCCGCTTGCACGCGGTTGATCTCATCACCGCCCTGCGGGCCATGCTCGCTGGTCCACAACTCTCCGCTGGTGGGGTGCAGCGCAGCTCCCTGAATGTTACGGTGACCTAGGCTGAATATCTCCGGCGCGGCGCCCGCGCGGCCCACAAACGGGTTGTCGGCCGGCACTTGGCCGTCCACCGTGATGCGCACCACCTTGCCGATGTGATTGGCGGGGTTCTGCGCCTCGTCTTTACCGCTGAAGCGGTCGCCTAAACCAACTAATAGGTGGCCAGTGAGATCAAACACGATGCGGCTGCCGCAGTGGTGGTTGCTATTCATTTTGGGGCGCTGGCTGAAGATGGTACGCACGTCTTGCAACTGCTGGCCGACCAGGCGGGCCCGCCCCACCGCGGTGCTGTTGCCACCTTCGCCGGGCTCGGCAAAAGTGAAGAAGATGCGCTGGTTGCTGGCGAAGTCCGGGTCCAGCACGACGTCCAGCAAGCCACACTGACCGGTATTCGCCACCTCTGGCAAGCCTTGCATTGGCGCGGACAGGCGGCCATCGCTCTGCGCGATGCGCAAATTACCTGCCTTTTCGGTGATGAGCATGCGCCCGTCGGGCAAGAAGGCCACGGCCCAGGGGTTGTCCAAACCCTTGACCACCGGCACAGTGCGCAGAGTTTGCGCGCTAGCCGCACCGATCAAGCAAGTACAAAGGGCGGCAACTAACTCAGCCCTCAAAGTGGAAAGTATTTTCATGCCCAATAGCATGCCCGCAATGGTCTCACCCTGCCAGATCTAGGGACTTGCACGGCAGAGTGGTAATCGGTGACAGTCAGCCGAGCCCAGATGTTGGGCCCGCACTCAGTCTGCCCAAACCAGAACAAGTAGGGCTCCCTGTTAACTGAAAGTCAGCTGAGTCAGATAGTGGCTGGGCAAATCGGTGTGCCCTTGTCTTTCAGTGCACTTGAGGCACTGGTCGCCCAAGTAGCCCAAGCCTACCGGGCGCAGGGCTGGGTGGTGCGGGCCTTCTTGCCAGAACAAGATATTGTCGCGGGCCAAGTGCAGATTCAGATCGTGGAGGGCAAGCTAGGGCTGATTGTGGTCGAGGGCGATATGCCTTCCAGTATGTCTGAGTCCGACCTCAAGCGCATCATCCAAGCACAACAAGCAGAGGGCGCCTTTCTTAACGGTTCGGCCTTGGACCGTGGTTTGCTGATTGCCGACGATATTTCAGGCGCCAATGTATCGGGCAAGTTGATGGAAGGTCAGCAGGAAGCGCAGACCGATTTGTTGTTGCAAGTGAGCAAGCGCCCCTGGCTTGATTCCAATGTGGGCTTGGATAACACAGGCTCACCCTCTACGGGTGCCATCCGCGCCTCCGCCATGGTCAATCTAAACCATATCGGGGTGGCAGGCGCGGTGCTCAGCGCGCAGTTGGCCAAGACCGAAGGGACGCGTTACGAACGATTGGGACTTACCGTGCCCTTAGGCGTGCAGGGCTTGAAGTTGGGCGTGAACGGCTCGCAAATGAAGTACCAAGTCCTCAATGTCAGCAGCGACTTGGAAGCTTTGGGAACTTCTAAAACTACCGGTGTGGACCTGACTTACCCGCTCATACGCTCGCGGGTTCAGAACGTATATGCGACCTTGTCTGTGGACGATAAAGCGTTTACCAACTATGCGGCGGGTATGTTGGCATCCGATTACGGCACGCGTGCAGTGTCTTTAAGTTTCTTGGGAAATCGCTTGGACGATTGGGGTTTTGCGGGCGGAGCTAGCACCTGGAGCCTGACCTATGGTTCAGGGTTTTTGAACTTGGCAGGTTCGCCCAACGAGGACAGTTTGGCCAAGGACGCCAATCCGGCCGGAGACTACCGCAAGCTGCGCTACAGCGCGGGCCGTGAGCAGTTTCTCAATCCCCATTGGTCTCTTTACGGTAGCTTTTCTGGCCAGTGGGCGAATAAGAATTTAGATTCTTCGGAAAAATTGGTACTCGGCGGTAACACCGGTATTCGGGCCTATGGGTCTAGCGAGGCAGGCGGAGCCAACGGACAGATTTTGAACATGGAAGCACGCTGGCGTTACAGCCCAGCGCTGGCCTTGTCTGCGTTTTATGACGTGGGGTGCATCCAGATCAATGTGAACAACGACTACAGTGGTGCGCCAGCGGTCAATGACTACTGCCTCAAAGGCAGCGGCTTGTCGGCGGCATGGACGTCTGACAAGGGCGCTTCATTTAAAGTTGTTTGGTCGCGGCGAATCGGAGTCAATCCCAATGCCAATATCGAAACCGGCCAAGACCAAGACGGCTCGCTGGTCTTGGACCGATTCTGGCTCACTGCGGCAATGGTGTTTTAAGTCTGGAAAATGGATTGAGGCACCACGGGCTGCCTCGCGACAAAGCAACTATTTCCGGTTCCTCAGTACCCTGGGTAAAACCAAAACCGCGAGCACGACGCACAAGAGCGTCAGCGACATGGGGCGCTCTAAAAATATCGTCCACTTGCCTTCGCCAATCGACAGCGCGTTGCGTAATTGCGCTTCAGCCAAGGGCCCCAAAATCATGCCGACGACGACGGGTGCGGTAGGGAAGTCAAAGCGCCGCATCACCAGGCCCAGCAGGCCAATGCCGTAGAGCAAAACTAGGTCAAAGGCACTTTGGCGCATGCCGTAAGCGCCGACGGTGGCAAATATCAAAATTCCCGCGTAGAGCTGGGGCTTGGGCACTTTGAGTAGCTTGACCCACAAGCCAACCAAAGGCAAGTTAAGGACCAGCAGCATCACGTTGCCGATGTACAGCGAAGCAATCAAAGCCCAGACCAAACTTGCCGAGGTGCTGAAAAGCTGTGGCCCGGGCTGGATGCCGTAG
The DNA here is from genome assembly GCA_044373655.1 of Rhodoferax sp. Taxonomy (GTDB): domain Bacteria; phylum Pseudomonadota; class Gammaproteobacteria; order Burkholderiales; family Burkholderiaceae_C; genus Allorhodoferax. Next base: position 7,697 of record JBILPS010000018.1, read on the forward strand.
TTTTGAAAAGCGCCCAGCAAAATCGCCGTGGTGTTGCTCACCGGGATACCCAAGGTCAGCAAGGGAATCAGGGCTGTCGTGACCGTCGCGTTATTGGCGGCTTCGGGCCCGGCCACGCCTTCAATCGCGCCCTGCTTGCCAAACTCCGCCAGGTGTTCGCCTTTGGCCAATTTCTTTTCTACTGCGTAACTGAGAAAGGTGGGAATCTCTGTGCCACCGGCGGGGATACAGCCAAAAGGCGCCCCGATGGCAGTGCCGCGCAGCCACGCCGGAAGCGATCGACGCCAGTCGCTGGCGCTCATGGTCACGCGGCTGAGTTTGTTTTCAGACTCCTTCACCGCACCTTCAAACAGCACTGCGTGCAAGGCTTCTGCGACGGCGAACAAACCTACCGCTACCAAGACGATTTCAACGCCATCAAGCAGTTCTGGCACACCGCCGGTGTAGCGCGCTTGGCCGGTAATTTGGTCCATACCGATAAGACCGATCGCAAGTCCCACAAACAAGGCGGTCAGCCCGCGCACCGTGCTTTGACCCAACACAGCACTCACCGTGGTCAAGGCCAAAAGCATCAAGCAAAAGTATTCGGGCGGTCCTAAGCGAACGGCGTAATCGGCCAACACCGGCGCAAACAAGGTCACGATGATGGTGGCGATGGTTCCAGCAATAAAGGAGCCAATTGCTGCGCTTGCTAAGGCCGCGCCAGCGCGGCCGCTCTTGGCCATCTTGTTGCCTTCCATCGCGGTGACCATGGTGGCGGTCTCGCCCGGCGTGTTGAGCAAAATCGAGGTGGTCGAGCCGCCGTACATCGCCCCATAGTAAATACCGGCAAAGAAAATCATCGATGCGGTGGCGTCCACATGCGAGGTAATCGGAAGCAGCATCGCCACGGCGGTCGCAGGTCCGATCCCGGGCAAGACACCTACCGCAGTGCCTAAAGCGCAACCGACAAACGCCCACAGCAAATTTACCGGCGTGCCGGCGGTTGCAAAACCTGCAAGCAGTTGATTCAAAATATCCATTACAGCCAACCGCTTTGCGTCAATCCCGGCAAACTGATTGCCAAAAATTTGGTAAACATCCAAAACACCGGTGCTGAAATAGCCAAGCCCAAAAAGGCATCTAGCACCCAACTGCGGATGCCCAGTGGCTGGGCGGCTTGAGAGGGACCCACAGTGGCTTGACGCAAACCATGGGCTGCACAAGCAAAACACAAAGCGCAGCTCAAGATAAAACCGATAGTGGTAATCAGCGCTGCGCTGAGCAACAAGCCTGCCGACATCCAAGCCATCCCGCTCCAGCAGGGTGGTGCTTGGCTTGCTTCGCTAGGACCTGCGTCCGGCAGATGGCTGAACCCGTCGCCCATGGCTTCCCAGAACAAGAAGCCGCCGCACAAAAAAAGACCCGCCGACACCAGCAGGGGCAAAAAATTGGGGCCGATGCCAGCGTACCCCGCCTCAGAGGAGATACCAGAGGCACCCAGCGCTAGCCCAAGGGCCAGCGCGACGATTCCCGTACTGAGGATGATTTCTTGCTTCTTTTTGTTGCTGATAAAACTCACAACATGCCTGACAAGTGCATGATGCCCCGCAAATTTGCAAACTCATTGTCTACAAATTCGTCAAAGGCTTTACCAGTCAGCAGTGCAGGCGTCCAGACGTTTTTCTCTAAAGCCGCTTTCCATGCATCCGATTTGGTCGCTTTCACCACCATATCGGTCAAGGCGGCGCGCTGTTCATTGCTGATACCTGAGGCGCCATAGACAGCCCGCCAGTTGCCCAAGACCACGTCATAGCCCGATTCACGCATCGTGGGAATCGCAATGCCGGGCAAGCGTTTTTCAGACGTTACGCCGATCGCGCGCATTTTCCCGGCCTTGATGTATTCGGCAAATTCACTGTAACCGCTGCCGCCGACGGTGACGTTGCCACCCAACACTGCCGCAGTGGCTTCGCCGCCGCCACGAAAGGCGACGTAGTTCACTTTTTTGGGGTCAACGCCGACACGGGTTGCCAGCATAGACGCGCAAATATGCTCCGTCGAACCCCGCGAGCCGCCGCCCCACTTGACGCTGCCGGGATCTTTCTTCATTTGCTCCACGACATCTTTCATCGTCTTCAAAGGTGAATCGGCTGGCACTACAAAGACGTTGAATTCACTGGTCAGACGCGCAATCGGCGTAATGCGGTCCATACCGACCTGGGGTTTGCCGGTAATGATGCCTCCGACCATGACTGCACCGGTCATGATTAATGCGTTGGGGTCGCCTTTGGATGCGTTCACAAACTGGGCCAAACCGATCGCGCCGGCTGCGCCGCCTTTGTTTTCATACTGCACGGTGTCAGCTACTTTGGCATCGAGCAAGGCTTTACCGAGTTCGCGCCCGGTTCCGTCCCAACCACCGCCTGGGTTGGCTGGAATCATCATTTTGATGTTACTGGCGGCCCATGCACGCATGGGCAAAGCGCCCGCCACCGACAAAGCGGCCAAAGACTTCAGAAAGGTATCGCGACGCATAAAGTTCTCCTGAGGGTGTTTGAAACAGCTCTATGATGGCAAGCGAGGCTGTCAATCGGCTGTCCAAAACCCTAGGGGAAACCCGAACCGCTCTACCTTCCTTTTTATGCGCCTGCTGCTGATTGAAGACGATCCCGCCCTGGCACTGACCTTACAACGCAGTCTGGAGAGAAAGAGGATGCAGGTTCTACTCTGTGACAACGGAAGCCAAGCGGTGGCGGCATGGCACGCCTTGCTGCCCGATGTGGTGGTCTTGGACTTGAGCTTGCCCGGGCTTGACGGTTTACAAGTTTTGAAAAACGCGCGCCAAGCAGGTCTTGCAACGCCTGTCTTGATATTGACCGCACGGGGCACGGTGGGGGACAAAATACTCGGACTCAATGCGGGCGCTGACGACTACCTGCCCAAACCTTTTGACCTTGATGAACTCGAAGCCCGGGTTCGCGCATTGAACCGAAGACAGTCCAGCGCACTGTCTCCCACCGATGACCCGGCCAGCACCTTTGGCGCGCTTCGGCTAGACCGCGATAACCGCGCTGTGTACCTGCAAGGCGCCGTGATGGACCTGAGCCCACGGGAGTTTGCGTTGATGGCGGCCTTGATGAAAAAGCCAGGGCATGCGGTTGCCAAAGAGCGCTTGCTGGACCTGGTGTTCCCAGAGCAACAAGACGTTCAGTTAGAAGCCATTGAGGTGGTGGTTTACCGTTTGAGAAAAAAACTGGTGAATGCCGGTGTGACTTTGGTCACGCTGCGGGGTTTGGGTTATTTGCTCAAGGCCGAATAAGCCATGCGAGAAGTTCGGCATACCAGCCTACGGCGTAGCTTGCTGGTGGGTATTTTGCTGCCGATTGTGTTGTTCGTGGCCATTGATACCTTGAGCCTGTACCGTCAAACTTTGAATGCGGTCAATATCGCCTATGACAGAACCCTCTTGGCATCGGCCAAAGCCATCGGAGAATTGATTGAAATCCAAGGCAGTGCAGAACAAGCGCAGTTGCGAACACGAATTCCCTACGCCGCCTTAGAGGCATTTGAAGCCGATAACCGCAGCCGCATGACTTACCGCGTGTCGGACGCCACAGGACGGTGGATTGATGGCGCACAAGACCTGCCAGCGTGGCAAGGCCGCTTGCCAGACCAAGGGCCGTATGCGGCCTTGGTAGATTTTTACGATGCCCGCTTAGGCGATGAACCGGTGCGGGTGGCCGTCTTATTGCAGCCGGTTGCCACCGGCAGCGAACGGGCGATGGCGATGGTGCAAGTGGCCGAAACCCTGGAACTGCGACAAACGCTGGCGCAGCAAATTTTGCTCGACACGCTGCTGCGCCAAGCGGCGCTTATCGCGGTCATTGCAGGGGTTGTACTGTTTGTCGTCCAAAGGGTGACACGGCCAGTTCGCAGGCTCAGCCAGGCTTTGTCCGGCCGCCAAGAAGACGATCTCAGCGCGATTGACGAGGCAGATCTGCCACGCGAGTTGCGACCGCTGACGCAAGCCGCTAGCCAAGTGATGCAACGCCTCGAGCACCTGTTAGAAAACCAAAAAAAGTTTGTCCGGGACGCCGCCCACCAACTGCGAACACCGCTTGCCGTTTTGAAACTGCAGGTGCAATCAGCCCGGCGTGGGGATCTTGCCCCCCACCTGGCGCTCCAAGACATCGAGGCGACCGTGGACAGGGCCACCCAACTGGCTAACCAAATGCTTTCTTTGGCCAAGATTGAGCAATTGCGACAGCAAAAAGATTACCAATGGCTTGATTGGGCGCCGTCGGTGCGAGAGATTGCTTTGGATTTGTCGCCTCTCATCGCAGCCAAATCGCTGGACTTTGAAATAGAAACCCAGCCCTGCACCGTCTTGGCACATGCCTGGATCTTGCGTGAAATGACCCGCAACCTGCTTGACAATGCCATTCGGTATTGCCCAATAGGCACCAGCTTGCGGATTGATTTGCGGCAAAAAGGTGCACACGCCGTGCTGCGCATTGCAGACTCTGGCCCTGGCATGGACGCAGCCCAAGGCACGCGTTTATTTCAAGCTTTCGCGACCGAGCGGCCCACATCCGGCTCAGGGCTTGGTTTGACCATCGCGCGGGAAATGGTCTTGGCCCTGGGCGGAGAGATTAGCTTGGAGAACCGGTTTGAAGCCAGTCATTTGGTCGGCTTAGACGCCCTGATTCGCCTGCCCCTAAAAGCGCCTAGGGGCTGATCAAACATCAAGCAAAGCAGGCGCTAGCCCTTGGACTCGATCTTGGTGACTTTAAAGGTGGTGGCCGAAGTCATATAGCCTTTGGCTTCGACCCAGCCGCTGGTTACCACGCCATGTTCCCAATAGGCAGTACTTAGATCGGCAGTGAGCACCGTGCCATTCGTAGTCAAGGTACAAGTGCTCGCTGCGCAGTTACTCAACAGGCCGTAGAGTTCATAGGATGAAGAACTCTCTGAGCTGTGGTTGGACGATGACGAATGGAAGGAGTTGCTAGACGAGTCGTCGCTGAGCAGCCTGTTGTAGGTCAAGTGGTCACCGTCGCTGTCGTTGGAGTCATCGCTGTAGCCGGGCAAGGAACGGTCACCCCCGGCTGATTTGAATTCCAGCCGATAGGCCGCAAGCGTGCCGTTAGTCAAAAGGCCTTTGACTTCTACATAGTCACCATTGCGAACAGATGCGCAAAGCGTTGCGCTGGACAGTGAGGTCGGCACCCCTTGTACTTGCAGAGTACAACCCGTAGCCGAGGTGCTTAAGCCGGACACCATGCCATACAACTCATTGGCCTCATTGTGAACGCCAGTGGTGCCCGCATACTGGGCCTCGTACTGGGTAAAGGTCGCCACGGTGGTGGACCGCAGATACAGGCGGCTTGCAGCATAGTGAGCGGCCGTGGAACTCGTTAACGTGTGGACGGATACGACAGCGCCATTGGTCAATCCTGCCGGTGCAGTGGCGGCGGTGTAGCTGACGGTCACGGTGTTGCTACCGGAGCCCAGGGCGAATGTTGCATTGGCGGTGTTGAGGTTCGAGATCACCCCCACAAGCTGCACAGCGAGCGCATAAGCCTTTATTTCGATACGGGTCGCCTTGAAAGTGCCGTCGCTTTGCGGTAGTCCATAGACTTCGACCTGGCTGTTTTGCAAATCAATGAAACGACTGACGCTGCCGGCGGCATTGACAATGAAGGTGCTGGCATCCGTGGTCACAGGCAGACCTGCCACCTTCAGGGTTTGGGTTGCGCTGTCCACGGCCGAAGTCCCGCCTTGCATACCGCTTTGGATATGAATGATGTTCGCTACCGTGGGGCTGGTGCTCAGGGTTTCAATGCTGACGGTCATGCCCAGACCTAAGGGGGTGTTAAGGGTGCGCGCGTCATCGGCGTCGCGGACCGAGGAGCCAATGGTTTCGTAACGAATGCCGTTAAGAATGACCGAACCCAGGCCGCTGATGGTGCCTGCCATTAGCGCGGGTTTTGTGATCGTATCTGCAACCGTGTCGCTGCCGCCGCCACAGGCCGTTAGCAGGCCTATAGAGGCTAAGAGCGCGACCAGCAAGCGTGGTTTCATGATTGAACGGGACATATCAACTCCATCAGTAAAGAATGGATGCAGTGTGCCTAGCGCAGATTAAGGCTGGCTTAAGACCGAAATTGCTACTTAAGAATGCATTAAGCCGTGCGCACTAGCATGAGCTTTGAAAGGTTAGAAACCATGCGTTCAAAGCTTCATTTACAGATTTTTTTACTTCTGCTGGCATTTTCAGCCCCTGTACTGGCCGCCAGCCCTCAAGACTTGCTGGCGGCTTACATCGCCCAAGCAGGACAGCCCGTACAAGCGGCCCGCGGCGAGTTGTTCTTTAACGCCCAGCATGGTCAAGAGTGGCGCTGCGTCAGCTGCCACGGTGCCTTGCCCATGGCGGGCGGGCGCCATGCCAGTACCGACAAGTCCATAGAGCCGCTCGCACCTGCGGCCAATCCCAAACGCTTTACTGACAGCGCGAAGGTAGAAAAATGGTTCCGGCGCAATTGCAAAGATGTATTGGCACGCGAATGCAGCGCGCTCGAAAAAGCCGATGTCTTGGCTTGGTTGTTGACTGTACGGTGAGGGGCGTTCAGATGCTTTTGCGTATTGGTAATTTCATTTTTGCTGCGGCATGCACGCTCATGGGATTTTCGGCATCGGCCTGGGTCGACAACGACAAGGCAATTCCCCTGCTGGCGGTGTATCAGCAAGAGTGCAGCAGCTGCCACATGGCGTATCCGCCGCAATTCTTACCCCCAGCCTCTTGGCAGCGGGTGATGCGGGGCTTGGACAAACACTACGGCAGTGACGCCTCTCTGGACGCCGCCACCGTGCAGCAAATTGACCATTGGCTACAGACCCATGGAAGTCAAGGCAAACGTGGGCTGGAAGTGCCACCGCAAGACCGCATCACGCGTTCGGCCTGGTTTGAACGCAAACACCGCGAAGTGAGCGTCCCCACATTCAAGCGCGCTTCGATCAAAAGTGCCGCCAACTGCGTGGCCTGCCATCGCGATACCGCGCAGGGCGACTTTGAAGAAGACCGTGTGAGGATTCCCAAATGACGGACACTATTTCAAAAACCAGCGATGCCCCGATGACGGTAAGGCCCAAAGTGATGGTGCGCAAACCAGTCGTGGACGTGGGTACGCGCTTGGCGCATGCCAGCATGGCACTGACATTCTCAGTGTCTTACATGACCTCCGAGTCCGAATACTGGCGCTGGCTGCATGTGTACAGCGGATACAGCCTGACTGCAGTGCTGCTGTTTCGTTGGGTGTGGGGCTGGATTGGCCCAGGCGGTGCGCGCTGGACCTTGTTGTTGCGCAGATGGGGTCTGTGGCAAGTCTGGTTAAAAAAATTGAATGCGGGTGAGGGCTTTACCCGTAACTTTGGCGTGGGCGTCAGCAGCTGGTTGTTGGGCGCAGCGGAACTGATGATTTATGTGTTTTGCACGGTGGCCATTGCCAGCGGATGGGCCACCTGCAATGCGCTCTTAGGTGATGGTTGGTTAAACGATGCCTTACAAGAACTGCATGAATTCTTGGGCAACACCGCCATGGCCTTGGTGTGTATGCATGTGGGGCTGGTGGTGATTTTGCGTGTTTGGCGCGGGCCACACGCTCTGCGACCCATGTGGCGAACTTATGCGAATACTCCTGGCCGAAGATGACGAGCTGCTCGGCGGCGGTCTGCGCGCGGGCCTAGACCAACGCGGCTTTCAGGTTGATTGGGTGCGCGATGGCGTTGCCGCTGAACGCGAGTTACTCGGTCTGCAGCACCAGGCTGCTGTGCTCGATATCGGGCTGCCGCGCCAAGATGGTTTGGCTGCACTGCAAGCCGTGCGTGCACGCGGCATCGACACGCCGGTGCTGATTCTCACGGCGCGCGATGCAGTAGCCCAGCGCATTGAAGGCCTGAACCTCGGCGCAGACGACTACGTGGTCAAACCCGTTGATCTGGATGAACTTGCCGCACGGTTGCACGCCTTGGTGCGCCGAGCCCATGGCAAACCCCAAACCACCTTGCACATACGTGATGTCACGTTGGACGCTACGGCGCGCCAAGTGAGTCAGTGCAACAAGATCATCAACCTCTCTACCCGTGAGTTTGATTTGCTGCAAGCCTTGATGCTCAACGCGGGCCGTGTGCTGTCACGCGAGCAACTTGAACAGCACCTGTACCGCTGGGGCCATGAGGTAGAAAGTAACACCATTGAAGTCCATATTCACCACCTGCGTCGCAAGCTGGGCAGCGGTTTGATCGACACCATTCGCGGCGTTGGCTATATCGTGATGCCCTGACCCACATGAAAAATAGCTTCTCTTTGCAAGGACGCTTGCTGACACACATCTTAGGTGCCGTGTTGGTAGTGTGGATGGCCACGGCTGCTTTTGTCTGGCACGAAGCGCAGCATGAGGTGGACGAGTTGCTCGATGGCCATTTAGCGCAATCTGCGGCTTTGCTGGTGGTTCAGCAAAATGCCCAACCCGAAGTGCAAGAGTTGTTGCTAGACGCGCCTACGCTACACAAATATGCTAACCGCGTGGCCTACCAAGTGTTCGACGAAGGCCGTTTGGTCATGCATTCCCCCAACGTAGGGCACAAGCCCATGGCGCAACACACCCAAGGGTTTGAGACCGTCACCCGAGAGGATGGTCACACCTGGCGTGTCTTTGCAACTGCGGGCCGCAGCGATGAAGTACAGATCTATGTGGCCGAACGCGTGAGCAGCCGCGATGACATTTTGAGTGCCGTCTTGCAAGGGTTCTTACCCCCTCTTACCATTGCGTTGCCCCTGCTATTGATCGTTTTGTGGTGGAACGTGTATTCCGGATTCCGGCCATTACAACGTTTGCGCCAGGTGCTGCTAACGCGCGACACCCAAACACTCGCGCCTGTGAGCTTGCCACATCTTCCATGTGAGCTTGAACCGATGATCGATGCCTTGAACGACTTGTTGCATCGATTAGCAGGACGCATGGAAACTGAGCGGCGTTTCACTTCGGATGCGGCGCATGAACTGCGCACGCCTATTGCTGCCATTCGTGCGCAGGCCCAAGTTGCGCTGGGCTGTGACGACAACGCGCTGACGCGTCATCAAGCCCTGCTAGGTACTTTGGCCGGCTGCGATCGCGTCTCGCACCTGGTCGATCAAATGTTGACCTTGGCACGCGTGGAAAGACCGCAGGATTTGAGCTCAGAACCTTTCCGCTTGGATCAACTGCTGCAGCAAGTGATGGCTGATCTTGCCCCTGAGGCATTGCGGCGCCACCAAAAGTTAGAGCTGGTCGTTGCCGATGATTTAGAGGTTCGTGGCCAAAGCACCTTGTGGGGCATTTTGCTGCGCAACCTCATTGACAATGCTTGCCGTTACAGCCCCGAAGGTGCCATGGTGAAAGTCCATGCACACAGCCTGAAAGAGGGACGTGTTGAAGTGACAGTGCAAGACAACGGCCCCGGATTGTCTGAAGCGTCACTGTCGCGCCTGTGCGAGCGATTTTTCCGTGTGCTGGGGACAAGGAGCTTGGGCAGCGGACTGGGCTGGTCCATCGTCCAACACATTGCCAGGCTACAAAATATCGACGTCCAAGTCAGCGTCCCCAAAGAGGGCGGCGGTTTATTGGTTCGACTTCGTTGCTAGCACTGGATGGCTGACAGACTGAGATGTGATTACTACAAAACGCTGCGGTAGCCTTCGAGTCGCTTAGCCCAATAGTGCGCGGTGATTTGGTCGATGCGCACTCCGGTGCGCTCATTGGCGGCATGGATGAATTTACCGGACCCGATGTAAATGCCGACATGGGAGTTGGGTGCCCCCAAGGTGTTGAAGAACACCAAGTCCCCTGGGGCCGCAGCATGGGCTGCAATGGCACGGGTTCTTCTGGCTATGTCAGCAGCGCTACCACGCAGTTCAATGCGGGCTGATTCTTTGTAAACAAAACTCACCAAGCCCGAGCAGTCAAAGCCGGTGTGCAATTTTTTACCGTTATACGCATAGTTGCGATCGAGCATCGCCATGGCCTGCATCACGACGTCTTGCCGTTGTGCCGTTAACACAGCTTGGCTAGAGGCGGGTGCTTGATTGGCACTGTCCGCTTGTCGGCTTGGCGTGGAGCAACCGACCAATGCGGTCAATAGCAGGCTATACACCAGGGCAATGTATCGATAGCGTGGACTGAAAGTCATGCGCTTATTTTGCACCAAGCTCTTGACGGTGGTTTCGCAATCGGGGCATAGGGTTCAGTTTCTGGCCTTGCCGCCATGCGTTTACACTGACCGTGTCTATCTGCGCATGGCTAGCGCGAAGTATCTTTCGGCTGCCTTTTCTTGTCTCGGCTCACTCTTTCTCCATTTAGTTGCATTAGCCCTTATGTTGCTTGCCTGCTCCGCACAGAACTTAGTGCATCCGTCCCAGACCAGCCGCATTACCAGCCGAGGGCACGCGTGCCAAGCAGGGCCAAGGCGGATGTGCCTTAGGGGCGGATTTTTGCCCAGTTCATCGACAGCAGGCGCCTTTGCAGTGCACTTATGGGGCTAGCAATCCCTAGCCTATGGTTTAACTACCGCCAGCGCATCCAATGGCGCGCGGGTCTGCACCGGGTGTTTCATCGCGGCCCGCAGGACGATCCGGTAGTGGACGGCTTGCGAGGTATGGCCAGCCTGTCGATTGTGCTGTTCCATTGTTTTTTCGGCGCGATGTTCTTGTTGAAGGACTTTGATCGCATCAGCGCTTTTGCAGCGCAATTGCCGGCCTGGCTGGGTTTTCTAGCCAACACCGATAAAGCCGTAGATGTGTTTTTTATGGTCAGTGCCTACTTGTTGGGCGGCGCACTGATGCGTGAGTTCGCGCGCAGCGGCACGATCGCGGTACGCAATTTTTACATCCGCCGTCTGTTCCGTATTTATCCATTGTTTCTGCTGGGCCTAGCGGTTTATGCACTGGGCAACCCCGGCCTGGCCGCGGACAATTTGATCTACAACCTGCTTTTCATCGACAACTTTCAGATGAAAAACATCATTCCTGTGGGTTGGTCGCTGTCGATTGAAATGCAGTTTTACCTCGTTCTGCCCATGCTGATGGGCTGGCTGATGCGCATGCGGGGGCAGGCTGGTCTAAGGGCCTTGCAATGCCTGTTCGTGCTCTCCTTTGTGCCCATACTGGTCACCGCGCTGCTGTACCCGGTCACTTACGAAACGCCGTTTTATCTTTTCCACCCGCAGCGCGTGGCGCCCGAGCTGTTTCTCAATGTGATGTATTTCCAAACCCATACCCGCATCGGACCCTTGCTCTTGGGCCTGATCTGGGCCTGGGTGCGCCATCCGCAGGATGCAGGGCTGCCCGCGCCGCCGCCACGCGGTATGGTTTGGGTGCTAGCCGGCATGACCTTGGCGCTGGTGTGCGCCTATTTCCCGGTCTATCAGCAGGACACTTGGTACTACCAGCATTTTTCGCCTTGGATCAATCTTGCGGGTCAGGTCTTGCACCGCAATGTGTTTTGTCTGGGGGTCTTTTTGCTGGTGTTGTTTGTGCAATCCGGTGGGACGCATACAGGGGGCTTGGGCAGCATGTCTGTAGCCATAACCGCAGCACTGCGTGGCTTTTTGGGCTGGGGCCTATGGCGGCCGTTTTCCCAGGTCGTATTCCCGGTGTATTTGTTTCATTTCCCCATGGTCTTGGTCGCAGCCATCCTCACCTTTCAGACTACCGATGCCTCAACCATTACCATGATCTCGGTGCCCCAGTTGCTGTGCATGTTCGGTATTGCGGCCAGTCTGTCCTTACTGCTGGGCATCGTGCTACACATCCTGATCGAGCAGCCCATGATCGATAGCGGCCACGCGTTTTTGCGTAACAGAGTGCAGGTCTAGCGCTAGCTGAGGCCTTGAGTTTCCCAATGGCCCGAAATTAAATGCTATGCCAAATGCGCGGGTAAGCATCCGCGCATACTGTTGATAAAGCGCAGCGCTTGCGCCTGCGCTAAATCTTTGCTAACGGTTAGCACTGCTTCACGCAGCCAGCCTTGCTCCAGCGCCACAGAGCGCCCCACGCCAGCGAGCAAGCCGCAGTCCGCAGGGGGCGTAAGCCATTGCCCATCGATAAGCAAGGCAATATTGCCGCGCGTGCATTCGGTCAATTGGCCATCCGCGTTCCAAAGCAAGGTGTCAAAGTCCACCGGGTCGGTGGGAGCGAAAGCATCGTAGTGTGCGCGTCGGGTGGTTTTGAACCGGACAAATTCGCTATGGGCTTCTTCCATCGGTGATTTGGCAAGCCGCAGTTGCACGGATTGCGTGACGTCCTGTAAGGCAAACGCTTGTGCGTTTACTTGGCCTTGTGCGTTAGAGCGCGTGCGCACCCTATGCAAACCTTCGGGGTAGCGCGCGGCCAGTTGCGCCAGAGCGGCCTTCACTGCCATCGCATTCCAGTCATACGCGAAGTGCTGCGCCGCCGCTTGCATACGTTGGAGGTGCAAGTCCAGGTGGCGGAATTGGCCACTGTCCAATGCCAGTGTTTCGAGTAGTTCAAATTCCTGGCTTGTACGTTCTAAAAACCCGCGTTTGGCGCGCCACTCATCCCATTCGCCATGCGCGCTGGCGTCGGCAGTGATGCCGCTGCCAATGCCGCATTGGGCAACTCCTTTGCGCGCGCTGATAGTGCGAATGGCGACGTTAAAGGTGGCATGTCCGCCGGGGCGGACTACGCCTATGGCTCCGCAATACAGACCACGCGCCTGGGGCTCTAACTGCCTAATTAGGCGCATGGCTTGTAGCTTGGGCGCACCGGTGATGGAGCCGCAAGGAAACAGGGCTTTGAATACGTCCACCAGGCTGGTGCCGGGGCGCGTTTGGGCCTGCACGTCCGAGGTCATTTGCCAGACGGTGGGCAAGCCCTGTAATTGAAACAGGCGCGGCACTTTGACGCTATGGGGCAGGGCGATGCGCGAAATATCGTTGCGCACCAGGTCGACGATCATCACGTTTTCCGCTTGCTCTTTGGGCGATGCGCGCAATGCGTCCGCTCGGGCAGCATCGTCCTGGGCATCCTTGCCGCGCCGCGCGGTGCCCTTCATCGGACGCATCAGAAGCTGGTCGCCCCGCCAGTCAAAAAACAATTCGGGTGATACCGAAAGAACTATCTCTTGGCCGGTGTCGATATGGGCTGCATAGGCATCTGGCTGCGCCCGACGCAAAGCGTCGAACCAGGCGCGCATGGCCGCTTCTTTAGTCCCCGGCGGCAGGCTCGCTTGCAGTGGACTGGTGTAGTTGACTTGGTACACATCGCCGCTGCGGATAGCCTGGTGGATGGTGTCGATGCTGGTATCAAAAGCTTGGCGGGTCTGGCCTTGCTGCCAGGCCAATGGCGGCGACGGTTCCGTAGATGGTGGTCCCGGAGCTAGGGCTTGCTGGTAAACCCCGAACCATGCCAGTGGCAAGCCATCGGTATGCGGATGTACCTGGCATGCACCGTCAAATGCCGGGGCCGCTTCATAGCGCACATAACCTACGCACCACAAACCTTGCGCGGCATAGTCGGAAACCGCTTGCAATAGAGGCAGCACCTCCGATAGTTGGCTTGCGCATAGCAAATGCAAAGGATGGTCAAATTGGACATGCAGTCCCTCACCCCCGTAGGGATCGACAAAATCAATGAGCGTGTACAAAAAATGCGTCTCTTGAGGGCAAGTGGGTGGGCGATTATCCCTCTGTATTGGATAGCCTTGTCACAAGCCTGGCGCAGCGGTGGCCTGCATTCAACGCCTGGCCCGGTGGCGATGCTCAGACTTGCCACGGCGGCACCCGAAGGCGTGTAGCGCAACTCCACATTGCGTCCGAGGTTGCCTATGAGGACAACTTTGTTTAGTGATGCAGACATATAAAAAACTCCCTAAGTAAGAGGCCCCTAAATAAGAGCCAAACCAGTAACCGACTGGCTGCGGTGGTTCTGACTTCCGGCTATCCACGGTTGACCGGATTCCAAGATTCCGAGCGAGCTCAAAGTCCGGCGCCGTTTGCTCCGCTTCATCCCAGTCTGGGACTGGCTCAACGGCTTCACCGTCTTGCGCATCAGCACAGCCATCGTGCACAAGCAACCCAAAAGCACTGCGGCCCAGCGCCGCCCAACTAGAGCACCCGCGCAGCGCCATAAACCGGCATGGCCGGCAGACCATTTGCGCAGCGCGTAAGTGGTCAATTTAGAGGGATGCCTAGCGGCGGGAGATAGTCGCAGACTGTCTCCCAAGAGCGACACCTCCACAAGCACCACGCCAGGACCAAGCGCAGCGACGCACTGGCGTCACCCAGTCCAACCCGCAGCAACCCCAAAGGCCAAGCGGAGCCCGAAGGCCCCGCCACCCTCAGGGGCGACGCACCCGCTGCCTACCGGCCAGGTAAGCGCGGGCCAGCGCGTCCCGGATTGCGCCCACGCCAAGGTCGTAAAAGTCCAAGCGGTCCCGCCCCCGGCTCTCCAGTGTTTCCACCAAAAGCGAATCAACAGCAATTGCGGTCAGCAACTCGCGTTGCGCCGGTGCCAAGGTGTCCCACGGCAGCGCGGCCCGTGGACGCTGCACGCCCGCGCTCCCCCCAGCCTCGCGACGTAACGGGCATACGCGTTGCCCTGCGTATCCACAAAAAGCACCGGGCGCCCTTGCGCATGCACCATGACGCAAGCGCGCGCACGCGCAAGCGGCATGGCCATGCAAAGGCCCACAAGCCAATCGGTATCGCGTAGCAAATTGCGCGCAAAAGCATCAAAGCCCAGAGGCGCCATTTCGATACGGCGAAACACGTACACATCGCAAAGTTCCCCGCCCGCCACCTCGGCCAAATTGCCCGGCTTACGGGCAAAGGCCAGAGGATAGGGCAGCTTTTGCAGGCCGACGGCCTGGCCGTCCACCATCAGGCTCACAGTTTTGAGCTCCAGGCGCAGCGTGATAGCGTCAGTGCCAATAGTGAGTTCATAGCTCATGGCGCCGTCCCCCCTTCCATCTCTGCGACTACTTGCGCGGCGATAGCGCGCATCTGAATTCGGCCCTCGGCAACTAGGCCTAGGGTCTCGTCGTCCAGGCGCCCTAAAAATGCCAGCTTGCTTGGCGCTAAGGCCATGCGCTTTCAGGCCGGAAATATCTCGCGCAGTTTCAGCTTGTAAAACTTGCCGGTCGAAGTGCGCGGCACAGCGGCGATGCTTTCATAGCGCTCGGGCAATTGCCACTTGGCAAAGCCGCAAGTGAGTAGGTGCGTATTGAGCGCTGCGCCGTCCAGTGACTTGCCCGGCTTGGGCACTACGCAGGCCAAGGGGCGTTCGCTCCACTTGGGGTCCGGGATGGCAATCACCGCCGCTTCGGCGACATCGGCGTGTCCCATCAATGCATTTTCCAGATCGACCGAACTAATCCATTCGCCGCCAGATTTGATCAAGTCCTTGGTGCGGTCGGTTATGCGCACAAAGCCGTGCGCATCCATGGAGGCCACGTCGCCGGTGCGTAGCCATCCGTCGTCAGAAAACTTGTCTTCGCTGATGGGCACTTCGTGGTAACTGCCAGTGATAAAGGGGCCGCGCACCTGTATCTCACCCACCGCCTGGCCGTCCCAGGGCGCGTCTTTGCCATCCTCACCGCGCATGCGGATCTCCACCAGCGGCACCGGCACGCCGGCCATGGCGGCACGCCGGTAGCGCTCGTCGGCATCGGCATGGATGAACTCGGACTTGGTGTAGGACACGGTGGCAAGCGGCGAAGTCTCGGTCATGCCCCAGCCTTGTTGAATCCAGATACCGTGCTTGTCAAACGCGCGTATCAGCGCTTCGGGCACTGCAGCGCCGCCGACCAAGCTGCGCATACCTGCGGGCAGCTTCCAGCGGCCCGGTTGCGTTTCCAAAGAAGCCTCGTAGGTTTGAATAAGGCTCATCCAGATGGTGGGCACTCCCAGCGACAGCGTGGGCGGTTCTAGCTGCATCAGGTCCAGCAAATCATCGGGGTGCAAATGCGGGCCGGGAAACACCAGTTTGCAGCCCGTCATCACTGCGCCATAAGGCATGCCCCAGCTATTGGCGTGGAACATGGGTGTGACCGGCATCACCACATCAGCGCTGCGCAAGCCCCAGCAGTCGCCCAGGCAGCCCACCAGGGTGTGCAAAACCGTGGAGCGGTGCGAATAGACCACGCCCTTGGGCTTGCCAGTGGTGCCCGAGGTGTAGCACATGGACACTGCGTCGTCCTCGTCGTGTTTTACATACTGAAACTGTTCGCCATCGGCCCGCTCCAGAAGGGCTTCATAGTCCAAAAAGGGCGCTGGTACCGGTGCACCGGAAAAGGGAAAGACGATGATTTTTTCAAAATGACATTGGCCTTGGAACTGCGCCAGCAAAGGCAGTAGCACATCGTCTACGACCAAAAAGCGGTCCTTGGCGTCATTGGCGATCCAGGCGATTTCGTCGGGTGCCAGACGCAAATTCAGGGTATGCATCACGCCCCCCGCTGCCGGTATGCCGAAATAGCACTCCAGGTGCGCATGGTGGTTCCAGCTGAGTGTTGCCACCCGGTCGCCGGGCTGCAAGCCCAGATCCAGCAGGGCTTGTGCCAACTGGCGGGTGCGTGCGTAGAAACTGCCATAGCTATGGCGACGCAGTGACTTGTCCGGCAAGCGCGAGACGATTTCATTGCTGGCAAATAATTGCCCAGCGCGCTCCAAAAAATGGTTAAGCGACAGGTGCACCGGCATCATGGTGCTGCGAATCGGGCGGGTGATGGGCATGGACAGTCCTTGCAGAATCGGCAAAAGCAAAACCGGGGCAGACAACTATAGCCTCGGGGCAGGCCGCAGCCTATGGGGATTTCCACCGCCTGCAAACCCTCAGATGAGCCGCCTTGCGCGGCCCAAAAATCAGTCGACCCTGAGGGTTAGTCCCAGGCCCAGGAAATTCACGCCGTTATTGGGCAGCTTGATGTCCGCATTGCTGACATGGCGGTAGGTAAAGGCCAGGCGCGCGCGCTGGTTCAAGTTAGAAATACCGATGCCCATTTCATCGGTAAATTGGAAATTGGTGGATTTTTGGCGGGTGCCAATATCGGTTTCACTCACCAGCGTAGGCCCCAGGCCGACGCTGAAATCCACAATAGCGGAGCCCACTTGCAGCCCGTAGCGCCCCATGGGTATCAGGGCCAGCGAAAACGCCTGTTTGGCATAAGGCCCCGAATCCGCGTTCCAGACCGAGCCTAATACGGTTGGTAGCACTTCAAAACTCATGGACGGCGGCAGCATGCTTGCCGCAGCGAGTTTGCAATCCATGGGTGAAAAATTGAGGGAATGCGAGGAAAGCTCCTCGTCTTTGGCAGCCTGATAACCGAATTTGTAAGTTTCTTTACACTCAAATGAGTTTCTATTAAAAATAGCGAACGAATTGGTCAAAATGCCAGCGGCCACTGCCGTGGCTTTCAGGGTTTCGTTGTCTATCGCGAAACTCGATTGAGCCGCAAGCAGACTAAATAACGTGGCTGCGAGTGCGTTTTTCATGGTGATTTCGGCGATTTAAGCGAGAGTAGCTAGTATTTCTTACAGTTTACACGGGTGTTTTTCGCAAGAATAAGTCAGGGATTGTGATGTTTTTTGAAATTTCCAAAATTGCAAGCTTTTTGGTTTCGCCGGTGCATATGCTGGTGGGCTTGGGTTTTGCGCTGACTTTTTGGCCTCAAAGTGGCAAGCGCAACTTGTCCTTGCGGCTAATCCAGCTGTTATTGGGCGTTTTGTTGTCCCTGTTGGTTTTTCCTGTCGGTAATGAATTACTTGTCCCCTTAGAAACCCGCTTTCCAGTACCGATACAACTCCCGGAAAAAGTCGATGGCATTATTGTTTTAGGCGGTGCGGTGGACGAGGTGGTGAGCGCGGGGCAGGGCCACCTGAGTTTCAATGAAGGCGCTGAACGCGTGCTAGCCCCGATCAGCCTTTTGCGGCGCTACCCCCAGGCCCGCTTGGTCTTGACCGGCGGCAGTGGCTCCTTGAACCCCGGCCCATTCAAGGAAAGTGACAAAGTGCGCCCCTTGTGGCGTGACGCTGCCATCGATCGTGGGCAGGTGCTGTATGAGGAAGCCTCGCGCAACACCTATGAAAACGCCCTATTTACCCGCGACCTGCTACACCCCAAGCCGGGCGAAAAATGGCTGTTGGTCACGTCGGCTGCGCATATGCCGCGCTCGGTGGGCCTGTTTCGCAAGGCAGGATTTGATGTGATTGCCTACCCGGTGGCCTTCAAGTCCACCGGAAAAGACCGCCAGTGGTACGTGCCGCGTACGGCTGGCACAGCATTGGGTAATATCGAGTCGGCCGTCCATGAATACGTGGGCCTATGGGTGTATCACCAGACCGGCCGCATAGACGAATTGTTTCCCGCGCCCTATACCCCCTGAAGTAAAAAAATGTACCGCTGCCCTTAGTTGGGCGTCATCGGGCTGCGCATTTGCCAGCGCTGCCAATGCGCGTAGGCCAAGCGGTAGGTAGTGAGCTGCACCTGCAGCGTGGCTTCAATGGGCGCGCCATAGCCCCCTGCCATGAGCAGCACCAGAGGGATACGTCTTTGCAGGCACCAATCGAATACGCGCTGGTCGCGCGCCTGCATGCCATCGAAAGTCAGCTTGAGCCGCCCTAGCCGGTCGCCTTCATGCGGATCGGCACCGGCCAGAAAAAACACCAGTTGTGGCTTGCAGCCGCTTTCTAATTCCAGCAGTGCGCGGTCCAGCGCGACCAGGTAGTCCGCGTCGCCGGTCCCGTCGGGCAAGCCCACATCCAGGTCGCTCGCTTCTTTACGAAAGGGAAAATTCTTTTCGCCGTGCAAAGACAGGGTGAACACAGTCTCGTCCTGCTGAAAAATCCGCGCTGTGCCGTTGCCCTGGTGGACGTCCAGGTCGATCACTGCCACTTGCAGTTCGCGGCCCGCTCGCTGGATTTGGGCTTGCAGCACGCGCGCTGCCACAGCCACGTCATTGAATACACAAAAGCCACCGCCCTTGTCCGCATAAGCGTGGTGCGTGCCGCCGGCCAAGTTGGCGCCAATGCCCTGGCGCAGGGCCGAGCGCGCAGCGGCTACGGTGGCGCCTACCGAACGGCGTGCCCGCTCCGCCATAGCCTGGCTCCAGGGAAAGCCGATCTCTCGCGTTACGGCCGCGGGCACCGTGCCATCGGCGATGCCGCGCACATAGTTCGGCGTATGCACGCGCAGCAGTTCGGCATCGCTGGCGCGCGGCGCTTGCAGCAATTGGATACCCGGTAAATGCGCCACCAGCGCATCGCGCAGCATGGCGTACTTGGCCATGGGGAAGCGGTGTCCCTGGGGCAGGGGCAGCACAAACTGGTCGCTGTAAAAAGCCTGCATGCAATGCCGCTAAGCGCAATGACTTAGGCGCGGTGGTCTTGTTGCATGCGCCAGCCGCCTATGGCCAGCGCCACCCAACCCGCCATCAAGGCCATGCCACCATAAGGCACCAGGGGACGCAAGTAGGCGATGCCGTACATCAAGCGCAGTTCGATATTGAGACTAAACAGCAGTGTGCCCGCAACAAACAATGCACCGGCCATCATCGTCCAAGCGTTCGGCCCGCCTTGTCGTGCCAGTACCACCAACACCAGCAAAGCCAGCGCATGAAAACGCTGCAAGTCCAGCGCCCAGGCCAGCGCTTGCGCGTCCTGCGCCGTCAGTGTCAGCCCATGGGCCGCGATCGCACTAGCGCCGATAGACAGCGCGGCGCTGGCGCATGCAAATACCAGGAAAAAACGCAGTCCTGCGATCATGAAGGGCGTCCACCTCTGTAGCCTCTGCCCCACACAAAGGGGTCGTGCGCGTCGAGCACCAGTGCTGATTTGCTGCTGATAGGGACTAGAACCTGCACTTGCACAAACGCAGCAATCTGCTAAGGCCTAGCCCGCCTGCGTCACATCCACCCCAAACTCCAGCGCCGCATCCATCAGCGTCTCGATCTGCCCGCGTGCGTAGGTGCTGAAGTAATAGGCGTGGAAATGCTGCGCATCCACGCGGTGCAGCAAGCAAGGGATGTGGTGGTGGCCGGTGAGGGCGAAGCTGCCCTTGTCAAAGGCGGCGGGCCGAAAGTCCAGGGCGTAGAGTTTGGACAGGGCGTCCACCGCTTTTTCGCCATGCACGCTCACGCGTACGCGGGCGTGGCTCAGGTCCAGCACGGCGCCCAGGTCGGCGCTGATGTGCTGGCGCAGCAGGCCGACGCGGTCGCTCGGGGCTTGGTTGGTGTCCCCTACCAGTAAAAACTCAAACGGACCGCTGCGCATCAAAGTGCCTAGCCCGCAAGCTACCAATTGGCCGGTGTGCAGCGGCGGATCGCAGTCCAAGGCGCGGTGCAGCGCGCTGCTGAGCGCACCGATGCTGCTGGACCAGGTGCTGATTTGCGTCAGGTTGGAGAGCTTTTGTACGCGCAAGTGCACTTGCAACTGGCCGCTGCGCGTGGGCTGGCTGCGGGTGGCGGGGGCTGCAGTGGTGGCGGTGAAATTAGACACGGTAACGCACTCCTTGCGGGTCGATAAAGCAGGGCTCGACCACACGCAGCCGGTATTGCCGGCCCGTGGCCGGCGATGCCGCGACCACTTCCTGGCCCACATGCGCGGTGCCGCCTTGCAGCAGGCCCAGGGCGATGGCCTTGCCCACGGTTTTGCTAAAGGTGGTGGAAGTGACATGGCCGCGCCCGTGGCCGCTTATTGCATCATCAGCAAAAAACAAAATAGAGCCATTGCTGGGCGGCTGCGCTGGGTCCACGGCTTCCAGCCCGACCAGGCTAGGCCGGTCCGGCTTTTGTAAATGGGGGCTGTGGCTGAGTGCCTTGCCCCAAAAATCTTTGGTCTGGCTGGCCATGCGGCCCGCGCCCATATCGCCCAAGGTAGTGCGACCATCCATCTCCGAGCCCACGACATGGCCTTTTTCGATACGCAGTGAACCCAGCGCTTCCAGCCCATAAGGCCGCAGTTGCCAAGGCTTACCCGCTTCGATCAGGTGCTCCCACACCGCCAGGCCGTGGTGCGTGGGCACAAAGATTTCGTAAGCCAGTTCGCCCGAAAAAGTCAGGCGCAGTATGCGCAGCGCGACGCCGGCCAACGGGCCTTTGCCTTGGGTGTCCAAGAGGCCCATAAAGGGCAGGGCGGCGTCGGCAAAGTCCAGGTGCGGGAAGGCCGCTTGCAGCACTTCGCGCGTGCGCGGTCCGGCAATACTCATGGCCGCCCATTGGTCGGTGACGGATGCCACGGTCACGCGCAACTCGGGCCAGACCACTTGCAGCAAAAATTCCAGATGGCTCATCACCTTGGCCGCTTGCGCGGTGGTGGTCGTCATGAAAAACTGCGTTTCGCTGACACGCGTGGTGGTGCCATCGTCCATGACGATGCCGTCCTCGCGCAACATAAAGCCGTAGCGCGCTTTGCCCACGGCCAGTTTGGAATAGCCATTGACATAGACACGGTCCAAAAACGCGGCAGCGTCCGGGCCTTGTACGTCGATTTTGCCCAGGGTGGAGGTATCGGCGATGCCTACGTTTTCACGCACAAACTCCATCTCGACTTTGTAGGCCTCGGGCAAGGTGGCGCCATGCGTGCGGTACCACAGCGGGCGCAGCCAGTAGCCCGCTTCCATCTTGACGCCGCCGTTAGCCATATGCCAGTCGTGCATGGCGGTGAGGCGTTCAGGTTGAAAGTGGCCGCGCACATTGCGCCCGGCCAGCGCGCCCAGCGCAGCCGGGGTGTAGGGCGGACGGAAAGTGGTGGTGCCGGCCAGGGATACATCCAGGCCGCGCGCCATGGCCATGACGCCCATGCCATTGAGGTTGGAGGTCTTGCCCTGGTCCGTACCCATGCCCAGCGTGGTGTAGCGCTTGAGGTGTTCTACGGACACATAGCCTTCGCGGTGCGCCAGTTGCACATCGTCAACCGTGACATCGTGCTGAAAATCGACAAAGGATTTACCGCCGGATGAGTCCGAGCGCAGCAGCCCGGCTGGCACAAATGCCATGCCAAAGCCGTCTTGCAGCGTGGGTGCATCGCCTGCGCTGTGCAGACTGAGCACGCCGGCCGCTTGCGCGCCCGCCGCCCAGCCCGAGGCGATGGCGCCATCCCAGCTTTGTTCGCCCACCATGCTGCCTGCGCCAAATTGTGCGCGGTCAAAAGCGCCCGGCACAAAGCTGGAAATGTCGCTGCGGTAGACCGGTTTGACATTGCGGTGCGAACTGAGGTGTACCGTGGGCGTCCAACCGCCAGACATGGCGACCAGGTCCACCTCGTGGTGGGCGGCGCCGCCCATGATGCGGCCTGTGTTGCTGTCAAAGCCTTCAATACGTGCGGTGTTGGCACGCTGAAATCCACGCACTTGGGTGACCGCGCTGCCATGGTGGACGGTGATGCCCACGCTATTGGCCGCCGCCAGCAAGGCCGGGGCCGTGGTGGGCCGCAGATCGACCAGTTGCACCTGCGCACCGGCCTGGGCTAGGCCCATAGCATCGGCATAGGCGGCGTCATTGTTCACGCAAAACAGCGCGCGCCGGCCCGGTGCCACCGCATAGCGGTTGACATAAGCGCCTACCGCGCTACTGAGCATGACCGCCGGTTTGTCATTGCCGCCAAAGACCAAGGGACGTTCGATAGCGCCGCAGGCCATGACGATAGCCTTGGCGCGCACGGTGCGCATGCGCTGGCGCGGCAGGCCATGGGCGGGGTCCGCCAAGCCGGGTGCACTGCGCTCGATCACGCCCACGGTATTGCCGTCGTAAATGCCAAATGCAGTGCTGCGGGTCAGCAGGCGTACACGGCCCGTAGCCTTAATTTCTTGCAGCATATGCGCCAGCCACTGCGCTTGCGTGCTGGCCGTAGGGCAGTTGAGCAAGGCACCGCCGAGTTCAAAATCTTGCTCGACCAGCATCACATCGGCCCCAGCCCGTGCCGCTTGCAGCGCAGCGGCCAAGCCGGCGGCGCCCGAGCCGATCACCAACACATCAACGAAATCATTATGGTAGTCATAGCGGTGGATATCAAAGTCCGCCACCGAGGCGCCCAGGCCTGCGGCTTTGCGGATGAAGTGCTCATACAACATCCAGGCCTTGCGCGTCGGGCCCATAAAGGTTTTGTAATAAAACCCGGCCACAAACACTGGCGAGAGCAGGGAGTTGATGGCCATGAAGTCCAGGCTAACCGAGGGCCAGGCGTTTTGCGTACGGGCGCGCAGGCCCTGCTCCAGCTCGGTCGTCGTGGCCGCGATATTGGGCTCGCGCGTGCCGCCGTCGCCCAGAGTGAAAAGCGCATTAGGCTCTTCCACGCCCGAGCCCAAAATGCCACGAGGCCTGTGGTATTTGAAAGACCGGCCGATCAAATGCACGTTGTGCGCCAGCAGGGTAGAGGCCAGGGTGTCACCGGCAAAGCCTTGGTAGGGTGAGCCGTCCAGGGTGAAGGTAAGCGCTTGGCTGCGGTCTATACGGCCACCGCTGGGCAGGCGCTGCTTGCCGCCTTGGGCTGATGGGGGCTGGTTCATGGCAGCGTCCTTTGCGCGGCGGGCAGCACCGATTCGATGTCGTGCGTCACCGTATGGCGCTTGACCACCAGCCAGCGGCGGCAGCCCAAGGTGTGCTGCCAAAACTCGCTGTGGATGCCGCGCGGATTGGGGCGGGTGTAAACGGTTTGGACCCAGGCTTCATGGTGTTGAACGCCCAAATCCGGGTAGGGCTGGGTGGCGTCACCGAAGTAGCTGAACTCTTCGTGGTCGCGGGTGCCGCAGTAGGGGCAGGCAATGCGTAGCATGGTGTGTCCGCCCTTTCTATTGCAAGTGGTTGTAAGGGCCTGTGCCCGCTTCGTCGATGTAGCGGCCCTGGGCAAAGCGGTCCAGCGTAAATCCGGCGCTGTGGGCATGGGGCGCATCGTTGGCAATCGTGTGCGCAAAACACCAGCCCGAGGCCGGCGTGGCCTTGAAGCCGCCGTAGCACCAACCGGTATTGAGGTAGAGCCCATCGACCGGGGTTTTGGTGATGATGGGGCTGCCGTCAGGCGTCATGTCCATGATGCCGCCCCAATGGCGCAGCACGCGCAGTCGCGCCGCGCTGGGCATGGCACTGACCAGGGCTTGCGTGACCTCGCTGACATTGGCCAAGTTGCCGCGCTGGGCATAGGAGTTGTAGCGGTCAATATGGCCGCCAAATACCAGGCCACCTTTGTCCGACTGCGAGAAATAGAAATACGAAGCCGACCACACCACCACATGGTTGACGATGGGCTTGATGGACTCGGTGACATAGGCTTGCAGCACATGGCTGTCAATAGGCAATTGCAGCCCGGCTTTTTGCGCTAGCGGCGAAGTGTTGCCCGCCACCGCCATGCCCACCTTGCCCGCGCTGATGGTTCCGCGCGAAGTGTGTACGCCAGTGATGCGCTCGCCCGACCATTCAAAGTCGCGCACTTCGCAGTTTTGGATGATGTCCACGCCCAGGGCATTGGCCGCGCGTGCATAGCCCCAGACCACGGCATCGTGGCGCGCCGTGCCAGCGTCCGGTTGCAACATGGCGCCGTAAATCGGAAAGCGCGCCTCGTCTGAAAAGTCCAGATAGGGCGCTTCTTTCATCACGTCTTCGCGGGTGAGGATGTCGGCGCGGATGCCGTTCAGGCGCATGATGTTGGCACGGCGGATTTGCGCGTCGTGCCCGCTGGGCGACATGGTGACATACAAATAACCACGCGGCGAGAACATCACGTTGTAGTTCAGGTTCTGCGACATGCCGCGCCACAAGGACATGGAATGTTCATAAAACGCGGTGTTGTCCTGCATCATGTAGTTGGAGCGCACGATGGTGGTGTTACGCCCCGCGTTACCCGAACCGATATAGCCTTTTTCTAGCACTGCAATATTTTTGATGCCGTGGTTTTTTGCCAGGTAATAGGCGGTCGCCAAACCATGCCCTCCGCCACCGATGATGATGACGTCATAGCTTTTGCGCGGCTCGGGGTCGCGCCAGGCGCGGTCCCAATGTTGGTGGCCACCCAGGGCGTTGCGCAGCAGCGACCAGGCCGAGTAGTGCGTCATCGGGCGGGCTCCTTACATGCGCATGCGTTTGGCTTCGGGGTCAAAAGGCGGGTCCATTTGCAGACGGGCCGGACGGCGCTCACCCAGGATTTCAATCTCTAAGGTCATATCCGGGCTAAAGCATTCGGTGGGGATATAGCCTTGCGCCAGTGACTGGTTCACATAGTGGCCAAAACCACCCGAGGTAACCCAGCCTACCACGTTGCCATCGACCCAGATCGGCTCGTCGCCCATCACGTCGCAGTCCAGCGCGTCCACCACCATAAAGATGCGTGTTTTTCTCGGACCGTCTTGCTTCTCTTTGATGGCTGCCGCTTTGCCGATGTACTCGTGTTTGTCGAGTTTGACAAAGCGGTCCAGACCCGCTTCGAAGGGGCCGTAGATAGGGCGGAATTCGCGGAACCAGGTGCCGAAGTTTTTCTCCAGACGCAGGCACAAAAGCGCGCGCATGCCGAAGTTTTGGATGCCCAGGTCGGCGCCCGCCGCCATGATACTTTCGTACAAGCGGCGTTGGTATTCGGGTGCTACCCAAATTTCGTAGCCCAAGTCACCGGTGTAGGTGACGCGGTTGATCTTGGCCTGCACGGTGGCGATTTCCATTTCGCGGTAGTCCATGAATTTGAAGGCTTCGTTGGACACGTCTTCGTCGGTCAGACGTTGCAACAACTCGCGCGACTTCGGGCCGGCAATCGACAAGCCAATCAGCTTCATGCCGTAGGGCGTGATGTGCACCGATCCGTCTTTGGGCAATGTCTGCTCAAACCAGCGCATATGGTAGACCTGCGCCTGGCTGGAGCCCCACATCATGAAGCGGTCTTCGTCTGCTTTGGCGATGGTGAAGTCGCCGATGATCTTGCCCTGGTGGTTGAGCATGGGGCACAGCTGCAAACGCCCTTTTTTGGGCAAAGTATTCGTCATCAGGCCTTGCAGCCATGCCTCGGCGCCCGGGCCGCTTATCTCGTATTTGGCAAAGTTGGCCACCTCGGTGACGCCTACCGCTTCGCGCACTGCTTTGCACTCGGCCTTAATGGGTTCAAAGTCGTTGGAGCGGTGGAAGGACACGATGTCTTTGGCCTCGGTGCCTTTGGGCGCAAACCACAGAGGCGTTTCCATGCCCCAGGAATCGCCCATCACCGCGCCTTGTTCGATAAATGTGTCGTACAAGGGCGTGGTTTGCAGCGGCCTGCCTGCCGGCAGTTCCTCGTTGGGGAAGCGAATGCGGAATCGGCGCGAATAGTTTTCGCGCACTTTGGCATTGGTGTAGGTGCGTGTCGCCCAGTCGCCGTAGCGCGCCACGTCCATGCCCCAGATGTCAAAACCTGGGTCGCCATCGACCATCCAGTTAGATAGCGCTAGGCCCACGCCGCCGCCCTGGCTGAAGCCAGCCATCACGCCACATGCGCTCCAAAAGTTGGTGCGCCCCTGCACCGGGCCGACCAGCGGGTTACCGTCGGGCGCGAAAGTGAAAGGCCCGTTGATCACCCGCTTGATGCCCGCATGCTCCAGCGCGGGGAAGTGCTTGAAGGCAATTTCTAATGAGGGTGCAATGCGGTCCAGGTCCGGCTGCAGCAGTTCCTGGCCAAAGCTCCAGGGCGTGGTCTTGGTAGACCAGGGCTTGCCCGCTTGCTCGTACACGCCCAGCACCATGCCTTTGCCCTCCTGGCGCAAATAGCTCTCTGCGCCGAAGTCGATGACGTGGCCGATCTCTTTGCCGGCACTTTTGTTAAAGGCTTCCACTTCCGGGATGTCATCAGTGACCAAATACATATGTTCCATGGCCAGCACCGGTAGCTCGATACCCACCATGCGGCCCACCTCACGCGCCCACAGGCCGCCTGCGTTGACCACATGTTCGCACTCGACCACGCCTTTGTTGGTGATCACGCGCCAGGTACCGTCAGGCTTTTGTTCCAGACTTTCCACCTTGGTTTGCACTTCGATGGTGGCGCCTCCCATTCGTGCCGCTTTGGCGTAGGCATAGGTCGTGCCGCTGGGATCCAGGTGGCCCTCGTTGGGGTCTAGCAGCGCGCCTAAGAAGTATTTTTCTTCTATGAAGGGGAAGTAATTCAGGGCTTCTTTGATCGAAATAATTTCGGTCTCCATGCCCAGGTAGCGACCGCGGGCCACCGTCATTTTCAAAAACTCCATGCGCTCGGGGGTGTCGGCCAGCATGATACCGGGCGATTTGTGCAGGCCGCAAGACTGGCCCGAGATGCGTTCCAGCTCTTCGTAGAGGCTCACGGTGTAGCTTTGCAGCATGGCTACATTGGGGTCCCCATTGAGCGTGTGAAAGCCCCCGGCTGCGTGCCAGGTGGAGCCAGAAGTCAGCTGGTCGCGCTCTAGCAGCATCACATCGCTCCAGCCTTTTTTGGTGAGGTGGTAAAGCACCGAACACCCGACCACACCGCCACCAATGATGACTACACGTGCTGTTGTTTTCATGTCTGCAAATCCTTTTCCCTAGAGAAAAACAAAAAATTAAAAATCAGTAGGTGCGCCGCCCTGGGACTTGCGCAGACTGACAAAAGCATCGAGCTCTTCTTCGATGGCTGCGTCCATAGGCGGGCGCTCATAGGCTTCGAGTTCTTTTTGCCAAACGGCATTGGCTTTTTGGTAGGCCGTTGGGCGGCCCCCTTCGTCCCAAGACTCATAGTTGCGCCAATCCGAAATAATCGGCGAATAAAAAGCCGTCTCAAAACGCTCCAGCGTATGCGCGGTGCCAAAGTAGTGGCCGCCGGGGCCGACATCGCGCACCGCGTCCAGCGCCAGTCCGGCCGGGCTGACATCAAGCGGCGTAAGGAACTCGGCCACCATTTGCAAAAGGTCGCAGTCAAGGATAAATTTTTCAAACGAGGCAGTCAGGCCACCTTCCATCCAGCCGGCGCTGTGCATGATGAAGTTGCCGCCGGCTTGGGTGAGCGCCCACAAAGAAAAAACCGATTCATAGGCCGCTTGTGCGTCCACGGTATTGGCGGCATTCACATTGGAGGTGCGGTATGGGATACCGTATTTGCGGCACAGTTGTCCGCCTACCAGCACGGCCTTCATGTACTCGGGCGTGCCAAACGCAGGCGCGCCGCTTTTCATATCGACATTGGAGGTAAAGCCGCCATAGACCACCGGCGCGCCAGGGCGCACCAATTGCGTGAACGCGATGCCGGCCAGCGCTTCGGCGTTTTGCTGGGCCAGCGCGCCGGCAATCGTCACCGGCGCCATGGCCCCGGCCAGTGTGAAAGGCGTGAGCATGATGATCTGGTTGCGCGAGGACATTTCCAAAATGCCTTGCAACATGGGCGTGTCTAGGCGCAGCGGAGAGGAGCTGTTGATGATGGAAAACAGCGAAGGCTCGCGCTCGAGTTGTTCATTGCTGATGCCGCGCACGATGCGCACCATCTCCAGCGCATCCTGGTTGCGCTCTTTGCCCAGCGAATAGGCGTGAAACGCTTTGTCGGTGAGTTTGGCAATGTCGGACAAACAGTCCAGATGGCGCACCGAGGCATGCAAGTCCACTGGCTCGACCGGATAGCCGCCGGTGCAATGGATGATGTCGTAGCGCTGGGCCAGTTTCACCAGGTTACGAAAGTCCTGCTGATTGCCTGCGCGCCGCCCGCCTTGCATGTCCGAGCAGTTGGGCGGGCTGGCCACTTGCGCAAAGGCCAGGTTCTTGCCGCCGATGCGGATATTGCGCTCAGGGTTGCGCGCATGCAGGGTGAATTCGGATGGGCAACTTTTAATCGTCTGCAAAATCAAATTTCGGTCAAAGCGCACGCGCTCGGAGCCTTCTCGCACATCAGCACCGGCTTTTTTCAAAATCTCGCGCGCGCCCGCATGCATGAAGTCCATGCCCATTTCTTCCAAAATGGTGAGCGAGGCGTTATGGATGGCTTCCAACTCGTCTTCGGACACCATGGGCGTGGGCGGCAGGCGGTGCCTGAGATTGCGGTACTGGGTGGTGGGGGGTGCAACGCGGACGGTGCCGCTGCCGCGGCCCGCGCGACGTCGTGCCGGCGAGCTGGGCGCTGTTGCTTCTTCTGTCATGTGGGGTGTCTCCGCGTAAAACCGATGCAGGAATGTGCGTTCACTGGCCAGATCGCGATGCACTGCGGGCGACGACCGAACCAGTAACGCAATTCTATGCAGTTCAACCCGTGTAAATCGTTTGCGCCGCCCCGGTTGCCACAGGAGCGCGCTGCCTTTGCATGCCTTTGGGAGGCCATTACCCTGTCCGCCTCGCCGCTTACCTACACCCCGCGCTTAGAGGGAAAACGCCTTGTATTTGTGGCGGTTCAGGCGGTGTGGACAATGGCATCTTGCCGCGATGGCGCCATTGAGAGACGCAATTTTATAAATTGCCCAATGGCCGCGCATCCACAATGCGCCAACTTTGCAATGCGATTTCTGCCGGAGTGCCCCTATGACAGACGAGGATAAATTCGAAGCGCGCGCCCAGCGCATGTTGACCCGTTGGGCCGGTCAGCGCATGCCGGTCAGCCGCCGCCAAACTGTCGAGGGCGAAGTGCTGCGCCATGCGCCGCCTAGCGTGGGCGCGCTCGATACTGCGCTGCAGGTCTATCACGAACCGGCCAAGGCCTTGCCGGTGCTCACTAGCTGCGATGTGCTGGTGGTGGGCGCAGGGCCGGCGGGCATATCAGCGGCCCTGGCCGCGCGCCGTGCCGGTGCTGACACGGTGCTGCTAGAGCGCTTTGGCTGCCTGGGTGGCGTGATCACTACCGTGGGCATGGAAACCCTGGCCTGGTACCGCTACGAAGGTACGGTAGAAGGCGAGGGCATTGGCATCGAAATGGAACGTATTGCCGCGCAAATGGGCGGCTCGATCAAATGGCCGTATAACGACAGCCAGTGCCTGGATGCAGATTTTTTCAAGGTGGTGGCCGACCG
Organism: Rhodoferax sp.; assembly: GCA_044373655.1. Classification (GTDB taxonomy): domain Bacteria; phylum Pseudomonadota; class Gammaproteobacteria; order Burkholderiales; family Burkholderiaceae_C; genus Allorhodoferax. The sequence goes on from JBILPS010000018.1 coordinate 37,671, forward strand.
CCTGATTACTGAAGCTGGGGTGCGGCCTATCTTGCACTGCCTGGCAGTAGATGTCATTTTTGAAGAAGATGGCAAGCGCTTGCGTGGCATTGTGACCGAGAGCAAATCGGGTCGCCAGGTGGTGCTAGCCAAACGTATTGTGGACTGCTCGGGCGACGCGGATATCGCCCATCTGGCCGGGGCCAGTTACCGTAAGACGCCCAAGGACAAGATGCTGGGCATGACCACGGTGTTTAACGCATCAGGCGTGGATACGCAGGCGTTTTTGGACTACACCGAAAGTCAGCCCGCCACCTATGCTGACTGGAGCCGCACCTGGGCGCAGGAGACCACCGGAAAAGAGGACACGCTGCGCAGTCCCTACCTGGATAAAGAATTTGATACCGCCCGCGAGCTCGGTGTGATACCGGCCGACAGCACCAACATCGGCGGTTCTTGGTCCGCTTTAACGCCTGCCGGTGAGGCCACCAATTTGAACTTGGCCCATATGTACGGCTTTGACCCGACCGATGTGATGGACCTGACGCGCGCCGAAATGCAAGGCCGCCAGGATGCGCTGCATGCTTTGGTGGCGCTCAAAAAAGTGGTGCCCGGCTTTGAGAATGCCAAGCTGCGCAACTTTGGCATGACTTTGGGCGTGCGCGATTCGCGCAAGATTATTGGCCGCTACAACTTATGCAGTCAGGATGTGCGCAGCCAGGCCAAGTTTGCCGACAGCATCGGTATTTTTCCGGAGTTCATCGACGGCTACAACATCCTTATTTTGCCCACCACCGGGCGCTATTTCGAGGTTCCTTACGGCTGCATGGTGCCCTTAGAAGTGGACAATCTGTTGGTCGCTGGGCGCTGTGTGGCCGGGGATATGGTCTCGCATGCCGCTATGCGCAATATGATGGCCTGCACCGTCACGGGACAGGGCGCCGGCGTTGCCGCTGCGGTGTCGATACAGCAGGACAAAAGCACTGCGCACGTGGATATGGAGGGTGTGCAGGCGGAACTGCAGCGCCAGGGTGTGCGCATGCATTAAGACCGCTAGCCATGCGCTGCGCGGGTCCATAAAAAAAGCCGGTTTTCACCGGCTTTTTTTTATGGGCGAAAGCTAGGTGCGAATTGCTTCGCACCGCTTGCATCACGAAAGGTGCTTGCCAATCAGGCCCGCCATTTCGAACATCGTGACTTGCGCTTTGCCAAACACTTCTTTGAGTTTGGCGTCTGCATTGATGTTACGCTTGTTGGTGGCGTCTTGCAGTTTTTGTTTCTTGATGTAAACCCACAGCTGTTTGACAACTTCGGTACGTGCCAGGGGCTTGGCGCCCACCACGGCAGCCAATGCGGCGCTGGGAGTCAGGGGCTTCATGAATGCGGCGTTCACAGCGCGCTTTTTGGCCGGAGCCGCTTTCTTTGCGGCTGGAGCGGATTTTGTAATTGCCTTTTTTGCGGGAGCCGCTTTTTTAGCGGGCGCTGTTTTTGCAGTTGCCATTGTGAGGTGGTCCTTCAGGGGGTTAGTTGATTGCCAACGATAAACTTTACGTCCGGCGGGTGGATGCTACTGGAGAAACTGGCGCTTTCCAAGAGGGGAAAACGAAATTTTTGCAGTAGGGCACATTATTTCGACCTATTTTTAAACTACACCCAGCCTTTTTCGGGGCTGTCAAAGCGAGAATTTCATGACCAAGCCCATTCCCACCGCCGATCTGTGTGATGTATTTATGCGTCGCGGGCAAACTGATTTTGCGGTTTTACCGCCGGTGTTCACACACTTTGGCGGCCGCAAAGCTTTTTGCGGGCCAGTGCGCACGGTGAAGTGTTTTGAGGACAATTCCATGGTCAAGGAGGCGCTCGAAGAATCCGGTTGGGTCGATACCGCACTGGGCCGCGTAGCGCAGGTTTTGGTGGTTGATGGCGGCGCGTCGATGCGCCGGGCGCTGGTAGGGGGCAATATTGCCGCGATGGCAGCGCGCAATGGCTGGGCCGGTGTGCTGGTCGATGGTTGCGTGCGTGATGTGCATGAATTGGCGGCCTGTGAGCTCGGCATTTGCGCGTTGGCGCTCATGCCTTTGCCCACGGAAAAACGCCAGACCGGGCAGCGTGATGTTGCGGTGCAGGTGCAAGGTGTGGTCATCACACCGGGGCAATGGTTGTATGCCGATGAAGACGGTGTTTTGCTTTGCCATCAGGCCTGGTCCGATTGATGCACCTTGGGTCCAGGCAGGGTGGCCAGCAGAAGGCTTATCAGTGCCAGTACGAAGGCGATGGCCTGCACCTGCGTGAATTGTTCGCCAAAGCCAAGGGTGCCGATGACGGCAGTGGCCAGCGGCAACATCACGGTGAAGACGCCCGCTTGGGTTGCTGGGATGGTTTTGAGTCCCGTCATCCATAACCACACGACCCATACGCTGGCCGCGAGCGCATAAAAAACCAGCAATAGCCACCATTGCACCTGGACCGCACCAAAGTCAAAGTGCCAAGCCAGGTACAGGCCCGCTGGGGTGGAAAGTGCAAAACCATTGAGGTTAATAAGCGCCGCAATGCGCTTGGGACTGACGGTGGCTGAAAGGCGTTTGCCAATAACCACATAGGCGGCTTCACACAGCACAGCACCAAATAAAAGCAGGTTTCCCCAATGAGCGTGCGGATGGTCCAGGGGCGCTTGTGCAAGCCCCTGGGTCGCTGCTGGGGGCTCTGAGCGGGCCAAGGCCAGCAGCGCGATTCCGAGCACTGCCAGCGCAACGGCGGCCCAAATGCGCCAGCCAATGCGCTCTTTAAGGAAGTACCACCCCATCAGCGCCGAGGCCGCGGGAATAGCAGACAGGATGACGCCCGCTGACAGGGTACTGGTCATGCTCACCCCAAACAGCATGCAAATGGAAAACATGAAGTTACCCAGGAAGGACTCCAGGAATAAAAAGCCCCAGGTGCGCCGGTCTAAGGGACCCTCGTCAGGCGGCTTTTTCAGCCAAGCCATCATGGCGATGGCGGCAATGCCAAAACGCAACCAGGCCAGCAAAAACACGGGCAAGATGGCCACCAAGGGCTTGGACAGGGCCACATAGCTTCCAACCAGCGCCATGCTGAGCGCAAGGCTGGCATAGGCCAGGGGCTTTTGGAATCGGTGGGTCACGCGGTGGGCAGGGCGGGTGTCATGGGTAAAGTGTCGCCAGCGCAGCGCAGCCCAAGGGCATTTGAGCCCTGGGCGGTTACCATGCCGACGATAGGAGGTTAACCGATGAGTACCGCTAAGTTTGCATACGCGAGCAACACTAATTTTTTCCTTGCCAGTGAGGCACTCACTGCGCAACCCTTTGCGATTGTGGGCGTTCCCTTTGATGGGGCGGTGACCAACCGGCCGGGCGCCCGCTTTGGTCCGCAAGAAATTCGCCGTGCCAGCCTGATGCTGTGCGACGGTATCCATCCGCATTTCGACGTTTCGCCCTTAGGCATGGTGGGTGACGCGGGCGACATGGCCTTGCCCAATGCCAGCGCACTAAACGAGGTGCGCCGCCGCATCCAAGAACAGGCGGAGCCCCTTTTTGCCAAGCACCATTGCATTTTTTTGGGCGGTGACCATTCGGTGACTTTGCCGCTGCTGCGCGCGGCCAAGGCGCGCTTTGGGCCATTGGCCTTGGTGCATTTTGATGCCCATTGCGACACTTGGAGCGACCATTTCGGCGAGCCCTCGGGCCACGGCACTTGGACTTATGAGGCTATTCAGGAAGGCTTGGTGAGTCCGCGCCATACGGTGCAAATTGGCTTGCGTTCTTCTGGCGCGCGCGCTGCGCGCCAGTTTGTGGCGGACCAGGGTGGCCTGATCTTCACCGCCCGCGAAATGCGCGGTCTGGACGGCCCCGCCTTGAACCCCTTGATCAACCAGGTGCGCGAGCGCCTGGGCAGCATGCCGGTGTACCTGACGCTGGATATCGATTGCCTGGATCCAGCGTTTGCCCCGGGCACCGGTACCCCGGAGCCTGGGGGATTGACCAGCAGCCAATTGCTGACTTGGCTAGAAGCGCTGGTCACGCTGCAATGCGTGGCCATGGATTGCGTGGAGGTGGCACCCGCCTATGACCACGCCGAACTGACCAGTCATGCAGCGGCCACCATGGTCTGGACCTATTTGTCCGGGCAAGTGGCTAAGCGCTTGGCCATAGGCTGACTGCGCACTTTTTGCATTCGACGCGAAAACAAGTGGTTTTTATGGGCTCTCTGCTGCAATCGGACACGCAACTCAATCGGCAAAGTTATTACGAAGCCAGCGTGAGCCGGCCGGCGCTGCTGGCGCCCTTGGTTGGCGAACTGCATACCGATGTGGTGGTGGTGGGCGCCGGCTTTGCTGGTTTGTCGGCAGCGATTGAGTTAGCGCAGCGTGGCTTTAAGGTGGCGGTGTTGGAGGCTGACCGGGTGTGCAGTGGGGCTTCGGGGCGTAACGGGGGTCAGGTCATCGTGGGCTATGCAAGCGGTCAATCGGAGTTGGAGCAGCAGTTGGGCATGCAGGCGGCGCGCCAGATGTGGGATATGTCGCTAGAGGCCATTGACCTGATGGATGCGCGCATCGCCCAATGGGACATAGCCTGCGAGCGTAAAAATGGCTATCTGTATGTCGCCGACAGCCCGCGCAAAGCCCGTACCTTGGATGCAGAAATGGATGCCATGGACAAAATCTATGGCCTGTCGACTGTTCGCGCCTACGGTGCTGATGTGCGCGCCATGATTGACACCTCACGCTATGTGGCCTGTGCTTACGAAGAGCGATCGGGCCATGTGCATCCGTTGAAATATGGCTTGGGCCTGGCCCGCGCGGCGCTGGGGCTAGGCGTGCAAATTTACGAAAACACGCTTGCGTTGACCATGGAACAAGGTGCCACTGTGCGAGTTCGCACGGCTCAAGGCACGGTGCGTGCGCGTTATGCCCTGTTGGCTGGTAATTGCACTTTGCCTGCCTTTTCGCCGCGGCTCGCGCCCTCGATTGCATCGCGCATCATGCCGGTGGGAACCTATATCGTCGCCACTGCACCCATAGACCCTGGCCTGGTGCAGACGCTCATACCCAGCGGCGCTGCCGCTTGTGACAACAATGTGGTGCTCGATTACTTCCGCTTTAGCCAAGACGCGCGTCTGCTCTTTGGTGGACGGGTCAGTTATTCGAGCCGGACGCCGGTCCGCCTGCAGCAACGCATGGCGGCGCGTATGGCCGCAGTGTTTCCTCAGTTACGCAATACCCCGATTGAATTTACTTGGGGCGGTTTTGTGGATATCAGCATGAACCGCGCGCCTGATTTTGGGCGGCTGGGTCACAACGTGTATTACCTCCAAGGTTTTAGTGGCCATGGCGTGGCGCTCACAGGGCTGGCCGGTCAACTGGTAGCCCAGGCCATCGCTGGTGAGGCCTCGCGCTTTGATCTGTTTTCCCGTTTGAAACACCATGACTTCCCTGGTGGCGCTTTGCTTCGCACCCCCAGTTTGGTACTTGGCATGCTGTACCACCGGCTCAGAGAATATTTGTAGGGCACACCAAACTGGTGCAAAATCAACCCCAATTACATAACTATAGATTGGCAGGCCGTCCAGCAGGTCCGCCGTTAGCGGAGGAAAAACACAATGTCTGACTCAAAAAATATGTCTTTTAATGACCTGGAACAGTGGCTTAACGAGCGCCGCGTTACCGAGGTTGAATGCCTGGTGCCCGACTTAACCGGCGTGGCACGCGGAAAAATTTTGCCGCGCGCCAAGTTCACCGAAGACCGGGGCATGCGCCTGCCCCAGGCGATTGTCGCTATGGGCGTTACGGGGGAATTCCCCGAAAGTGGCCCTTACTATGATGTGATCGAACCCACAGACCGGGATATGCAATTGCGCCCCGACCCATCCACCGTGCGCATCGTGCCCTGGGCGACTGACCCGACGGCGCAGGTGATTCATGACTGCTTTGACCACCAGGGCAAGTTGGTGCCTTTTGCACCACGCAGCGTGTTGCGCAAAGTCTGTGACTTGTTTGCGGCCGAAGGCCTCAAGCCCATTGTGGCGCCGGAGTTGGAGTTTTACCTGACCGCGCGCAACACCGATCCCAATACCTTGCTCAAAGCGCCCATAGGCCGCAGCGGTCGCGCCGAGACTTCGCGCCAGGCCTATAGCATCGACGCGGTGAATGAGTTCGATCCGCTGTTTGAAGAAATTTACGACTATTGCGAGAAGATGGAACTCAACGTGGACACCTTGATTCACGAAGTCGGTGCCGGGCAAATGGAAATCAATTTTTTCCATAACGAACCACTGGGCCTAGCAGACGAGGTGTTTTTCTTCAAACGCACCGTGCGCGAAGCGGCTTTGCGCCACAACATGTACGCTACCTTCATGGCCAAACCCATTGCCGGTGAGCCGGGCAGCGCCATGCATGTGCACCAGAGTCTGGTCGATATGCAGACTGGTAAGAACGTTTTCAGTAAAGAGGACGGTAGCGCCTCGGAAATGTTTATGCATTACATCGGCGGTCTGCAGCGCTATATACCGGCTGCCATGGCCCTGGTGGCTCCCTATGTGAACAGCTACCGCCGTTTAACCCGCCATTCGGCTGCGCCCATCAATATCGAATGGGGCTATGACAACCGCTCGGTGGGCATACGCTCACCCATTTCCGAGCCATCGGCGCGCCGAGTGGAAAACCGGGTGATCGGCTCGGACGCCAATCCCTATGTCGCCATGGCGATGACCCTGGCTTGCGGTTACCTGGGCATCAAGAACAAGATTGCCCCCAAGCCCGAAATGAAGGGTGACGCCTACTTGTCACCCTACGCGCTGCCGCGCAGCCTGGGTGAGGCGCTGGACTGGTTGCGCCGCGAGTCGGACTTGCACGAGGTGCTGGGCAAAGAGTTCATCACCGTGTACTCCGAAATCAAAGAGCTTGAATTCGAAGAGTTCATGAAAGTGATCTCTCCCTGGGAGCGCGAACATTTGCTTTTACACGTCTAGCCCGCCGCCTGCCACCAAGTCGTTGCTGGATGTTTGATTCTGATCCAACCTTGTCCCGATACATTTTATGAATTCACTCGTCGATACCAGTCATATCCAAGCGCTAGACAGCGCGCATTTTTTGCATCCTTTTACCGATTTCAAAGCGCTCAATGCGCGTGGGGCCCGGGTGATGACGGAGGCCAAAGACATTTATGTCTGGGACTCCGAAGGCAATCGCGTCTTGGACGCCATGAGCGGTTTGTGGTGCGTCAATGTCGGCTATGGTCGCAAAGCATTGGCCGATGCAGCGCAAGCGCAAATGCTCAAGCTGCCCTACTACAACAGTTTTTTCCAGACCACCAATGTGCCCGCCGCCACCCTGGCGGCGCGCCTGGCCTCGTTGGCGCCTACGGTGGGGGGGCGCAGTTTTCAGCATGTGTTTTATTCGTCTAGCGGCAGCGAGAGCAATGACTCCAATGTGCGCATGGTGCGCCGCTACTGGGATTTGCTAGGACAGCCCGAGCGCAAGATCATCATCAGCCGCACCAATGCCTACCACGGCAGCACCATGGCTGGTGCCTCCTTGGGCGGCATGAGTGGCATGCATGCGCAAGGCGATTTACCCATCCCCAATATCAGCCATATCGGGCAGCCCTATTTTTTCGAGAACGGGCAGCCCGGTGAGTCCGCGGATGATTTCGGGATCCGTGCGGCCGGCTGGTTGGAAGAGCGTATCTTGGCCTTGGGCGCCCACAAGGTAGCCGCCTTTATCGCCGAGCCGGTGCAGGGCGCCGGCGGCGTGATCATCCCGCCAGCCACGTACTGGCCTGAGATCCAGCGCATCGTGGACAAATACGGCATCTTGCTGATTAGCGATGAGGTGATCTGTGCCTTTGGTCGCCTGGGCCACTGGTTTGCGTACGAAAAATTCGGCTACCGGCCCGACCTGATTACCTTTGCCAAGGCCGTGACCAGCGGCTACATCCCGCTGGGCGGCGTGATGGTGGGCGACCGCGTGGCCAAGGTGCTAATCGAGCAGGGTGGGGAGTTCAACCACGGCTATACCTACAGCGGCCATCCGGTGGCCTGCGCGGTGGCGCTGGCTAACCTGGATATTTTGGAAAGCGAAAACTTGGTGGGCCGGGTGCGTGACGATAGTGGCCCCTATTTGGCGGCGCAGTTTGCGACGCTGCTCGATCACCCCTTGGTGGGCCAGGCCGAAACCTGCGGCCTGATGGCCGGCTTGGTGTTGGTCAAGGACAAGGCTTCCAACACCCTTTTTCCCGCAGATCTTTCAGTGGGCATGGTGTGCCGAGGACACTGCTTTGCCAATGGCCTGATCATGCGCGCCGTGGGCGACCGTATGATTATTGCGCCACCCCTGACCATCACCCATGCACAAATCGATGAAATGATGGGTTTGATCCGTTTGGCCTTGGATAAAACCTTGGCCGATGCCCGGCGATCTGGCTGGCTTGAGGCAAACCTATAATTTCCTGTTTCCGCCGCCTTGCGCGTCGACCGCCTGAGGCCCTCTTGTTTTTTCAACGTCCCTTCACTGGAGGTTTTTTCGATGTCCAAATACGTTTTTAGCCTGACCTTGGTAGCGCTGGTACTTGCCGCTTGCGGTAAAAAAGAAGAAGCAGCGCCCGCACCTGCGCCCGCTGCCAGTGCCCCGGCGGAGGAGAAAGTCCTCAATATTTACAACTGGCCGGATTACATCCCCGAGGGCATGATCGCCGCTTTCGAAAAAGAAACCGGCATCAAGGTGAATTACGACACCTTTGAAACCAACGAGGCCCTCAATGGCAAACTGGTGGCTGGCAATACCGGGTATGACATCGTGGTGCCGGGTACGTCCTTCAGTCCCGCCCAGGTGGAAGCCGGCTTCTTTCAGCCGCTGGACCGCGCCAAGCTAAAAAACTATGGCAATCTGGATGGCGACATCATGGCGGCACTGGTCAACGCGGACCCTGGCAACCAGTACCTGGTGCCCTGGGCCTGGGGCTTTACCACCGTGGGTATCAACCGCACCAAAGTGGAGAAAGCCCTAGGCAAAATGCCGATGCCCGAAAACGCGTGGGACCTGGCCTTCAAACCGGAATACACCTCCAAGCTCAAGTCCTGCGGCATCGCCTACCTGGATTCGCCCACCGAGATCCTTCCTCCGGCGCTGCACTACATCGGCAAAGACGCGTATTCCAATGACCCAGCGGACCACAAAGCGGCAGTAGATATGCTGGCCAAAGTGCGCAAAGATATTCGCATCTTTAGCTCTACCATGATCGATGACATCGCTGGCGGCAAGGCCTGCGTAGTCGTAGGTTGGTCGGGTGACGTCAACATCGCTGCCGGTCGCGCCAAGGAAAACGGTTCCAAAGACGTGATTGAAGCG
>JBILPS010000066.1:0-15286 GCA_044373655.1 Rhodoferax sp.
ATGGCGCCATAGGGGCGCCGCTTGGGCCGGATTGTCCGGTAGAAATGGTGCGCCGCGTGTCTCCTGCTGAACTGCTGCCTTTGGTCGAACTCACACGCGGCGGGCACAGCGAGTGTTTGCACTTTGGCGCGGTGGCGGTGGTGGACCGGCATGGCAGGGTGCTGGCACATGCGGGCAATCCGCAGTTTGTGAGTTTTACCCGCTCCACGCTCAAGGTCTTGCAGGCCTTGCCTTTGCTGCAATCGGGTGCGGCCAAAGCGCTGGGCTTGTCGCAAGCGGAATTGGCCTTACTCTGCGCAAGCCATAACGGCGAGCCAATGCATGTGCAAACCGCTGAGTCCATCTTGGCCAAGGCCGGGCAGGACTACCGCGTGCTGCGCTGTGGCTGCCATGTGCCGGGCTTGTTTACCTTGCTAGATAAAGCGCCGCCTGAGGGCCTGGTCTATGACGAGCGGCACCACAATTGCAGCGGCAAGCACGCGGGCTTTGTGGCCATGTGTGTGCAGCAGGGCTGGCCGCTACAGGACTACACCGAAGCGGCGCACCCTTTGCAACGCGCGGTACGCAGCGCGGTGGCGCGCGCGGTAGGCATGCAAGAAGAGCATATGCCCATGGGCATAGATGGCTGCTCCGCCCCCAATTACGCCATGCCGCTGGCCCGCCTGGCCCATGGCTATGCGCGCTTGGCTAGCGGTGCGGCGGACGCCGAGTTTGGCCACAGTTTTGCACTGCTGGGCGAAGCGATGACGACGCACCCAGACCTGGTGAGCGGCACGGGCCGCAATGACCTGGCCTTTATGCGCGCCGGCCGTGGCGACTGGATTAGCAAGATAGGCGCCGACGGCGTGCAAGTCATGGCGAGCAAAAGTCGGGGCGAGGCTTTTGCCATCAAGATCAGCGATGGCAACAAACCCGCCTTGTACGCAGCCACCGCCGCGGTGCTGGAGCAACTGGGTTGGATGGATGCTGCCCAGTCTGCCGAGCTTGAGGTTTGGCGGGGCGCCGAAATCCTCAGTGCTCGGGGTGTGGCTGTGGGGGCACGGAGGGCCTGCTTTGCTTTGCAAGGGCGGGCTTAAGAAGTCACCTGCGGGTAGCGCGCCCGGCGCTCCAAATCGTCCAGGTCCATATGGTTGCGCATGTACTGCTGCGTGGCGTCAACCAGCGGTTGGTGGTCCCAGGACGTGCGCTTGCCTTTGGCCAAGGCGCTACCCACCAGGCGGCGCCTGCGCTGGCTGGCCAGCACTTGGGCGTGCAAGGCAGGAATGTCCCAGCGCGCCGCCACTTCGTGCATAAAGCTTTGCAGCGTGTCCGCATGGACCGGGTCCGCAGCCAAGTTGCGCAGCTCCTGCGGGTCATCGGGCAGGTGGTAGAGCAGGCAAATATCGTCCTGGCTGTAGATGAATTTCCAGGCGCCGCGCCGGATCATCAAGAGCGGTGTTTTGCTGCCCTCAGCCATGTATTCGCCTAGGACTTCATCATGGCCGCCCGTGCCTTGCAAATGGGGCATCAGTGAGCGGCCATCTAAGGGCAATTGCGCATCGACCGCGCCACCGGCTAAGGCGACGAAGGTTGGCAGCAGGTCGATGCTGGACACACTGTGCGCCACTTTGCGTGGTGCAAAGCGCGCCGGGGCATGGACGATGAGGGGCACGCGGGCGGCCATTTCAAACCAGTGCATCTTGTACCAAAGTCCGCGCTCGCCCAGCATATCGCCATGGTCCCCGGAGAAGACCACAATGGTGTCTTCGCCCAGGCCGCAAGCATTGAGCGCTTTGAGCAACTCGCCCACTTTGCTGTCCACATAGCTGCATGCGCCGAAGTAGGCGCGGCGGGCGCGGGCAATGGCTTCGGCGGCCAAGGGCTTGTCCCACAAATCCATCACTTTGAGCAGGCGTTGCGAATGCGCGTCCTGCGCCTCTTGCGCTATCGGGTGGCGCGGCATGGGGATGTCCAGGCCCTCGTACAGGTCCCAAAACTCGGCGGGAATGGTGTAGGGGTCGTGCGGGTGGGTCATGGACACCGTCAGGCAAAAAGGCTGGGCCGGCGTGTTGCGCACATGGTCATACAGGTACTGGCGCGCTTTGAACACCACCTCCTCGTCAAAGTCCAACTGGTTGGTGCGCACACTGGGCCCCGCTTGCAGCACGGAGGCCATGTTGTGGTACCAGCTGGGGCGGGTTTCCAGTTGGTCCCAGTTCACCGTCCAGCCGTAGTCGGCGGGGTAGATATCGCTGGTCAGTCGCTCCTCGTAACCATGCAACTGGTCTGGCCCGCAAAAATGCATCTTGCCCGACAAGGCGGTACGGTAGCCCAGTTGGCGCAGGTAATGCGCATAGGTCGGAATGTCGGCCGCCAGATCGGCCGCGTTGTCATAAGCGCCGATGCGCGAGGGCAGTTGCCCGGTCACCAGGCTAAAACGCGAGGGCGCGCACAAGGGACTGTTGCAGTAGGCCGAGTCAAACACCACGCCCTCGCGCGCGAGGCGGCTGAGGTGCGGCATCTGGAGAATGGATGCCGCATCGTGCAGCGGCAGCAAGGGCGCTGCCATCTGGTCAGTCATGATGAACAGGATATTGGGGGCCTTGGGAGAGCTGTGCATAGGCTTGGCTTGCTTCTTTTGAAAAATGCCGATGGTAGCGTTTGGCAGACGCCGCTTGGAGCGCGGTACCGCCAAGCAAATTGTGCTGTCTGTAGCCCTTTGTTTGATCTAGCGCAAACAACAGGATTAGCTTGGCAAATAGGCTGTACCCCCATAACTCAGGGACATCACCATGAAAATACTTGTCGCCGTTGACGGCTCGCCTAGCTCGCTACGCGCCACCGAATTTGCTGCCCAGTTGGCCGCTGCCTTGCGGTCCAAGTCCAAGGTCACCTTGGTTTCGGTGCATGATGACACCGCTTTTAAGCATATAAAGAAGTTCACCCCCAAAGGCACGCTGGCCGATTATTTGCGCGAATTGAGTGATAAAGATTTGTCGGAAGCGCGCAAATTGCTGGACAAGGCCGAAGTGGCGCATGACATGATTATCAAAACCGGGCACGTGGCCGAAGAAATCATGCAAGCTGCGAAGGTGGGCAAGTTTGACTTGATCGTGCTCGGCGCCAAAGGGCGTTCTTCCTTTGGCGACCTGTTGCTGGGCTCGGTATCGCAGCGCGTGGCCAGCGCCAGCAAGTTGCCGGTCACCCTGATCAAGTAGGAGACCCTGCCGTGACCGCGCAGGTGCCGCAGCAAGCGCCCAACAACGCACTGGGCCTGTGGGCGCTGATATTGCGCTTGCGGCCCGTCAACATCATTACCGGCCCCTTGATCTATGGCATGGTGGTACCACTGGTCTTTTTGGACCTGTCGGTATGGATTTACCAGTATGTATGTTTTCCGATTTACAAAATTCCTCGCATTGTGCGTACGCAGTTCAATGCCTTTGACCGGCAGGAGTTGCGTTACCTAGACTGGGTGTCCAAAGCGCATTGCAGCTACTGCGCCTATGCCATGGGCGTGGCCGCGTTTGCCTCGGCCGTGATTCAGGCCACCGAAGCCTATTTTTGCCCCATCAAGCACCAGCATAAACAGCAGGTGGTGATCGCCAGCGCGGTGTCTTATGTGGAATTTGAAGAGCCCGAGGGCTTTGACTATGCGGCCAAGCTCGAAGCACTGCGGAAGTTGCAGACGGGCGAGCACGCAAACACTCCATCTGCACACTCGTAACGCGCTATCCGCATAGGCTTTAGCGCCATGGATGGGCGCGGCCTTCGGACTTGCAAAGGCGCCGATGCGGCAGTCCAGCGCTGCGTGAAAGCTTGACCCACATCAAGCGCCGACAAGGCCAGCGGCCTAGTATGAGGACATTCCCAGCGTTGCCTACGAAGCGTGATGGTTTCGCGACACGGGAACGGTTAACAACTCGGAGAGCCAGCATGCAAATCGGCAAAGAAAAGCTACTGTGGATGTACGAAAAAATGGTCGAAATCCGCTACTACGAGGAGACCATGGCGGCGGTGTATATGGAGGGCAAATTACCCCCTGTGATACAGAAAGGTTTGGCCTTTGATATTGGTGGCGGGCCGGTGCCCGGTGAGATGCATTTGGCGGCCGGGCAGGAGCCGGTAGCTGTGGGTGTATGCGCGCATTTAAGCGACGATGACACCGTAGTAGGCACGCACAGGCCGCACCATTTTGCGATCGCTAAGGGTGTTCCTCTCGATGCCATGACGGCAGAAATGTTTGGCAAGGTGACCGGCCTGGGCAAAGGCAAGGGCGGGCATATGCACTTGTTTGACAACGCGCATAAATTCAGTTGCAGTGGCATCGTTGGCGCCAGCATGCCGATTGCCTGCGGCGCTGCTTTGGCCGCGAAAAAAATGGGCAAGAACTGGGTGGCCATTGCGTTTTTTGGCGAAGGCGCGGCCAATCAGGGCGCCTTCCATGAATCCCTCAATTTGGCTGCGGTGTGGAAGCTGCCGGTAGTCTTTGTGTGTGAGGACAACCAGTGGGCGATTTCGGTGCCTAAGGCCAAGGCCACATCGGTGCAATGGGTCACCGACCGCGCCGCGGGCTATGGCATACCTGGCATACGCGTAGCGGACAACGACGCCGTAGCGGTATTCGAAGCTACAGCTCCTGCGATTGCGCGGGCCCGACGCGGCGACGGCCCCAGCTTGATTGAAGTGCGCACCGACCGCTATTTCGGGCATTTCCAGGGCGATCCAGAAAGTTACCGACCCAAAGACGAGGTGGTGCGTCTGCGTCAGCGCGACCCGATTGGTTTGTTGTCCAAGTTGCTTAAAGAGCGCAGCTTCCTGAGCGTTGACGAAGAGGCCGCCCTGGTGTCCAAAGCGCAGCAGCGCGTCGTACGCGCATTTGCCTTTGCTGCAGACAGCGCTTATCCCGATGCACAAGACGCGCTGGCCGATGTGTTTGTGCAAGACCATGCGTTTGCGAGGGCATTGGTATGAAAACAGAACGTATATTGACTATGGCGCAAGCCATCTCGGAAGCCATCGCACAAGAGATGACGCGCGACAACACCGTGTTTGTGATGGGCGAGGACATCGGCAGCTATGGCGGCATTTTTGGTGCCACCGGCGGCTTGCTGGACAAGTTCGGCAAAGAGCGGGTGATGGACACCCCCATCTCGGAGACGGCCTTCATCGGCGCGGCCACTGGCGCGGCAGCTGCCGGGCTGCGGCCTGTGGTGGAGCTGATGTTCGTGGACTTTTTCGGGGTGTGCATGGACCAGATTTACAACCACCTGGCCAAAAACACCTATATGTCTGGCGGCCATGTGAAATTGCCGGTGGTACTGACCACGGCCATAGGCGGCGGTTACAGCGACGCCGCCCAGCACTCGCAATGCCTGTATTCCACTTTTGCCCATATGCCGGGTATCAAGGTGGTTGTGCCATCGAACGCGTATGACGCCAAGGGCTTGATGACAGCGGCGATTCGCGATGACAACCCGGTGATATTCATGTACCACAAAGGCATCATGGGTCTGCCCTGGATGGCCTACCTGGAGGGCAGTAGCAACGCGGTGCCCGAGCAGGCCTACAGCATCCCGCTGGGCCAGGCCAAGATAATGCAAGAGGGGGCGGACCTGACCATCGTGAGCCTGAGCCAAATGGTACAAAAAGCCATGCTCGCCGCGCATGAACTCCAAGGCCAAAGCATCCATGCCGAGGTCTTGGACTTGCGTACCCTCGTGCCTTTGGACAAAGAGGCGATTCTCAAATCAGTGCGCAAAACCGGACGTTTGCTGATTGCCGATGAAGACTACCTGGGCTTTGGTCTGAGCGGTGAGATTGCAGCGCTGATTGCCGAGAACCTGGACACCGTGGCCTTGAAAGCCCCGGTGATGCGCCTGGCAGTGCCCAATGTGCCTATCCCCTATAGCCGGCCCTTGGAGCAGTTTGTGATTCCGCAAGTAGCCGACATCGTCAAAGCTGCCCAGGCCTTGCTCGTGGGCAAGCTAGCCAAGGCGATGGTCGCATGATGGACATCCTATTGCCCGCTTCAGTGTGGACCGGCGGGCAGGAAGAAGCGCATGCCTTGCTGGATAAATGGCTGGTGGCGCCGGGTGTGCCGGTGGGCAAAGGGCAGGTGCTGGCGAACGTGGTGCTGGTGAAAGCCGCTATCGATGTGGAGGCGCCGCAAGACGGGCATATCACTTCGATAGCGGTACAGGATGGCGAGAGCTTTGGCGCGGGGACGGTGCTGGCGCACTTTGAAGCTGCATGAGTCTTGCGTCAGCGAGGTTTGCGCCATGGCTTTGAAGATACGCGCCCTGGGCTTTTGGGCTGCTGGCTTGGCGGCTATTGGCGTGTTGGCCTATGGTGGGTATGGGAAGCTACTGGGTCCCCAAATCCCATTGGAGCCGGTGGTGCAAAGTACCTTGGTGCATACCATTGTGGCCAGTGGGCGCGTAGAGACGGCACACCGCATCAACCTGGGCGCGCAAATCACCGGCACCGTAGGCGCGGTGCTGGTCCTTGAAGGCCAGGCCGTCAAGCGCGGGCAATTGCTGCTGGAAATGGATAGCAGTGAGCTACAGGCCAATCTGGCGCAGGCCGCTGCCGCAGAGCAACTGATGGCGAGCAATTTGCGCTTGCTCTCCGAGTTGAAACGACCTCTGGCCGATCAGGCTATGGCGCAGGCACAGCTCAATCTGCGCAGCGCGCAGCGCAATGCGGCCCGTGCGCAAGACTTGTATGCCCAAGGCTTTTATGGCGCCGCTGCCACCGAAGAGGCGCAGCGCGCGCTAGATTTGGCCCAAACCCAGGTCACGATTGCGGCGCACCAAAGGTCCAGCCTGCAGTCCCCAGGCGCAGAAACTGCCAGTGCCCAAGCCGGTTTGCGCCAGGCCCAAGCAGCATGGCAGACCACCCAAGCACGTTTGCGCTACAGCCGCATCAGCGCGCCGGTCGATGGCATGGTCATGGCCCGCAATGTAGAGGTCGGTGACGGCGTGCAGCCGGGCAAAGTGCTGCTGGTCTTGTCCCCGCAAGGCACGATGCAATTAGTGCTGCAAATCGACGAAAAAAATCTCAAGTGGTTGCATATCGGCCAAAACGCTTGGGCCTCGGCAGACGCGTTTCCCGAGCAAAAGTTTGCTGCGCGTGTGGCCTTTATCAACCCGGCGGTGGACCCGCAGCGTGGCGCTATCGAAGTACGTCTGGATGTTATCGGGGAAGTGGCCCAGCTACGCCAGGACATGACGGTATCGGTCGATATTGAAGTGGCGCGGCGCGCGCAAGCGCTGCATATTCCCTTGACGGCGGTGCACGATGCGAACCAGGCCAGGCCTTGGGTCTTGTTGTGGCGCGATGGCCGGGCCCAAGGCCAGGCCGTAAGCCTGGGTTTGCAAGCCCAGGGCCGGGTGGAAATACTGTCCGGATTGCAGGCCGACGACTTGTTGGTACCCGTGGCACACAGCGCAATACAGGAGGGCGATCGCATACGGCGGGCGCTGCCATGAAGCAAACTGCCTGGCTGCCTTTCGAGGTGTTGGTGGCTTGGCGCTTTTTGCGCGAAGGGCGTATTCAGACTTTGTTCATCGTGGTCGGTATTGCGATTGGCGTGGCGGTGATTATTTTTATGTCGGCCCTGCTCAATGGTTTGCAGGCCAATTTTGTGAACCGGGTGCTGGCTGGGCAGGCGCATATTCAGGTGCTGGGTTCTAAGGAGCGGGCGCGGGTACAAAGGGCAGAGCCCGGCAGTGTGCAAGTTGCCAACGTGCAAATTCCCTTGCAACGCGTCAAAGGCATAGACCAGTGGCAAAGTCTGTTGCTGCAATTGCAGGCCATGCCGGAAGTCAAGTTGGTCTCGCCCGCCGTGCTGGGCGCCGCGCTGGTCACGCGAGGCGAGGCCAGCCACTCGGTATCGGTGGTTGGCATGCTGCCCGAGGTGTATTTTCAGATCATCGCCTTGCGCGACAAGATGGTGCAAGGCACGCCCGATATCGGCAGCGATAGCTTGCTCATCGGCACAGAATTGGCCGCCGACCTGGGCGTGGTGCCGGGCGACCCGCTGCGCATCGCTACCGTCAGCGGCACCGTCTTGACGCTCAAGCTGGCCGGGATTTTTGACCTGGGTAACAAAGCGGCCAACAGCCGCAATGTGTTCATGGCTATGCGCACCGCGCAAAGCCTGTTCGGTATGGCCGGTGGCGCCTCCATCCTGGACCTGACGCTGCACGATATTTACGCTGCCGAGGGCGTGGCGCAGCAAATCCAAAGCCATACCGGCTTGCAGGCTGATAGCTGGATGAAAACCAACGAGCAGTTTTTTACTGCCGTGCGGGCGCAGACCACGGCCAACACCGCCATCCGTTTTTTTGTGGCCTTGTCGGTGGGCTTTGGCATTGCCAGTGTGCTGGTGGTCTCGGTGGTGCAGCGCTCGCGCGAGATCGGCATCTTGCGCGCTATGGGGGTGCGCCGCGCGCAGGTGATGCGGGTGTTTTTGTTGCAAGGCGGCTTGCTCGGGCTGGCCGGCGCACTGGTGGGCGCGCTGATCGGTGGCCTGGCCATGGTGCTGTGGCAGCGCTATATGCGCAACGCTGATGGCAGCATCATGTTTGCCATGGCGATGGACAGCGCCTTGTTTATGCAAGCGCTGGCCTTAGCCAGTTTGACCGGCCTGCTGTCTGCCCTAGCCCCGGCGCTGCGGGCTGCGCGCTTAGACCCGGTGGTGGCTATCCGTGCCTGAAGTGAGTAAACCCGCGCCGGTGCTGGAGTTGCAAGGCATACGCAAATCATTCAACATTGGTGCGGACAATGAAATTGAGGTCTTGCACGGTATTGATATGCGTTTATACCCCGGCGATTTTTGTGCCGTGGTCGGCCCTTCGGGCTCGGGCAAAAGCACGCTGCTCAATACCGTGGGCCTCTTGGATCGGCCCAGCAGCGGCAGTCTGCGCATTACCGGTCTGGAGACCACGCAGCTCAGCGACGCACACTTGACGCATTTGCGCGGGCACAGCATCGGCTTTGTGTTTCAGTACCACCATTTGCTCAGCGCATTTAGCGCCCTGGAAAACGTCATGATGCCTATGTACGCAGCCCAGGGCTTTATGGATGCCACTATGCGCACACGGGCTGCGCAATTGCTGGACAGCGTGGGCATGCGGCCTTGGCTGGACGCACCGGCCAATCGACTATCCGGCGGCCAGCAGCAACGCGTGGCGGTGGCGCGCGCGCTGGCCATGCAGCCGGCGTTGATATTGGCCGACGAGCCCACCGGCAACCTGGACTCCAAAAGCGCCGACGGCGTCTTTGCCTTGCTGCGCAGCGTGTGCAAAGAGCATGCGACCGCTGTTCTGTTCGTTACCCACAACCCGCAGCTATCGGAGCGCTGCGACCGGACGATTGAAGTTATCGATGGTCGCTTGGGGCAGGGCGTGGGCGTGTAAATTTTTGTCGGGCCGGGTGCCGCCCTCGGCCTGCGATGGCCTTACAGTGCAGACCATGCCTCTTTCCGAATTGACGGCCTTGCTGCTCTTGTCCACCGTCACCAGCTTCACCCCCGGACCCAATACCACGGTGTCCACCGCCATGGCCGCCAATTTCGGGCTGCGCCGAGCGATGCAGTTTGTTTGCGCGGTACCTGTTGGCTGGGGACTTTTATTTAGTTTGTGCGCTGCCGGTTTGGGCGCAGTGGTGCTGGCGGTGCCTATGTTGCGCCTGGCGATTCAAGGCCTGGGCGTGGCCTATTTGCTGTGGCTGGCCTTTAAGCTGGCGAGCACGAAAAGCCTGGCGCAGGCCGATGCGGCGGCATTGAACGTGGGCTTTCGCCAGGGCGTGTTGTTGCAGTTTGTGAACATCAAGGCTTGGATGCTGGCGCTTACCGTGGTGGGCGGCTGGTTGGCCGGGCGCGAAGATGTGCTGGCGCGTTTTGCGATCACTTTGCCGCTGATGCTGGCTTTTGGATTTTTCAGTAACTTGTTTTACGCCGTGCTCGGCTCTATGGCGCGCCAATGGCTGAGTGGCCCGCTGCGCGAGGGTCTGCCCACCGGTTTGCGCTTGCAATGGTTTAACCGCCTTATGGCCGCTTTGTTGGTGCTGACGGCCCTGTGGATGCTGGGCGCATGAGCCAGCGCGAGCAAAACCTGGGCATGTGGTTGGGCCTCTTGGCCGTTGTGGTATTTGCCGTCACATTGCCCATGACCCGTCTGGCAACCGGCACTACCGATGACCCCCAACTCTCGGCCTGGTTTATTACCTTCGGGCGCGCCGCGCTGGCCGGGGCTTTATCGATAGTGTTTTTGGTTTTTACCCGCTCGCCCTGGCCCACGAAGGCGCAGCGCAAGCCTTTGTTTTTTGCGCTGCTGGGCAATGTGATCGGTTTCCCGCTGCTGCTGGGCTTTGCCCTGCGCCATGTCACCTCGGGCCATGCGGCGGTATTTACTGCGCTACTGCCCTTGGCCACGGCCGCTTTGTCAGCCTGGGTGCTGCACTTGCGCGCGCGACTGGCCTTTTGGGTGTGTGCGGTGTTGGGTGCCTTGTTGGTATTGGTTTTTTCTTTGCTGCGCGCCTACCAGCAAGGTTTGGGCTTTGTACCCGAGTGGGCGGACTTGCTGCTGCTAGGCGCCATTCTTTCGGCGGCGGTGGGCTATGTCTATGGCGCACAAGTGACGCCTTCGCTGGGCGCAGAGCGGGTGATTTGCTGGGTTTGCGTCATGGCCTTGCCCCTGACCGTGCCTGGTGCTTTATGGAACTGGCCGCAGCAGGCAATTCAAACGACATCCTGGTTGGCGCTGGGCTATGTCGGTGTGTTTTCCATGTGGGCTGGCTTTTTTGCCTGGTACCGTGGTCTGGCCATGGGCGGGGCTTTGCGGGTGAGCCAGTTGCAATTGCTGCAGCCGTTTTTCTCAATTTTGGCGGCCGTTCCTTTGCTGGGCGAGTCACTGGAGGTGATGACACTGGGCTTTGCGTTGGCCGTGGTGGCGGTGGTGTTTGCAGGCAAGCGTTTGTCCATGCCGACCATGCCCGCGGCCGCACCGGATGAGGAGAAGGTGGATTGACGCCAGAGCAATGGTGGGGCGCGGCCTTGTTCATGCTGGTCAGCTCGGTCACGCCCGGCCCGAATAACACCATGCTCATGGCCTCGGGCGTGCATTTTGGTTTCCGGCGCACGCTGGCGCACCTCATGGGCGTGCAACTAGGCTTTGGCTTTATGGTGGTCGCCGTGGGCCTGGGCCTGCACACGGTGTTGGCGCAGTTCCCCGCTTTTTATGACCTGGTGCGCTTTGCGGGCGCTGCCTATATGGTCTGGATGGCCTGGAGTTTGGCCAGCGCGCGGCCCCATGTTACGGTACCTGCTGCGTTGGACGATGGCTTGCATAGCGCCCGAGACGAGGCCAAACCATTAGGTTTTTGGGGCGCGGTCTTGTTTCAGTGGGTTAACCCCAAAGCCTGGGTGATGGCGGTCACCATCATGAGTGCTTACGTGCCGCCGGGCGCCGGTCTGCTGCAGATTACGCCGCTGGGGATGCTGTATGTGGCGCTGGGCTTTCCTTGTTCGTCCGTATGGGTCGGCTTTGGCAGCGCGCTGCGCAGCTATTTGCAAGACCCGTTCCGGATGCGGGTGTTCAACTGCAGCATGGCCGCAGCCTTGCTGCTATCGCTCTACCCGATGCTGAGCGGCTGACTCGGCCTGTGGGCGCTAGCCATGGAGGCTTTCACGGCAAGCAGAAAATGGCGGTTATCGCTAGGGGACGCGCGGCGGTGCACAATGGAGCGTCGCTTTTAATTCTTTAGACGCCATGCATAAACAGAGTCGCGTTATCTTCATAGCCATGTCATGCCTGCTCGGCACCCTGGCTTTTGCCCAGTCACCGCCCAAGTGCAACTCCGGCCCGAAAGCGGGTTGGACGGCCTCTGACAAGCTGTCTAAATTGCTGGAAACCAAGGGCTACAAAGTGCGCCGCATTGGCGATATGGCCGGTTGCTATGTGGTGGTGGGCACCAATGAAAAAGGCGAGGACGGCGAGTTCTTTTTTCACCCGCTGACGCTGGGAATCGTGGGTAGCCGTTTGCGTTAAGACAGGCGCCTAGTGCCGCACCGGCGTAGCTTCGAAAGCTTATTCCTGTAGGCTTGCGCTATGCATATTTTTTACAACCCCGATCATGCCGCCCACCAGGGCAAGCTGGAGATGTACCGCGGCCGCATGGTGCCCTGCCACGAAGTGCCCCAACGCCAGGACCAGGTGTTTGCGGCATTGCAGGCGCGCGCTCTAGGGCCTTTGCAAACGCCCAAGCGCTTTGACGACGTGCTACTTGAGCGCATCCACAGCCCGCGCTACCTGCATTTTTTGCAAACTGCCTGGCAGCAATGACTGGCGCTGGATGCGGCCAATGTGGCGCAAGACGCCATCCCCAGCGTCTGGCCCACGCGCGGTTTTCGCACCGACCTTGAGCCGGAAAACTTTGCGGCGCGTATGGGCCTGTATTCCTTTGATGCCGGTACGCCTTTGACCGCTGGCACTTGGCAGGCCGCGCGCAGCGGTGCTGATTGCGCGCTCGGTGCGGCAGCGCATATTGCGCACGGTGGACGCGCCGCATTTGCGCTTAGCCGACCGCCAGGCCACCATGCGGGGGCGGATTTTTTTGGCGGATACTGTTTTTTGAATAATGCGGCCTTGGCAGCCCAGCACCTGCGTGACAGCGGCTTAGAACGTGTGGCGGTGCTGGATGTGGACTACCACCATGGCAACGGCACGCAGGCGATTTTTTATGAACGTGCCGATGTATTTTTCACCAGTATCCACGGCGACCCGCGCACCGAATACCCGTTTTTTCTAGGCCATGCCGATGAGTGCGGCCAAGGCGCGGGACTAGGCTTTAATCTCAATTTACCTTTGCCGCGCGGCAGCGACTATGCGCGCTGGTCTGAAGCGCTGGAGCTAGCCTTAGAAGCGATCGCGCAATATGGCGCGCAGGCCTTGGTGGTGTCGCTGGGCGTGGATACTTTTGCCGGCGACCCGATCTCCGGCTTCGCGCTGCAAAGCCAAGACTATTTGCGCATAGGCGAACGCATCGCACACGCGGGCTTGCCCGCAGCGCTGGTGTTTGAAGGCGGCTATGCGGTAGAGGCGGTGGGTGTCAATGTTGCGAATGTGTTGCAAGCTTTTGCCTGAGGGCGCATGCTGTTTTAAGCGCCTTGCGCTCGCGCTAATGCCCGCGCGCTGCGCGCAAACGCAAGCGCACCGCCACCAGCAACCGTTACCAGCATCAGCGACAGGCCCACACCGGGCGACCAGTCCAGCATCAGCCCCGCAGCGGAGGAGGCGACCAGCGCGCCCAGGGTGTAGGTCAGCACCAGCACTGCGGTACTGTTGACCAGGGTGATGCCGGTTTCGCGGCTGCCGATGTCAAACATAGTGAGTGTGTAAAGCGTCCCACCCGCCGAGCCCCAGAGCAGTGCCACGGCCCACACCAGCACGGTGACTTGCGCAACTGCCAGCACCATTGCCCCCGAAATTAGCAAGAGCACCGCCAGCAGCACCATGAGTCGGCGCCGCCCCAATTCGGGCGAGGCAAAGCGGTCGGCCACCATGCCTGCGGGAATAGCGCACAGCGTGCCGCCCAGTCCGCTCAAGGACAGCAGCAGGGCCGCTTGCCCCGCAGGCAGGCCCAGGCTGAGTCCGTAAATTGGCAGCACCGAGCTCAAGCCCATTTCAAAAAAACCGCCAACAAATCCGGCCAGCATTACCACCGGGTTAGCGCGCACCGCATGCCACAGACCGATCAGGCCGACACGGGCGGTGTCGCTGTCATGGTCTTGCGGCAGGCGCGGAATCAAAGCGGTCCATGCCAAGCCGATGAGCATGAAGCCGATGACGATGCGCAGCGCCGCCGGGTCGTCCGCGCCCAGCCAGGCCAGCAGCGCGGGCCCAACCACCATGGTCATGCCAATCATGGTGGCGTAAGCGCCAATCAACAGGCCCCGGTGCTGCGGCGGCGCAAACTCGGCGATGAAGGCCTCGGCCAGTACCCAGCGCATGCCCCCGGCCATGGCGCCGAGTAAGAGCAGCGCAAACCATGCGGCCAGTTGGTCGGTGAGCAAAAACCCCAAGGCGGTTAGTGGCGGCGTGACCGAGGCCAACCACAGCGCATTGCGCCGCCCCATGGCCCGCGTAATAGCCGATGCAAAAGGCGTGACGACAAAAATGCCCAGCCATTCGGTGGCCGCAAACAAGCCGGCTACGGTGTTAGACACCTCGCCCCGCTTGAGTAAAAAAAGTAGCAGCGGCAGCAGCATAAAAACGCCGCTCAGCTGAAACAGCGTAGAGCCGAATACGGCGACCAGACCGCGATGCGCCGCCACAGGCCCGCTCTTAGCCCGCGCTGCCCAGGCTCAGGCCGGCATGTTCACGCAAGGGGTGGAAATGGATTTTCGGAAAGCGCTCTTGCGCTAGGCGCACGTCATAGGGGCTGGTGCACAAAAAGGCCAGGGTATCGGCCGCGTCCTTGGCCATGCGCTGCGGGTAGGCATTCACAAACTCGCGCAACTCGGCCGGGCTGTCGGCGCTGATCCAGCGCGCGCCGGTGTACTGGCTGCCTTCTAAGCGGATGTCGGCGTCGTATTCGCCCTTGAGGCGGTGCTGCACCACTTCAAACTGCAATTGCCCGATGGCGCCCAAGAGCATATTGCCGCCCATCTCGGGTTTGAAAACCTGGATCGCGCCTTCCTCGCCCAGTTGCGCCAGGCCTTGTTGTAATTGCTTGGTGCGCAGCGGGTTTTTCAGCACCACGGTCATAAACATCTCAGGCGCAAAAAACGGTAGGCCGGTGTATTGCAGGTTGATCGAGCCGTCGGTGATCGTGTCGCCCAGTTGCACGCCGCCATGGGTGGTAAAGCCGACGATGTCGCCGGCATAGGCCTCTTCCACCGCCTCGCGGCGCTGGCTCATAAAAGTCACCACGCTGGTGGGGCGCAGCTCTTTGGCAGTGCGCATCACCTTGAGCTTCATGCCTGGCGTGTACTTGCCCGAAACCATGCGCACAAAAGCGATGCGGTCGCGGTGGTTGGCATCCATATTGGCTTGCACCTTGAACACGACACCGCTAAAGGCTTTGTCCTCCGGCTGCACTTCTTGCACCACCGGTTGGCGGTTGACTTGCACGGTGCTGGTGCGGCTTTGCGGAGAGGGCGCCAGATCCACTAAAGCGTCCAGCACTTCCATCACGCCGAAGTTGTTCACGCCCGAACCAAAAAACACCGGCGTTTGCTTACCCGCCAAAAATGCCGCATGGTCCCAGGCGGGGGATGCGCCGGTGGCCAGCTCCATGC
>JBILPS010000067.1:0-15247 GCA_044373655.1 Rhodoferax sp.
GGGTGTGAGGCGCCCGGCAGCACTATTTGCAAGCCGGCAGCTAGTCTTTCCAGACAAAACCTTCGGTCTCGCCCAAGGCCAGGGCCGCCATGATGCCGCTGCGTACCGCACCTTCCAAGGTTGCGGGGTAGGGCTTGTACAGGTAATCCCCGCAGGCCATTAGACCGGGGGCGACCTGCTGCGGCGGGCGCACCATGCGGGCCGCGCAGGAGAAGGTGGCCTGTTTTTCCACTACGGTGCGGATGGCGATTAAGGCTTTGCCGTCGAGCCAGTCCTCTAGCTGTTCCTGCGCCTGGGCCAGCACCATGGATTCCAACTGCTCAAACTCACCTTGGGGGGCGCTGACCACCAGCGCTAGCAGGCCCGCCGGGCCGCCGAGTTGGCCCCGGTCAAATACAAATTGCGCCGGTGCCAGCGGGCTACTGCGCAGCGCCAGCATGGGGCGGGGCAGGACCAGCCCCGGCGCGTGCGCATAGACCGTGGCGATGGACTGGTATTTCATGGCTTTGGCCGGGCGCAGCCAGCGTTGCAAATGCAAGCCCAGGTTTTTGGGTGCCAGCGGCAGGTACTCGCTAAAGGCCTGCACCGCGTGCTGCGGAGCAGTGGCCCAGATCACGCGGTCAAAGGCTTCGCCGTCGATTTGCCACTGGCCAGCGCTCCATTGCGGGCAGGCAGCGCGCCGGCCCAAGTGGACGCTGGCACCGTGGTCGCTGAGCCAAGCTGCTGCCGCCTGGGGAAACAAGGCGCTCAGGTCCACCGTGGGCAGGAGCAAATCCGAGCCCTTAGCGTGCCACGGTGTAAGGTCTGGCGCGGCGGCTTCGGATGGGTTCACCAGACCAGGGGTCTCCAATCCCGCAAGTGCCGACTTTTTTTTCTGGCGGGGCTTGGCAAACAGGCTGTCGTGCAACACGGTTAAAAAAACCTGTCCGCTGGCCAGTTGCGGTGGGGTGTTGAGGGCTGAAATGCACAGGGGTGTAATCAGGTCCTCCACCACCGCGCTGTTTATGCCCTGACTAAGCTCGGCGACCGTGGTTTGGGCGCTGCATTCAAAGCGGTTTTTTCGCCACAGGCGCAGGGCCCGGACCAAAGACCTTTTGTCGCCCATATTCCAACCGCGCGCCATCAGCAGCCCTGCCATCAAGTTCCAGGGCTGTGGCCAATCGGGCAACTGCAAGCCGTCGCCATCGGCAAAGCGCAGGCCCAGGGGCAGGCGCAGCAAGGTCTGCGCCGGGTCCAGGCCCACGGTACGCATCAGGTCCAAGGTTTCGCGGTAGGCGCCAAGCAAGATGTGCTGGCCATTGTCTAAGGTAGCGGCGCTGCCATCGGGCAGCAGGCCGTCGGCACTGGCCGGTAGCGTGCGGGCCCGCCCGCCCAGTGAGCGGCTGGCCTCGAGCACGGTGACGCGGTGCCCCGCTTGCACCGCGTGCACGGCAGCGGCCAGGCCGCTCCAACCGGCGCCCACCACGCAGACGCGGTGGCGCTTCATAGACGGCCCAGGGCCTGGACTTTCCAGGCCAGCCAGAATTTGTGGATGGGCGTTAAGCGCACGCGACGCTCCAGCACCGGGAAGCCTTCGCGTTCGATTTGCTCAAGCAGGCGCCGGTAAATGTTGGCCATCATCAGGCCGGGCTTTTGGCTGCGCCGGTCCTGTGGCGGCAGCAGGCCCAGTGCCTGCTCGTACAAGCCGTGGGCGCGTTCGGCCTGGTAGGCCATCAAGGCGCTGAACCGGGCCGAGGGGATGCGCTTTAACACCTCGTGTGCTTTGACATCAAATCGCTGTAACTCATTGACAGGTATGTAGATTCTCCCGCGTTGGGCGTCTTCGCCCACATCCCGGATGATGTTGGTCAATTGCAGCGCCTGGCCCAGGGTATGGGCATAGACCGTGGTGTGGGCCTCGCTTTGGCCAAATATCCGCGCTGCCACTTCGCCGACCACACCCGCCACCAAATGGCAATAGCGTTGCAGGTTGGGGAAGTCCAGGTAGCGGGTCTGCTCCAGATCCATCTGGCAGCCACGAATGACGCTGTGCAAGTGCTCTTGGGTGATGCCGTAAGTGGGTGCCAGGGGCATCAAGGCTTTCATCACCGGGTGGGAGGGCTGGCCGCTATAGGCCTTGGACACCTCGCTCAGCCACCAGGCCAATTTGCTGGCGGCGACGCCCGGGTCCACCGCATCATCGACCACATCATCGACTTCCCGGCAAAACGCATAAAAAGCGGTGATGGCCGCCCGCCGTGGCGGTGGCAAAAACAAAAAGGCGTAATAAAAGCTGCTGCCCGAGGCGGCCGCCTTTTCCTGTACATACTGGGCGGGAGTCATGCCCTATTGTCGCCTGAGCGCAGCGGCACGGCCTTGGGCCGGCCCGGGCAAAGCCTGCTGCTTGCGTACCAACTTACATACGCAGCGCGCGCCAGGCCATGCGCGGCGCGTCCCACCAGTGCAGGCGCGCACGGGTGTGCAATACCGCGCCGCCCAGGGCTTCGATCTTGTCGAGCACACGCAAGCCCCCTTGAACCACCAGGCGCAGTTCCCAACCGGCGCGGCCCGGTATCCGGTGCACCAGGGCTTGACCCTGCTCCATGCGGGCTCGGGCATCGGCAGCGCACAGGCGCACCAGGGCATTGGCGCTTGCTAAGGCCCTGGGGCTCGGGAGCTGCGGCGGCGCAGTGGCCATTTGTATCCAAGGTCGGGCGTCAAAGCCGGTGCTGGCGCAGGCATCGCCCGGAAAATAGTTACGCCCTCTTGGCAAATCCCGACTTGGGTCCTGCCAAAAGTTGATCAGTTGCAAGGCGGTACAAATCGCGTCGCTGCGTTCCAGTGTTAGCGCGTCCTGCACACCGTACAAATGCAGCAACAGCCTGCCTACGGGGTTGGCCGAGTTGGCGCAATAGGCTAACAAGGCGTCCGTATTGGGGTAGCTCGCGCCGCTTTGCGTCATGCGCACATCGTGTTCAAAAGCATCTAAAAGCGCATGTAACAAATTTGCCGGCAGCGCAAATTCGGCCAAAGCGCGGGCTAAGGGGCCAAAAACCTGGGGCCAGCGATCGGCGTCTGCTGCTTGGGCGGACATAGGACCTTGGCAGGCTTGGCGCAAGGCCTGCCGGTAAGCCGCCAGGTCGGCCAGCCGTTGTTCGGGGCTGGCCGGTCCTTCGTCCGCTAGATCGTCGGCGGTGCGGGCAAAGTGGTAGATCGCTGCGATCGGTGCCCGCAAATGCGGCGGGCAGAGCCAAGAGGCGACCGGGAAGTTCTCGTAGTGCGCAATGGGCGCTGGGTCGGGTCTGGCAGCGGGCGGCATAGGCGCAGATTGTGCCTTGGGCAGCAGCGAGCAGGCTGCCAGCGCAGTGCCCTGGTGCCTACGCGCCAGCCCCAACTCCCCCCAATGTGCAGGCTTTTTGCGTTAGCCCTAGGGTAAATCAGTATAATTTACTAACCAGTCAGTCATTAATATTCCACTGTCTACGTCTTGCCCAAAGGGCAAAGCGCTTTGCCTGTGTTTCCCCCTTCCCTCTGCAGCACCCACCACCATGAATCTCCCCCTTTCCTGGCCCGCCCGGCTTGTTTTATTGGCTTGCCTCCTATTGCAAGCTTGCTCCAAACCCGTACCCGCCGAGGAGCCAGTGCGGGCGGTGAAGGTTCTGACAGTTGGCTTGGACGCGATGCAGTCGGGCGCGGAATATGCCGGTGAAGTGCGCTCGCGCGTGGAATCACGCTTGGGCTTTCGCGTGGGTGGCAAATTGCTGCGCCGCCATGTAGAGATGGGACAGCATGTAAATGCCGGACAGCTGCTGGCGCAACTGGACCCGCAGGACTTCAAACTTGCCGCCGATGGCGCCCGCGCGCAACTGGCTGCTGCCACCACCAACCGGGATTTGGCCTTGGCGGACGCCAAGCGCTACAAGGACTTGCGCGAGCAAAATTTCATCAGCGCGGCCGAATTAGAGCGGCGCGACAGCGCCCTCAAAGCAGCCCAGGCGCAGGTGGACCAGGCGCAAGCGCAATTGGCCGCATTGGGTAACCAGACCGCTTATGCCAATTTAGTGGCAGATGTTGCCGGTGTGGTGACTTCGGTCGATGCGGAGCCGGGCCAGGTGCTGGCCGCTGGCACGCCGATCTTGCGCATCGCCCAGGATGGCCCGCGCGACGTGGTGTTTGCCGTGCCGGAGGACAAAGTTGGCAAGCTCAAAGTCGGCTCGCAAGTGCTGGTGCAGGCTTGGGCGGAGAAAAAAAGCGCCAGCGCCATTGTGCGCGAAGTGGCCGCTAGCGCCGACCCGGTCACGCGGACATTTACCGTAAAAGTGGGCTTAAATGGTCCCGAAACTTGGCCTTTGGGCTCTACCGTGACCATCGCTCCCAAGGCGCTGGACCGCTCGGGCCCGTCGGTCATCAAACTGCCGACCAGTGCGCTACAGCACGACGGCGAAAAAGCAGCCGTGTGGGTGCTTGAAAAAGCCACCATGACGGTGCGTCTGCAGCCCATTGCCATTACCACCGCCGACGGCAATGAAGTGGTCGTCTCCCAGGGCTTGGAGCCGGGCATGCAGGTGGTCAGCGTGGGCGTCCACGTGCTCAATCCGGGGCAAAAAGTGACGATTTACCAGTCCAAGCAAGCCGCTGCGGCCGCCGCGACGCCCTTGGTTCCAGCACAGTGAGCGGCCCGATGCAACAGGACGCCCCCAAGCCCGGTTTCAATCTGTCCCGTTGGGCACTGGACCACGCGGCGCTGACGCGCTATTTGATGCTGGTCTTGATGCTGCTCGGCGCAGCCGCCTACTTCCAGCTGGGGCAGGATGAGGACCCGCCGTTCACCTTCCGGGTGATGGTGATCCGGGCTTTTTGGCCCGGCGCTACAGCGAGCCAAATGGCCGAGCAGGTGACCGACAAAATTGAGCGCACTTTGCAAGAAGTGCCTGGCGCCGACAAGATCCGCAGCTTTTCCAAGCCCGGCGAGACCACCATCTTTTTCCAGCTCAAAGACTCCACGCGCTCCGGCGAGGTGCCCGATCTTTGGTATGCGGTACGCAAAAAGGTGGGCGATATGCGCACCAGCTTGCCCGGGGGCGTGAACGGTCCGTTTTTTAACGATGAATTCGGCGACGTGTATGGCGTGATTTACGCGCTGCAGGCCGAAGGCTTCTCGCCTGCCGAATTGAAAGAGCAGGCCGATTCGGTGCGCCAGCAACTGCTGCGCGTACCCGACGTTAACAAGGTGGAATTGTTTGGCGTGCAGGAGGAGAAGCTCTACATTGAACTGTCGCAACGTCGCTTGTCGCAGCTCGGGCTGGACATGAACCAGGTTTTGGCCCAGCTCGCGCAGCAAAACGCCATGGAAGGCGCAGGCACGATGCAAACCCCGCTCGATGTGGTGCAGGTGCGGGTGAGCGGCGCATTCCAAGCGGAGCAGCAATTGCGTGCCATGCCCATCCGCGGCAGTTCGGGTAACCAGCTCCGCCTGGGCGATATCGCAGAGATCAAGCGCGGTTACATCGACCCTGCCGGCGTCAAAGTCCGCTTTCAAGGCCAGCAGGTCATTGCCCTGGGCGTGTCTATGACCAAAGGCGGTGACATTATTGCCCTGGGTAAGGCCTTAAAGGCCACTACCGCACGGATTGGCGCCGCTTTGCCGGTGGGCATCAGCTTGGTGGAAGTGCAGGACCAACCGACGGCGGTGGCTAAATCGGTCAACGAGTTTATTGGCGTGCTGGTGGAGGCGATAGTTATCGTGCTACTGGTCAGCTTTGTTGCGCTGGGTTTGCACAAGCGCCCGGGCACCCAGGCCTGGTACCGCCGCTATTACGTCGATGTACGCCCCGGGCTGGTGGTGGCGATCACGATTCCGCTGGTGCTCTCGGTCACTTTCCTGGGTATGTATTACTGGGGCATTGGACTGCACAAAATATCTTTGGGTTCGCTCATCATCGCGCTGGGACTCTTGGTCGATGACGCCATCATTGCAGTGGAAATGATGGTGCGCAAAATCGAGGAGGGCTATGACAAGGTGCGCGCCGCCACCTTCGCCTACGAAATTACCGCCATGCCGATGTTGACCGGCACCTTAATTACCGCCGTCGGCTTTTTGCCCATTGGTATTGCCCGCTCCACGGTTGGCGAATACACCTTTGCCATTTTCGGGGTCACGGTGCTGGCCTTGCTGGTGAGCTGGCTGGTTTCTGTGTACTTCGTTCCCTACCTGGGCACGGTATTGCTCAAGGCCAAAAGCAAGACGGAGCAAGCCCAACATGAGGAGGTATTTGATACCCCGTTTTACAACGCATTTAGGCGCACGGTGAACTGGTGCGTGGCGCATCGCTGGACCACGATTGGGGTGATGCTGTTGACCTTTGCACTGGGTATCTTCGGCATGGGCCGGGTACAACAGCAGTTTTTCCCGGATTCGAGCCGGCCCGAAGTGATGATGGATGTGTGGTTTGCCGAGGGCACCTCGATTGCCGCCAATGAAGCTGTCAGCCAGCGCATCGAGGCGCGCCTGATGCAAGAAAGTGGCGTGGTCAATGTGGCGACCTGGATCGGCTCGGGCGTGCCGCGTTTTTACTTGCCTTTGGATGCGATATTTCAGCAGTCCAATGTGTCGCAATTCATTGTGCTGCCCGTAGATTTGAAGCGGCGTGAAAGCCTGCGTATCCAGCTGCCGGCCCTGATGGCCCAGGAGTTTCCTGAGGTGCGGGCGCGCGTGAAGATTTTGCCTAACGGCCCGCCGGTGGCCTACCCGGTGCAGTTCCGCGTGATCGGGCCGGACGCCGGCCAGTTACGGCTGCGTGCCAACGAAGTCAAAGCACAGATGCGGGCCAACCCCAATATGCGCGGCGTCAATGACAACTGGAACGAGCCGGTCAAGGTGATTCGCCTGGATGTGGACCAGGCCAAGGCCCGCGCCTTGGGGGTGAGCAGCCAGTCGATTGCCCAGGCGGCCCGCACCTTGCTGTCGGGCAGCACAGTGGGCCAGTTTCGCGAGGGCGATAAGTTGATCGACATCGTGTTGCGTCAGCCCCTGTCCGAACGCAATGCAATTTCCGATATCGGTAACGCCTATGTGCCCACGGCCAGTGGCAAGTCGATTCCGCTGACGCAAATCGCCAAACCGACCTTTGTCTGGGAGCCGGGCGTGCTGTGGCGCGAGGGACGCGATTACGCGATCACCGTCCAGGGCGATATTGCCGAGGGCCTGCAAGGTGCTACGGTGACCGGGCAGTTGGCGCCTGAACTGCGCAAACTGGAGTCCAGCTGGGCGGCCCAAGGGCAGGGTGCTTACCGCATACAGGTGGCAGGCGCGGTTGAAGAAAGCAGCAAGGGCTCCAGCTCCATCGC
The DNA here is from genome assembly GCA_044373655.1 of Rhodoferax sp. Classification (GTDB taxonomy): domain Bacteria; phylum Pseudomonadota; class Gammaproteobacteria; order Burkholderiales; family Burkholderiaceae_C; genus Allorhodoferax. The sequence continues at coordinate 7,327 of JBILPS010000067.1, forward strand.
GGCGGGTATTCCCATCATGCTGTTCATCACCTTCACGCTCTTGATGCTGCAACTGCACAGTTTTAGCCGCTCGCTCTTGGTTTTCCTCACCGGCCCGCTGGGTATTGCCGGCGTCGCCGCCGCCTTGCTGAGTTTTGGGCGGCCCTTTGGCTTTGTGGCTTTGCTGGGCGTGATTGCCTTGATGGGCATGATTCAGCGTAATTCGGTGATTTTGATCGACCAGATCGAACAAGACCGGGCCAACGGTGTACCCGCCTGGGACGCCATCGTCGAGTCGGCGGTACGCCGCTCGCGGCCTATCGTGCTGACGGCGGCCGCTGCCGTGTTGGCCATGATCCCCTTGTCGCGCTCGGTGTTCTGGGGCCCGATGGCGGTGGCCATCATGGGCGGTCTTATTGTGGCGACGGCCTTGACTTTGCTGGCTTTGCCCGCCATGTATGCCGCATGGTTCAGGGTGCAGCGCGAGCCGGTGGGCATGCAGGCTAAAATGATCGGCTAACCGATTTCCAGCGATCGGCCGCGCCGTCCAGCACTTTGAGGGTGTTGCGCAGGGCGCGGCGGCTTGCTGAATTTTTTTGCGCGGGTGGCGAAATTGGTAGACGCACCAGGTTTAGGTCCTGACGCCAGCAATGGTGTGGGGGTTCGAGTCCCCCCCCGCGCACCACCCAAAAGGTACTGATAGTCCCCTGTGAGGCCAGACCTGTGACCGCAAGCTGCGGCACTGTCCGGCCTTGAATTTTTTTGTTTGGAGCACCTGTCATGACGGTAGTAGTTGAAACTTTGGAAAAGTTGGAGCGCAAGATCACCCTAAAGCTGCCCGTGGATGCGGTACAAAACGAAGTGCAGGCGCGTCTGCGTAAGCTGGCCCGTACCGTGAAGATGGATGGTTTCCGTCCCGGCAAGGTGCCCATGAACGTGGTTACCCAGCGCTATGGCTACTCGGTGCACTATGAAGTGATGAACGACAAAGTCGGCCAGGCTTTTGCCCAAGCCGCCAGCGAGGCCAAGCTGCGCGTTGCCGGACAACCGCGCATCAGCGAGGCCGCCGAGGCGGTGGAAGGTGCCATGGCTTTTGATGCGGTTTTCGAAGTCTTTCCGGAAGTGAAAATCGGCGACTTAGCCAGCGCTGAAGTGGAAAAAGTTGATTCGCAGGTGACCGAGGCTGCGATCGACAAAACTATTGATATTCTGCGCAAACAGCGCCGTACCTTTGCCCAGCGGCCCCAGGAGGCTGCAGCCCAGGACAGCGACCGTGCCACCGTGGACTTTGAAGGCAAGATCGATGGCGAGTTGTTTGATGGCGGCAAGGCCGAGGATTTCCAGTTCATTTTGGGCGACGGCCAAATGCTCAAAGAATTCGAAGAGGCGACCCGCGGCATGAAGCTGGGCGAGAGTAAGACCTTCCCCTTGGTCTTCCCCGAGGATTACCAAGGTAAAGACGTTGCGGGCAAAACCGCCGATTTCATGGTCACGGTCAAAAAGCTGGAGGCGGCGCATTTGCCCGAGGTGGACGACGCGCTGGCCCGCAGTCTGGGTATTGCCGACGCCACCGTGGCGGCACTGCGCGAAGACATCAGCAAAAACCTGCAACGTGAAGTCAAGGCCCGCCTGCTGTCACGCAACAAGCAAGGCGTTATGGAAGCGCTGATTTCCAAATCCGAGTTGGACCTGCCCAAGGCGAGCGTACAGGCCGAAGTGGAGCGCCTGGTCGCGGATGCCCGCGCTAACCTAAAGCAGCGCGGCATCAAGGATGCGGACAACGCGCCGATTCCCGAGGAACTGTTTACCGCGCAGGCCGAGCGCCGTGTGCGTCTGGGCCTGGTGGTGGGCGAACTGGTGCGTGCCAAGCAATTGCAGGCAACGCCAGCCCAGATCAAGCAACACGTAGAAGAATTGGCCTCCAGCTACGAGAACCCTGCTGAAGTGGTCCGTTGGTACTACGGCGACCAGAACCGTATGAGCGAGGTCGAGTCTGTGGTGATTGAGAACAATGTGACGGAGTTTGTCCTGTCCCAGGTCAAGGTTACCGAGAAGGCCATCTCCTTTGACGAGTTAATGGGGCAGAATTGATTTGCAGCTTGGTACCGCGCTCTGGCGGCTCGAGCAGAAACTAACTAGGGACAAACTATGAATTTCGAATTACCGGGAAGCAACTCCACCCGCGCCCTGGGCATGGTGCCCATGGTTATTGAGCAGTCGGGGCGCGGCGAGCGCTCGTACGACATTTATTCCCGTTTGCTTAAAGAGCGGGTTATTTTTCTGGTTGGGGGTGTCAATGACCAGACGGCCAATTTGGTAGTCGCCCAGTTGTTGTTTCTGGAAAGTGAAAACCCTGACAAAGATATTTCCTTCTACATCAACTCGCCCGGCGGTTCGGTGAGTGCGGGCATGGCGATTTTTGACACCATGAATTTCATCAAGCCCGATGTGTCCACATTGTGTATCGGTATGGCGGCCAGCATGGGCGCATTCTTGTTGGCAGCCGGCGCGAAGGGCAAGCGTTTTTCGCTACCCAGTTCCAAAGTCATGATCCATCAGCCTCTGGGCGGCACCCAGGGTCAGGCCACGGAAATCGAAATCCATGCGCGCGAGATTCTCAAAACGCGCGAGCAGCTCAACAAAATTTTGGCAGAGCGCACCGGCCAGCCCTTGGAAAAAATCGCCCGCGACACCGAGCGCGATTACTACCTGTCTGCAGACGAGGCCAAAGATTACGGCCTGGTGGACCAGGTGATTGACAAGCGGCCCTGAGGTCGCGCGCTCCCCGAGGGTAAAACGGCGTCTTTCCCCCCGAAAGACGCCTTTTTTATTTGGTTATCATTAAGACTCACCAGTTAAAGGTAAACACTTACATGGCCGAAAAAAAAGGCAATTCCAGCGAGAAGAATCTTTACTGCTCGTTTTGCGGCAAAAGTCAGCACGAGGTGAAAAAGCTGATCGCAGGCCCCTCGGTTTTTGTCTGTGACGAATGTATCGACCTGTGCAACGAGATCATCCGTGATGAATTGCCTGCGGTGTCCAGCGTTTCCAGCGGCCGCAGCGGTCTGCCCACCCCCTCCGAAATAAAAGCCAATCTGGACAACTATGTGATCGGGCAGGAGCCTGCCAAGCGCACTTTGTCGGTGGCGGTGTACAACCATTACAAGCGCTTGCGTCATCAAGAGCAGTCCAAAAAAGAAGAGGTTGAGCTGAGCAAGAGCAATATCTTGCTGATCGGGCCCACCGGCTCAGGCAAGACACTTTTGGCACAGACCCTGGCGCGTATGCTGGATGTGCCCTTTGTGATGGCTGATGCCACGACGCTGACGGAAGCCGGGTATGTGGGCGAGGACGTGGAAAACATTGTGCTCAAGCTGCTGCAAAGCTGCAATTACGACGTCGAGCGTGCCCAGCGTGGCATTGTGTACATCGACGAAATCGACAAAATTTCCCGCAAGTCTGACAACCCCTCGATTACGCGCGACGTATCGGGCGAGGGCGTACAGCAGGCTTTGCTCAAACTGATCGAAGGCACGATGGCCAGCGTACCGCCCCAGGGCGGGCGCAAGCACCCCAACCAAGACTTTGTGCAGATCGACACCACCAACATCTTGTTTATTTGTGGCGGCGCATTTGCGGGCTTGGAAAAAGTGATTGAAAACCGAACCCAGTCTTCGGGTATCGGCTTTAGCGCTACGGTGATGAGCAAAGCGCAGCGCAGCCTGACCGAGGTGTTTAAGGATGTGGAGCCCGAGGACTTGATCAAATTCGGTTTGATTCCCGAGTTGGTCGGTCGTATGCCCGTGGTGGCCACCCTGGCCGAGCTCACCGAAGACGCCATGGTGCAAATTTTGACCGAGCCCAAAAACGCCTTGGTCAAGCAATACGCCAAATTAATCGCTATGGAAGGCGCAGAGCTGGAGATCCGGCCCGAAGCGCTGCGCGCCATCGCCAAGCGCGCCCTGGCCCGCAAAACCGGTGCGCGTGGCTTGCGCTCCATTTTGGAGCAGTCGCTGATCAACACCATGTACGATTTGCCTGACTCCAATGAGGTGGAAAAAGTGGTGGTGGATGCCTCGACGATTGAGGAAAACCACCCTCCCTTGCTGGTGTACCGCGAGGTCGCCAAAAAGGCGTGAGCGGATTGCGCGCGGTCCCTAGCGGCTTTTGGACTGTTTGATCGCCGCTACGCTTGAAATTTCAGAAAACCAGACCATATCCAGCAGATAGAAAAGGATTTTTATGTCCGGTTACACCCCCCTAGACCCGCTTCCCATTGACCTGCCCATGTTGCCCTTGCGCGACGTGGTGGTTTTTCCCCATATGGTGATCCCGCTGTTTGTCGGGCGGCCAAAAAGCATCAAGGCCCTGGAGGCGGCCATGGAAGCGGAGCGCCGCATCATGCTGGTGGCGCAAAAGACCGCCGCCAAAGACGAGCCCCTGGTCTCGGACATGTTTGATATGGGCTGCGTGTCCACCATTTTGCAGATGCTTAAGCTGCCCGATGGCACGGTCAAGGTCTTGGTGGAGGGCCACCAGCGCGCCAAGGTGAACCGCATAGACGACGGCGAAACCCATTTCACGGCCAATGTGCTGCCGCTAGATGCGCAGAGCACCGCTGTAGCAGAGGGCGAGACCCAGGCCAGCGAAATCGAGGCCTTGCGTCGCGCGGTCATGCAGCAATTTGATCTGTACGTCAAGCTGAACAAAAAAATCCCGCCCGAAATACTCACCTCCATTGCCAGTATTGACGACCCGGGCCGCTTGGCCGACACCATCGCCGCGCACATGCCCTTGAAGTTGGAAAACAAGCAAACCGTGCTGGCGCTTCCCTTGGTCAAGGCGCGGCTGGAGAATTTGTTCGAGCAAATTGAGCGCGAAGTGGACATCCTGAACGTGGACAAAAAAATCCGTGGCCGTGTCAAGCGGCAAATGGAAAAAAACCAACGTGATTTTTATTTGAATGAACAGGTCAAGGCGATTCAAAAGGAATTGGGTGATGGCGAAGACGGCGCTGACATCGAGGAAATAGAGAAAAAAATCAAGGCCGCGCGCATGCCCAAAGAGGCCTTAAAGAAGGCCGAGAGCGAACTCAAAAAACTGCGCCTGATGTCTCCTATGTCGGCCGAGGCCACGGTGGTGCGCAATTACATCGACGTACTGGTGGGCTTGCCTTGGGCGACCAAGACCAAGATCAAACACGATCTTGGTAACGCTGAAAAAGTGCTGAACGAAGACCACTACGGTCTGGACAAAGTCAAAGACCGCATCCTTGAATACCTTGCAGTGCAGCAGCGGGTGGACAAGGTTAAAGCTCCGATTCTGTGCCTAGTCGGGCCACCTGGCGTGGGTAAGACTTCGCTGGGTCAATCCATTGCCAAAGCCACTGGACGCAAATATGTGCGCATGGCCCTGGGCGGGATGCGTGACGAGGCGGAAATCCGTGGCCACCGGCGCACCTACATCGGCGCCATGCCGGGCAAGGTTTTGCAGAGCCTGACCAAGGTCGGCACGCGCAACCCCCTGTTCCTGTTGGACGAAATAGACAAATTGGGTACGGATTTCCGGGGCGACCCCAGCAGCGCTTTGCTTGAAGTGCTGGACCCAGAACAAAACCACAAGTTTGGCGACCACTATGTGGAAGTGGACTACGACTTGAGCGACGTGATGTTTGTCGCGACGTCCAATTCCATGAAGATTCCGCCAGCGCTGCTGGACCGGATGGAAGTGATTCGCCTTTCGGGCTACACCGAAGACGAAAAAACCAGTATCGCCATGACGTATTTGCTGCCCAAGCAAATGAAAAACAACGGCCTCAAAGAAGCCGAGCTGGCGATTGCCGAAGACGCCGTTCGCGACATCGTGCGCTACTACACCCGAGAGGCTGGCGTGCGCTCGCTCGAGCGCGAGCTGTCCAAAATTTGCCGCAAAGTGGTCAAGGCGCTGCTACTGAAAAAACTCACCCCGCAGGTGCTGGTCAATTCGGACAACCTCAACGATTACCTGGGCGTGCGCAAGTACACCTATGGGCGCGCCGAAGACCAAAACCAGGTCGGGCAGGTGGCGGGCTTGGCTTATACCGAAGTGGGTGGCGATTTGCTCACCATCGAGGCGGCTTTGGTGCCGGGCAAAGGCTTGATCACCCGCACCGGCTCGCTGGGCGATGTGATGAAGGAATCGGTCGAGGCCGCCCGTACGGTGGTGCGCAGTCGCGCCAAGCGCCTGGGCATCAAGGACGAGGCTTTTGAAAAGAAAGACCTGCATATCCATGTCCCCGACGGCGCCACGCCCAAGGACGGCCCCAGTGCCGGTGCGGCCATGGCCACCGCCTTTGTGTCGGCACTCACCGGTATTGCGGTGCGCGGCGATGTGGCGATGACCGGCGAGATCACTTTGCGTGGAGAGATCACCGAAATTGGCGGGCTCAAAGAAAAATTGCTCGCTGCGCTGCGCGGCGGAATTAAGCTCGTACTGATCCCCGAAGCCAATGCCAAAGACTTGCAGGAGATACCAGAAAATGTGAAAAGCGGCCTAGAAATTGTGCCAGTGCGCTGGATTGACCAGGTGCTGGAACTGGCCCTGGTTTCGCAGCCGGTGCCCCTGCCCGACGAGGATCCTGTCGAGGTGGTGGCTGCCGTAGGCGCGGTGGTCGTGGAACCGGTGGCACCAGAGACTTTGAAGCACTGAACTTAGGTTAATTTTGCAAAGCGTGCGCGGTTGCCGGAAATGCTGAAATTGCACGCTATAATTGACGACGTTTCGCGGGAATAGCTCAGTTGGTAGAGCGCAACCTTGCCAAGGTTGAGGTCGAGAGTTCGAGACTCTTTTCCCGCTCCACATTCCGAAAGGGAAGCCCAGTGCTTCCCTTTTTTCTTAGTCCGGAAATACACGTCCGGGCAAGTACCGGTTAAGGCGCGGTAGCAAAGCGGTTATGCCCCGGATTGCAAATCCGGTTAGTCCGGTTCGACTCCGGACCGCGCCTCCATCTAAGCGCCGATGTTGCGTTTTGCAATTTCGCAAAACGCAATATCACACACCGTAGCACACTCTTCGCACACTTGTTAACGTGCAAGACACTTGCAGCACGTTGTAAAAGTTGTGCAATTGTTCAACGCCGCTGTGCATTGTGTGCGCCACCGTGCTGGTTGCAATGAAACAAACGCAAATTGTTTACCCAATTGCATCAGCAACACCTGCAGTCAACTCTGCAACCACAACACCGGCAGTTAAAACATTCGCTGGCCTCACAGCAGTAGCAGCAGAGCCGCACATGCATTTACTGCGCGATGGTGAAATTTGAATTTACGGCAGTTTGCCGTATAATTTTCTTCAACCCATCGAAAAAACCATGCCCTCTGCCATCCCTACCGCCCGTCTTGAAGCCAGAATCAGCATAGAGCTACATGCAATGCTCAAACGTGCCTCCCAAGCGCAAGGCCGAACCATGACCGATTTCGTCATCGGTGCCGTCCATGAAGCCGCGCAACGTGCGATCGAACAGTCTGAAGTTGTCCGACTCTCTATGGCAGACCAGGAGGTTTTTGCAAAGGCCCTATTGTCTCCACCACAGGCAAGCGCAGCCTTGGAGCGCGCTTTTGCGCAGCGCAGCAAGCTTCTCCGTACGGAATGAGCTTTGGGCCGTTCCATCTTGCGAGGCTCGACGCTGAGCACGATCGGCTAGGGTTTCGCAGTGATTCCGAGCCGCTCAATCGCTACCTGCGAGAGCAGGCCACTCAGGATATTCGCCGTCGTTTGTCCGCCTGCTTCGTGGCCACAAGCGACGGACGACGTATCGCTGGCTACTACACCTTGGCTTCGGCAAGCCTACTCTTGGCCGATCTCCCGGTCAGTACCAGCAAAAAATTGCCGCGTTACCCAACCGTGCCCACCGTCCGCATGGGCCGCTTGGCCGTGGATCAATCATTTAAGGGGCAAGGTCTTG
>JBILPS010000068.1:0-15194 GCA_044373655.1 Rhodoferax sp.
CCAGCAGGTAATCGGACAACACTAGTTCCAGTGAACCCCGGTGCCAGGCAGTCAAAATTTTGCCTGGGATACTGGCCGGATACGCGATCCCTGACAGCAATACATTGGTATCTAGCACCACGCGCATACGCAGAGCAATCAAGTGGTCTGGCGTGCTTTTACGCTGTTGCCTGTCGCCTGCTTTTGCATGGCCCGCCGCTCTGCGGCAATGGCCGCGTCGATGTCAGCCAAGCCCTGCTCTTGCGGCACCGTGGCAAAACCGCTCTCCATGCGTTGGCACAGCGCATCAAAGCGACCTTGCATGCGCCGGATACGTTCAAACAAACGCGCATCCACCAAGGCCGCGACTGGTTTGCCGTCTTTGCTTATCAGCACGCTGTCCTGGCGGTATTGCACTTGGTTGAGCATTTCGCCCAGGTTTTGCCTGAAATTCACGGCACTGGTTTGGGTAATCATGGCATTTCCATCCGAATGGGCATATCGATCATACTGGTCATTATGACCGATACAGTCGCCAAATGCCTCAACCAGTAAACAACTTACCCGGATTCATCAGCCGCTGAGGGTCCAGTAACTGTTTGACCTGCGCCATAGCGGCCAGTTTGGTGCGGTCGGTGGTGTCGTTCATGGCGCCGATGCGCTTGGAGCCTACGCCGTGCTCGGCGGAGAACGATCCGCCCATGACTTGCAGTTGGTGGTAGAGGATGTGTTCCACCGCTTGCGCGCGCTCGGGCGGCAGCGGGCCGGCCTGGTTCAAGATGATGTGCAGATTGCCATCGGCCAGGTGGCCAAAGATGTAGGGGCGCCAGTTGGCGTCGTATTGGGCTAGTTCGGCCTGCACTTGCGCCGCATAAGCGGGGATGCGCGAAAGCGGCACTGACACATCGTAAGACGGCGCTTGCGGATGCGCGCGGTACACGATGTCGGTGTCTTCGCGCAGGCGCCAGAGCTCGTTTTCCTGGCGTGTCGAGCTAGCAATGATGCCTGTGGCGCCCGGGTAGTCGGCAGCAATCGCTTCAAACAAATTTTCCAGTGCGGCATTGAGCGCATCACTTTGCTGACCACCGAGCTTGAGCAAGAGGTACATCGGCTGGTCTAGCGGCATGGCCGCGTCTACCCATTGCAAGGCCTGGGCATTGAGCTGCATAAAGCCTTGCCACAGTGCTTCAGCGGCGCGTAAATGGCCGACGTCGATATGCAAACTACGGCAAATGACATCCAAAGTTGCCTCCACCGAAGGCAGACCCAGCAAGACCGTGGCGCTGGCCGGAGGCAGTGGGTCCAGTTTGATGACCACGCGGGTGACGACGCCCAGCGTGCCCTCGGCCCCAATGAACAAATGTTTCAGGTCGTAGCCCGCCGAGTTTTTGACGACCCGCGTCAAGTCTTGAAACACCGTGCCGTTGGGCAGCACTGCTTCCAAGCCGAGCACCCGGTGGCGCATCACGCCATTGCGAAAAGCCATGACGCCACCGGCATTTGTGGACACCATGCCGCCCAGCGTGGCTGAACCGCGTGCGGCCAGGTCAATGCCCGGCTCCAGATGAACCAGCGCAGCGGCTTCTTGCAAAGCTTGCAAAGTGCAACCGGCGCCCACTATCGCCACACGCTCGGCCGGATCTATGGGTTCTATTTGGTTCATCCGCAACAAAGACAGCACGATCTGCCCCGGCTGCGACACGCTGCCGCCCACCAACCCGGTACGCCCGGCCTGCGGTACCAGCGATACGCCATGCTGAGCGCACAGGCGCACCACAGCAGCCACTTCCTGCGTGGAACCAGGAGAGACCACGATGCCCGCGGCCAGGTTCTGCGGGTTCCAGCCCACATCTAGCAAAGCCACGGCCTCGGCCGTAGCCACATGATCAGCACCGATGGTTGCGCGCAAGGCGTCCAATAACGCGGCGGGGACAGAACTTAGCGGCATGGCAAGGGTCTTTCCTTTATTCATTTCAATCTGGCACGGCTTGTGGCGTGCGTCGGGCGTACGCTTAGAGCCCTGCGTTGAGCACGGCCAGCGCAGCCAGTAAGCGGTCGTTGTCCTGCGTACTGCCGATGGTCGCGCGCATGAAGCGCTCGTAAGCCACTTCCCGCCAAGCCTTCACGATGATGCCCTGGCGCAAAAGCGCAGCGGCTTGTTCGGCGCTGTCGCTGCGGCATTCGAAAAACAAAAAATTGGTTTGAGAATCGGCCACGCGCAAACCCAGCGCTTTTATGGCCTTCGCCACGCGCGCACGCTCAGTGCGCAAACGCGCTACCGAGGCGTGCATCCAGTCCGCATCTTCCAACGCCGCCAGTGCAGCGAGTTGGGCTGCTGCGTTGACGTTAAACGGTGTTTTGGCGGAACCCATGACACGTGCAATTTCTGCATCAGAACACACGGCATAACCCACGCGCAACCCCGCCAAACCATAAGCCTTGGAAAAAGTGCGCAGCACCACAAAGGGCAGGCCACTGGCCTTGAGTATTTCAAGGCCATCGACGCTGCCGGGGTCAGCATATTCAAAATACGCTTCGTCCAGCACCAGCAAGCTGCCCGGCTGCACCGCGCGCAGCACACGCTGCAAATCTTCATGGCTGAGCGCCGGCCCTACCGGGTTCCAGGGTGAGGATAGAAACACAATGCGCGGACCTACGGCCATGGCCCGCTCTAAGGCGTCTAAGTCAAAACCAAAGCTGGCAGTCATGGGCAACTTGACCACGGTGGCGCCTATCGCCAAAGGTTCGATTTCATGCAAACCAAAACTCGGTACTACGGTCAGCACCTGATTGCCCTGCACCAGCATGGCGCGCGAAACTGCCGCAATCATTTCTTCCGAACCATTGCCCACCACAATCTGCGCTGCATCCACACCTAAGCGCGCTGCCAGTGCTGCGCGCAATGCGGTGCATGCGGGGTCTGCGTAGCGCCAGGGCTCAAAGGCGCTGGAGGCCAAAGCCTGCATCACCTTGGGCGAGCATCCTTCGGGGTTTTCGTTGCTGGCCAGACGCGCAATGTCTTGCATGCCCGACGCAGCACGGGCAATCGCCACATTGGTTCCCGCGTTATAGGGCGGCAGGGCCGCGACATACGGGTTGAAATGCAGGCCCTGGTGCGTTGCGCTCACGATATCGCCTCCGGGTGAATAGGGATGGTGCGGGTGCGTGCTTGCGCTTGCGCTTGGGCCTGCGATTTTTCCTCGGCAATACGCTGCGCCATCGCGCGACGAAAGCGCGTCGGCCCCAGGTCAATCTTCAGGCCAATCGGCGGCACGCTGGCGGTTTCGATACCGCGGTGCACCGCTTCTAAAATCACCTTGTCTTCGGCAAACGCGCCGCGCACCGACGCGGTGAACTGGCGCGACACTTCGGCATCACCGGGCGCGAAATTGCGCATCTGAAACCAGTAGTAACGCGTATGGTTTTCATCCACCGGCGTCATGAAGTTGTAACTGTCCATGATGAAGCCATCGGGGTGCAGCGGTTTGTCATCGCCACCGGTGCTCGCCGGGACAAAAATCGCCTTGATATAGGCGTGGCTGGGAAAGCGCACTTCGTATTGTTGCTTGCGGTCGCAATTACCTTGGAACTTAAGGAAAGGCACATAAAAAGGCGCCGGCTCCACATTACGCATCCAGCGCGATACGGTGACACCATGGTCCGCCACCGTGGTGTCTAGCGGCGTGTCTTCGCAGGCCGCATTACCAAACGAACTTTGGTGCACCCAGGACACATGCGAGGGGTCCAGCAAGTTGTCGGTGATATGCAGGTAATTGCAAGCCATGTCGATGGCCTCGCCCTGGTTGCAACCCCAACTCGGATCGTCCCAATGCGGTATCTGGTGGATGGTGGCCGGGTCGGCGCGCTCGGGCTCGCCCATCCAAATCCACAACAGGCCGTAGCGCTCAAACAGCGGGTAAGCACGTACCCGCGCCCCCGGCGGGATACTGTCCATGCCCGGCACCTTGACGCAGGCACCGCTGCAATCAAAGGTCAGGCCGTGGTAACCGCACTCAATATGGTCGCCCTGAATGCGGCCCAGCGACAGCGGCAGTTTGCGGTGCGGGCAAGCGTCTTCTAGTGCGGCGGCGCTGCCGTCCAACTTGCGGTAGAGCACGATGCGTTCGCCCAGCACTTGCACTGCAAGCGGGCTGTTGCCCAGTTCGCTATCCCAAGCGGCGACATACCAGGTATTGCGCAAAAACATGGCGAAAACTCCTTGCAAAAAACGCGGTCTGCTGGGTCGGATAAGGCCGCCCGGCTAAGGTCTGATTCAGTATAGTTGTCTAGACAACTTAGGCTAAAGCGGGAAAACCCTGAGCCCGCAGGGCGGGTGTCTGGCGTATAGTTGTATAGACAACTTGCAAGGCCCCGCAATCGGCCCAGCCGCCGCCCACCCCCAAGGAGACCGCATGATCGACCAAGACACCCGGACAGCTTACCAAAGAGACGGCGCCGTGCCCTTGCGCCAAGTGGTCAGCATGGATTGGATTGAGCGCTTGCGCGAGGGGGTGGAAGAGAATTTGCGCCAGCCTGGCCCCTACGCCAAGCACTACACACCCGAGGGCAACCCCGGCCGGTTTTTTGGCGACTACTGCAATTGGCAGCGCATCGACGCCTACCGCGACTTCTTTTTTGAATCACCCATCAAGCAACTGGCGGCGCAACTCATGGACTCGCCCAAGGTCAATCTGTACCACGAACATATCTTGGTCAAAGAGCCGGGCACCAAAGAGCGCACCCCCTGGCACCATGACCAGCCCTACTACCCGATCGAGGGCGAACACATCATCAGCTTTTGGATACCACTGGACCCGGTGACCCAGGATACAGCCATCGAATTCATTGGCGGTTCCCACGCCTGGGGAAGGTGGTTTACGCCAGCGCGCTTTGTGGATTCCAAGACCCATGCAGCCGAAGATCCGCGCTTTGAGCCGCCGCCCGATTTTGAGGCGCAACGCGCGCAGCACCGCGTTTTGCAATGGCCGCTGGAAGTGGGCGACTGCATTGCCTTTCATGGCCTGACCGTACATGGCGCCCCGGCCAACGCCAGCCCCAACCGGCGCCGCGCCTTCTCAGCCCGCTTCACCGGGGCCGATGCCCGCTTTGCACTGCGCAGCGGCTTTATGTCGCCACCGCCCCCGCCGTCAGGCGGCCCGACCCCTGGGGCAGCTATGGACTCGGCGGCGTTTCCGGTGCTTCTCGGGGCCTGAACCTTGGCGAGCGCGCGCAATCACAAGCGGGAAAACCCCGACGCCTTGGCGACGGTAAACACCTTGCGCTGTGCGATAGTAGAGCCATGCAAAGAAGAACCTTACTCAAACTTGGAATCGGCTCAGCCATCGTGCTGGCCGCAGCCGGTGGCGCAGTAGCACTGCTGCGGCCCGGGCTGGTCAATGGCAAACTCAGTGATCCCGCACGCCTGGTACTCAGGCGCGTGGCCCAAGCCATACTGGCCGGCAGCTTGCCGACCGATGCAGCGGCGCAAGAGGTATCGCTGCTGGCTTACTTGGATCGGGCCGATAACTTCATTGCCGGCACACCGCAAGCGGTACAAGCCGAACTCTCGCAATTGTTTGCGCTCCTACCCACTATGGCGGGGCGGCGCGGCATCGTGGGCCTATCGGCAACGTGGGAAAGCGCCACCGTGGCCGAGGTTGGCGAGGCATTACAAGGCATGCGCGCCTCGGGTACCGAGCTCAAGCAACAAGCCTATCTGGGCCTGCACGACCTTGTGTGTGCGCCGTATTTTTCGGGTGAAGAATCCTGGGCCGTGCTGGGCTATCCCGGACCTACTGCCGTCTAGCCACCTGGCGCGCTGAGTGCGCCACTCACCTATCCCCTTTTTTATTGAGTTAGCATGCCATGAGCAATATTCCTGATCCCATCCTCCAAGGTCTGCAACGCGGCTGGAAAGTCTTGGGCGGTAAACACGGTGCGGTACCGGCCAGCCTTAACTGCGACGTGGCCATCATCGGCTCGGGCGCGGGAGCCGGCATCACCGCCGAGCTGCTGACCAAGGCTGGCCTGTCGGTCATCATCATCGAAGAAGGCCAACTCAAAACCAGCACCGACTTCAAGCAACGCGAGCCCGAGGCCTATGCCTCGCTCTACCAAGAATCCGCTGGGCGCAAAACCAAGGACAAAGGCATCACGATTTTGCAAGGCCGTAGCGTCGGCGGCACCACTACCGTCAACTGGACCAGTTCCTTTCGCACACCCACCGATACCCTGAACTTTTGGCGCGACAAATTTGCCCTGCCCGACTACACACCCGAAGCCCTGGAGCCCTACTTCGCCCAGGCCGAAGCCCGCCTGAACATCAGTCCCTGGACGGTGGCGCCCAACGAGAACAATGAACTGTTGCGCCGTGGCGCAGAAAAGCTAGGCATCAAAGCCGAGGTGATGCAACGCAATGTGCAGGGCTGCTACAACCTGGGCTCCTGCGGCATGGGCTGCCCCACCAACGCCAAGCAGTCCATGCTGGTGACCACCATCCCCTATGCGCTAGACCATGGCGCCACGCTCTTGGTGGAAACGCGCGTGGAACGCATGACGATCGACAAAGGCCGCATCAGCGATTTGCAATGCATTTCCGTCAAGCCCAATGCAGCGCCCCTGGACAGCGCGCAAACGCCGACCCGCATCATCGCCAAACACTATGTGCTGGCCGGTGGCGCGATCAACTCGCCCGCCCTGCTCTTGCGCTCCAAAGTGCCGGACCCACACAAGCGCCTGGGCGCGCGCACTTTTTTGCATCCGGTGGCCATCACTACCGCCGTGATGAAAGACACGGTGGACGGCTGGGCCGGTGCGCCACAAACCATTTATTCAGACCACTTTTTGTACACCCAGCCGGTGGACGGCCCCATCGGCTTTAAGCTGGAAGTGGCACCCTTGCACCCGGTGTTTTTCGGGGCCAACCTGCCCGGCTTTGGCGAAAAACAGGCGGCGCTGTACCGCCAATTCCCCAAGGCCAATGTGATGTTGGCGCTGATGCGCGACGGCTTTCATGAAGGCGCCGTGGGAGGCAAAGTAGAGCTGCAAGGCGACGGCTCGCCCCTCTTGGACTATCCGCTGACCGACTATGTGCTCGAAGGCGCACGCCGCTCTATGCTGGCCATGGCCCAAATCCAGTTTGAGGCCGGTGCCACCATGGTGTACCCAGGCCACGAACTGGCTGACGGCAGCAGCACCTGGGCGGCTACCAAAGCGGCCATTGACGCCCTGCCGATGAAGCCGCTGCTCACCAAAATCGGCAGCGCCCACGTCATGGGCGGCTGCGGTTTGGCGGGCGACGAAAAACTAGGCGTCACCCGGCCCGATGGCCAGCACTGGCAAATTGAAAACCTGTCGATCCACGACGGCTCCCTCTTTCCCACCAGCATTGGCGCAAACCCGCAACTGTCGATTTACGGCAACGTGAATCGCTTGGCCCAAGGTCTTGCCAAGCGCTTGGGCGGCGCGGCGGTCGCGCTGGCATAAACGCAAGCGCTATGAAAAACCGCCTAGTCGCACACCTTACCGGCATCGCCACCCTGCTAATTACCAGCGCGGCGCAAGCCGATTGGACGCCCGTCGGACCTACGAGCGGCGCACAATTTTTTATGGACAAGGCCAGCCTCGCCCGCAAAGCGGGCATGGTGCAAGTCTGGGAGCTGGTGAATATGGAACAGGCCGACGGCCAAGGCGTGCGCTCCAGCCGCTTTTTGGTCGAGTACGACTGCAAAGGAAAACGCAGCCGGGGTCTGGACATGCTGACCTATAACGAGCCCATGGCCGCGGGCAAAGTGTTGCAACAACTAGGACCGGACCCCGATGGCTGGGAAGTTGTACCACCGGACAGCATTTTTTCGCAGCGCATGGGCATGGCTTGCGGGAAATAGTCGGCATAAAAACCCCATAAGAGGAGCGCCTGGCGGAAGCTGTGAGATTCGAACTCACGGAGGACTCACATCCTCGCCGGTTTTCAAGACCGGTGCCTTAAACCGCTCGGCCAAGCTTCCATGGGCGGGGATTCTAACTGCGGGGTGTCAGCCCATCGCCACGGCAGCAGCAGCAGCGCGGGTCTCGACGCCGAGCTTTTGGTAGATATGTTCCAAATGCTTATTCACCGTGCGGTGGCTCAACGAAAGTATCTCGGCAATATCGCGGTTGGTTTTGCCTTTGGCAATCCAGGACAGCACCTCGGTTTCGCGCGCCGTCAATGCCGCGTGCTTTAGGCGCGACTCTACAGCCGACACTGCGCGTTCGGTTTCCAGCAGCACCAAGGTCTCTCCAGTAGAGGTTTGTCCCATATTGCGCAGCGACATGCGCGGCGCGGTGTCTTTGCAGTCCACGCTGGCGCCCGTCGCTTGCAGCACCGCTTGCAAAGCCTGTTGCAATTTATTTGCGGCGTAGTCGGCTCCGCCACCGTTCAGACTTAGCAGCGCCCGCGAGGCCCGTGGCGAGCGCCAGGCAATGCGACCCAGGCCATCGACCAGCACAACACCTAAACCTGCCACGTCCAGCGCGTCGCGCACCATGCGGCTGACCTGCGCATTGCGCGCATGCGTGTGCAAGCGCGCCAGCACCTCGGCGGCGCGCAGAGGCTTAACCACGTAGTCCACGCCGCCACAGGCAAAGCCTTCGACCACATGCAAGGTATCGGATAAACCGGTCATAAATATGACCGGAATTTGCGCCCAGGCGGCATTGTTTTTGATACGCCTGCAGGTATCAAAGCCCGACAGGCCGGGCATCACGCAGTCAAGCAATATCGCATCGGGCGCAATCATTTCCAGCCGCTGCAAAGCCGTTTCACCGTCGCTGGCTACCAGCACGGTATAGCCCGCGCTTTCCAGCGTTTCGCACAACACCCCCAGACTACTGGGGGCGTCATCGACGACCAAAACAACCGGGTTTTCAGGGGATGGACTAGGCGTCATGGTCGGGCTCCATCAATTGGGATTGCAGGCTTTCAAGGTCAAAGCGCGTGACCAACTCGCTGAGCTGTGTGCATACCGGCCCAAAACTGGGTTCGGCACGCGCAATGCCCTCGAGTGCGGTTTGCAGTCCACGCACATGGCCTAAGCGTGCCAGGCGCAGCAAATCCTGGCGCACGTTATGGGGCAGGTTGATCTGCGCCGTGGCAGCGGGCTGCACGCCTTGGATCTCGCTGGTTTGGGCAAAGCACCATTCCAAGTCCAGATGCGTCTGCAAGGTGTTGATGAGTTCAGATTCCAAAATCGGCTTGGCTACAAAAGCCTGGCAGCGCATCGCGCGCAAGCGCTCGGGTTGGTTTTCAAAGGCATTGGCCGAGACCATGATGATGGGTAAGTCCTCAAAGCCCGCCTGCCGAATGCGCCCTGCGGCCTGCCAGCCGTCCATATCGTCCATGCTGATGTCCAGCAGCACCGCATCGGGCATCATTTCCTGGATGCTGGCCAAGCACTCGGTACCGCTGGCGGCCTCGCGCAGCGCAAAGCCAAGCGGCGCCAACATGCCCACCAGCATTTGACGTTGCGTGGTCTGATCGTCAACAACAAGTAGTGTGCGCTGCGCGCCCATGTAGCCCACAATCTCGCGCACCGTGTCGTTGTGGTGTCCTGGCTGAGTGGCCAGTTCCAAGGGCAGGCGCACGCTAAAGGTGCTGCCCTTGCTCGATGACGAGAGCAAACGAAGCTCACCACCCATGAGCGTGGTCAATTGCTCACTGATCGCCAGCCCCAGGCCAGTGCCAGGCTCCCCCCCCTGGCGCCGGCCCGCCGTGCCGCGCTCAAAGGGCAAAAAGATGCGCTGGTGGTCTTGCGGCAAAACGCCTACTCCCGTGTCGATCACCTCAAAACGAAATACATCTGGGCCGTAGGTGGCGCGCAAAGTCACGGTGCCATCGTCAGTAAATCGAATGGCATTGGAGATCAGGTTAATCATCACCTGGCGCAGGCGCTTGGCATCGGCATTGATCCACTCAGGCGGATTGCCGCCTTCGTCGAACACAAATTGCAAACCCTTGGCCTGCACCTGGGGCCGCACCATGCGCACCAGATCATCCAAGAAATCGGGCAGATGCAGCGGCAAAGGGTCTAGCTGCATGCGCCCGGCTTCAATGCGCGACAAGTCCAGTAAACCATCGATCAAGCCCAGCAAATGCTCGCCGCTGCGGTGGATGGTACGCACCGATTCGCGCGGCGAAGTAGGCAGTAAATCGTTCTTCAGCAAAATTTGCGAGTAACCCAAAATGCTGTTGAGCGGTGTGCGCAACTCGTGGGTCATGCCGGCTACATAGCGGGTCTTGGCCTGGTTGGCCGAATCGGCCACATCGCGCGCAGCCTTGAGCGCCGAATAGGTGCGCGAGTGCGCCTCAATCTCTTGCTCCAACAACTGGTTATGCCGGTTGGACTCGTCCTGCGCAATGCGTCGGCTCTCACTGCCCAGCACAATCCACCAGCTGCACGCCGCCACCACCAACAGCAAAATTGCAAACACTTTGAGGAACGCAGAATGCAGCAACTCCTGCGGGTCAGCGCCCAGCGCAATCGCCGACTCCTGGGTATACACCATGCCCATCAAAGTAGCGAGCAAAGTAACCAATGACAAAGCCACCACCATGTAATGCCCTACACGGAAGTTCACCCGGCGCGACAGCTTCTCCGGCAAAAACGTGTTGAGCCAACGTACCGCCTGCTCGGCCGCACGCGAATCAGTTTTACAACGGTCGTGGCAGCGCGACTCCAAAGTGCAGCACAAAGAACAAATCGCGCCGCCATAGGCCGGGCAATGCGCCATGTCCTCGGCTTCAAACTTGTTTTCGCAAATAATGCAGACCAGCATCTGCCCCGGTCGACCCAGGCGGTGCGGCTGGCGGGCAATGTAATAGCGTCCGCGCGTCCACCAAGCCAGCAAGGGCGAAAGCACCAGCGCAGTGCCCAAGGCAATGAAAGGCGCAAAAGCCTGTGCTTCGATGCCCAGCAAGCCCACATAGGCCATGATGGACAAAGCGGTGGCCAGCAGCATGGACACCAGGCCCACCGGGTTCACATCGTACAAATGCGCGCGTTTGAACTCAATGCCGCGCGGGCTCAGGCCCAGAGGCTTGTTGATCACCAAGTCCGCCACCAGCGCACCCACCCAGGCAATCGCCACATTGCCATACAAACCCAGCACCATTTCCAGCGCCTGAAATACGCCCAGCGTCATGAGCAAGACGGCGATTAGCACGTTAAACACCAGCCACACGACGCGTCCTGGATGGCTGTGCGTCAAGCGTGCAAAAAAGTTGGACCAGGCCAGCGATCCGGCATAGGCATTGGTCAGGTTGATCTTGACCTGCGACACCAGTACAAACAGTACCGTGGCCGCCAACACCCACTGCGGGTCTTCAAACACATAGGCATAGCCAGCCAAATACATTTGTGTGGGCTCCACCGCTTTATGCACCGGCAACTGGCTTTGCAAGACCAGAAAGGCCAGAAAAGCACCCCCCAGCATTTTTAACATGCCCGGAATAATCCAGCCTGGCCCGGCCATCAGCACCGCGGCCCACCAACGCTTGCGGTTATCTGCAGTGCGCTCAGGAAGAAAGCGCAAAAAGTCCACCTGTTCGCCCACCTGCACCACCAAAGAAAACGCTACCGTGGCCGCTGCGCCAAACATCAGTGGTTCAAAGCCACTGCTGCCCGATATGCGCCCCGTCAAGCCGGTGAAGTCACTAAAGGCCTGTGGGTTTTTGTAGGCAATGGCCAGATAGGGCAGCAAGAGCAAGACGCCCCACACCGGCTGCGTCCACATCTGCAGCTTGGACATCAGCGTAATGCCACGCACCACCATAGGAATAATCACCAAGGCACTGAGCACATAACACCAGCCTATGGGAATGTCCAAATACATCTGCAAAGCCACTGCCATGATGGCTGCTTCCAACGCAAAAAATATGAAGCTAAAGCTCGCATAAATTAGCGAAGTAATGGTGGAGCCCAGATAGCCAAAACCGGCGCCACGGGTCAGCAGTTCCATATCCACGCCATAGCGCGCAGCGTAATAGCTGATGGGTAAGGCTGTTAAAAAAGTGATCAGGCTCACCACCAATATCGCCCATATCGCATTGGAAAAACCGTAGCTCAATGCGATAGACCCGCCGATGGCCTCCAGTGCCAAAAACGACACCGCACCCAAGGCGGTATTGGCTACCCGCCACTCGGACCATTTGCGAAAACTGCGTGGGGTGTAGCGTAGGGCGTAGTCCTCCATCGACTCATCAGCCACCCAGGCGTTGTAGTCGCGTCGGATACGAAAAATCTTCTGCGTGGAAGTGCGCATATTGGCCCCAAATGACTTGTTCCCAAGCGTCGAACCGGTGAGTCCCTAGCGTAAACCCCAAGCACTTTGGACTCAATGCGTATATGCGGATACGCATACGTTAAATAACGTATTCAGTGTGCAGAGCATGTTGATTACGCTTCGTCGCGGTCAAACACTTTTTTGTCCATTTACCGCCACCACTGAAACCTGAGCCATGTTCTAGCACCAAGCCTTTTATTAACCATTCGCGTAAACCCTAGGAGACCCTATGCCCAACCATTTTGACGAATCCGCTTTCGACGCCACGCGCCGCAAGCTTCTGAAAGTACTCTCAGCATCGCCGCTGGTGGGCATGTCCTCCGTGGCGCTGGCCCAGCAGTTCCCCACTGCCAAGGTCAACACCACCGGTCTGGCTGTTACGGACACCGAAGTCACTGTCGGCCAGCTTCACTCCGCTACCGGCACCATGGCCATCTCGGAAACCGGCTCCATCCAGGCCGAGCAGTTGGCCATTGACCAGATCAACGCCATGGGCGGCATCCTGGGCCGCAAGATCAAAGTGATCAAGGAAGACGGCGCTTCGGACTGGCCCACCTTCGCAGAAAAAGCCAAAAAGCTACTGGTCAACGACCGCGTGGCCTCGGTGTATGGCTGCTGGACATCAGCCTCGCGCAAAGCCGTGCTGCCCATCTTCGAGAAAGAAAACGGCTTGCTCTATTACCCCACGATGTACGAGGGCCTGGAGCAAAGCATGAACGTTATCTATACCGGCCAAGAAGCGGTACAGCAAATTTTGTGGAGCCTGGATTGGGCCAACAAAGAGAAGAAAGCCAAGACCTATTACCTCGTCGGTTCGGACTACATCTGGCCGCGCACCTCGCACAAAATCGCACGCAAACATATCGAAAAGAAGTTAGGCGGCAAAGTCGTGGGCGAAGAGTATTACCCGCTGGGCCATACCAACTTCAACTCCATGATCAACAAGATCAAGGCAGCCAAGCCCGATTGCATTTACGCCATCGTAGTGGGCGGCTCTAACGTAGCCTTCTACAAGCAGCTCAAGGCTGCGGGTGTAACCGGCGATAAGCAGTTCCTGCTGACCATCTCGGTGACCGAGGACGAAGTACTGGGCATTGGCGGTGAGAACTTTGCCGGTTTTTACTCCGCCTGCCATTACTTTCAATCCATCGACAACCCGAACAACAAAAAGTTCGTGGCTGCCTTCAAAGCCAAATACGGCGCGGATGCTGTCGTGGGTGATGTGACGCAAAACGCCTACCTCGGCCCCTGGCTGTGGAAGTTTGCGGTGGAAAAAGCTGGCAGCTTTGACGTGACGAAAGTCTCTGCAGCCTGCGGCGGCATCGAGTTCAAAGATGCGCCCATGGGCTACACCCGCATCCACAACACCAACCGCCACCTCTGGAGCAAAGCCATTATTGGCCAGGGCCAGACCGACGGCCAATTCAAGATCGCCGCCATTTCGCCCGAGTTGGTCGAGCCTGATCCTTTCCCTAAGGGTTACCAGTAATCCCCTGAGTCCGGACGCTCGGACGCTGCCCGCAAGGGCTGCGTCCGGGGTTCGCTTGCCTAGTTATTGCGCCAGATGGACACCTTCCCATGACCTTTTCCGAAATGCTCAACATCGGCCTGATGCAAGGCTTCTCAGGCCTGAGCCTGTTTGCGGTGCTCTTATTGATGGGCCTGGGCCTGGCCATCATCTTCGGACAAATGGGCGTGATCAATATGGCCCATGGCGAGTTCATGACGATTGGCGCCTACACGATTTACGTTTCCTCGCGCTTGGTCGAGGTACACATGCCTGCGCTACTGCCCTTTTACTTTCCCATTGCCATTCTCATTTCCTTTGTCCTGGCCTTTGTGGCCGGTTGGGCGCTTGAATGGACGGTCATCCGCCACCTCTACAAACGCCCGCTCGATACTTTGCTGGCCACCTGGGGCGTGTCCTTGGGCATGCAGCAAGTCTTTCGCTCCACCTTCGGCGGCAAAGAAGTCAGCGGCACTTTGCCCGACTGGATCATGGGTTCGCTGACCCCGGTTGAGGGCCTGGACATACCCATCAACGGTTTGTTTGTGATGGGTCTGACCATAGGCGTCACCGGCTGCGTCATCTACGCCTTGCACCATTCGCGCTGGGGCCTGCGGGTACGCGC
This sequence comes from Rhodoferax sp., assembly GCA_044373655.1. GTDB lineage: Bacteria > Pseudomonadota > Gammaproteobacteria > Burkholderiales > Burkholderiaceae_C > Allorhodoferax. The sequence goes on from JBILPS010000068.1 coordinate 14,430, forward strand.
CACCGTTGCCAACCGGGCCATGGCCAACGCCACCGGCATCAACACCCGCAAGACCGACCGCCTCACCTTTGCCATCGGCAGCGGCATCGCCGGTATCGCCGGCGCAGCCTTCACCACGATTGGCTCCACCGGCCCGACCAGCGGTTCGCTGTACATCGTGGACTCGTTTTTGGTGGTTACCTTTGGTGGCACCGCCAATCTGTTCGGCACCGTGATCTCGGCCTTTCTGATCGCGCAAACCCAGGCCATTAGCGAATTCTTTATGGACGGCTCCAACGGCCGCGTGCTGACCTATTCATCCATTGTGCTGATCCTCATGTTCCGTCCGCAAGGCCTGTTTGCCTCCAAGGTGCGCCGCTGATGGCCCGCCCAGATACCCAGCTCAATCCCTACCCCGCACAGGCACACCCATGACCGCATTCTTTGACTGGTTTCAACGTAAATCTCTGGGTGGCCTGCTGCTGCTCGCCTTGATCTTGCTAGTGGTCTTTCCGCTCACGCTGGACATGTTCCGCCTGAATCTGCTGGGCAAATACCTCAGCTACGCATTTGTTGCGCTGGGCTTGGTCATGCTTTGGGGCTATGGCGGTGTGCTGAGTCTGGGCCAGGGCGTCTTCTTCGGCCTGGGCGGCTACTGCATGGCTATGTTCCTCAAGCTCGAAGCCTCCGACCCGGTCAGCACCAGCATCCAGTCCACCCCCGGCATTCCCGACTTCATGGACTGGAACTCCCTGACCGAACTGCCTACCTGCTGGCTGCCCTTCC
>JBILPS010000128.1:0-4498 GCA_044373655.1 Rhodoferax sp.
TCTGCGCCTCAAGGGCAAGTCCTATGCTTTGTATGGCCCCAGCGGCGTGCGTTGGGAGCAAGTCTCGGCTACCCAATGGATAGGCCACTTACCCGAAGGCAAAGGCTATGCGTCTGCCGCTGCGCTCCCCGACGACAGCGCTGCCACCCTGGACTTGTTTACCCGCCATGCCTACGCGTTTTTGCAGGACACGCGGGTGGACTGGCAATTCGACGAAGCCGCCAGCCGGGTGCGCAGCACCTTTATCGCCACAGCACGCAATATGGAAGGCCCAGATGTGCCGCCGCTGCTGGGCTTGTTCCCGCACCAGTGGCACAACAACAGCGTCTTACAAGGCAAGCTCGGTCCGGCTTTCGAAACCCTGCGCGGCCCCATCAAGCTGCTGGCCGCCAATCAATTTGAGCTCACACGCACCTACAACGGCTTCGTGCCTTTTTGGCCTGGCCTCGCCGAGCAAACGCGTAGCGCCGAATTACGTGACCTGATGAAAACCGATGTGCGCAATGCCCGGCGCATGATGTTGGAAATCGGCGTCGGCCCCTACTGGCAGGGCAAAGGCTTGCAGCGCATATCCAAGCTGATGGACGTGGTCGAACAACAAGGCGACCTGGAGGCGCGCGATCAGTTGCTCAAGAACATGAAAACGCGCATCGAGCAATGGTTTTCTGGCAAGGACAGCAAAACCTATTTTCACTACGACAAAGCGCAAGGCACGGTCGCTTCCTACCCCGAGGAATATTTTGCGGTGGAGCAAATGAACGACCACCATTTCCACTACGGCTACTGGATACGCACCATGGCCGAAATCGCGCTGCGCGATCCGCAATGGGCCGCCAAAGCGCAGTGGGGTGGCATGGTCGATGTGCTGATCGCCGACATCGCCACCCCGCGCCGGGGCGCAGCAGACTTTCCATTTGTGCGCAACTTTGACCCCTACGAAGGCCATTCCTGGGCATCGGGCATCGGGCTGGGTCCGTTTGGCAACAACCAGGAGTCGTCCTCCGAGGCCGTCAACGCCTGGGTCGGGCTCATTTTGTGGGCCGAAGTCACCGGCGACAAAGCCTTGCGCGATTTGGGCATCTACCTCTACACCTCCGAGATCGAGGCCATTAACTACTACTGGTTTGACATCCACCACCTGGTGTTTCCGCCCGAATACAAAAACGTGGAAACCAGCATGCTGTTTGGCGGTAAGTACACCCACAACACCTGGTGGATTGACGAACCGCGCCAAATCAAAGGCATCAATCTGCTGCCCATTACCACCGCCTCCACCTACCTGGGGCGCGATGCGGCGTTTGTCAAACGCAGCCTGGCTACCCTTAAGCCGGATGCCGAAATTTATGCCGCGCGCGGCAAGGCCGCCAAGCCGATAGACATCTGGCAAGACCTGTTTGCCAAATACATGGCCACCGCCGACCCGCAGGCCGCCCTGGCCATGTGGGACCGCTGGGGCTCTTTTGAATTGGGCGACACCCGCAGCCACGCCCTGCACTGGATGCTCAGCCTGCAAAGTATGGGCACGCCCGAGTTTGCAACCACCGCCAACACCACGCTCTACAGCGTGTTCCAACGCGCAGACGGGGGCAAAACCTATCTCGCTTACAACCCCGGCGCACAGCCCTTGACGGTGCTGTTTAGCGACGGCAAAAGCCTGCAAGTGGCGCCTCGTAGCTTGGGCCGGACGCAGTAGTCCTCCATTTAAAAGCGCGCCGGCCGGGGCCGCCTTTATTGGCTGTCAGCACGGCAGCCCTTGGAAATTTTTACGAAAGATCGCATGACATTGCACCCCCCAAACGGCCTCATCGCGTTTTGCCTCAGCCTGATGCTTTTGACCGCTTGCGGCGGCGGCACCAGCACCACCACCACCGCGGCGAACCCACCCGCTGTCGAACAGCCAAACCCGCCGCCCACAGGCGGGCAGCCAGCGGGGCCTAATGTTCCCAGTACCCCAGCAGACGACTGGGTACTGGACTGGAGCGACGAGTTCGACGGCAATAGCCTAGACAGCGCGGTCTGGACCGCAGACTTGGGTTCGGGTGGTTGGGGCAATAGCGAATCGCAGTACTACAAAGCCCAAAACGCGGTGGTCGCTGGCGGCATGCTCACCATCACCGCCAAACGGGAGTCGGCAGGCGATGCGCCCTACACCTCGGCGCGCATTCAAACCTCGCGCAAAAAAAGCTTTACCTACGGGCGCTTTGAAATGCGCGCCAAACTGCCGTCCACCCAAGGCATGTGGTCGGCCTTCTGGCTATTGGGCAATAGCTGCAACTCCTGGGGTTTGTACGGCGGCAATGTCAATTGGCCTGCATGCGGCGAAATCGACATTATGGAAATGATAGGCGGCTCCACCGGTAACGCCAGTGACTACACCACCTACGGCACTTTGCATTACCTCAACGCCGCCAACTACAACCCGGCCTTGAGCATCGGCTACCGCAACGCCGCCAAGCTCTCTGAAGATTTCCACGTGTACCGCATGGACTGGACGCCGCAAAGCTTCACCTGGTACATCGACGACGTAGCCTTTGGCACGCGGCTGATCACGCCGGACATGGAGGCTTTCCACAAGCCCTACTTCATATTGCTGAACCTGGCCGTGGGCGGTAACTGGGGCGGCTGGGCCGACTCCACGACGGTTTTTCCGCAAACCTATGCCATCGACTATGTGCGCCATTACACCCGCGCCTGGCCCGCCAAAGGCAGCGCGGCGGGCCTGCCCTCGGTATGGCATTTGGGCGCCGACCCCAAACTCTCTGCCGCCGCTGGCACTGGCACGGGTGCGCAACCACGGGTCACCCTGGCCGATACCGCTTTGTCTTGGTACACCCCCTATCTGAGTGGCAGCTTTGATGCCGGGGCTTGGGCAGCCCAGGTGTGGACACTGGCCGTCTCCGCCTCTGCCCCCCTGCGCGCACGCATCTACCGCCGCCGCCCCGACGGCACGGAAACCCTGCTCGGTCAGGCCCAGGCCGACCCGTTCACCAGCGGTAGCGGCAACCACAGCACCCGCTTTAATTTCACGGGTATTGCCGCCCAAACCCTGAGCAACGAGACCATCCGCCTGGAACTGAGCAAGCTGAGCGGGCCAGCCCTCACCCTGGTGGTCAATGGCAACGACTTTGACTCCTACCTGAGCATGCCTTGGAGCACCAGCGGCAGTAGCGGCAGCTACCCGGCGCAGGCCAGCGTGGCATTTCCTGTATCCAACTCCAACGGCCCGCCAGGGGGTGGCACGGCAACCGTGCCTGCCACATTAGGCGTGTATGCCGAAACCGCTTACGCGGGCACCTGGGCCGGCATCAGCGCGCCGCAGGTCTATGTCGGCGGCGTGGCGCAGGAAGTGCAGACCGACGCTTTTGAGGGCAGCCGCGCCATCAGCTTTAGCCTTGGCCGCGATGGCGCCGGCTGGCAAATTTTGGGTGCCAGCCAAGACCTGAGCGCCTACACCCGACTGCACTTCAAAATCAAAACCGCCAGCGCCGCACAATTTGTGAAGGTGCGCATTGCGGGCACCGGCACCGTCGGTTCAGTGTCCCTGGCGTCCAAACTGCAGGCGACCACAGCCTGGCAGGACATCACTATCCCGCTCACCGAGTTCGGCGCTGCCGCCCAAGGGCCGGTCACCATCCCCTTCAGCATAGAAGCCGTAGGCGGCACGCCAGCCTTTAGCGCATTGGTGGACCAGATTTACTACAGCAAGCCATGAAACGCGCTTTGGCCGCGCCTTTGAACCCAACTTTGCAAAAAAACCCACAAAACCTAGGGAAACCCCTAGGGAAAAAATCTTGCAAGCGCATTCAACAAACCGTAACATTGTTGAAAGCGCTTTCAGACTGCGCTTTCAACAACTAAGCGCAAGTCCATCTCTTTCTCAAACGCCATAGGAGGCAACATCGTGCAAATCTCGCGTCACTCATTCACCCTGCTGGCCGGCGCTGCCGCGTCAGCATTGATTCTTTCCGCTTGCGGCGGGGGGAGTTCCACGCCGCCAGCATTGACCCCGCAAACAATTTCGTTTAGCGCTCCATCAACTGCGACTGCCGGTGGCACTGCAACCCTCACTGCGACGTCAAGCTCCGGCTTGACAACGTTTACCTTCGCATCGTCCACTACTAGTGTTTGTACTGTGAGTGGGAGCACCGTATCGTTCGTAAGCGGTGGATCCGCATGCTCGTTAACCGCCTCGCAGGCAGGAGACGCTACGTACGCATCGGCCACAAGTGCTGCTTCGACAGTTACTCCTTTGAACCCGCAAACAATTACTTTTAACGCACCAGCAGCCGCGACAGTTGGTGATACTGCAACGCTGAGCGCAACTTCAACATCGAGTTTGACGACGTTTACCTTTGCGTCTTCCACGCCAAGCATTTGTACCGTAGCCGGTAGCGTCGTTACCTTTGTAAGTGGCGGATCTGCTTGTTCACTGACGGCATCGCAGGCAGGCAACTCCAGCTATGCATCGGGTGCAAGTGCGGCCTCGACGGTTACCCCT
>JBILPS010000069.1:0-14757 GCA_044373655.1 Rhodoferax sp.
CTCATTGAAATCGCCGGCCACGATGACCGGCGCATCAGCCGCGATATCGCGGCTGATGTATTCGCACACTTGCTGCAACTGGCGCATACGCCCGGCGCGCAGCAAGCCCAAATGCAGCACCAGTACATGCACGCGCTGCCCGCGCACATCGACTTCGCTGTGCAAGAGCCCGCGCTGCTCGTAGCGATGGTCCGACATATCGGCGTGTTGGTGCGCCAATACCGGCCAGCGCGAGAGCAAGGCATTGCCGTGCTCGCCATGGCGGGTGATCGCATTGCTGCGGTACACCGCCGTATGGTCGTGCGGCGCCAGAAAATCAGCTTGGCCCTGCTTGGGCCAGTGCGCAAAAAACTGCTCCTCGCGCCGGTTGAGCTTGCGCACCTCCTGCAAACACACCAAATCCGCGTCAAGGCGCCCAATCGCCTGGCGCAGATTGTGAATCTCCAGACGCCGCGCCGGACCCAGGCCGCGTACCCCTTTGTGGATGTTATAGCTCACCACACGAAAAACAGATGGCATCGGTGTGCTCTCAGGCTGCAAATCGTGGCAGCAGCAAACAGGCCTCTGCATTAGAAGGCGAAAAACACAGCGCCGCCGCTTCAGCAAAGGGGCGCCACTGCCAGGCGGTATGTTCCCGCGGATTGATCTGCACCACGGTGTCCTCGGGCACCTGCAAACCAAACACATGCTCGGTGTTAAAGACCACGCCCGGTGCATAGCGGTGCAGCCAGCGCGGGTAAATGGGGTACACGTTTTCCAGTGCCCAATCGCGCAGACTGCCATGCAGCGGCGAACCAGGGCCGCAGTCGATACCGGTCTCTTCGCCTACTTCACGCACGGCGGTTGCCGCAAAAGTGTCGTCCGGGTGGTCTTTGCTACCCGTTACCGACTGCCAAAAGGCCGGCGCAGCCGCATCTTCCTCGGTGCGGCGGATCAGCAAGACCTGCAAAGACGGTGTATGGATCACCACCAGCACGGATTGGGGAATCTTCACAGCAGTAAGCCTAAGCGGTATCGGGGCATACCCGTATTGTGCCTGCCGCCCCTGCGCGGGCCCGGCAGGGCCCAGTGCAGTCGCTACACTTGCCCGGCATCCCCAAGAATGCGTGCCCTTCAAGGCAGCACTACAGTATGAACGTCCTGGTTTTTTTCGCGATACTCGCCTTCAGCCTGCAAATGCGCAATTCGCTGGAGCAGCGCCGCCGTGTTCTGATACTGGGCAGGTTTTTGCGGCGCTACCAGATTGAGAGCCTGATGCAAACCCTGGTGGACGGCTATTTGCGCGCCATGGGCGAGCAGGAAGCGGACCGGCGCCAAAGCATTTGGTCCATGCTGGCCCAAACCGAGAACCAACTGGAGCGCGAATTCCAAAGCCTGCTGACAGACTTGGCGGCCGAAGCCGACCCGCGCCGCTTGCGCGCTAGCACCTTGCCCCTGAGCTTGCCGCTAGCCACGCGCTGGCTGCCCGCCAACACCTTCAGTTTGAACGACATCCTGAGGGTACATGGCGACGGTATCAGCCGTGTAATGGCCAATGCAGCAGGCCTATCCGGGCCGGACCGGTCCTTTTGCTTAACTGCGGAGTTGCTGTTGATGCAGCACAGCTGCCATTGGTTTTGCAAATCGCGCTGGGTGGCCTCGGCGCGCATGCTGGCGCGCCACCAGACCAGCTACGTCCAACTCCTGGAGGCGGTGTCGGAGCCCACGCGCCTAGCCTACCGCCGCATCATGGGCCGCTAAAGGCAAACGGCGGGCGCGGTCTTGTCAGGCTTTGACCGCGTCCAGATTGCGCAAGCGGATATGCAACTCGCGTAACTGTTTTTCGTCCACCGGGCTGGGCGCTTGCGTGAGCAAACACTGGGCCCGCTGGGTTTTGGGGAAGGCAATCACATCGCGAATGGATTCGGCGCCGGTCATGAGGGTGATGATGCGGTCCAAACCGAAGGCCAAGCCACCGTGCGGGGGGGCGCCGTATTGCAAGGCGTCGAGCAAAAAGCCAAATTTCAGTTGCGCTTCTTCCGGCGTGATCTTGAGTGCATCAAACACTTTTTGCTGCACATCGGCGCGGTGGATACGCACCGAGCCGCCGCCCATTTCCCAGCCGTTCAAGACCATGTCGTAGCCTTTGGAAATGCACTTTTCGGGAGCCGTAACCATCCAGTCTTCATGGCCGTCTTTGGGTGCGGTAAAGGGGTGATGGGTTGCGGTATATCGCTGCGCTTCCTCGTCGAACTCGAACATCGGAAAGTCCACCACCCACAGGGGCGCCCAACCTTTTTCGAATAAGCCCTGCTTCTTGCCGAAGTCACTGTGTCCTATCTTCAAGCGCAGAGCTCCGATCGCATCGTTCACGATTTTGGCTTTGTCGGCGCCAAAGAAAATCAAATCGCCATCCTGCGCACCGGTGCGTTCCATCAGTTGTCTGAGCGCCGCATCATGAATATTTTTGACGATCGGGCTTTGTAAGCCGTCACGGCCCTTGGCCACTTCATTGACTCGGATATAGGCCAGGCCTTTAGCGCCGTAAATTTTGACGAACTCGGTATAAGCGTCAATCTCGCCACGGCTGATGCCGCCGCCTTCCACCGAGCCGCCAGGCACGCGCAGCGCCACCACGCGCCCACCCTTCATGTTCGCGGCACCGGAAAACACCTTGAAGTCCACGTCTTGCATGACGTCGGTCATTTCGGTAAATTGCAATTTCACACGCAGGTCTGGCTTGTCCGAACCGTAGATATGCATCGCATCGGCGTAGCGCATCACCGGAAAATTGCCCAAATCCACGCCGATGGTGTTTTTGAACACTGTGGCAATCATGCCCTGGAACATATCGCGGATTTCTTCCTCGCCGAGGAAGGAGGTTTCGATATCAATTTGCGTGAATTCGGGCTGGCGATCGGCCCGCAAGTCTTCGTCTCGGAAGCACTTGGTGATCTGGTAGTAACGGTCAAAACCGGCCACCATCAATAATTGTTTGAACAACTGGGGCGATTGCGGTAACGCAAAAAACTGGCCGTCGTGGACGCGGCTGGGCACCAGATAGTCGCGCGCGCCTTCAGGCGTGCTCTTGGTGAGCATGGGAGTTTCGATATCTACAAAGCCGTTGGCATCCAGAAATTTGCGCACTTCCATCGATACGCGGTAACGCAGCATCAAATTGTTTTGCATATAGGGCCGGCGCAGGTCCAGCACGCGGTGCGTCAGGCGCGTGGTCTCGGACAAATTGTCTTCGTCGATCTGAAAAGGCGGCGTCACCGACGGGTTGAGCACCGTTAACTCATGGCACAGGACTTCGATTTTTCCGCTTTTCAGGTTGTCATTGACCGTGCCCTCGGGGCGCGCACGGACAAGACCCTTGACTTGTACGCAAAATTCATTGCGCAAGCCTTCGGCAGTCTTGAACATTTCGGGACGGTCCGGATCGCAAACCACCTGGACATAGCCTTCGCGGTCCCGCAGGTCTACAAAAATCACGCCGCCATGGTCGCGCCGGCGGTTGACCCAACCGCAGAGGGAAACGGTTTGACCCATTAAGGCTTCGGTCACAAGACCGCAATAGTGAGAGCGCATTGCCATGGTGTGTTTTCCATCCCCTAGCGGGGCAGTGAGGTAGGTATTTAAGTGGCGGGGCCGTGGTCCGCAGGCAGGCTGCGTGCCGTTGGCGACACCGCGCCCATCGAAATAACATAGGTAAGTGCTTCGTCCACACTCATTTCCAATTCAATCACCTCCGAGCGCGGCAGCAACAGGAAATAACCGCCGGTCGGGTTGGGCGTAGTGGGAACATAAACGCTGATCAGGTCGCCCGGCAAATGGCGAGCCACTTCGCCATTGGGCACGCCGGTTTGGAAAGCAATCGTCCAACTGCCCTGGCGCGGAAACTGCACCAACAAAGCGGTGCGAAAGGCATTGCCATTGCTGGAAAACAGCGTGTCCGAAACTTTTTTCACGCTGTTGTAAATCGACTTGACAACCGGTATGTGGGTAAACATACGGTTCCACTGCTTGAGCCACCAGCGGCCTGCCACATTGGACACCAAGGCACCGGTCAGCAACATAAAGCCCAGCACCAGCACCACACCCAGACCAGGAATATGGCGCAGCTTCTCGAGCGATGCGCCAAATTGGTCCGAGCTGACTGCCGACATGGCACTTAACATCTGGCCAAACAAACCATCCAACACACTCATCATCCACAGCAACACCCAGATGGTGATCGCCAGCGGCAGCCACACCATCAGTCCGGTCAGCAGGTATTTTTTGAATGGCACTTTGGAACTCCAGGTAGCAGCAGTCTTGGACGTGGCGCTCAAGCAGAGGCCGCAGGCGTGGTGCTCGTGGCCGCAGGGGCGCTGGCGACGGGCGCCGCTGCTGCAGCGGCGGGCGCAGTGGCAGGGGCATCCGCGCCGGTGGGCGGGCTGGTGTTGGCGGCACCTGCATCGGACTCGGTTTTGGGTGCTGCAGCGCTGTCACCCGCAGCCGGGGCCTCTGTCTTGCCACCGCGAAAATCGGTGACATACCAACCCGTGCCCTTGAGTTGGAAGCCAGCAGCCGTCAATTGTTTTTGAAACGCGGACTGGCCGCAGCTGGGGCAATCAGTCAAAGGCGCATCGGAGATTTTTTGCAAAACGTCCTTGGCAAATCCGCAGGTGCTGCACTTGTAGGCGTAAATAGGCATGGAAACAAAGCCTTTGGCGGGCGGGTGGCAAAGCCAATGATTATAGTTTGCCTAGTGCCAGAAATACCCATTAGCCAGGGCCAGCGTCAGGAGTACGCCCAATATAAAACCACCCAGGCCATACACCACGGCCTGCAAAAAGCCATGGGTGCGCTGCTGTTGCGCCAAGATCCGCGCCAATAATTCACGCTGGACGGCATCTTGCTGGCTTTGTTGCAGGTACTGGTGCAAGAGCACGGGCAACTGCGGCAAGACCTTGGCGTACTGCGGTGCCTGTCTTTTGATTTCAGACCAAAGCTTTTGCGGACCCACCTGGTCGCCCATCCACTTTTCCAAAAACGGCTTGGCGGTGGCCCAAAGGTCCAGATCCGGGTCGAGCTGGCGGCCTAGGCCCTCGATGTTGAGCAAGGTTTTTTGCAGCAAGACCAGTTGCGGCTGGATTTCTACGTGAAAGCGGCGCGAGGTCTGGAACAAGCGCAACAAGACCATACCTAGAGAAATTTCCTTCAGAGGCCGGTCGAAATAGGGCTCGCACACCGCGCGTATGGCCGCCTCCAACTCATCGACCCGGGTGGCCGCAGGCACCCAACCGGACTCGATATGCAGTTGCGCCACGCGCTTGTAATCGCGCCGGAAAAAGGCCGCAAAATTTTGCGCCAAATACTCTTTATCCACCTCGGTCAGCGAGCCGACAATACCAAAGTCTAGGGAAATATAGCGGCCCAGCGTGGCAGGGTCCAAACTCACCTGGATATTGCCCGGGTGCATATCCGCGTGGAAAAAGCCGTCGCGAAATACCTGGGTAAAAAACAAAGTCACCCCGTCGCGCGCCAGCCTGGGAATGTCCACGCCCGCTGCGCGCAAAGCGTCCACCTGGCTGATAGGCAGACCGTGCATGCGCTCCATCACCAGCACATCGGTGGTGCACAAGTCCCAAAACATTTCAGGAATCAAGACCAGCCCCAGGCCCTCCATATTGCGGCGCAACTGCGCGGCGCTGGAAGCCTCGCGTATCAGGTCGAGCTCGTCATGCAGGTACTTATCAAACTCGGCCACCACTTCGCGCGGCTTGAGGCGCCGCCCGTCGACCGACCAACGCTCGATAAAGTTGGCCATCCAACGCATCAGCGCCAAGTCCTGGTCAATCGCCGCCAGCATGCCTGGGCGCAGCACCTTGATGGCCACTTCGCGCTCGCCGCCCTCGCGCGTGCGCATGACGCCAAAGTGCACTTGGGCAATCGAGGCACTGGCCACCGGTTTGCGCTCAAAGGAAACAAAGAGTTCGGCAATCGGCTTACCCAGCGACTTTTCAATCGCGGCGACTGCGATATCAGAATCAAAGGGCGGCACCCGGTCTTGCAGTTTGGCCAATTCGTCGGCGATATCCAAAGCTAAGAGGTCACGCCGGGTTGAAATCACCTGACCCAGCTTGACGAATATGGGCCCCAAATGCTCCAAGGCCATGCGCAAACGTGCGCCGCGCGGAGCGTCCAAGCGCCGCCCCAGGCGCAACACACTTGCCAGGGCCCTGGCCCAGCGCTTGGCACCCAAGCTCTCCAAGAAAATCGCATCTAGCCCATAGCGAAAAACCACATAGGCGATAAACAAGCCTCGGGTAATGCGCATCATGCAGCGCTTTCGGCGTTTGCGCTGCCCGCAGGGCGCACCTTGCCTGCAAACTGCCGCAAGCCTTGCACCATAAGCTGCACGCCCTGCCCCAACATATGCGCCGGCACATCGCCCACGATGCGCGCCAGATCGGCTTCTAAGTCCCATCGCACATGGTCTATCAGCCAATTGATGTCAGCGGCCAGTTGCACATCGCCTTGCACCTGGACATCAGGTTTACCGCCGTCCAGCAAAGGCTGCAAGACCTGCCATGGATTGGCCGCTGTCAAGGTCAGCTGCAAGTCCACCGTGTCGCCGACCGCACCCAGCGGCACATGCTCGAACAAGCCGGCCGGGCTGATGCGCAGTTGCAAATGCCATTGCATCCATTGCACTTTAAGCAAGCGCCCCCGCTGTTGCACCAGACGCGACATGGCCTGGGGCTCTTGCATGAGCACATGGTTGAGCAGCAAGACCACGCGCCTTTGCAATTCGTCAACCGCCCAGTCGGGCGCGGTCAAAGCGGAGGGGCCTTGGGAAAAAAGGTTTTGCGCAAAAGAAAAAGGGGACTGTGTTGCCATAGTCCCCGATTATTCCCGATGTCGCTTAAGCGGCCGCCCGTCAGGGGCACCGCAGCGCAGGCCTACTGCAAAGCCTGTACCCCAGCAACCAGCCAGCCGCCGCCAGTTCTGGGTTTGGTCATGTTCCAGACCTCGCGGAAGGGGCTCGGGCTGGCAGCTGCGTCTTCGCGGATCATGCCGGTGAACTCCACGCTGGCCATGTACTCATCCGCCGACTCCTCAATCCCCAGCAGATGTGCGTCGATGGACAAGACCTCGGTCTGGTTGGGCTTGACACCGGTGTGGGACTCGCGCTCAGAGAGCTGGGTACGGATTTCGTTGAGCATGCCGTCGGTCATCATGGCACGCAGGCTGCTAATGTCTGCCTTGTCCCAGGCCGCTTGCAGGGTAATGAAATTGGCCTTGGCAGCGTGTATGAAGCCTTCGCTGTCAAAGCCTGCTGGCACACCCCAGGCCTGCGAACCTGATAGCGCTGAGCCAATCATCGAGCCGCCACCAGCCGATGCACCCTGGAATGCGGTGCCCTGCTGCTCACGCTCCCAGGGGCGGGCCGAAGCGTCATTGCCCACGTTTTCGGGACGGTAGGCGGTACGCTGTTGCGTATTCATCGAGTCACCGGCATAGGCATAGCCATCACCCTGGGGGCGGCGGCTGCGCATGAAATAACGAAACACCATAAAGGCCAGCATCAGCGCACCGACGATGAGCAATATCTGGCCCATGCCTTCGCCCAGGCCCATGGAATGCGCCAGCCAAGCCAAGCCCAGGCCTGCTGCCAGACCGCCGAGCATCGCGCCCCAAGGGCGGCTTGGCGCTGCTGCTGCGGCACCCGGTTTGCCCGCCGCATTAGCCACGCCTTGCGAAGGCGCAGCCGGCGCGCTATCACGCTGGGTGACATTGCTCGATTGGCGCCCCATCGATTTGCCACCGGCTAGACGCCCAGCTTCGGCCTGCAAGCTGAACAACAACATAAAAGTCGCTAAAAAAGCAGTCAACCATTTCATATCGAATCCTTCCAAACTAGAAAAAACTTTTTACCCAAGGCTTGGTAAGTGCGGCCCGGACCGCGCTTTGCAAGCGCACCCCTAGCCATTGCGCACTTCGTCAGCACTTGATACCCACATGTAACGCCGCTATGCCACCGGTCAGGTTGTGGTAGTCCACATGACCGAAACCACCGGCGTGCATCATGGCCTTGAGTTCGTCCTGACCCGGATGCATGCGGATGGACTCGGCCAGGTAACGGTAGCTAGCGTCATCACCAGCCACTAGCTTACCTAAGACCGGTAAGACCTTAAACGAATACCAGTCATAGGCCTTTTCCAGGGGCGGGGCTATCTTGGAAAACTCCAGCACTAGCAGCTTGCCGCCCGGGCGCAGCACGCGGCACATCTCTGCCAGCGCCAGGTCTTTGTGCGTCATATTGCGCAGCCCAAAGGCCACACTCACCAAGTCGAAATAGCCATCGGCAAAGGGCAGGCGCTCAGCGTCGCAGACCACCGTGGGCAACAGCACACCGGCGTCGAGCAGGCGGTTGCGCCCGGTGCTAAGCATGGCGTGGTTGATGTCGGTATGCACCACCTGCCCGCTTTTGCCCACTTTGCCGGCAAAGGCCAGCGCCAGGTCACCCGTGCCGCCGGCAATGTCCAAGGCTTTGTCGCCTTCCTGCAAGTTGGCCACCAGCACGGTGTAGGCCTTCCAGGCGCGGTGCAGGCCACCGGACATCAGGTCATTCATGACATCGTATTTGGATGCCACCGAATCAAAAACGCCACGCACCCGGCGCGCTTTTTCCGCCTCGTCTACCGACTGAAATCCAAAATGCGTGGTGCTCATCGTGATTTTCCTATTCAATGGCTGGCGCAGCCATGGGCAGCAGCCAGCGGCATCGGCCCGTCACGTTCGCGCCCGGCCTCTTGCAAGCGTTTTTCATAATCGCCCCACAAGCGTTCCTGCTCTGCGCCCAGGAAATACAAATAGTCCCAGGAAAAAATACCGGTGTCGTGGCCATCGGAAAAGCGCGGTTGCACTGCATAGTTACCCACCGGGTCTAAGGCGTCCAGGTCCACCAGCCGTTTGCCGGTTTGCAGCACCTCTTGCCCGGGCCCGTGGCCTTGCACTTCGGCTGATGGGGAATAAATCCGCATCAACTCAAAAGGAATGCGAAAGTCGGCACCATCTGAAAAACTGATTTGCAAAACGCGTGACTGGCTATGCACCGTCAGGTCTTGCGGGGTAGGGGAATGTTTGCTCAGGCCGGCCATAGCTTTCAAATCAAGTGTTATCTCAGCGAGCCAAGGGCAGGCCTTGGCTAGAACGCAACTGTAACCGCCTACACCAGTACCCGCTCAATGCCCCCGGCATTGGCCTTTTGCACATAGGCAGGCAGCCATTGCTCGCCCAGGATCAGGCGGGCCATCTCGACCACGATGTAATCGGCCTCCAGCAATCCGTTGTTCAGGTCATTGCCGTAGCGGCTCAGGCCTTGCAGGCAACTGGGGCAGCTGGTCAGGATTTTGGTCGGCCCGGTTGCGGACAGTCCCTGGTCCGCTTGAAGCGCTGCCAGATCGTCCGCGCCTTGGCGCAGCTCTTCTTCTTTGCGAAAGCGAATTTGCGTGGATATATCGGGTCGGGTCACACCCAGGGTGCCGGACTCGCCACAACAACGCTCACTTTTGAGCACGGTATCACCCACCAAGGCCTTGACGGTTTTCATCGGATCTTGCAGCTTCATCGGGCTGTGACAGGGGTCGTGGTAGAGATAGCCTGCGCCCGCGCTGCTGGCCGAACCCTGCGCCGTAAGTGCAGTGCCCAGGGTAATGCCCTTTTCCAATAAATATTCATGGATGTCGATGATGCGGCAGCCCGGGAATATTTTGTCGAACTGATAGCCTTGCAACTGGTCGTAGCAAGTGCCGCAACTGACCACCACGGTTTTGATGTCCAGGTAGTTCAGGGTGTTGGCCACGCGGTGAAACAGCACGCGGTTATCGGTAACGATTTTTTCCGCCTTGTCGGCCTGCCCGCTGCCGCGCTGCGGGTAGCCGCAGCACAAATAACCCGGCGGCAGCACGGTTTGCACGCCCGCATGCCAGAGCATGGCTTGCGTAGCCAAGCCCACCTGGCTGAATAAGCGCTCCGAGCCACAGCCGGGGAAGTAAAACACCGCCTCGGTCTCCGCCGTAGTGGCCTGTGGGTCGCGGATGATGGGCACATAGTCCGCGTCTTCAATGTCCAATAGTGCGCGGGCGGTGCGTTTAGGCAGGCCACCGGGCATTTTTTTGTTGATGAAGTGGATGACCTGCTCTTTGATGGGCGCTGCGCCTACCGTCGAGGGAGGTTTCGCGGTTTGCCGGTTTGCCAGCACGCGCAGCACATCATTGGCCAGGCGCTGCGCCTTAAAGCCCACGTCCACCATCATGCTGCGCATGAACTTGATGGTTTGCGGGTTGGTGGCATTCAGAAACGCCATGGCCAAGGCATTGCCCGGCCTGAAACTCTTTTTCCCCATCTTGCGCAATAGACTGCGCATATGCATAGTCACATCACCAAAATCTATTTTGACGGGACATGGGCTCTCGCACTGGTGGCATATCGTGCAGTGATCGGCCACGTCTTCAAATTCCTGCCAGTGCTTGATCGACACGCCCCGGCGGGTTTGCTCTTCGTACAAAAACGCCTCTACCAACAGCGAGGTAGCCAAAATTTTGTTGCGCGGGCTGTAGAGCAAATTGGCACGCGGCACATGGGTGGCGCACACCGGTTTGCATTTACCGCAGCGCAAGCAGTCTTTGATCGAATCGGCAATCGCGCCGATATCGCTTTGCTGCATGATGAGCGATTCATGGCCCATCAGTCCAAACGAGGGCGTGTAGGCATGGCGCAGGTCAGCGCCGTGGTTGGCAACACCGGGCAAGCCCTGGCGCAGCAGCTTGCCTTTGTTGAAGCGTCCTTCGGGGTCGATGCGCGCTTTGTAGTCCGCAAAAGGTTGTAACTCGGCGTCGGTCAAAAACTCCAGCTTGGTGATGCCAATGCCGTGTTCGCCCGAAATCACGCCATCCAAAGAGCGCGCCAGCGCCATGATGCGCTTGACGGCCTGGTGCGCTGCTTGCAGCATGGCGTAGTCGTCGCTGTTGACCGGGATATTGGTGTGCACATTGCCATCGCCCGCATGCATATGCAGCGCCACCCAGACGCGGCCTTTGAGCACGCGTTTGTGCATGGCTACGCACTCCTTGAGGATGGCAGCAAAAGCCGAACCCGTAAAAATGCTGTGCAGCGGAGCCTGCAACTGCGTTTTCCAACTGGCGCGCAAACGGTGGTCCTGCAATTGCGGAAACAACCTGTCCGCATCATTCAGCCAGCCCTGCCATTGCGCACGTACGCCAACAATCAAGTCTTGCGCTTGCGCGACCCGGTCTTCTAGCAGTTCGGCCGATGAAATGCCATTGGCGTCGTCGCTCTTGCCCAAAGGCAAATCGCTACGCGCAAAAAATTCAGACAGCGCATCGCACAAAGCCAGCTTGTTGCGCAAAGACAGTTCGATATTGATACGCTCGATGCCGTCGGTGTACTCGCCCATGCGCTCCAGGGGGATCACTACGTCTTCATTGATTTTGAAGGCATTGGTATGGCGGCTGATCGCGGCGGTGCGTTTGCGGTCCAGCCAGAACTTGCGCCGCGCCTCGGGGCTGATCGCCACAAAGCCCTCGCCGCTGCGCGCATTGGCCAGGCGTACTACTTCGGAGGTGGCGCGCGCCACCGCATCCGGGTCGTCG
This sequence comes from Rhodoferax sp., assembly GCA_044373655.1. Lineage (GTDB taxonomy): Bacteria > Pseudomonadota > Gammaproteobacteria > Burkholderiales > Burkholderiaceae_C > Allorhodoferax. The sequence goes on from JBILPS010000069.1 coordinate 11,646, forward strand.
CCTGCAATATCGCCCACCAGCACCATCTTGGGTAGGCCTGAACTGCCGCCTAACTCGGCGGCGCGCTTGCTCTTGGTGGCATAGCCCACGGCCTTGAGGTAACGGTCGTCCAAATGCTCCAGACCGGCCAGCAGCACGCCGCTGCGCTTTTGCTCGGCGAACATAAAGTCTTTGATGTCCACGATGCTGGGCACCGCGTCGCGCGCATTGCCAAAAAACTCCAGGCACACCGTACGCGTATGCGCAGGCATGCGGTGCAGCACCCAAGCGGCGCTGGTGATCAGGCCGTCGCAGCCTTCTTTCTGGATGCCGGGCAGGCCGCTCAAAAATTTATCCGTCACATCTTTGCCTAGACCGGCTTTGCGAAAAGCCGGGCCGGGAATCGTCAGGGTTTCACTCCGTACAGGGGTTTTGCCGTCGGCCTTGAAATATTGCAGTTCAAACACTGCGTTTTCGGCATCATGGATCTTGCCCATGTTGTGGCCGATACGGGTGACCTCCAACCACTGCGCATCCGGCGTCACCATGCGCCAGCTGGCCAGGTTGTCCAAAGCCGTACCCCAAAGCACGGCTTTTTTACCCCCCGCATTCATGGCGATATTGCCGCCTATGCACGAGGCCTCGGCCGAGGTCGGGTCCACCGCAAACACAAAGCCGGCGCGCTCAGCCGCATCGGCCACGCGCTGCGTCACCACGCCCGCCTCTGTCCAGATAGTGGCCACTTCGCGGTCCATACCGGGCAAGGTCCGCATCTGCACCGGACCCAAGGTTTCGAGCTTTTCGGTGTTGATGACCACGCTCTTCCAGGTCAGCGGCACCGCGCCGCCGGTGTAGCCGGTGCCGCCGCCGCGTGGAATGATGGTCAACTCCAGATCGATACAGCCTTTGACCAGCCGCGCCATTTCCTCTTCGCTTTCGGGCGTGAGCACCACAAAGGGGTATTCGACACGCCAGTCGGTAGCGTCGGTGACATGCGACACCCGGCTCAGGCCATCAAACTTGATGTTATCGCGCGCCGTCAGCCGCCCCAACACCCGCTGCGTTTTGCGGCGCAAGGCGGCTACTTCCACAAATGCAGCATCAAAAGCATCGACCGCCACCTGGGCCGCATCCAGCAAGGTGCCTACCAAGGTGTCGTGCCCGCCCGCGCCTTGCGGCGTGCGGCGCTTGTGAATCTCACCCAAGCGGTGGCGCAGCGCATCGACCAGCATGCGGCGGCGCTTGGGGTTGTCCAGCAAGTCGTCTTGCAAATAGGGATTGCGCTGAACCACCCAGATATCGCCCAGCACCTCGTACAACATGCGCGCCGAGCGTCCAGTGTTGCGCTCCTCGCGCAGCAGCAGCAAAGTGTCCCAGGCAGCAGCCCCGAGCAGGCGAATGACAATTTCCCGGTCTGAAAACGAGGTGTAGTTGTAGGGAATCTCGCGGATGCGCTCGGTGTGGGTCGGGGCCGCTGCGGGCAACAGGTGCGACAAGGAGGTGGGGGCGTTCATCAGGACGGGGCAGATGGGGTGTCATACGCCTTGGGAAGGGCGCGGGCCGATTGTGGTTTTCCATATTACCGCAGTGCAGCATTGATGCGGCGGCTGGCGCGCAATCGCCCTGCGCCGCGCCAGTTACAGTGCCGCTTATGCGCAAAAAAACTGCATTAGCCGATTGGCCCTACCCGCGCTGGATTGCCCACCGGGGGGCGGGCACCCTGGCGCCAGAAAACACCCTGGCCGCCTTTCGCCTGGGGGCCAGTTGGGGCTACCGCATGTTTGAGTGCGACGTCAAACTCAGCAGCGACGGTGTGCCATTTTTGTTGCACGACGACACACTGACCCGCACCGCCAGCGGCAGCGCCCTGCCCGCTGGCGCCGACCCCGTGGCCGGTCACCAAAGCTGGCACACCCTGTCGCAACTTGACGCCGGGGGCTGGCATAGCGCCGCCTACGCAGGCGAGCCGCTACCCACGCTAGAGGCGATAGCAGGTTTTTGCATTGCTAACGATTATTTGCTCAATATCGAGATCAAACCCACTGTGGGCACCGAACGCCATACGGGTGAGGTGGTGGCACAGCATGTAGCGCGGCTGTGGCAGGGTGTGGCGGTGCAGCCCCTGCTGACATCGTTTGACATCCCCGCGCTCGAAGGCGCTTTGGCCACACACCCCGAGCTAGCACGCGGCCTACTTATCCATGCGCTGGAAGGCCATAGCTGGGCGCAGTGGCTGGGTCACGCCACCCGGCTCCAATGCCAAGCCATTGTCTGCAACCATGCACTTTGGAGCGCAGAGTCCGTCGCCCTGGCCAAAGCAGCAGGTTTTCGCTTGCTGAGCTATACCGTCAATGACGACCAAGAGGCCCAGCGGCTGTTGGACTTAGGTACTGACGGGCTGATTACCGACCGGGTTAACGAGTTCAAACCGGCCTGCTGAAAAAATATTTCAAAAAAGCAAATTTTTATCGCAAAACAATACATAATTAACGTATTGCAATTTTTTACCAAATTGTTATGCGTTATTTTGACTACGCTGCGGCTGGCCCGTCAGACCCATTTCGCTCCCCCGCATTGCGCAAACTGCGGCTCCTTAGCCACCTGCTGCGTGCAGTCAGCGCCGGATACGCTGGCTGGGTTTTGTGGAGCATTCTGACCGCGTGGCTGGACGCTGAACGAGTACAGCGCATCTATTCCCGCTACTTAGAACGCGACCTTTCGGCCATGGCTGCTTCGCAGCGCTACGGCGCACTGGCGACGGACCTGCTGGTTTGGTTTTTGCTTTTCATGGCAGTAGCGTATTGCTGGAATTTTTTGCGCTGCCTAACCCTACCCAATCGCCTGCCCGAAGCAGCACGCCACCTGTCGCGATGCGCTTGGTTTGCCATTGCCTGCGAGGCACTCGCTGAGCTAACTCGCCCATTGCAAACCTTTTTGCTGACCCTGCATCTGCCCGCCACGGAGCAGGTCTGGAAATGGAGTTTTCACAACGTCCACCTGTTGGCTGTCTTATTTTGCTTGGCCCTACTGATGTTTGCCTACGTATTCACCTGGACGATGGAACTGGCCGAGGAAAACCGGAGCTTTGTCTGATGCCAATTGTGGTGAACCTGGATGTTATGTTGGCCAAACG
>JBILPS010000131.1:0-4293 GCA_044373655.1 Rhodoferax sp.
CGACCCCGGCTTTGACACTTTGGCCTTGCATGCCGGCGCTGTACCCGATGCCACCGGTTCGCGCGCGGTGCCCATCCATCTGACCACCTCCTTTGTGTTTGAGTCCAGTGACCAGGCCGCCGCCCTTTTCAATCTGGAACGCGCCGGCCATGTCTATAGCCGCATCAGCAACCCCACCAACGCGGTGTTCGAACAGCGCATCTCCGCCCTGGAAGGCGGCATAGGCGCAATTGCCACCGCCAGCGGGCAGGCGGCACTGCACTTAGCGATTTGTACGCTGATGGGCGCAGGCTCGCACATCGTTGCCTCGACCGCGCTGTATGGCGGCTCGCACAATTTGCTGCACTACACCTTGCGTCGCTTTGGCATAGAAACCACTTTTGTGAACCCCAATGACATGGATGCCTGGCGCGCCGCGGTGCGCCCCAACACCAAGCTTTTCTTTGGCGAAACCGTGGGCAATCCGGGCATGGACGTGCTGGACATCGAAGCCGTTAGCACCATCGCCCACGACAACCACGTGCCTTTGCTGGTGGACTCTACCCTCACCTCGCCCTGGCTGGTCAAGCCCTTTGACCATGGCGCCGACATCGTTTACCACTCGGCCACCAAGTTTTTGTCCGGCCATGGCACGGTGGTGGGCGGCGTGGTGGTAGACAGCGGCCACTTTGACTGGGACGCTTCGGGCAAGTTTTCCGAACTCAGTGCGGTCTATGCCGGCTTTCACAATATGGTGTTTACCGAGGAAAGCACGGTGGGCGCATTTTTGCTGCGCGCCCGGCGCGAGGGTTTGCGCGACTTTGGCGCCTGCATGAGCCCGCACACCGCCTGGCTGATTTTGCAAGGCATGGAGACGCTGCCGCTGCGTATGGCGCGCCATGCCAGCAATACCGAAAAAGTGGTGCAATTTCTAGCCAGTCACCCCATGGTCGCACGGGTGGGCCACCCGATGCTGGAGAGCCATGTCAGCCATGCCTTGGCCAAAAAACTGCTGCCGCGCGGCGCCGGATCGGTATTTAGCTTTGACCTCAAAGGCTCGCGCCTGCAAGGCCAGAAATTTATTGAAGCCCTAAAAATTTTTAGCCATCTGGCCAATGTGGGTGACTGCCGTAGCCTGGTGATCCACCCGGCCAGTACCACGCACTTTCGCATGGACGACGCCGCCCTGCAGGCCGCGGGTATCGGGCCAGGGACCATCCGCCTGTCCATCGGCTTGGAAGACCCAGACGACTTGCTCGATGACCTGAAAAAAGCCTTGAAGGCGGCAGAAAAAGCGGCCTAAGGCGCCAGGCATTGCCTAGTCCTGAAGCAGTGCGGACACCAGTTCGGCCAAGGCCAGCGCGCTGGTCAGGCCGGGAGACTCGATGCCAAATAAATTCACTAACCCCGGCACGCCGTGGGTTTGCGGGCCTTGCACACAAAAGTCCGCAGCCGCCTGGCCCGGACCGCTGATCTTGGGGCGAATGCCAGCATAGGCTGGCTGTAATGCGCCATCGGGCAAAGCCGGCCAGTATTTGCGTACCTCGGCATAAAACGCCGCGCCACGCGCCGGGTCCACTTGGTAGTCGCTGGCATCCTGCACCCACTGCACATCCGGGCCGAATTTGGCCTGACCAGCCAAGTCCAGTGTCAGGTGCACACCCAAACCGCCGGGTTCGGGCAGTGGGTACACCAGCCTCTGGAAAGGCGCTTTTGCCGCAAGCGAAAAATAGCTTCCTTTGGCAAAAAATTCGCGCGGCACATGGTGCGTCGCCAAACCCTCAAAGCGTCGCGCCAGTGCCGTAGCGGTCAAACCCGCAGCGTTGACCACGCACTGGGCGGCCAGGCAGGTGCCGTCCTGCGTCCACACCTGGTGCCTGCCCTCGTGGGAAAGCACTGCCCGGTCCACAGCGGTATGCAGCACAACTTGCGAACCTGCGTTTTCCAGGTCGCCTTGCAAGGCCAACATCAGCCCGTGGCTGTCCACAATGCCGGTGCTGGGCGACAGCAATGCGCCATGGCAATGCAGCGCGGGCTCCAAGGCAAGGGCCTGTTCAGCACTCAGCAATTGCAGGTCATCCACCCCATTGGCGCGCGCGCCCGCCTGTACCCGGATTAAGTCCACCATTTGATCTGGGCTGGTGGCTACCAGCAACTTGCCGCAACGCCGGTGGGCTACCTTGCGCGCTTGGCAATAGGCATAAAGCATCTGGCGGCCCTGCACGCACAGGCGGGCTTTGAGTGAAGCTTGCGGGTAGTAAATCCCGGCGTGAATGACCTCGCTATTGCGCGCGCTGACGCCGCTGCCGATGCTGTCTTGCGCCTCCAGCACCCACACCTCGCGCCCTTGCAGCGCCAGGGCACGGGCCACTGCCAGGCCAACCACACCCGCACCGATGACCACGACATCGACGGGTTCGGCTTGCAGGGGTAGGTTCATGCACCTATTGTGCCGTGACGCCCTGGGCCATAACTTGGTAATTGGGCACAATGGGCCCAACCGCGCATTTATCTTCAAGGACCGTCCCGTGCTGATTACTGTCAATAACGCCCCGCTGTATGCCTACACCGCTGGCAAGCCATTGAGACCCGAATTGCCCACCGTTATCCTGATCCACGGCGCACTGCACGACCACAGCGTGTGGGGCCTGCAAAGTCGCTACCTGGCCAACCACCAGTACAACGTGCTGGCTATCGACCTGCCGGGTCACTGCAAGAGCGGCGGCAATGCGCCCGAATCGGTAGAGGAAGCGGCGCAAAGCATCATTGGCCTGATGGACGCCTTAGACATTAAGCAAGCTGCCCTGGTAGGCCACAGCCTGGGCTCTTTGATCGCCCTGGAAGTGGCCGCGCAAAAGCCGGACCGCGTCAGCCACCTGGCCATGGTGGGCACCGCCTACCCTATGCGCGTCTCCCCCGCCCTGCTCGATGCAGCGCAAAACGCGCAGTCCAAAGGCATCGACATGGTGAATACGTTTTCGCTTTCGATGATGGCGCCACCCCCCTCGCTGATGGGGCCGGGTACCTGGCTCCACGGCACCAACAAAGCGCTTATGCACCGCGTCTTGGGCAGCAACCGCCAGGCCAATGTGTTTTACCGCAGCTTCAAAGCCTGCGACAGCTATGCGCGCGGTGACGAGGCGATGGCACAAGTGCAATGTCCTACGCTGTTTTTACTGGGCGCCAGCGACCAGATGACGCCGCCGCAAGGCGCCAAATCACTGATCGCGCACGCCCGCCACGGCAAAGTGGTCACGCTCAAAGCCGGGCACTCGCTTTTGCAGGAAGCGCCAGACCAAGCGCTCGATGCCTTATGTGATTTTTTGAAAACGCCGGTTGCAGCCTAAAGTGCCCGGTAATGCACTGGGCCCTCGCGTCCACAAAGGCGCCAAACGCCATTGCGCCCCGTTACAGCGAAGGTGCAGCTAAGATTTAGCGTGCCAACCGGGACAGGACGCGCTAGGCGGCCTCTAGGGTCAGGTCGTGCAAGTGCAGCAAGCGCTGAATGAAATGCTCTATGCCGCCATCGACAAATTTTTGCAAAGCCAAGTGGCTGGTCTTGGTGGCAATTTGCCGGAAATCACGTGCGCCGCGGCTAGTGGGCGCATACTCGGTAACAGAAAAGTTGCGTACGCCCGCTTCAACAATCAACTCATCCTGGGATACGCTACCCAGGTAATGCAGCGCTCGGGTCAAGAAGCGCTGGCTGATTTTGTCCAGCACATCAAACATTTTTTTGCCTTCAGCCTCGCTGCTCACGCCGTTGACGATGATGTGGATCTCGTCTAGCTTGAAATCGCTGCACAGCACCTTGATCATGGCGTAGGCATCGGTCACGCCGGCCTGGTCATTGCGCACCACAATAATGCGGCGGCTGGTACTGGCCATAAAGGACAGCACCGACTTCTCGGTGCCGGGCGGCATATCGACGATCAGAAAATCAAGCTCGCTTTCCATGTCGCCAAACTGCTTGAGCACCCGTGAGGCCTTGGACGGATTGAGCGTGGTCATAGCCTCAATGGTGGATGCGCCGGCGATCAGGTTGATGCCATAGCGGCGCTTCAAAATGATCTCGCGCAAAGACTTATCGCCATTCAAAAAGTGCCCCAAATGGAATGGGCAGACGGTGCCCAGCGCGATTTGGGCATTGTTGTTGCTGGAGTTGGCATCCAGAATCATCACCGTGTAACCCATGTCGTGCAGGGCAACTGCCAGGTTGACAGACACCGTGGTTTTGCCAACGCCGGGTTGTCCGCTGGTGATTCCTAAAACTTGGCAATGCGTGGGTTTTTCCATAATCGAAGAGTCTCCGTA